>JANRIN010000344.1:0-7187 GCA_033764965.1 Leptolyngbyaceae cyanobacterium bins.302 | reverse complement strand
AGGAAAATTGCATTCTGCTAGACGGAGATACGTTCGTTGAGTATGTTCAGGATTTCCCAACTTTTGTAGAGAATACTTGCATCGAGGTTTGTCGTTACAACCATCCTTTATTACAAAAATTCTTCATAAACAACAGTGGGGAAAAAGTTCATGTGGACATAGAACAAATTACCCACTTACATATAAATCACCTTAGCAAAGCTTTCTCTCTCATTCAGAATCTTCTTCCTGACTATTACGAGTATATTCTTAAAGTTATGAGAAGGATTGTTATCTATAGCGGACATCTTCCTTTTTCATTTGCAACCCTCGCAGCTCACGGGATCGTCTTCCTAAATGCTTCTGAGGATAATGACGAAGTCTTCTTTATCGAAGACCTAATCCACCAGTGTGGTCATGTTATTTTCAGTGCTTACACACTTGACCCTGAAGAGATTCTCCAAATTAATCCAAACATACCGCTGAAACAACTGACCGGGGATGAGCGCGATAATCGTGATGTGTATTCCATACTACATGGAGTTTTCACAGAGGTGTGGATGAATCAGTGTATGAATCTGTGCTACGAGAGCTGTTACTTCTCAACTCGCCAAAGACATGAGATCCTTGGCAGGTTTGCACTCATACTTACTCGATTCGGTTGCGATCTTCGAGACCTGAGTTCACTCAATATCTTTACAGAGAAAGGAAAAATACTTTTAATGCGGTTCTTCAAGGTTTACCATGAAATCCTTAATAAAAGGTACAAACTTCTGTCCCATCTCGACATCTCAAATCAGTCATACTGCTTTAACTACAATAGATTTTTATTGTTAAATCCTCTCTATGATAGGTGTCTAGACAGCGGGAGTAACCAAATATAGACTGTTTTCTCCCCTATCTTGTGAGTCTAGTGTGGCTGCTGCAAGCACTAAACTGCTTATCAGCTAAAGTTTCCTGGCTAACTTATCTATCGTGCGTTTAGGTATATTTCCTTCCAGCAACAGAAAAACGTGCAACTCTACTTTGTTGATCCAGACTATGTTGAAGAAGTTAATGTATTACGTCAGTGCTTCTGTGATGCAGAAATCGGGCTGAACAAAGCCAAAACACTGGCACTCCGCTATGCGATACGTGCTTCGCACAAGCTTCGCTAACGCTTGGAAAATGGAAGTAGGCGAGATCGCCCAATCCTTCTATCCAGCTTGGGTTGCTCCCGCCTACAATACCCTTGCCCTGGTCACTGGCTGTGTCGATAACGCCAGAGCCAGACAATCGATCGCCCAGGTATTGGAAAATAACAATCATCAACTCGCCCCTCACACCTGGTATCTGGACTGTGGCAATTCCCGTTGGAGTGGACAAGTTTTATTAGGCTCCCAACTTTCCACTAAACCCGACGATTATCAATTCGACACGCTGGGATGTTTTCGGCTCCCTGCCCCAACCATTCAACAACCTGACCTGTTGATTCCACAGCCAGAAGAAATGGAGGACAATAACCTGTCCTGCGAACAGCTTGCTCTGCTGAACAGCCAATCCCTCAGCATTAATCAGCGTGTTGCGGCTGAAGCATTTGACTATTTACTGCAACTAACCACTGGCGAGCTACGACGGTTCACCACCTATTTTGATTTAGAAAGTGGGAGTGGGCAATCGCTCTACACCACTCAAACCAGTATCATCCAAACAATCTCCCAACCCTCTAGCTAGTCATCCCTCACAGCAATTCCAAATTCAAAATTTTGACATCCAGCTAACCGAAGCTTGAGAATCAGGAGGCACTCCCGTGGGAGTATCTTCATGGAACCAATGCCTTTAAGTTTTAGCGGTTTGTTGGATGATCTACAGCAAGCTATCAACCGGATTGACGACCCACGACAAGCCAGCAACGGCACCCGCTACAGCCTCAAAGACGCTATTTTGGCAGCGTTTAGTGTGTTTTTCATGCAGTGCGAGTCATTCTTGGAACATCAACGTCAAATGCAGAGTCGGTGCGGTCAAGATAATGCTCAAACCCTGTTTGGCTTAGAGCAAATCCCAACGGTTCCACAAATTCGCAATATCTTAGATCAACTCGCTGCAACGTTGCTTTTTGGGGTGTTTGAGCAGGTGTATCGAGCCTTGAGGCAAGGGGGCTACTTGCAAGCGTACCAGTGCTTGGACGGGCAGTTGCTAGTCACCTTAGACGGGACGCAATACTTCAGTTCTCAGAAAATTGAGTGTCAAGGGTGTTCGACTCGCACTCATAAAAATGGTCGGGTCACCTATTCTCACAGCGCCATTCTGCCGGTGATTGTCGCTCCCGGTCAATCTCAAGTGATTGCGTTGGCACCCGAATTTGTCCAACCTCAAGATGGAACTGACAAACAAGATTGTGAATTGGCTGCCGCCAAACGCTGGGTGCAAGCGCATGCACAGCAATTTACTGGACAACCGATAACCCTACTGGGCGATGACCTCTATAGTCATCAACCGATGTGCCAACAGTGTTTAGAACTGGGCATCAATTTCATTTTTACGGCTCTACCCGACTCTCACCCTGCCCTGTATGAGCGCTTGCACGTGCTTGAGGTCATCGGTGCCATCGAGCATTTAGAAGTCCGGCAATCCGACCTGGGTACTGCAACCATTTATCACTACCGCTATACCAATCTGGTGCCTATTCGAGACGCCCATCCGGCTTTGCTGGTCAACTGGTGTGAGTTAGTCCTAACCCGCGAACACGACCGGCAGGTGCTCTATCGGAATGCCTTTGTCACCTTTCATCGTCTGAGCCATGACACCGTCGCTCAAGTTGTGGCGGCGGGCAGGAGTCGTTGGAAAACTGAAAACGAAAATCACAATGTGCTCAAAACCAAGGGTTATCATCTGGAACACAATTTTGGGCATGGACAGCAGCATTTAGCCAGCTTTTTGCTGACCCTCAATCTCTTAGCGTTCTTGTTTCATACGGTGCTGCATCTGGTGGACACCTCTTATCAACAGATTCGCCAACAACGTGGCACTCGCAAAGGGTTCTTTCAAGACATTCTCGCCCTCACCAAGTATTTACTGTTTCACAGTTGGCAGCATTTGATTGATTTCATGCTCTCGGATGCAAAACCGACTCCTGCTGTTGACTCCTCTTAGAGTTTGAATTTGGAATTGCTGCATCCCTCACTGCATAGTTTCCGCTATGAATTTTTTTTACTCGATCAGCCCTGCTCGCATTGCCAGTACAGCGGCTTGAGTGCGATCGCTGTAGCCGGACGGACTACAGGGAATGCTTGCTTACGCCACCACTCGTCAAATCTGGGGAGCCCTTCAAGAACTCAATATCCGCAGCGCGACTGCGCTACCAATTCGTTATCTAACCCCATCAGCAAATGATTGCCACTCTCCACTCTCCCATATCTCATCCAAAATTGGCTTTCACTGAGGATCAGAATCGGGCACTCAGAAAACTCGATCGCTTCATCGCAAATCCTCATCCAACTGAACCCTTTGGCATTTTTGGATATGCGGGAACTGGCAAATCAACCCTCACCTTTCAATTCGTTCGCCAGCTTCTGAGCTTGAGATACCGTGTAGCTATGACAGGTTCGACCAACAAAGCCGTCGAGCAACTGCAAGAAATCGCTTTAGAGCAAGGTATCACTGGCATTACGTTTATGACGATTCATTCCCTCTTGGGGCTAGCGCTTGTACGCGAGGGAAATCAAAAGATCCTAAAACGTAAGGAAACTGACTTCTTGGACTCGTTTGATGTTGTCTTTGTCGATGAAGCTTCCATGATTGACAAACAGCTTTACGCTCACATCCAACGGGTTGCAGCCGGTGCATATTATACGCTGACCTCGACTCATCCTCCTTACATTATTCTGATGGGAGATCCGGGGCAGCTCAACCCAGTGAATGAAACTCGATCGCTAGCTTTCAACATTTGCGACAAGGTAGTTCTCACTCAGGTGGTTCGGCAAGGTCAAGGGAGTCCGTTACTGGAATTCATCACCGCTATCCGCCGCCACATTCCCAGTCAGAAAAAACGAGTCCCGCTCCGCCCATTCAAGCCCTACGCTCATCATTCACAGGACAAGCGTAATGGAGCCGTTCTGGTGAATGAACAGACCCTAATCAATTATGCTTACCAAAAGATTGCTAAACACTTCACCAACAATCCAAACAGCTTCAGGATCTTATGTTGGACAAACAATCAGGTAGATTGGTACAACAACGAAATTCGCCGACGGCTCTACGGGGATGATGCCCCTCAATTTATGCCTGGAGAACGGCTAATTACCCGCGAACCCATCTACGCTCCAGATCACAAAATCACCCTGTTTCCCACCTCTTCAGAGTTTGTTGTCAAAGAGATTTATCCTGATTTCTATAGCGGTCACAGTGTTTGGCGGTTAGTTGTTCAGGCAAAAACCGGACCTGCCAAGCAAATCTATGTTCTGCATGAATCGGAACAGCAACGGTTTAATCACCAAACTGACCAATTACTCAGCGCCGCCAAACGCAATCCCTACCTTTGGCGAAGATACTATCAACACTTAGAAACCTTTGCGAATGTTCGCCCCTGTTTCGCGCTAACCGTACATAACGCTCAGGGGTCAACGTTCAATGAGGTTGGCATTGATGGGGATGATATTTATGCACGAATGGGCGATCGCACCTCTGAAAACGTGCTGGAGATGAATCGCCTGTTTTATGTAGCCGCTAGTCGAGCGCGGCATCGTGCCCTGATCGTCTGGAGCAACCCCATTAGACGGCAAAGACGAAACCTGCAATATAAGTTCCGAAATTAGCCACATTCACTGCTGCTACCGCAGCCAAAACACACTATCGATGTCTAACAAGCAACCATGATGACAACCCTAACCAAACCTCCTAAAGAGAGAACTACAAAGCTTTCTTCCAATCGAAAACAGAAATCAAACTCTACTACCCCTCAACCCTTAGAGAATGAGGCAGAAGCGGATAATCTAGATCTGATTGAAGATGAGGATGAGGATCTCTCTGACCTGGAAACTGAAGCTGATCTGAACACTGAATCTAACGATTTTGATGAACGGGAGCCAACGCAAGTTGAAACAGTTGACGAAGCTGAGGAAAACGACTCAGCCATCCCTCCAGAACCCAGCACCCCAATTCGCCTAAGCTGTGATCAGGAAGTGTTTGCAAATGCAATGAGCTTCCTCAAGCCCAACCTCCCCAGGAAGGCAATTCACGCTATCTTGAACAATGTTTTGATCTACGCTGATCGGGATGCGCAGCAGGTGACGTTGACAGTTTCAGATATGACCACAACGGTCTCAGCTTCATTTGAGGCAACCATTGAGGCGGGTGGCAAAATCACCTTGCCCGCAGAGGTGCTGAATGATGTAGTGCGGATGTGCCCCAAAAAGGACACCATCCATCTAACATCCGAAATTCAAGAACTCATTTCCACAACTTCTAAACCACTGAACGCTACCAAACCCCAAGCAAGTAAAAAATCAGCCAAGACTAAAACGGCTAAACAACCAGAAACACAATCTGAAAGCACGGAAGCTCCAGTGATCGCCTACATTGCCTATATTCAGGATGACCACGACGGTACAACCGAAATTCGCGGTTTAGATCCAGCAGAGTTCCCAGAAGTCGATCGCATCACAACAAAGCCCACCTCATTGCCTGCCAAAGTAGTTCATGCAGGGCTGGGTAGCGTTTTATTTGCATCCAGCACGGAGGAAACGAAGCAAATTTTAACGACTGTACAGTGGACACTGAACCACACTCAATCCCAACTCCACTGCAACGCCACAGATGGGCACCAGGTCGCAATGGTGAAGGTGAAAACTAATGGCATTGGCAAGAAACGCCGAAGTAGCTCTTCTCCAGCAGATCAGCAAACCGAAAGTATTATTCCCGCCAGAATGCTTGGGGAATTGAGCAAGACTTTGGAGAAGGTTGAACCTGATGCCTCGTTCAAATACGCCTACGATCGCAAGACTAAGCGAGCGCTGTTCGAGGTTGAACACGATGGTATTCGCAAGCGGTTCATCACCCAATGCTTTGACGGCGGCTATCCTGACTGTTCTGCGCTTCTGGAGCAGTATCAGTTCCGCCACACGGTCACCTTAGACAAAGCTGAATTACTCAATCGCCTAGAACGGCTCGAAGTGCTGGCTGATAAGAAGGTTAATGGGGTTGTAATTCAATTTCATGCCAAAGAGCAGCACATTCAGCTATCACTGGAGCAAGATTTTGGCAAAGGAATCCAAACCATGTCTGCTGAAATTCCCAAAGAACTGGATGGTACGGAAGTCCAATTCAACGTCAAGTATTTGACCACTGCTGTCAAAGCGCTGATGTCCTCAGCACTGCGGTTGACGCTTGATAAACCCTACACGCCTGCAAAGATCCAATCCGCAGGCGATGTGGAAGTACCAGAGTTGGAAATGGATGCAGTTTACTTCCTGCTTCCCCAGTTCGATAAGGATAAGTTGGCGCAGATCCAACAAGAGGTTGCTGCCTAGCACCCCAGCCGTTCCACGCTCAAAGTGCATTCCCCAATCAAGTGCAACCACCAATCTTGTCATCTTTAGAAGATCGCAATCATCATGCCCACAACACTTCCCCTGCATCTGAAATACCGCCCACAAACCCTAGAATCCCTGGTAGGACAACCTGATGTTCAAACAACCCTGAGCAATGCTGTGAAGCGAAATCGCATTCCGCCTGCCATTTTGCTAATCGGACCCAAAGGAACCGGAAAAACCAGTACGGCTCGTATCTTTGCAAAATCAATTAATTGCCTGAGCGATCGCCCGACTCTCAATCCCTGTGGCAAATGTGAGTCCTGTCGATCCATTGAGTCCAGCATCAGCTTAGATGTTACCGAAATGGATGCGGCCTCTCACGGTGGGGTTGACGATGCGCGTGAACTCATTCAACGCATCCAAATTGCACCCGTCAAAGGAGCCTATCGAGTTGTCATTCTTGACGAAGCCCAGATGTTAACCCGCGAGGCGCAAAATGCCCTGCTTAAGACCTTTGAAGAACCGCCCGGTCATGTCGTATTCATTCTATGTACCACCGACCCGCACAAAATTCTGCCCACGATCGTCAGCCGCTGTCTCACCCTCACATTTCGTTCACTGGCAATTGATACGGTCTGCAATCACCTGAAACACATTGCTGACCAGGAAGCCATTGCCATCACCAGCGATGCCATTCGC
>JANRIN010000343.1:0-47924 GCA_033764965.1 Leptolyngbyaceae cyanobacterium bins.302 | reverse complement strand
TTCCGCTCTTGGGGTTGAAATAGGCTAATGTTGACAGGCATATACGCTAGGTCAATTCCGGCGGGGGAGTAGTATGCCAGGGTGTGTTGCAGAAAATTACGATCGTCGCGATCGGGGTAGTCTTCGCGAGAATGCGAACCCCGACTTTCCTTGCGATTGAGGGCAGCGGTGAGAATCACTTCACCCACAATCATCAGGCTCCGGAGTTCCAGGGCTTCGATGATTTCAGTATTCCACTCAGAACCGCGATCGCCCAGTTGGATTTGGTCGTAAAGCGCTTGCAGTTCTTTCAGCCTGGTAATGCCTTCTCGCATCACGGCTTCAGTGCGGAACACACCACAGTACTCAGTCATGATGTCCTGATACTGCTGCCGAATTTGGGCAATGCGGTAATTGCCAGATTGTTCCAGCAGGGCTTGCAGTTGGTTGGCGGTTTCGGTCAGGTAAGGTTGCTCGTCCAGTTCAGGCAGTTTGCGAGATTGAACGTACTGGGCGATCGCGGCTCCAGTACGCCGTCCGTACACCACACACTCCAATAGGGAGTTGCTACCCAGCCGATTTGCCCCATGCACCGACACGCAAGCCGCTTCTCCGGCAGCAAAAAATCCCTCGACTAACTCATCGGCACTGCGGCGCACCTGCCCATTGGTGTTAACTGGAATGCCTCCCATTGAGTAATGCACCGTGGGACGGACGGGCATGGGTTCATGCACTGCATCCACTCCCACCAGACGATGGGCTTCTTCCCAGCAGAAGGGCACCCGACTCATGATCTTTTCCTGACCCATGTGGCGCAAATCCAGGTAAACAAAGGGACCGCCAGCACTGCCATCCAGGTTGATTCCCCGTCCGGCTCGAATTTCGCGCGTGATGGCGCGGGAGGTGATGTCACGGGGAGCCAACTCCATCCGACTGGGAGCGTAATCTTCCATGAATCTCCGCCCGTCGCTGTTGATCAAGTAGGCTCCTTCGCCCCGCACGGCTTCGGAAATTAGGACACCGACGGGATACAAGCCCGTGGGGTGGAATTGAACAAACTCCATGTCTTCCAGGGGCAAACCTGCGATCGCAGTCATCGCCAGCCCATCACCCGTAGAAGCATAATCATTCGAAGTGGTGTTATAAACCCGTCCATAGCCACCCGTGGCAAACATCACCGCCTTTGCCCGGACGACAGCCAGTTGCCCATCCAGAATGCGATACATTACCACGCCTTTTGCCTGTCCATCCTCCAGAATCAACCGCAGCACATACCACTCGTCGTAGATCGTCACGCCTTTTGCTAGCAGATTGCAGACGAGTTCGTGCAGGATGGCGTGTCCGGTTTTGTCCGCCGCGTAGCAGGTGCGGTTGTGAGAATGTCCGCCAAAGGCACGCTGAGCAATACGTCCATCTGCAACCCGCGAAAACAACACCCCCATGTGTTCCAGGTCGTACACCACACTGGGGGCTTCCCGCGTCAAAATTTCAACCGCATCTTGATCTGCCAGGTAATCGGAGCCTTTCACGGTGTCGAAGGCGTGTGCTTCCCAGGTATCGGTGGGATCGGCATTCTGCAAAACTGCCGCGATCCCACCTTGCGCGGCAACGGAATGGGAACGAATGGGGTGAGTTTTCGCCACTAAGCCAACTCGCAAACTTGGCGCTTGGCGCACAATTTCCAGGGCTGCGCGGGAACCCGCTAAACCGCCGCCAATAATAATTACATCGTGGTCAATCATGGAGGAGAAAGGAATAAGCTCTATATTGCTTCTACTGCCTTGCCTCCTCCTCCCCCTCGAAACCTAGCTGTTTCTTAACAATCGGGTAACCTAACAAATCAAATAACGTTCCGCATCTCCCGCGATAGCCTTTGATTCTCACAGACAGTTTCTTGGTGGTCGGATGCAAGCGGGTTGTTATGCCGCGCCAACCGAATCTATGATTGCCCTTGCATCACAAGCTCTTGCAATGCTTTGATAGCATCCCAATCAATCGCTGCAACCCAAAGATTCTCCTCGGAGGAATATCGCACTACGCCTTCTACCTCCAGATCTTCGCTGTACAACGTAAGCAACTGTCCATCTTGTAATTCGATATTTTGGCGGGCTAAATCTTCAACTGTACCAATACAGTTCAGGCGCAACCGACCTTGAACATCGGCGTTATGGAAATCTGCGAAGACTTTAAGCGTTTTCATGAGTTTGACTGCTGACGTGCTGGGTTTGGGATTGTTGGATTTAGAAGGTCACTGATTTGTTGTGGTGTTAAGCCGGTTAAAGTTGTATGATAAGGGCTTCTTCCACTTGTTCGGATAACTTCTCCTCCCACTTTACGAATCTCACCGACCGTCGTAGTACCAAGCTGTCTATGTGGAATAGCGACTGATAGTTCTTCCATAGTCAACCCTACTGCACATTCTACAGAAATCCCAGTCACACCGCTTGGATGAGTGCCTGTACCCCGTTGAATATCTTCTGGGCAGTTGCGCCCTCCACGCACTACGATCGCTTCGTCTGGAATTCTTTCCACAGCAGGCATGAGTTCAAATACCTGCCAAATTTACCAGAAATCAACAACAACCCATAAGCGGATGCAATGGTCTTGTCGAAAAAATTTAGCCGGCTACCGGTTGCGGTCAGCGATCGCTAATTCTCTTGAACTCAGCACCAGTGGCTTCCTTCAATCCGTTGCACCGCAATTGCTATAGGGCGTAATTAGAATGACCCTACCATCAACATAGCGTTATTGTTGGCTGCTGCATCGTTGTAGTAGTTGACAAAATTTTGGAAGTAATCGCCGAACCAGCAAGTTCCATCGTCGTCAGTCAAGTCCTCTAGATACCAATCCAACCCTAACAAGGACAATCTCTCTTCAAAATTACTCAGGATCTTAGTCAAAACATCTGCAACTTGTCTAACCTGTTCTGATGTCAAATAGTTTACAGTACTGTCGTATCGCATCTTGTTCGCGCCAAAAAAAGCATTTACGAGAACAACGTTACTGCCATCTATCTCCATCTCACTGATCAAATACGGAACGTCGAAGGAACCTTCCTCTCCAGTTAAAAAGTCGTGGATTGTATTCCAATCAACACCGAGATCAGGAGACTCATACTTTTTACGCTCTGCCAGAATCGAAGCAATATCCGCTGAAGATTCACGGCTAATTCTGAGCCGATCATTATCTGAAAGTACAAACTGTTCTTCTATTTCTTCTTCCCAATTTTCAGGATTTTCAATATCTTTGGCTCCCCAGAACAAATTGAAGAAGACTTCTCCTTGTTCTATCTTCTTTAGGATTTCTGGAGATAACTGCTGCAAAAATACTTCAGACGACATACTTCTCTCCCAAGGTGACAATGAGAGGATGCCCAAAACTTTCTTCTCCTGAACGAGAACAGATAGCATTAGGCTACTGCCCTCACCAACAGCTTAAGCTGTCATACAAGTCAATAAGCAGAATCCCCACTCAGGAGCGGGGATTGTAGTAGGAGTAACGGTTAATGATCAAACTCAGGGCTGCCAGCCTGCTAAGGTGAGTACTCTTGCTTAGTTTGCAGTTTGCACTCGTTGATGGGGAATGCTTTCGGCTGAAACGGTTGTGCCTCTGGAGACAGCGGGATCGATGGTTTGTAACTCGATGTGATTCAGCAGGGTGGTCACAAAGGCGAAGAGCAAGAAGGGCACTGTGAGAACAAGAATCAGCCCAACGGTTGCCAAGGCAAAAATGGGTTTACTGGCACCCATGAAACCCATTGATGCGGAAAGGCTAACAAAAATTACAATTAACCAAACGATGATTTGACCGTAGATATCACCAAATGAGAGGGTGCAGACGATACGATACTTTGATAGGTTGCTCATGACTTGCCTCGGCATCCGTTAACGGGCAATAGATCTAATAAGGTATACGGTAAAACGCTTGCCGAAAGTTGGGGGATTTCTCAATGTTTTCGCAAGAATCGTAATCAAGCTTTACAAGCCACGCTGACAGGAATCTTTCTTTAGACGGTTTATTCACTCGCTTACGCATCAGGGCACTTTCCTATGGCGTTACTTCCTCCCATTTCAATTGTATTTGACACGACGGCATTGCTGGCAGGGAAAACTCTGAACTGGCAGGAGTTTTCTCGATTGGGCGAGTGTTATGTGCCGGAAGCGGTTTTAGAGCAGATGCAGTTTATGTGCGATCGCGCTTCGGAACCAGAAACGGAAAGTACAGCGAGAGAATTTAGTCGGTTTTACCCGACCAGTGGCTGGAAGAAGACAAGCCTCAAGGCGGAGCATCCGCTGCTTAAACCTGCTCCTGGTCATAACTTAAGTAAGCGAGCACGCCTTGCTTTAGATGTGGTGGAATGTTGCTACGGTTTGGCACTGCGCTATCCCGATCGCTTAGTGGTGTTGGTGGCAAATGAGCAACCGATGCTGCAACAGGTGATGGGCTTGCAAACCAAAAATCTCTGTGGAATGCCCGTTTCGGCATTGCTGCAATGGGTGCGATCGCAGCGTCGCCCGCCCGTAGTGAACCATCATCTGCAACTGATGCGGTCTGCCAAGCCAGGGCAATCGAGTCAATCTTCTCTCAACGAAGCCGGAACCCGACGCACCTCTACCGCGACAACGCGACCCACCAGCACAACAGCCGCTGCTTCGACGGCGGTGCGTCCGGGAATGTACACTGCCAAGCGGCAACGTTCTAGCCTGCGATCGCGGCAGTTTTTTAGCTTATTGTCTAACCTGGTATCACTGGTGATTTTGCTTGTTGTGTTGGCAGCAATCTGGCGGTTTGTCAGTCCAGCGAGTTTTAACCAGTTTTGGCAAAATCTCCCTATTTTGGGCACCCAACGATGACCCGGACGCGATTGATTCAATCAGCTTTGGAACTTGGACGCAGGTGGATTGCGTCTCTTTTCTTGTGTGCCCAACCTTTGAAATGGAGAACTGAGATGAAATCGGAGTTGAGTCAGAGATCGCCCCACCTCATTGCAACGTTGCTGCTGGTCAGCGTCCTGGGGGCAACTGGACTGCCTGCCCTGGCAGGAGAATATCCAGTGGTCAACCCGACTCGATCTGCACCGCGATCGACGGTAATCTCCAACGCTGCCAAAATTCCCCCGGAGATTGTTGCCACCCTGCGCCAAGATCTCAGCCAGCGTACAGGCATCCCCACGAATCAACTGAAATTTGTGGAAGTCAGCCCGCAAACCTGGACAAACGGTTGTCTTGGTTTAGCCCAATCAGATGAAATGTGCTCTCAGGCGATGGTGAATGGTTGGCGGGTGGTGTTTGCCCAGGGGAATCGCCGCTGGGTATACCGCACCAATGGCAGTGGCAGCGCCTTTCGCTTAGAAGGTCAGTCCACGGCTCGTACTAGCCAATCTCCCCGCCCGCCCAAGCCAGACAGTCTTCCACAAACAAAAATTCCAGTCGCAGAATTACCACCTCAGTTGCAACGAGATATGGTATTTCGGACGATCGCCACAGGAGGATTTGCGGGTCAGTCCATTCAAACAACCTTGTACCGGGATGGTAGGCTGATCCGAGAGAATATGCGTCCGATCGGCACCGCTGCGCCTGTTCAAGTTCGCCAGATTCCACCCCAAAAAGTGCGGGAGTTTATGACCTTGCTGCGGCAAAATCGGATGCACAAGCTCGATCGTGCCGATTACCAGCCTGCTCCCGGTTCCGCCGACTTCATCACAACCACCCTTTCGTGTCCGTCCTGCACGATCCGCTACGCCGACAGCACCCAGGCTGAATTGCCCACCAACTTGCAAGCCGTGATTCAAGCCTGGAATGAGTTAGCAAGAACACTCTGAACTAGATTGGTGGATGGGGGCTTTTCTTCCAAGCTGCCTTTGGTGCGGGCGCACCTCTTAACATACCTTCGGTGTTAAGGTCTTCATCAATTTCTTCCCAATGAATCCCATAGCCGCCCCCGCAAATCTCCCATTGCTCACGCTGTTTAGGGGTAGCACTAAGCAATCTTGGATACCAAACCAAAGGGACAGTTATTATCCGCCCATCCATTAAACCAACGCTGATTGTCTCGTCAGTAAACTGAACGTCTTTAACTCTCTCATCCGCTCGAATCGCCAAAATACCCATTCCAAGCCTCCAATAAAATGTCCTGGTTCTCCTGGACTAGCGTTTGCAACTTCCGCAGTTCTTTTGCATTGAACCCGATACTATTTGCCAGGTCGATCGACTCTAACCAAAACTTTGCTGTTGCATCATCTCGATCAACGTGTATGTGTGGTGGCTCACTGGGTTCATGACTGTAGAAGTAAAAGCGGTACGGACCGACTCGCAAAACTGTTGGCATGGTAATTATCGCTTTTCACCAGCAGTTGTTATTTGAGAGGTCGTAGCAAACCTGCCATTACCTACCTCCATGCCTAATTATCCATGACTCGACTGTAACCAGCGTGCTGCATCTTTGGCGTGATAAGTGAGGATTAGATCAGCACCTGCTCGTTTAAAGCTAGTCAGAGTTTCCAGTACGATCTTTTGTTCGTCTACCCAACCATTCAGGGCAGCGGCTTTCACCATCGAGTATTCGCCCGACACGTTGTAAGCGGCGACTGGGAGATTTGAGGCTTGCTTCACTTGCCAGATCACATCCATGTAAGACAGGGCAGGTTTCACCATCAACATATCGGCACCCTCAGCGATGTCCAATTCAATTTCCTTGATGGCTTCGCGGGAGTTACCAGGGTCCATTTGATAGGTACGCCGATCGCCAAACTGGGGTGCAGAATCAGCCGCATCTCGGAATGGACCGTAGTAGGCAGAGGCATATTTGGCAGCGTAGGACATGATGGGCGTATCCTGGAAACCCGCTTCATCCAGCCCTTCCCGAATTGCCTGGACAAACCCATCCATCATGCCAGAAGGCGCAATGATATCGGCTCCGGCTTTTGCCTGAGAGACTGCCGTTTTCTTCAGCAACTCTAGCGTGGGATCGTTTAGCACTCGTCCCATCAAGTCACCCGTTTGCAAGTAGCCACAATGCCCGTGAGACGTATACTCACACAAACAGGTATCCGCCAGAATAATCAAGTCTGGAACGGCTTCTTTCACGGCGGTTGCAGCTTTTTGCACAATGCCGCAATCGTGCCAGGCTCCAGTGGCATCCAGATCCTTGTCCTCTGGAATACCAAACAAAATAATTGCTGGAATTCCCAGGTCATACACCTGCTTGGCTTCTTCCACGATCTTGTCCACCGATAGTTGGAAGACTCCTGGCATGGAGCGAACTTCGTTGGCGATCGCGTCTCCCGGAACCGCAAACAAGGGGTAGATGAGATCGTTCGTGGTCAGGACGGTTTCGCGCACCATGCGCCGTAATTGGGGATGGCTACGCAGACGACGAGGGCGATGGGCTGGAAACATAGGATTCAAATTCTGTCTCAATTCTTAAAAGTCTAAAACGTTCTGATGCCACTCTTCAGCCGGAAAACGTTACGTTGTGTTGCAATGTTGGTGATATTTCGTGTTTCTAAATCTGCAACTGAGCAACGATCGCTCTGGTATTTCGTCATGCTGAAAAGAGAAAGATTATTGTCTTGTTGTCTATTGACTTACTGTGAGGAGAAATTATGCGATCATTATTTGTGTCTGCCCTGTTGATCGTGAGTGCGGTGCTACCGTTGGCGAACTTTGCCACGGCGCAGGAAACCGAAATGCAACCGTCGGAACCCTTGACGATTGACTTTGCCACTCAAGGATGTGGACGGTTTAAGCAAGAAGCCTATTACCGAACGGAGTATCACTTCGTTAACATTTGCCGGGGGGAAGCCAGCCTGCTCATGGTGGTGACAGACAACGATGGGTTAGGACGAGAGATCATTCCAACCACGAAGCAAACCTCAGCAACAGGGATTCAGTTTAGCGGCACCTCCGATCGCAACATTGGTTACGCGATCGACAACAAAACCTTTACCATCCTGTTTCCCGATCAAAAACCCTCTCAAGAACCAGTGACACGAGTTGTCTTGTCTGGATTAACACCTACCAAGCCTGACCCCAGACCGATGCTTGCGGCAACAGTAACTGGAAATGTTGTCTATCGTCAAAAGATTGCTCTGCCACCCAATGCAGTGGTGAAAGTGCGATTGCAGGATGTCAGCCGTGCCGATGCAACCGCAATTTTGTTAGATGAGCAAACCATTGCCACCAATGGCAAGCAAGTTCCGTTTCCCTTCACCCTGAAGTACGATCCGATGCAAATTAACCCTAATCATCGCTATGCCGTTTCTGCCCAAATTTGGGTGGATGGTAAGCTGCACTGGACGAGTACAACCCGTTACTCTGTCATCACGGGGAGCAATCCTGCGAGTGATGTGACGGTGATGGTGAATCAGGTGAGAGGGGAGTAGATGGGTAGACGGGTGGATGAGTGGATGTTACTTATTCACTCACCCCGTTACTCTTGCGATCGTGCCTCGATCAAAGACTTGATGATTGGTGCCAATGCCTTTGATCTCAATGCGATCGGGGTAGACTTCCAAAGCCGTGAAACCGTGGCGAGAGACGGAGTAGGCTGTCCACTCATTTTTGCCCACATCCCGCAAATGAGCACCTCCATGTCCGGTCACTAAATAGGTGGTGCCGTTGATGGAGCGGGTGCGTTCGTAGTGGTGTTCATGTCCATTGATGTAAAGCTGTACGCCGTACTGCTTAAACAGGGGCGTGAAAGTGCGAATAAATTCAGGATTACTGCCATACACCCCGGACGCATAGATGGGATGATGACCAAAAACGATTTTCCAGCGGGCGCTGCTTCGCTGAAGTTCTTTTTCTAGCCAGGTCAGTTGAGCCTCCCAATCGGCGTTGCCGTTGGTATCTAAGGCAAAGAACTGCACCCCGTTTGCCTGGAAGGTGTAGTAGCGGGAGGGCATATTGAATCCGGTATACGCCACTTGCGGATTGCCGTTCTCAGTGCGAATATCGTGATTTCCCAGACAGGCGCGAAATTTTACACCCTGTTGCAGCACGGCTTTGTAGGGTTCTTCAAAAGTCTGTTTGATTTTCCAAATCTCGCCATCGTTGTAAATATTGTCGCCCGCTAAGACCACCAAGTTATAGGGATTTTGTTGATGGTAGCGTGCCATTGCATCTCCCACAGCAAACTGATTTTGGTCGCCGGAACCCGTGTCAGCCGTCGCCACAAAGCGGAGGAGTAAATCACCTGGTTTTGCGGCTTGAAGTTCCGGCGCGATCGCAGGTTCCGCCGAAGTGATGGGCACTTCATCCGCCCGATACAGCGCATTCGCCCGATGCCCAAACCATTTGCCCAGCGCAAATGCTCCCAGACCACCCAGACTACTTAGAATCAGGAAGATGCGACGATTGATAGCCATGACTTAAGAAAATTGCAACAAAGAGGGGAGGGCGAAGATTGCCCCGCTTGTTTATAGCACAACCGATCGAATTCTCGATTGAATAAAATCGGTATGCCTTAAGCATTAAGCGCTGAATTTTTTCCTACTTGTCCACTCCATCCTCAGGTTCCTATGAAAATCAACGTGATTCTGTTGGCTAGTTGTTTTGGTCTGATCAACATGGCAGCAAGTTTGTTGCCGATGGGTTTATCTCAAGCTCAAACTGTAACCTCAGAAAAAGCAACTCCGCAGGAAATTCAGGCTGTTGCGTATCTCCTGAAAAATAGCAAACAGTTCAATGTGTGTACGGATTCGTTGGAGCGGGCAAGCGCTCAAGAGTTTTCCAGAGCTTACCAAGTCAGCAATCAAACCTACCTGGTGATGATCCAATGCTTTCTGGGCGCTTACCAGGGGGCTTATCAGTTCTTTTTGTACGCTCCTACCGCCAAAAGCAATACGGTGAAGCCCCTACGTCTAACCCGGTTCGACCAGAACGAGGCAGGCAAGATTGAAAAGACCGAGAGTTTAGAAGTGGGCGGATTGCCGACCTATGAACCCAAACAACGGCTTTTGACTGTAGAGACTCGGTTTCGCGGAGTGGGAGATTGTGGCTCGATCGCCCGTTACCGCGTGGAGAAGAATGCGCTGAAACTCATCGACTACAAAGCCAAATTTGTTTGTGATGGCAAAGTCGATCCCTATCAGCAAATCTTTCCGCCAAAGTAATTGGGCGCTTTTCCAGCAGCATGGATTAAACACACCCCAAATACTTCTGCAAAGGCGTTTGCCACCCGTTGTTGCACTTCACTGAATTGAATGTCGGGAATAAATTGCTGCATACTCCCCACAGGCTTATCGGCAATACCACAGGGCACGATGCGTTGAAATCCGCTTAAGTCAGGACACACATTCAAAGCAAACCCGTGCATCGTAATCCAGCGGCTCACCTTGATCCCGATCGCAGCCACTTTGTAGCCTTCGACCCACACTCCCGTTAAACCAGGAATGCGATCGCCCTGCAAGCCATAGCTGGCTAACACCTGAATTAACACTTCTTCCAACTGCCGCAGATACCAGTGCAAATCCTTCTGGTAAAAAGTCAGATTCAAAATTGGATAACCCACCAACTGCCCTGGACAGTGATACGTGACTTCACCTCCGCGCTCAATTCGCACCACTGGATAGCTCGATCGCTCCGGGTCAAACTTGAGGAATTGCTCATCCGAGCCTTGCCCCAGGGTATAAACTGGAGGATGTTCCAACAAGATTAAGACATCATTAAGAGCAGCATCATTTTTGCGCTCACCAACCAGCGATCGTTGCCAATCCCAAGCTTCTTCGTAGGGCACCAACCCAGGAGTAAACAAATCGCAACAACGAGATTCGCTCAAAGCACAATAAAAACCAAATAAATGTTTAAGAAAGGGTCATCGGTCATTGGTCATTCGTCTGTCATTCGTCATTTGAAGTAAGAAACTGTTTGTAAATGATTGTTTCGATAAAGTCACGCACTGCGTTATCTCCAATGACCAGTGACGAATGACCAATGACTCTAAATATTTACCTTTGCTCACTGACTTAGGAGATCCGGTTTCATTTAGACCCCCAACTCTTAACGATGCTCTAAAAAACAATGGGAATCAAGGGGGAAAAGCCAGATTTTTACTGCAATTTGCCCTAGTTCAAATCAAGAATTATCAAAGGATGCAACACATTTTGAAGCGCTCTGTTCCTGAGGATACAAAGTGCTAGGGTGAAGTTAAGACCCGGATAGGGAAACCTTAACACCCAGTTTTTAGGGGAGGAAGCTCCATGAAGCTTGTGATTCAGGGCAAGAACATTGAAATTACTGACTCTATACGTGAATATGTCAACCAAAAAATTGAGAAAGCGATTACCCATTTCCAATCGATGGTTACGGAAGTAGATGTGCATTTATCGGTAGCCCGTAATCCCCGCATAAATTCCAAGCAAGTTGCAGAAGTAACGATTTATGTAAACGGTTCAGTGGTACGAGCAGAAGAGGGTAGCGAGAACCTGTACGCCAGCATTGACATGGTTGCCGACAAGATTTCCCGCCAGCTTAGAAAATATAAAGAGAAGCGCTACGACAAACACCACCCATCGGTTAAGACTGCTGAAGCGCTGAGTGATCAGCCTGTTATTTCTGAATTGCCCACCGATCGCACGCCCTCCCTCCCGCCTCAGGTGGTTCGCACCAAGTATTTTGCTATGCCCCCCATGAGTGTTCAGGACGCACTAGAGCATTTGGAACTGATCGACCACGATTTCTACGTTTTCTGCAATGTGGAAACTGGAGAAATCAACGTCGTATATGAACGGAATCACGGCGGCTATGGAGTGATTCAGCCTCGCCGCAGCAACAATGGCTCCAATGGACATCATGCTGCGGAAAAGAACGGGAAGTCAGCCCACAGTGCGAATGTCTCCTCTGTGTATTGAACGTGATTCTTTGAGGGTTATGTCTAACCCCTGACAGCGGCAGGAACCCCCTGTCACCTCCAGACCGTCCAGTTTAGCTAGACTCAAAACTAGCGATCGCCTGGACGGTTTTTTTAAGATTTGGCATAAAAAGTCGGTAATAACCTGTTAACAGATGTAGATACTTAGCAAGTAGGCACAGTTAACTGTTACATCGGATGGTCATTGGTCACTCGTCACTGGTCATTAGTCCGTGACGGGTTACAAATGACAAAGGACAAAGGAGTAATAACTGTTTCATCTTAAAGCTGTTTACAGCCACTTACTTATCTTATCCACAGTCAATCCATTGTTTTTGTTGGTTCAGCTCATGGTGTTAGCAAAATTGCAACGACGATCGCCGCGATCGCCAGAACGATAGCTCCCAAAATGATTCCGGCTGCGATATTGCCATCGCGAATTTCCTGCCGAAAATCTGTAGGATCCAAGCGATCGAACAACCATAAACTACCCAATAGGATTAAAACTCCTGCGATCGACCAGGCAACAGTCTCAGCGAGTTTTATCAGAAAAGGCATCGTTATATTCCCCAGTGTCCATTTCTTACCGAGTGACTATTATGGCACTGTACGCCTGCTTCAATTAAACCCTGTCAATAACTCGCAAAATGCACGCCCATCCTCAGACCCAAAGAACGGGTCGCTTCGTTGATATTTTTCCTTACATTCCCTGGCTTGCCGTTGGAGTCATGGTTGTTGCTCTGATTGTGGGTGCCTTTGTGGAACGAACCCTCATTTCTACGAACATCCTGGTAGAACCGAATGCAGCCACCGCGTTACAACCCATTCAACTCAAAAAGGAACCGATCGGGGCGTTACGCATTGATGTCACGGCTGGCTTGCCCTCAAACCAATGGGTGACGTATGAAATTCAGGTGAAAGACCAGCAGGGCAAAGTTCTTGCCAGTGGCATCAAGCAAGCTTGGGCAGAATCGGGCACTTGGTCGGAAGAGGGGGAGTCGGGCAGTTGGGCAGAAGATGACTTGATGGGCGGGTTGGACATTCGCACCAACCAAGCGGAACCGGTCACGATCGCGATCGATGTCCTGGAATACTCGGATACGGCTGGACGAGAACTTGATAAAGCGGTGCCCTTTCAAGTCACGGTTAAAAATGGAGTGGTGGACGATCGCTTCCTGTGGGCAGGCTTGGTTGGCACAACATTTCTGGCAATTTTGACGCTCTTTTCTGTCTCCACCACTGGCAAAGTCGCGATCAACAAATCAAACCGGGATAGCGATGTGGTGGCGCGGGCGACAACGGGCGGGCAGAACCGCTTAATCCGCGTTATTGTCAAAGTCCAGTCCGACGAACACTCTCCCAGTGGGTTGAATGTGCGACTAACGATTAACGATGCCAATGGGGAACAAATCTATTCCAAAGTACACGCGGTCGATGTCAATCGCATTAAAAGCGATGGCAAAGTTACCTCTGGACGCAGTACATTAACTGCTTTCTTTGTGTTGGAGCAACGCACATCCTATGGCTTCCATGTGGAAGTGACTCCCGATTTTTCCGTCGATCGCACGCGAATTATTGTGCGCGAGAATGCCAAAACCTTGTTTCCAGTTAACGTTACTACCCTGAAATCCGCCTGATGTTGACCAAACTTTTTGCTGTAGCCGTGGTGGCGATCGCTGCCATCACCCTCACCGCAGGCTTCACCCAGCAAGCCGCCCTCGTCCTACGCCAAGAAAATCAAGATAACCATTGGGAGCGACATGGCACCCAAGCCTCTGGCACCTATCGCAGTGGTGTCTGGGTTGCGTCCCCGGTGCGTAGCTCCTACGGTAGTTTTCGGGGAGGCGGTCCGGGAGCCGGAAAGTAACGCGAATGGATCAATCTTTCTCGGTTGAACCGGTTTCTAAGGGCGCTCACTTCACTCGGCGGCAACGGAATCTGCTCCTGCTCACAGCAGCCGTTTCCTCCAGTTGCGGATTGGCAGTGGAGTTGCTGCTGGGCACCCTTGCCAGTTATCTGGTGGGGAATCAAGCTTTAGCCTACGGGGTTGCGGTGGGTGGATTTTTGGCAGCAATGGGTTTGGGTGCTTACTTGAGTCGGTTTGTGGCGACATCGGGTAGCGATCGCGCCCAACAACACCAACTCCAAACCACGTTTGTCTGGATTGAACTGGCGATCGCGCCTTTGAGCGCCCTCATTCCCTTAGCCCTGTTTGCCCTGTTTGTGATTGACGGTCCCTTTTGGATTGCCCTTTTTCTGGCAACCGCAGTTTTGGGTACCCTGGCAGGGATGGAACTGCCCGTCCTAACTCGATTACTGGAACAAGATGAAGGACTCAAAGATGCCCTGGCTGGAGCCTTGGCACTGGATTATGTTGGCGCGTTGCTCGGTTCTCTTGCCCTGCCGATCGTCCTACTCCCCTTAATGGGCTTATTTCCTGCTGCCGCTCTGATTGGCGCAATTCCTGCCTTGATGGTGGTGGTTCTGGCGACTGCCTTCCCTTCCCTGCGTCAATGGGGACGCTGGGGGCTAATCCTGGGCGTACTGCTGCTGGGGTTGGTGCCCTTGATGATTCCCCTGGGCGATCGCCTGGAAAACACCCTCTACAAAGCGCCTGTTATTACTCGCGTACAATCTCCCTATCAGCGGATTGTACTCACCCGTCGCGGTTCTGACCTGCGCCTATTTCTTGATGGCGATCTGCAATTCTCTACCTTTGATGAATACCGTTATCACGAAGCCTTAGTCCATCCAGCCTTGAGTGCAAATCAAATGTTAAGGCAGCAGGCAGGATCCCGTCGGGTCTTGCTGTTGGGGGCAGGCGATGGGCTGGCGCTGCGGGAGGTGTTGAAGTGGCAGGACGTGGGGCGGGTGGTACTAATTGATTTAGACCAGGCAGTGGTGCATCTGGCACGCAAGCAACCCTTTTTAGTCAAAGCCAATGGTGGGGCGTATGCTGACCCACGGGTGGAGGTGATTCAGGGCGATGCGTTCGTCGCAGTGCCAGCCTTGAAGGAACAGTTTGATGTGATGATTGCGGACTTTCCTGATCCTGACCGGGATGCGATCGCCAAACTCTATTCCCAAGGCTTTTACCGGCGGTTACTCTCTCGTCTAGCACCAAATGGAGTGTTGGTGACGCAATCCTCCAGTCCGTTTTTTGCACCCAAAGCATTTGCGTGTATTGACGCAACCTTGAAATCTGTGGGATTGGAAACCTACCCCTATGTGGTGGATGTACCCAGCTTTGGGTTGTGGGGCTTTGTCATGGCAACCCGATCGCCCATCCAGCCGGATCAATTAGCGCTGCCAGTGGCAACTCGTTTTTTAAATGAATCCACCTTACACAACCTGTTTGAATTGCCAAAGGATATAGAACTGGGGAATGTCGAAGTGAATCGTTTGTCGCAACCTGTGATTGTACGGTATCAGGCAGATCCCAGATGGGCAGCCTATGATTAAGGAGAAACAGCCATGTTGACCTGGGTTTGGATTGGCATTATTGCGATCGTGTTAGTTGGCATTTTCATCGTGATCCAACAACGGATTGCCCTACCTGGAAAGAAGGAACAGCAAGCTCTACCGTCCTTGCAACGCACCATCTTCACCCTGCAAATTGGCGATATTGTGCAATACGAAGGAGCCGATTGGGTGGTGGAAGGTCGCCTCACCTTTGATGACAACGGCTATTCCTGGTTTGAATATATGCTGCAAGATGGCGATCATGTCCGCTGGCTATCGGTGGAAGAGGACGATCGGGTAGAAGTGTGCTGGATGGAAACCGCTTCTAATCTTGACATCAGTGGCAACCCGCCCCAGCGCATTACGCATAACGGCATCACCTACGAAAAGGTAGAGCAGGGCGTGGCACGGATGCAGCGCATTGGCACCACCCTGAATAAACAAGCCCAGATCTGCCGTTATTTTGAATACAGTGCTGCTAACAATCAAGTTCTTTCAGTCGAGAACTGGAATGACGATATCGAAGTGAGCGTGGGGCGGCAAATTCGCCCCAGTTCACTTACCTTGCTTCCTGGCGACGGACGTAGAGTGTACGATGACTGACCCCTTACCCACCGAACTCTCTCAGACTGAATCCTTACAATCCCATCACTGGTCTGCCATCCTTACTGCCCGTCCTGAAGCATACGGCTGGACGGAAGCCGATTTTGTCGCGAGGCTGCAACGGGCAGTTGATTTGGCGGGGCTAACCGTTGTGAATCAAACCGCTTTTACGTTTCAACCCCAGGGCGTTTCTGCGGTGTTGCTCCTGGCAGAGTCTCACGTTGCCATTCACTTTTGGCCCGAAAAAGGCAAGATTACTGTTGATATCCACATCTGCGACTTTCATCAGGACAATAAACCCAAAGCCGAAAAGCTGGCTCATTGGCTGGAGCTAGAGTTGAGTGAAACATCGGCTCAGTGGCATTGTTTGTCGTTGTTAGACGAGTAGCGCTAGACAGGAGCCATGCCCAGTCACTAAAGAGTCATTAGAGCAATTTTTCTCGGTGAGTTATTCGCTTAACTTGATGAACACTCCGCCTCTCTGCACCCCTTCTTCCCGTCCGTAGCTGCTGATGGTGAAGGATTGCAAATGGCTAAATAAAGGACTCCCGGCTAATTCAATTACCTTGAGCAAAGGAAGCTTTTGTTCTAAGAGAGGGCGACTTTCATTCCAGTCCAGATATAAATAGCCGTTGTTGGGGTTCTGGAAGGGCGCGATCGCTTGCTGGAAGCGATCGCGCTTGAGTAACGAATTATCCACTGCATTCAGCGCTTGCTCCATTGCCGGCAGAGAGGTGGCAAAGAGTTCATACTTGCCGACCGTGGCATGAACCCCCTGTACTTCTGCTTGCAACGTCTTGGCGAAAGGATTGCTGGAGGTGAGCTTTGTCCAGGCAGAAACGGTTTGTTCTCCCAATTGCACTGCACCCACGCCATAACCCTGCTGTTTGGCAATGTCATCCAAATGAGCGATCGCAGTTTTTGTGGGTTCCTGGGTGCCTCGTTCTGCCACAAAGATCCAATCTTCGATCGCAGCCTGTTCTGGTAAGACATTTTTTGCCTTCTTCCCTTTTGCCTTGCGCCCCACTGTCTGATCAACCTCTGGCTGGACTGGGACTGTTGCTAAGGCATACTCATTTGTCACCCAACTGAAAATGTCCTTGGGTAGATTCAGGTGATTTTGTTTTTCAAAACTCTGCAAGGACTGGTTGACGAGTTGCGACACGGCTCCATAACTGGCAAGACTGGTTGACAGCTCATGCCACAAACGGGTGAGATTGGTTCCAGAAGCCACAAAGGAACTGGTGGCTGGAATGTACTGTAACGCCTCTACTGGCTTGGCAAGGGTGGGAACGATCGCAGTTTTGCCAGAGGTGCCAGTCATTGCAGTTTCGGCAATCAAACCCTGCCGATCCAGTTCCAGGGCGATCGTCAGAGTTTGGGCTAGACTGGGTTGCCTCGCTGTCGGTGGTTTTTCCTTTGCCGGACTCTCTTTGGCGGAAGTTACCGATTCGGTTTCCAACCATTGCGCCAATCCTGGCAAGTTGACAAACGCCAGTCCAATGCGAGGCTGAGTGATAGTGTCTAATGCTTGCGTGTAAAAGCCTGCTTGATTGAGATTGAGTTCTGCCGCTTGCACATTCGTCACAGCATCCCGCAACACTTTGGGGTCATTGGCAAATAGCACAAACTGATCGCCCACAACGGCACTGGCAAGAGCGGGCGTGGGGAGTAAAGAGTAAAGAGTCGAGTCTGGCGATTTACTCTCTGCCTTCTGCTTTACCGGAACTTCGTTATAAATCAGCTTCACGCCTTTGTATTGCTCAAAGGTGAGATCCGTACCCGCGATCGCGCGTTTTTGCCAAAAAACTTGTAAGAATTCCCGCGATCGCGCTGGATCTTGGGTGGCAATTGCCAGGAGATAGCCAGGTTGTTTGCCGTTAGCCCGATCGCGATCGATGTCCAGCGTCGTAATCGCCAGGGTGACTTCATCCCCCAGCCAGGGCTGGATATCCTGCTCGTAGGTTAAGCCCGTGTTTGCTAACAAGCCTTGTTCAAACTGAGCCAGTTCTGCCCGTGCCTGTCGGCGTTTGTTGGGAGCGGCAATCACTTGGCGAAATGCCTTCAAATCATCAGGATTGACCAGCAGCGACACCATTGCCGGAGCCTGTTTGGGCACAAAGATGGCAGCACTGGGCAGTTTCCCCGCTCCCGCCGTCAGAATTTTGAATGGACTATTGGCAGCAATCCAGAAAAAACCTCCCACTCCGATGAGGAGCAGCACCACGACGAGAGCCAGCAAACCAGATAAAAACGAACGAAGCTTCATGAGCGATCGCCTGTAGGCAACGAACAACAACCCAGGATCATTATTTCAGGGACGGCACCCTTCGCACACATTTTCGCGGGTTAGGGTGATATAAAATCCCCCAGATTTGAGCAAACTTAACATCAGGGTCATTCATTTTGGTTGTGTTCCTTCACCTGTTCCTAAAATCCTCATGTCTACTCCGCTGCCTGATGATGCCGATTCGCCTGGGGAGGACAGCGACGCAGATATTTCGTCCTCTAGTCGGGAAGAAATGCTGCAATGGCTAGAGCAGTTACGCCGCTCCGATCGCTCCCTCTACAACCAGATGGCGCTGGAAGTCTGGTCGATCGCCCAAACAATGGATGGACTGATTCCCGGTTTTTGGAATCGGTTTATGGAAAATCGCCAACAAGCCCTGCAAGACTTCCTCGCCCAACGCCAAGCCCAACAAGCCGATGCCGCCCCCCCCGATTTTCCTCATCCAGACCCGGACGAGGGTGGCATGATGGAAGGCGAAGACGGGTAGGAGAGTGAGTGGGAGAGTCGGTGAGTGGATAAGTGAGAGCGTGGATGAGTAACGTTTCGCCGGCCTATCCCCCATCCCCCATCCCCCCCCTACTCACCTAACCCCCCTACCCCTTACCCCCTGTCCCCCTCTCCCCATGACTTCATCTACCCTGTCTGTGTGGCAACAACTGAAAAACCGTGAGCTGACCTGTGAAGCGGCGTTGCGGCTGTTGGTTGATGACGATGGTAATGTGACCTTGAGTTTGCTGGATTCCGATGTCAACTTTCGCTTTCTGCGGGAGTTTCCCGATCGCAGTACGCTACCTCCTGTGATGCCGCTGCTCCTGTGGCGCAATTGTTTCTACCTGGGGAGTCCAGTGCCCGTTTCCCTGGATGATATTCGCCGCATGAGCGATCGAACTTTGACGGACATTCGCATCATTCCTGTCACCGACAAAAGCTACACCAACTGGTATCGCGCCCAAAGTTTGGATTGTGCCCAAATCACCATTCAGCCGTTTGTCAACCCGCTGACCGGGCAGCAAGAGCAGGAGGACATTCGCGAAATTACCAGCGAACTCCTGTCCAGAGCGGTGGATCAAATTGGACGGATCAAAACCCTGATTGCCGGAGCCTTACGCAATCGAGCCAGCGATATTCACCTGGAACCATTACCGGAAGGACTGCGGGTGCGCTACCGGATTGATGGCATTTTGCGGGACATTACCCTGCTGCCACTGGAGATTAGCCGTCGGGCGATCGTGGCATTGAAAGTCATGGCAGATATGGACATTGCCGAAAGTCGTCGTCCGCAAGATGCGCGGATTGGCGAAAAGTACAACACCAGCCAGGATGCGGATTTGGGGTTGGATATGCGAGTCAGCACCTTGCCCTGCGTGGGTGGAGAAAAAGCTGTGATTCGCCTGCTACCACGCCAAAACCCGTTTGCTTGCATTGACGAGTTGGGATTTACGGAGCGGACATTAGCCATTTACAAAGGCTGGCTGCAACAACCGCAGGGCATGGTAATTTTCACGGGACCAACGGGATCGGGTAAAACCAGTACGCTGTATACCAGCCTCCAAACTGTCGCCACGGAACACGTCAATGTGGTCACGGTGGAAGATCCAGTGGAATACATTCTGCCCCGAATTACCCAAACTCAAGTGCATGAAGCGGCTGGCATGACGTTTGCAGCAGGACTGCGGGCGATCTTGCGGCAAGATCCGGACATCATCATGGTGGGGGAAATTCGCGATAACGAAACCGCCGAAACGGCAGTACGTGCAGCGTTAACGGGACACCTAGTGTTCACGACCCTGCACACGAACGATGCCGTCAGTGCGATTCCCCGCTTGAAGGATATTGGTCCCGATCCGGGTTTAATCAGTGATGCTTTGCTGGGGATTGTGGCACAACGCTTAGTCCGCCGCGTTTGCCCCCACTGCGCCGAACCCTACACGCCCAAAGACTCTGATTTGAAAATCCTCGGCATCGATCGCGAGCAAGCAAACACTGGAGAATGGAAAGTGGGTAAAGGCTGTGTGCGTTGCTTTCACTCTGGTTTCATGGGGCGGGAAGCCATTATTGAGTTACTCAATGTAGACGATACGATACGTCACATCATTTACGAAGGCTCCATGACGCAGTTACACCGTTACCTGGGCGAAATCAGTTTTGATTCCTTTCGAGTTGCGGCGATCGCCAAAGTTACCCACGGCATCACCACCACGCAAGAAGTGCTGCGCGTCCTCCCCCACAGCGCCATGTACCGTCGCTATCTGGAAAGTGGCAATGGCAAAGGGCTAATGCAAGTCGTCAATCACTAACAATTGGTCGCGGTTGTTGCACGAGGTGTTGGATCAACCCGTGTTCCGCATCCCAGCGGCAATGCCGTTAATGGTCAGTAGGGCACCCCGCAGCAGTTCGCCTTTGCTGTAGCGCGATCGCACCACTCCGGTTGCAGCTTCGTCTTTGTATTGGCGCAGACGTTTGAGCAGGGAAACTTGCAGGAAACCGAGAGGGACGATTGTGCCGTTTCGTAGTTGCACCGATCGTTGCAGATCTGGGTCGCCATCTAGCAAACGCTTGTGTCCGGTAATTTCCATCACCATGTCACGGGTGAGGTAATACTCATTGGCAATTTGTTCGTATACGATTTCAAATCGAGCCTTATCTTCCGGCTTGGAAAGCTGGTTCATGTAGTGGCGCGAAATCTGCAAATCCACTTTAGAGAGGGTCATTTCTACTTTGGAAATCACCACTTTGAAGAAGGGCCATTTGAAGTAGAAGTATTGCAACAGCTTCAGGTGTTTTTCGGGATTCTCGTCTAAAAAGCCCCGCAAGGCTGTGCCTACGCCATACCAGGCAGGCAGCAGGAAGCGGCTCTGCGTCCAGCTAAACACCCAGGGGATTGCCCGCAGACTGCCCAGATCTCGCTTGCCACCGCGACGGGCAGGACGGGAGCTAATTTGAAGCTGGCTAATTTCGTCGATCGGCGTGACGCTATGGAAAAAGTCGATGAAATCCGGTTGCTCGTAAATCAACGATCGGTAATGACTGCGCGATCGTGCCGCCAGTTCTTCCATGATTTCGTGCCAGGGTTGAATATCATCAAACCCGGTACGCAGCAAACTGCTTTGAATCACCGCCGCCGTAATTTTTTCCAGGTTGTAAAGCGCCAGTTCCGGCAAAGAATACTTGGATGCCAGCACTTCCCCCTGCTCTGTAATCTTGATGCGTCCATTCACGCTACGCCCCGGTTGCGCCAGAATTGCTTCATAAGCGGGTCCACCCCCCCGCCCCACCGAGCCACCCCGACCGTGGAAAATTCGCAGCAAGATGCCATACTTCTCGGCAAGACCATAGAGGGCTTGCTGCGCCTTGTGAATTTCCCAGTTGCTACTCAGGAAGCCAGAATCTTTGTTGCTGTCAGAATAACCCAGCATCACTTCTTGCAAGTGTGGGGTGAGCATCCAGGTTGCCGTTTGATCCGCGGGTTGTTCACCCCTGGTCACGGCATACCCACCCGCCAGCATGGAACGGTACAGGGGCAACTCAAACAATTCCATCAGTACGGCAGGGGCTTTCTGCAAGTCTTCCACCGTTTCAAATAGGGGGACAACCCGCAACGTGCTAATGCCAGTGCCGGGATCGTATAACCCGGCTTCTTTTGCCAGCAGCAACACTTCCAGCAAGTCACTGGTGTCGTGGCTCATACTAATGATGTAGGTGTGGCAAATGGCAGGGCTGAACTCTTCCTGGAGTTGCCGCACCGTCCGGAGGGTTTTGATTGTTTCGTTGGCTTTTTCAGAAAAGGGTAATTCTCCAGGAACCAGCGGACGACGGGTTCGCAGTTCGGAGGTAAGCCATTCCACCCGTTCTGCTTCCGTCATTTCGCAGTAGGGTTTGGGTAGGATTTGCAGGTATTCCACAATCTCGTTGATGGTGTCGGAGTGGCGCGTACTCTCCTGACGAATATCCAGATGGGTGAGGTGGAAGCCGTAAATTTCGACCTGGCAAATCAGGGTGTCTAACTCGCGGCAGGTTAATCCTGTGCCTTGCAGGTTGGATTGGATCAGGCGCAGTTCCTCCAGAAAGCGATCGCCCGATGGGTAGTAGGTGAGCCTGGATAGATCGGCGGGTTCTTCGTGGACATACTCACCCCGATACATTTTCATGCTGCGATCGCGGGTGTTTTCCAATCGCTTTTGGATGTAGGTGAGCTTGAGGCGGTAAGGCTCCTGGCGATAGCGCACCGCGTGCTGGTCATACAGTTCGGGCATCTGGATCTGGTCTTGTTCCAGAGATTCCAGCAGTTCGGGCAGGACATCACTCCAATGCAAGGACAGGCTGAGTTGCTCGATTAAAGTGCGAACAGACTGAATGTATTTCTCCAATACCATGTTGCGCTGGTAGCAGGCAGTGCGCCAGGTGACTTGATGGGTAACGGAGGGGTTGCCATCCCGATCTGACCCCACCCAGGAACCAAACCGACAAAAATCTGACTGAGGCGCAACCATACCGGGAAACGAGCTTTTCATCGCCTGTTTCAACCGTTGATATAGTTGCGGGATCACGTCAAACAGCACCTCCTGGAAGTAGTGCAGGGCGTAATCCACTTCATCCAGCACCGTCGGCTTGAACTGGTGCAGCTCATCCGTGCGCCACCAGAGGCGAATTTCTTCCATCAGCTGATCGCGCAGATCGTCCTCATCGATCGACTCAAGGTTCACTCCCTGGATTACCTGACGTTCTTCCAGGCGATCGAGTTGGCGCAAGATCTTGGCAATGCGGCGTTGTTTGCTGCGAATGGTATGACGCACAATTTCCGTTGGGTGAGCCGTGAACACCAGCCAAATATCGAGTTGATCGATCAGCTTTTGAATTTGCTGCGGCGGCACGTTTAAGCTCAATAATTTGGGAAATAGCCAGTGGAACGTGCCCAGTTGCCGACGAGCGGTGGGGTCGTGCAGGGTCTTCTCCAACAAATCTGCTTCGAGGCGGCTGGCAGGAGTGGATTCTTCTCCAATCCCGATGCCACCCATAAAATCGAAGGCACTACCAGAGGGCTGGGCTGGAGCCGCTTCACTATGAACCAACGCCCGAAACTGGAGTTGATCCCGTTGCTCGTAGTGCTGCTCGACGATGTTGATTAATTGAAAATAGAGGGCAAAGGCGCGGGCTGCTCGAATTGCTTCATTCAAATCTAGCCGTTCAACCACTTGCAAAACTTCAGCTTCCGCGAAGGTTTCTGCTTGTCCCTCTGGAGAGCACAGATCGCGTAGCTTATTCAGCAAATCCACAAGCTGTTGCCCACACTCCTGACGTAGCACCGACTCCCACAAATCTTCCACGACTTTGAGCCGGAGTCTAAGAAATAAATCAGAGGTGGTTAGGACTGTGTCTGTTGGCATCCTGGCTTCGGTTGCGGTTCCAGGGGTAGGGGCATCATCGGCTGAAGAACGTGTCGCACTCATGGAGTCTGCACAAGAAAGATTTCGACTATTCTATGGGCTATTTCTTGCAATTTGAAGTTGCTGACGAAACCAAATTTTCTAAAGAATCATCAGGATTTCAGCAGTTCTGCTTGTATTAGGTGTCGGAGGGAGGGGTTGGGGGGAGGGGTTGGGGGGACGTTGAGCCGCGGCAGACGATCGCCTCGAAACAGTTCTTCACTCCACCGTCCCAGGCTGTGACTGGCTTCTGCCAGCACTTTCGCTCCCACCAGGGCGATGAGGGCGGGTGCCGTGACCAATCCGATCGCAAGCTCGATCGCAATCAAGTTTTCATGGGAGCTTTTCTCCGGGATTGATTTTTCGGTCATGGATAACCTCCAGTTCAAACTGTGTAAGGTTTAGATTCGTAAAGTTTAACGCCCAATGCTCAATGCAAGCTTAAATGGATCGATGCACTTAGGGAGTTTGTTTGATTCAAGATCGCTAGAATGCTTAACAAAAAATATGTTGATTTGAGCAAAAGTGTGCTATCCCTATGGGGCGAATTTCATCAGATGAGGCACATTTCAACAAGGATGCTTGCGACAATGGTACTAGCTTGAGTTTTGAATTGAACACGTTGATGCTCTCATGCCAAAGGACGACAGACACCATCCCCAACTTTCTCGCAGGACTGCCTCCAGGGAGTCTACTGTGAGGGGTGCTTCGCTGACTCAGTGGCTACAGCACGTTTTGGAGTCGAGCCAAGTCCGGGTGAAGCTGCGCCTCCGAGGCAATAACCTTTATATTTTGTGTGAGAGTCAGGAGTGTCCAGACGCGGATGCGATCGCCCTCCAATTGCAGCAGGCGTTTGAGAAAACTCCCCTGGAGACCAGGTTGCCGCCCAATTCCCCTGAGATTCACCGAGTTATTTGCTACGGGCGGGTGCTTGGGCAAAGTCAGCCGAGCTGGTCAAGAGCCATCAATCCTACCGGTCAAGCTATGGGCAAAACCGCTGTCAGCCTCGATCATGCCGCCGCTGCCCATTCCTACCCTGCACCCACAAAAACCACTCCAGACAGTCTTTCTGCGGTGGCATTGGCACAACAGGGTGATCCGATCGCGATCGCTCACCACCTCAGCAATGCCCTGGGAAGCTTGGGGATTGGGATTCGTGCCAAGCTCGACAAACAACTTCCGGCTAATGCTGCTGGACTGCAACGGTTGTTGATTCTATGTGAATCGGGCTATACCCCTGATCCCTCTTTGCTGGTAGACCCGATCGCTCAACGCCTACGAGAACTGGAGTTAACCCAGTTTCGGGATGCGGTGGTGTTTGGGCAAGTCAGCGGCGAAAATCGCCCGGAATGGATGGTGCGGGTGGATTTGACCCCACCGGATGAGATGCTGCGGGAATGGGCACGCTGGGGAGATGTGCAGGCGATCGCGCGGTTACTGAATCGGTCTCTCACAACTCAAGCCGTTACCCTGACAGCCTTGCTTAAAGACACCACGCTGCATCTGTCCTGTGCGGCGGCGGGAGTTATTCCCAACAAATTAACCGTACTGGAAACAATCCTGCCAAACTTGCAGGCGCTCTTACCCCAGGGCATCCATTCAGCAATTATTTACGGCGTATCGAACGCTGCCCCCGTGCCTCAAGTCGAAGAGGCTCCGGGCTGGGTGCATCTGGTTGACTTGAATGCACCTGAATCGGGGCGTGCTGCGGCAACCCTGGATTTAGCCAAGCACGGCGAACTGCCCGCCCTCACCTTTTTGTTGACCCGCCTGCTGAACCCAGACTTAGATGCGACTTTGGCAAACGGAGGCATTCACGTTCAGATTCGGCAAAAAGCAGATTTGCTGCATATTCTCACTGAAGCTCCCAATTGTCCCCGCCAGGATGCGGTGGTGCCTGCAGTGATGCGTTGCCTGAAGCCGCTTCAGATTGCTGGAATCGCTGGAGTGCGGTTGTACGGCAGGCGATCGGGGCAGAAGCAACCCCTGTGGAGCTATGGAGGCGATTTTGCCCCCCGGCAGCAGCAGCGGTTGGTGCCAGAAGCCACGCCGGAGTTTGCCGCTTCCGCCACCCATGTGGATGAGTTGCTTGCCCCAGCAGGCGCGATCGTGCTGTGGTCGGAGCTACCCGACGACGGCTTGGGCGCATCCATCCGCAAGCTCTACGCTCAAACGATCGAAGGTATCCAGCGATCGCTGATGCGGACTCAACTGTTTATCCCGATCGAAAATCCAGCCCTCAGTTCCAGTTTGGTTCCAGTCAACGCTGATACCAATCAGGCAGGCAAACAACGGTTGAAGATTGCCCTCCTGTGGGGTGCGATCGGTGGGCTATTGGTGCTTCAGTCCGACTGGTTACTGGGCTACTGGGTGCGGTTCAGTAGTCAACCAGCCGCTACTCCCCCTCAACCAACTGCAATCGCGCCGTCCCCGTCTGCTGCTCCCTCTCCCCTGCCAGATTTCCAGTTCAGTAAAAAGCCCCAAGCGAATGGCTTCAACACAAAACCGTTTACCCAACCGGGGACAACCACCGTTGCAGAACCAGGTACAGAACCAGGTACAGAACCAGTAGACTCCAACACTGATTTGCCTGCCTCGCCCCTGCAAGCTAGAGCCGAAACCATCTTGGCACAGGGCGACGATTATCCCAGCTTCAATAGTCGCCAACTGGATGCACAAATTGAACTGTATCGCCGCTATTTAGAAATCAACGGCGCACCAGATGTACTGATTGTGGGTAGTTCCAGAGCGTTGCGCGGCGTTGATCCCGTGGCGCTAGAAACAGCGCTGGCTAAGCAAGGCTATGCAGGTGTGCAAATCTTCAACTTTGGGATTAATGGCGCAACGGCACAGGTTGTCGATCTGGTGGTGCGCCAGATGCTACCCCAAGACAAGTTGCCCAAACTGATTCTGTTTGCCGATGGTGCCCGCGCTTTCAATAGCGGACGACAGGATATTACCTACAATGGCGTGGTTGCCTCGGAAGGGTACAAGAGCTTAGTTGCAGGAAATCCTCCCATTCCCAGCAGCATTGTGGCTCAGGTGCCGAATGCCAAGCCCCAAGGTAATCAATCTCCCACAGACAATGGCACCGCCGCCCCCACCAACTTCTATCACCAGTGGAATGAGGTACTGAATCAGCAGTTGGCAGCGGTTTCAACCATTTACAACGATCGCGATCGGCTCAAAACGCGGCTTCGAGAACAATTTACCGCCCTGCTGCCCAAAGAGTTCACTGAAAACGTGATTGCCACATCCGACAACTTGATCGACTCTTCACCATCGGCATCGGCATCGGGATCCGAGAACGCGATCGTGGCGGATGCCCAAACCAGAGTGGATATTGATGGCTTCCTGCCCCTATCAGTTCAGTTCAACCCAGTGACCTATTACCAAAAATACGCCCGTGTGTCGGGGGATTACGACTCTGATTATGAGTCCTTTACTTTGCAGGGCACTCAAACGGAAGCGATACGATCGCTGGCACGCTATGCCCAAGAACGCCAAATTCCCTTTGTGTTTGTGAATCTGCCCTTGACTCAGGAATACCTCGACCCAGTTCGCAAACGCCATGAAGATAATTTCCAGAAAACCCTGTTGCAGTTAGCCCAACAAAATGGCTTTTTCTACCGCAACCTAGGCAACGCCTTCCTGACGAAGCCCCGCTATTTCTCTGACCCCAGCCACCTCAACCGCTATGGCGCTTACGAAGTCTCCCAACGCCTCGCCCAAGACGTGATGATTCCCTGGCAAATGACTCGCTGACAACTCACATGTTCATTTGCCCCAACATGACAACGTACTTGGAGATTTATAAATCGAAAGACTCTAGAGTAAGACTATCAGGCTTGGGTTAACTCTACCCGGTGTCCATCTGGATCTGCCACAATTGCGCGCCTGCCCCAAGCCGAGTCCGCAGGATATGAAACAATTGGAGCGCCATACTTCTGAAGTTCGCAGACAACAGCATCTACAGAAGCCACTTGAAACCCTAGTCGAGTTGCTATCGTTGAACCTGTTCCCGCAGTGCGCGGATAAATCTCAAAAGTGGCACAGTCTAGTTCACTAGAAAAATGCTCTAAACCATTACCATGTTGATGTTTGACGAAAGCCAAACCTATTTGTTGATAGAACGCAATCGCTTGTTCGATGTTGTCTGAGCGAATGACGACTAGATTAAGGTGAGCTTTACTCATTGCTTCCACTATTCGCGTTGATCTTTGCCTCTATGGATTCAACAGGATCTTTCCTGAGTATTTACCAATGTTCCCATTGAAATAGCTGCCGCTATAGTGGTACCAATCCAGCCCTTCAAGGATCTGCTTTGCATTCTCAGCAGTCAGTACGGCAAGCTGCTGTGGGGCGATCGCTCCCAAATACCACCGCCCGGAGCCTGTAAATCCCTCCACTTCGTAGAAATACCTGAGCCAATATTGCTGACACCGCTGGCAAACCAGCACAGAAACTTCTGCAAAATTGCTATCCATCCCTAAGTAATGGTCTTCCCTCAAGTTGTGAGAGTCACCCTCAAAACAAGAACAATTTGAATTGAAGTCAGATGGTTGATTAGCACTATTCATCAATCATTTGATTGTGTGATTTTCTGTTTCAGAAATGCCGAATTTTTAGTCATGACTAACTCAAGAATGAATAATACGGCAATTAAATTCAGTAAACGTTCAGAGCAACCGCAGTTCTTCCAATAGCTTTTCCTGCAAGTAAGAATCTATCTGCAATACTCCTTGCTTACTTACTAGACGATAATTCGCATTCGCCTGATATTTTCCTGTAACTATCTTGCCAGCCTTTACCTGGAATGCACCGATAATCTCCTCTGGATCAACCTGTCCCTGTGCATCTGCAACACGAGCATCAATAACATAGACCCATCCATCCCCCTGTTGTTTAGCTTCTAATTGAAGAGTAGGGAGCATGGGTGCATATCGGCTAATAATCTCATGTAAGAAATCAACGAATTCTTGATTCGCTTTAAAATGGTTCTGGTTGATGGTCGTGGAATTTTCTGGTACGGTGCCGATAATAGCCTTGGAGGGCAAACCTTGAGAAACCGCCTCTTCAGGGGAAAGCAAGGAGACAACACCGAACGAGTTATCCTTCGTTTTTACATCGTACAAATAAATCATATGTGGGCAGTGCTATAGACTCCATACTATATAGAGTACCCATCTCGAATCGTGAATCAAAAATAACGCTGCTTAAGCTATGTGGGACTAAGTGGCTGTCTAAAAACATCAAGAGTTCGTTATCGATCCCATAACAGGCAAGGAAACTGAACGATGGTAGATACTCACTCCATTACACCCATCTCAAGCTCAGTGATTCAAAGCACGTTCAATTCCTTGCGTCAGCTTGCGGATCGCACCCTCACCAGCCAGCAATTCGTCGCGATCGCGGAAGGCTTGTACTGGGCATTGCTGGAAGGCGAGTATCGCAGCGATCGTTCTGCCCCAGCCAATCAACTACGGGAAACTTTGGCAGACATCACCGCTCAATGGGAAATCCTGCTCAGTAACCAGCATGAAACCAACGAAACGTTGGGCACTTCTCCTGAATTTCCGCCAAAATGGGTGCAACTTTGGCTAGAGCAAATTCAATCGCTTGAGGCAACTCCAATGGCAGAATCATCTAAAAATCAGCCAACTTTTCACATCGGTCAAGTGGGCAATGTCAATACCGGAGATGTCACCATTCACGGTGATCAAGTTGGCATTCAACACAACTAAGCCACAAATTCAGAACTCGATACAGCGCTCCGAGATTTGAAAAGCTCCCTGATTGAACTGCAAAAACAGCATCCCAACATCACCAGTGAAATCCAAGCCTACGACATTATTGACGCTGAGATCATTAACCCTGTAACCCCAAATGCCCGTAAACTGGCTACTCTCCGCAAGCAAATGTTTAACCCTGAACGCCACTTCAAAGCCAGCAAAGCAACTCTCACTGAAATCGTGAAACATTATTTGGAAGAAAGTCTCTGCGCAAAAGCGTTTATTACCTATATCGATAAAATGAGCGAAGACCCTGGAAAAGGTGCTTAACTTTACTCGACACCGCAAGAGATCGCGATCGTTGAGGGAAAATGAATCTTTGGACGATGCTGCACTGCTGTTACTGGAGATCCTAATGACAAGAACATTGACTATTCAGCTACCCGACGGGTTAGAACAACAACTAACTCACCAGGCTCAACAACTGAATCTTTCTCTAGAAGACTTTATTTTGCAATCCTTAGCTCAAGTTGTTCGATTGGATGATCCTGATGATGAACCGAAGGAAAGCGTTTTAGCAGGATTGCGGCAAGCATGGCAAGAAGTCCGCGCAGGTAAGACAATTCCGCTTGAAAATTTGTGGGATGACATTGATGACTGATGAATCACCCTTAGTCACTTTACGCCATTAATCTGACCAAAACTACACATCTTCTGGGTTGGGTTCTGACGGTTTTTCGCCGGTGATTTCTTGCAGTTCCTGGACTTCCCGCTGCAAAAAGAAATTGAGGAATGTACGAATGCCCGCGATCGCGCCCAGTTTGGCTAACTCTTCCCAGGTAGGTGAAACTGCCGTTGCCACAATGTCTGCTGCCAGTTGAAATTCCAGCGAGAGTGCCAGGGTTTGCCCAAACTCCAGCCGAATTTGCTCCTGCAAATGGTGCCCTCTGCCTTTGGTTTTGTGGCGAAACAATCGCCGAATGGCAATCACAACCGCGATCGCCACAACCAGAATCGCAATCGATTCCAACAGAATCTCCAGCAGTTGGGCGAATTCCATCAAAAATCCTTCCAGCAGTCCGGCAATGCCAACTTTGGGTGTAGCAGGACTTTCAACCGCGATCGCTATCTCCTTCATCGCCCATCCCTGCATGGTCGTTTTGCCCCAATTCGCCTCTCCTATTTTTTCACTGTTGAAGGGCTTTAGCGCCAAATGGCATCTGCCACGCGGCAAACCTCCACCATTTCACGGGCATCATGCACGCGCAGAATGTCACTCTGGGCTGCGATCGCCGCACAGCAAGCCGCCGCTGTTCCCCACACGCGCTGTTTGGGGTCGGGCTGATCCAAAATGTACCCAATAAAGCTTTTGCGGGACGGTCCGACCAAAATCGGACAGTTGAGCCGCTGGAATTCGGTTAAACGCCGCAAAATTTCTAAATTTTGGTCGTAAGTTTTGGCAAATCCAATGCCGGGATCGATCGCAATGTTGTCTTGGGGAATGCCAGCGGCGATCGCGGCTTCAATTCGTTGTTGCAAAAACTCCAGCAATTCTCCCATCAGGTCATCGTATTGGGTTAATTGCTGCATAGTCTGGGGTGTGCCGCGAATGTGCATCAGAATAATGGGAACGTGCAGCGCTGCAACCGTGGGCAACATTTCAGGATCATAGGTCGCTCCAGAGATGTCATTGACAATATCGGCTCCCGCCGCGATCGCCGCTTGCGCCACCAGAGCACGAGTGGTATCGACTGAAATGGGAATATCTGACGATTGCCGGATTGCCTGAATGACTGGAATGACCCGATCGAGTTCGGCTTGCAGCGGCACAACTTCCGCCTTGGGACGGGTAGATTGTCCGCCAATGTCGAGGATGTCCGCTCCGGCTTTAATCAGCGCATGGGCTTGGACGATCGCAGTCTCTAATTGATCAAACTGTCCCCCATCGCTGAAGCTGTCTGGAGTCACGTTCAAAATCGCCATGATATAGGTACGCTGACCCCAGACAAAGCTGCGATCGCGAATTGTCCACGGTGATAAACGTCTACCCATGATGGTTGCCCGTGACGGGTGGAGATCGAGTTCTAGGCTTGATAGTTCACAATTCGAGCAAAACTGGCGGGTTCAAGGCTGGCTCCTCCTACGAGAGCACCATCAATTTCCGGTTGCGCCATGATGTCATCGATGTTGTCTGGCTTCACCGAACCGCCGTACTGAATAGGCACATCTGGATTGGTTAATTGGCTGCGAATTAGCCCAATCACCCGATTCGCTTCCTTCGATTCGCAGGTATCCCCCGTGCCGATCGCCCAAATCGGCTCATAGGCAATCACCAGGTTGGACTGGTCAATTCCCACTAAGCCATCTTGCAACTGGCGAATAATCAACGATTCTGTTTCGCCTGCATCCCGTTGTTGCTTGGTTTCGCCCACACACACGATCGGCGTTAAGCCAGCCTTTTGAGCCGCTTTAATGCGCTGATTCACAGTTGCATTGGTCTCGCCAAAGTATTGCCGCCGTTCGCTGTGCCCGATAATCACATAGCGCACACCCATCTCGGTCAGCATGGGGGCAGAAATTTCGCCAGTGTAGGCACCGCTCGTTTCCCAATGAACATTTTGCGCTCCAAGCTGAATAGCGCTACCATGCAGAATTTTTGACATCAATGCCAAATCAGTGAACGGTACGCACAGCACAACTTCTCGCCTGTCTGGAGTCTCTTCCAGATGGGGCAAAAATCCTTGTAAGAACTCAGAGGCTTCAGCCTGAGTCTTGTACATTTTCCAGTTTCCAGCAAGAACCTTCTTTCGCACGGGTGACTCGATCGGAATGAACACTTAATTATTGCATCCTACAGTCTACGTCTTTGTGGAACTGGGAGACTAGAGATTTGTCGAGATTGCCTGGACGGGGCAGGTGGGAATGCACTGTTCGCAAACGATGCAGCGCGATCGCGTGAAGGTGAGCTTGAAGGATTGCGGGTCGAGGGTGAGGGCTTCGGTGGGGCAGACTCCGGTACACAAGCCACAGTGGACACACAAATCCTCGTCAATCACGATTTCGCGGCTGGAGGAGGAAACGCCGATATCTTGTGATCGCATCCAGTCGATCGCGGCTTCTAACTGATCGATGTCCCCGGACAATTCCACCACTAACTTGCCCACCTGATTTGGTGCCACCTGTGCCCGAATGATGTTCGCTGCGACGTTAAAATCCTTTGCCAATCGATACGTAACTGGCATCTGTACCGATCGCTTAGGAAAAGTAAGGGTGACTCGTTTTTTCATAACTTTGGATCATGGATTTAACATATCTGCAACTGTACGGGCGGGTTTGGCAGACCAATCTGCACGCTGCCATGAATTTGACGGCAAAACCCGCCCCTACCAAATATTGAAATGATTGGATTGACACCCAATTCTTAATCTCCACTTCCTGCTTCCCCACTCCTTGTTCTAACAAAGGACTGGAGATTTTCCATCGGCGTGTTGTGCAGCACCATCGTGGTACTGGAGTTCGGTTCAAACCCAATTTTTTCGTAAAAGCTTTGCTGGTGGGTGGTCATCAGGTACACTCGCTCCACCGGGCTGAGGCTGGGATGAGTGAGCACGGTTTGCACCAGCTTTCGTCCTAATCCAGCGCCTTGATAATCGGGATGAATCACCACATCCCAAATCACGGCACGATAAACCCCATCGGAGGTGGCTCTGGCAAACCCAATCAGTTGCTCGTGATTCCAGAGCGTGATGACGGGATTACTGTGGGCGATCGCCCGTTCCAGGTCTTCCAGTCGGCGATCGCGGGCCCAAAAAGCAGTCAGATTAAACAACGCTTGCAGTTGAGGTAAATCAATTTTCGATTTTTGGTCACAAAACTGAATATGCCGACAATCCATCCTGAGCCTCCGAATCACAAATTGTATGGGCGACCATTCGCCCCAACCGACTACCAAACTTTTCGAACTGATTTAAGCCACGTTCCTGAGCTTGATTGTAAAGATACACAAACAACCACTCCTCTTCCAGAAGATAAGCTCTCTAAAAAATTGAGTTCGCCGCATGACCCAGTTGCAACGTTAGAATACATTACGGAACGTTGATAATCGAAATGGTGACTTGATCGGCAGAACTGACACTTCTCGTCGCAACCGTTCGTCTTTTTATCTACCGCTCCTGACCTGCGATCGCTCGACTGTATGTCCAATTTGTCTCGTTCTAAAATCCGACTCAAGCGTCACGCATCCCCGGATATGGTGAGACGCTCCCAGCCAGAGCGCCGCCGCTCGCTGGTGGTATTAGTGCTGTTGCTACTGGTTTGGAGTATTTGTCTGGGCATGGGTATGGCACAGGCAACCGATCCGCGCACCGTCGAAGGATTTAATGCTTCAGAAGCGATCGCCCAGGCAACACCCAGTAATCCATCCAGCACTCCAACCCAAGAGAGTGCTGTTCAGGAAACGGCGATCGGGACAGTCGATGCAGTGCCGCCCCGCCTCCAATTTGGACAAAAGCTGTATTTAGACAACTGCGCCACTTGCCACATTGGGATTCCGCCCGCCGTAATGCCCACCCAGACCTGGCAACAACTGATTCAAGACCCAGAGCATTATGGCGTAGCCATTCAACCACTCCGCTCCCCAGAAATTCAAGTACTCTGGCAATACCTGCGGGAGTACTCTCGTCCTCTAGCCCAGGGAGAATCCACCCCCTACCGGATTCAGCAGTCGCGCCTCTTCAAAGCACTGCACCCGCGAGTGAAATTTACAGAGCCAGCCAATTTAAATGGCTGTATTTCCTGCCATCCCGGAGCCGGAGCCTATGATTTTCGTCGCCTGACCGCTGAGTGGCAGAACGCACCATAGGGGAGGAAAAGGGCTGGAGGGTAAATGGGTGGATGGGTAGATGAGATACTAACACTCCCCTTGTCCATCTTTGTACTCATCCACTCCGCACTCATCCACCCTCCCAAGTAGCACCTAAAACCTTTGTCCACCAACTATTTACAAGCTTTCTGCCATGTTAAAAGCGATTCTAGGCGATCCCAATACCCGCAAGCTCAAGAAATATCAACCGATCGTGACGGAAGTCACCTTGTTTGAGGAGCAAATTCAGGCACTTCCCGATCAGGAGTTGCAGGGCAAAACGATCGAGTTCAAGCAACGATTAGAAAAAGGGGAAACCCTGAATGACCTCTTACCGGAAGCATTTGCGGTCGTGCGAGAAGCCGGACGGCGCGTGTTAGGAATGCGCCACTTTGATGTGCAAGTTCTGGGCGGCATGATCCTGCACGAAGGACAAATTGCCGAAATGAGAACCGGGGAAGGAAAAACCCTGGTGTCTACGCTGCCTGCTTACTTGAACGCGCTCACGGGCAAGGGTGTTCACGTCATTACGGTCAATGATTATCTGGCACGACGGGACGCAGAATGGATGGGACAAATCCACCGCTTTCTGGGGCTGACCGTGGGGTTAATTCAGCAGAACATGACCCCAGCCGAGCGCAAGAAAAACTACGACTGCGACGTAACCTACGGCACCAACAGCGAATTGGGTTTCGACTACCTGCGCGACAACATGGCAACGTCGATGGCAGATGTGGTGCAGCGTCCCTTCAACTACTGCGTGATTGACGAAGTAGACTCCGTGCTGATTGACGAAGCCCGGACTCCATTAATTATTTCAGGTCAGGTAGAGCGTCCCAGCGAAAAGTACTTGCAGGCGGCAGACATTGCCCGCGCCTTGAACAAAGATGAGCATTACGAAGTAGAAGAAAAACAGCGTACCATTCTGCTGACAGATGAAGGCTTCATTCGAGCCGAAGAGTTGTTGGGCGTAACCGATCTATTTGATCCGAAAGATCCCTGGGCGCACTACGTGTTCAATGCCATTAAAGCGAAAGAGTTGTTCGTTCTGGATGTTAACTACATCGTCCGAGGTGGGGAAGTGGTGATTGTGGACGAGTTCACCGGACGGGTGATGCCGGGTCGTCGTTGGAGCGATGGGTTGCACCAGGCGATCGAAGCCAAGGAAGGGGCAGAAATTCAACCGGAAACCCAAACCCTGGCGACTATCACCTACCAAAACTTCTTCTTGCTCTATCCCAAACTGGCAGGCATGACGGGAACTGCCAAAACGGAAGAAGCGGAATTCGGCAAGATCTACAACCTGGAAGTCACCACCATTCCCACCAACCGCACCAACATCCGGCGCGATCTCTCCGATGTGGTTTACAAAACCGAGGAAGCCAAGTGGAAGGCGATCGCCGTGGAATGTGCCCAGATGCACGAAGAGGGTCGTCCGGTTCTGGTGGGAACTACCAGCGTTGAAAAGTCAGAATTATTGTCTCGCTTGCTGGCAGAGTTGAAGATTCCCCATAACCTGCTGAACGCCAAGCCGGAAAACGTAGAGCGGGAATCTGAAATCGTTGCCCAGGCTGGCAGGAAGGGAGCCGTGACGATCGCCACCAACATGGCAGGACGGGGAACGGACATCATTTTGGGCGGCAACGCCGACTACATGGCGCGGCTCAAGGTGCGGGAATACTTCATGCCGCGGATTGTGCTACCCGAAGATGACGACGACCTGGGCATTATTGATTTCTCGCTTCCTGGTCATAACAAAGGCGGCGGACAGGGCTTTGATCCTGGTAAAAAGGTGAAAACCTGGAAAGTGTCGCCTCAAATTTATCCCACAAGTTTATCGAAGGATACGGAAAAGCTGCTGAAAGATGCGGTCGATTTTGCGGTGAAGCAATACGGTGAACGCTCTCTAGCAGAACTGGAAGCGGAAGATAAAGTGGCAGTTGCTTCAGAAAAAGCACCCACGGATGATCCCGTGATCCAAAAACTGCGGGAAGCGTACAAGGCGATTAAGCAAGAATACGAAGCCTTCACCAGTGCCGAGCACAATGAAGTTGTGAGTTTGGGCGGGTTACACGTTATTGGTACAGAACGGCACGAATCTCGCCGAATTGACAACCAGTTGCGGGGACGGGCAGCACGACAGGGGGATCCTGGCTCTACTAAGTTCTTCCTCAGCTTGCAAGATAACCTGCTGCGAATCTTCGGTGGCGATCGGGTTGCAGGCTTGATGAATGCCTTCCGGGTGGAGGAAGATATGCCGATCGAATCTGGAATGCTGACGCGATCTCTGGAAGGGGCACAGAAAAAGGTCGAAACCTACTACTACGACATTCGGAAACAGGTGTTTGAGTATGACGAAGTGATGAACAAGCAACGTCGTGCCATCTATGCGGAACGCCGCCGGGTGCTGGAAGGAGAAGACCTGAAGGAGCAGGTGATCAAATACGCCGAGCAAACGATGGATGACATCGTGAATGCCTTTATTGACCCTGAACTGCCCTCGGAAGAATGGCAACTCGATAAGTTAGTCGGCAAGGTGAAGGAGTTCGTTTACCTGCTGCAAGACCTGGAACCCAGCCACCTGGAAGACTTGAGTGTGGGCGAGATCAAATCCTTCCTGTACGAGCAAGTGCGGATTGCCTACGACAGCAAGGAAGCCCAGATTGACCAGATTCAACCAGGACTGATGCGGCAGGCAGAGCGATTCTTCATCCTGCAACAGATCGACACCCTCTGGCGCGAACACTTGCAGCAAATGGATGGACTGCGGGAATCAGTGGGACTGCGTGGTTACGGTCAGAAAGATCCCTTGATCGAGTATAAGAGCGAGGGTTTTGAACTGTTCCTGGAAATGATGACGGACATTCGCCGCAATGTGGTTTACTCCCTGTTCCAGTTCCAGCCGCAAATTCAACCCACTGCCACAGCCCAAACTGAGGCAATTTAGGTTGGCTCATTCAGCTTAATAGAACTTGTCGGGGTCGTGCCTTGTGCCGACCCTGATTTGTTTGGAGGGCACTCGCGAGGAATTGTTCCCCAGCAGTTCAGCCAGGATATCCCGTTCCTGGACCCTGATTTGTTTGGAGGGCACTCGCGAGGAATTGTTCCTGCCTGACACCAAAATTTAAATTGCAGATGCTACCCATCAAATCCCTATAGGGGCGAACCGCCGTTCGCCCCTACTCAATCTGCCGTGATCCCTATTTAATTTGGGATAACATTGCCCCTGTTAATAATGGCTGTCCTGATCACAGCTACACCAGAACGTTGGTGCCGATCGCGAGACGATTTGCAGCCACTCCATTCAGGGTGACTAAGGTGCTGAAGCTTGCGCCATCGGTTGCACCGTTCGAGTCAATTTGCACCAGGGTATTGCTACCGGATTGGGTGAATCGCAGGTACTCACTGGTCGCCGATACGCCCAGGCTGCTAAACACGCCGCTTAGATCCAGGCGATCGCTGTTGGGGTTGAAGTCGGTCACAATGTCGCTACCCTCGTTGAAGGCTTTGTAGACAACGCGATCACTACCGTTGCCACCCGTCAACGTATCGCGACCCAACCCACCCACCAGGGTATCGTTGCCGTTGCCACCGGTGAGCAAGTCAGCCCCAGAACCACCCCCTAAGCGATCGTCGCCATTTCCCCCTGTCAAGGTGTCATTCCCCCGATCGCCGTACAGCACATCATTGCCATTGCCACCCCGGATCGTGTCATTGCCGCCATTGCCATTCAACGTATCTTGACCATTGCCGCCATCTAAGGTGATGCCTGCCTCGATATTGAACAGGGCAAGGACGGGATCATGGTCACTGATTTGATCGGCAAACTCGGAGTTAATGTGAACTACATCAAACCCATCCAGCAAGGCGAACAAATTCTCACTGGTCAGGATGTGATCCAGCACTTGAGCATTGCCCTGGAAGTTGTAGGTGTAACGCTCGTTTGCAGGCAAGGTTTCCACCAGCGTATTTAAGCCAGCGCTTTCCAAAATCGTGAGGGGATTCGAGAACTCAAAATCGTTCAAGTCTCCCGCCACAACCACATTGGCGGTGGGATTCGTTGCCAGGACGCTTTCAACGTAGTTCTTGACGATCGTGGCTTGCTGGTTGCGCTGATTTTCGCTGGTGAGGGTTGGGGGCTGATTGGGTCCAAACAGCGGCTGATCGCCCCCTTTGGAGTTGAAGTGATTGCTGATGACGGTGACTTCTTGCCCATTGAAGACAAATGTGCCCACTAGCGGCTTCCGACTATTGGCAAAATCATCTCCAGGGAAAGCATCGGCTTCAGCCGGATTAGAGTCAGTCAGTCGTTGCAAAGAGCTTTCCACAAAACTGACGCGATCGGGGTTGAACAGAAACCCCACCCGAATATTGCCACCGGGTTGACCGCCATCTTGCCCTTCAACTGGGTTCAGCACTCGAAATTCATAACGGGGACCACCCGCCGCCACAATTCGGTCAATCAGGGTGTTCAGAGTTACATCTGCTGCCACTACACCATCGCCAATTTCTGCGCCAGTGTTATCCTGAATCTCCTCTAGAGAGAGGATGTCAGGTGATTTGAGGTTATTGACGATCGCTTGAGCTAAAGCATCAAATTTCCCTGTTCCCAAGTCATCGTCCACATTGCTTTGGCGCTGGGATAGGGTATCTCCGCTCACCTTGTTGATATCTTCCACAACGGGGTCGAGGTTTTCCACATTGAAGGTGGCAACCGTCAGTTGAGTTGCGCTACCCGTCAAGCTGATGACTTCTTTTTGCAAGGGAGATGCTTGCACGACGGTTGGGGCAGACGAAACTAGCACTTCATAGTTATTGAAGTCGTAACTAACCACTCCCGTAATCGGGCTGAGCTGGGCACCCACATTTACCACAGGCAAGGCGACAGTGCCATTAATTAAATCGTCAATCTGGATGCGCTCTGGGTTGAAATCAGTGGAAGTAATCAAACTACCACCATTGGCAGTGCGGCTGGTGGCGTTGGCTCCATTATCTGCCAGCACCCAAATTTCTTCCGAGGTGCCGAAGGTCGCGGTGGGAGAGGTGGCGATCGCAGCGTTGATTTGCACCACCATTCCTTCCAGGCTCTCGTAGAAGTCAATACCTTCATTTGCCGGATCGAAATCTCCGCCCGTTTCCACGTTGCCGCTAGTAGCAAAATCGTTGTTGATCACCTGGTTGGGAATTGCCCGTCCGCCGTTGCCCAACACCGTGGGAGCGATGGTGGTCGTCGGCGCGGTTGTCCAGGCACTCACGCTCAACGCCTGCACACTATTGTTGTTGCCGATTTGGGTAATGGTCAGGTTATTGGCATTGTTGCCGGGGCGAAACTCCGAAACCGTGCCGCTGACTGATACCGCTTCGCCTACGGTGCGGGCACTGAGAATAGGAGAGCTACTACCCGTGAAAATGAAAATGCCTTCGGAGGTTGCGACGTTGTCATCGGGGTTTGGATCCTGGATATAGAAACCATTGGCAGCGATCGCGGTGACAATGCCGCGCACATTTTGCACCCCCTGCCCGTTTAAGGCAGAAATGTGGCTGGTGCCCTGAATGTCGCTGATGCGGACAGGCGGCGTAAATTCAAAGGCTGTCACCGTTCGGCTCACTTCGCTGGCGACAACCACCAATGGTTTTCCGGTGGGGCTATCGGCGGCGGAGATGAAAGTCAGTCCCTCCGGTCCGATGTCTTCTGGTGTGTTGACATATTCCACAAATTCAGGAGCCGTGGGATTGGTCACGTCATACATAATCACGTCTCCAGTCCGCTCCAAGCCAATGAAGGCATAGGTACGGTTGTTGACATTGCCCAGAACCACCCCTTCTGGTTCCGGACCTTTGTTGTCGCTGCGGCTGTCGAAGTTGGGAGACGTAAAGCTGCCATCGGAGTTAAACAAGCTGGGCACTTGTTGGGCAGTAATTTGCTCCAGTTGGTCGCCGCTGTCAAATACTAGATTGCCGCTGGCATCCCAAATGGAGAACGATCGAGCACCAAAGGCTTCGATGCGATCGAAATCTCCATCTCCATCAAGATCGCCTGTAGCCCTGGTAACGGTAAGGCGACCCAGATTCGCATTGTTCTTTAAGGTTGTGGCATTGGGGAAAACAGTAGGGTCGAGAACGTAGCTGGCATCGCCCACCCGCCCTTCTTCAGAAAAGCCAGTGTAATCGCGGGCATCCCCTTCATTCGCAGTGACAAAATAGGTTTGTCCATTGACGGTGTAGCTGGCGATCGCATCCGGTTGATACAACCCCACCACCGGCTGAGGCTGAATGTTGATCTTACCACCCCCCGTCGAGGTGCCGTTGACATCGCGATCGCTGGCATCCAGCCCAGTCCCTGCCAAACTGTGATCCTTCACACCCAGCGGTTTAATGTCGGTGACGGTTGCCGTAGCAATATCCACGATCGCCAGGGCATTGTTCTCCTGCAAAGTGACGTATGCCTGCGTCCCATCGCCAGAAAACGAGATATATTCCGGTTCCACATCCTGAGCCACGGTTGCTCCCGGTCCAAAAATTCGTACCCCTGCGGCTTTCAGTGCATCAATTTGACTATTGAATGGGGCAAAACTGGCAGTTTGCACTGTTGCGCTGGCAACTCCCTGCGCCAGATTGATAATGCTGACAGAACCTTCTGGATCAAAGGAATTGGCTTGTCCGTAACTGTTTGGCTCTCCTTCGTTCGCAGATAAAACTTTTGTTCCATCTGGAGTAAACACCAGCATATCGGGTAAGTAACCCACCTCAACCGAATTTAAGAAGGAACCCGTGGCAGCATCGAAGAAGCTTACCTGTCCGGGTTGTTGAGCATTGGTGCTGGTGTTGCGAACTGCATACGCTACTGCAACAATCCCATTCTTCACCGCTACACTATTGGGAATCAATTCAGTTCCAGAGGGAGCCGCAAATCCGGGAGTCAGGCTACCGGCTGCGGACAAAGCACCCGTATTACTGACAATGTAAACTTCAACCGTGCTGCCTGCTACCACGAATAGGCGATCGCTGCCGGGATCAAAGGCTGGAATCTCAGCCCCGTTAGAGCTAGTAAGAGTGCTGATTCGCTTCAAAATGCTTGGGGTATTAGCCGCTGCAAGGGTGGGTGTTGTGCTTGCTATGCCCAAGTCCTGGACAGCGCCATCTGCCAAAGTGGGGCTGCTCGTTTCGTTCAATGCCATGAATCAGTTCTCCTTGACGGTGGGGGTTGGTGTGCGATCGCATGACAAAACAGCGCTGCAAGACGTTACAGCGCAAACCATTTGTCTTCTGCGTAATTGTTTTCTGCGTAAAACTACTGAGAATTCAGACGTTTTTAAAGAGTCCGCTGTTTAAGTTCTCATGTTTGATTTAAGACAACGCTAAGAATTCGTTAACTTGTAGGGAAATATACTGAATCTTCACGGAGCCTGATTTGACAACTTCCTACAGATCAGCTAACTATTCATCTTTTAAGGCTTGCTCTGGCTTACCCATGCCGTATAGGTCACTGAAAATTCCTTGAAAAGCAGTTTGTTGAGCAACCGTTTTTCCTTCATTCAGTAAGTAATCAAAAAATGTTTGAGCGATGATGGAAAGCTGTTTCCCCGAAGGATAAACCACGTACCAGTAACGCTGAATCGGAAAGCTCTCAACATCCAAAATGGTCAACTGGCTGGTTAGTCCTTCTAGAGCAAGAGTGTGGATAGAGAGAACCGAAACTCCCAAGCCACCAGCGATCGCCTGCTTAATTGCCTCGTTACTGCCTAAATCCAGCTTCACCTTCAGCGACAGCCCGTTCTCATCAAACAACTTCTGGACAGCTTTGCGAGTTCCCGATCCCGGTTCGCGCATGATGAAGGTTTCTTCCGCCAGTTTTTTCAGGGGAATATTTTTCTCGTGGGCTAAGGGATGGTCTCGCCACGCAATCACAACCAAGGGGTTTTCTAGAAATGGATGAAGCGACACATCCAGGTCATCGGGTGGTTGGCTCAGGATGTAGAGATCATGACGGTTATTCGCCAGTCCTTCAATCACGTATTCGTGGTTGGTCACAGTCAACGACACGTCAATGCCGGGGTAGCGCTGGCAGAAGGGACCGAGCAGTCGCGGAATCACGTATTTAGCCGTCGTTACAACTGCCAACCGCAGCGAGCCTTGCTTAAGCCCCTTCATATCGGCGATCGCAATCTCAAACTGTGCCAGACGCTCAAAAATCTCGCGGCAGGTGGTGTAAAGCTCCTTACCAGCATCCGTGAGATAAAGCCGTTTTCCAACCTGCTCAAACAGGGGCAACCCAACGGCTTTTGATAGCTGCTTGACTTGCATCGAAACAGTCGGTTGAGTTAGAAAAAGTTCTTCGGCAGCACGAGTAAAACTGTTATGGCGAGCAACTGCCTCGAAAACCTTGAGCTGATGAAGAGTGGCTTGCCTCAAGAGCGGATCTCCCAACGACGAAGGTCATAGATTCATTTCTATTATTCTAATCGGGAACAATGATTTTTATTTATAAAATATCGGGTTATTATCATAGCCAAGAGTCTATGCTCCCTTCCATATGGCGTTGCACATAGGGCTTTGGTGGAATTCAAGTCTAAATCTGGTGAATTTTGTCAGATGGAGCTTTGAATTCCATTGTTTCAATCTAGTGCAACGCCTTTCTCCATAAAATGAGATCCGTTACCTGCTTGTTGTCATCTCGACCAGCCAGGAGAAGCGGACAGTGAAAGGTTGCCTTGGGTGACGTGCCTTTATCCTAGCCTGAACTGCCAGGTTTGGAGTCACTCTGGGCAAGCGCGCTGTTCATTCCCTCTGAGGTATTCCCTTAGGCTCGTGGATTAAATAAAATCGAAGAGTTGGTAGTCGGTTGGGGCGATCCTTGCGGTAACGGCGAAGCCGCGCAACCGTTCGCCCGTACAGGAAGATTTCCGAGCTATTAAACTCTCATTTCTCAGAGAAAGTTGATTTTAGTTTTGGGGTTGCGGCACACTCTTGTTATCTCTTTTGTTTATCCCTCACCTTCGCGTGTTTAGTCATGGCAGATATTGTTGATATTGCAGTTAGTGCAGGTTCTTTCTCAACCCTCGTCACCGCAGTTCAGGCGGCTGGTCTAGTTGAAACGTTGAAAAGCCCTGGTCCGTTTACAGTGTTTGCACCAACAGATGAGGCTTTCGCCAATCTTCCTCCTGGAACGATTCAAACCCTGGTTCAAAATATTCCTCAATTAACTCGTATTCTTAAATTTCATGTGGTTCCAGGCAAACTTAAACAGGCAGACCTGGCAGCGCTGGGTGTTGTCACTTCTGTAGAAGGTTCAACCATTCCGATTGATTGTTCTGATGGCTTTGAAGTAAAGAACTCTACTGTAATTTCTCCTGATATCGAAGCAGATAATGGAGTCATTCATGTGATTGATAGAGTGATTTTGATGGGTTAGCTTGACAACGTTTATGATTGCGTCGTTGTGCCCATCGTTCTTTCCTCATCCAAGGTTTGGCGTTGCCTGTGACCCGCGAATCATGGAGCGATCGAGTTGCTTCGGCAGTCATTTAAGCGATCGCTCCAGTTTAGTTTTCAGTAATTAAATGCTGAAGTGAAGCAGCGCAATTAGGATTCTCACAAGGGGTTTGCGTTAAATTTTCTCGTCTCCAAAAATCATTAGTTTTTTTGATAACTAGCCTAGAAAAAATCAAACCAACCAATCTTCCTTTTAAGTATTGAAAGTGATAGATACTAAATAGAAGTAGAATTGAAAAAAAGAAATAGCTTCTTGGTGTAGCCCTGCATTGGTGATGAGGTTTTCCTCGATCGCCACTTGTCTGCTACCTGCGTAACCCTGACTCAAAAAGTTTTTCGATCGACACTGCTGATACCACCAAGTTCAACGATTGGAAAATTTTGACTGAAGTAGTCCTGTTGCTCCCGTGCTCCCTTTCGTTCCTTATGAGGTGATTTCAATGGCTCCCCCCTTGCTACAGAGCATTTGGTTAGTCCCCTTCTATTCTCTGATAGGTGCTGGTTTGTCAGTGATCTGGTTTCCATCCATCACTCGTCGAACGGGACCTCGTCCCGCAGGTTATGTCAACGCCTTCATGACTTTGCTCACGCTTGTCCATGCAACTTTGGCGCTGCCAGCAACGTGGAATCAACCAGCTTACGAGTTAACCTTCAAATGGCTGGATGTAGCAGGGCTATCGTTTACGATTCCAGTGCAGGTGTCATCGCTGACGGTGGGGGCGATCATTCTCATTTCTGGGATGAACCTGCTCTCCCAAGTTTTTGCCTTTGGCTACCTGGAAATGGATTGGGGTTGGGCGAGGTTTTTCTCCCTCCTGGCTCTGTTTGAAGCGGGGATGACGGCTCTGGTTCTGTGCAATTCGTTATTTTTCAGTTACATCATTCTGGAAATTCTGACCCTGGGCACCTACTTGCTAGTGGGGTTCTGGTTCAATCAATCCCTAGTCGTCACAGGAGCGCGAGATGCCTTCCTCACTAAGCGGGTTGGCGACCTGTTCCTGCTGATGGCGGTTGTGGCGTTGTACCCCCTGGCTGGCACCTGGAATTTCTCGGAACTCGCGACTTGGGCACAAACAGCTCAGGTCGATCCAACTGTAATGACTCTAATTGGGCTGGGTTTGCTGGCAGGTCCAATGGGTAAGTGCGCTCAGTTTCCGCTGCATCTGTGGTTGGATGAGGCAATGGAAGGTCCAATTCCTTCTTCAATTCTGCGAAACTCTGTGGTGGTGGCAACCGGAGCCTGGGTGCTGGTGAAATTGGAACCTGTCCTGGCGTTGTCTCCTTTCACAATGAATGCGGCTATTTTGATTGGATCTGTAACGGCGGTCGGTGGTTCTTTGATTGCCCTGGCTCAAGTTGACATCAAGCGGACGTTGTCTTACCTGGTGAGTGCCTACATGGGCATTGTATTTATTGCCGTGGGTACGGGACACGCGCAAGCCGGGTTGTTGCTGGTGTTGACTCATGCTCTTGCGATCGCCCTGCTGGTCATGAGTATCGGTGGCGTGATCTGGAACAGCATCACTCAAGACGTAACTCAGTTGGGTGGGCTTTGGTCTCGTCGCCCCATTTCTGGGTTGGCATTCATCGTTGGTGCCTTGAGCCTGGTCGCATTTCCACCCTTTGGTAGTTTTTGGGCGATTTTGCAACTGGTGGATGGACTGCAAGATACCCATCCCTGGTTGGTCGGTGTGTTGCTGCTGGTGAATGTGCTGACAGCGTTTGGCTTGACTCGGGTATTCTGTTTGGTGTTTGGGGGCAAAGCGCAGCAAATGTCCCAGCGATCGCCGGAAGTGCATTGGCCCATGATGTTGCCCATGACCATTCTGTTCGGATTCGCGTTACATTTGCCGTTCGTTTTGCAAGCCTGCGGATTGTTACCCAACTGGGCAGAACTGAGTAAGGATGGCGCGTTGTTGCTGCTGTGGTCGGGTCTTTTTGGAGCCAGCTTAAGTGCGGTGATTTATCTGGGCAAAACGGTTCCCAAGCCCATTCGCTTCCCAGTCAAGGCGTTGCAAGACCTCGTTTCCTACGACTTCTACACTCCCACACTGTACCGCTCCAGCATTGTTGGGACGGTGGATCTGGTATCCCGCTTAACGTCCTGGTTTGACAAGTATTTTGTGGATGGTTTTGTCAACCTGTTTGGCATGGTCACGCTGTTTGGTGGACAGAGCCTGAAATACAGCACCTCTGGGCAGTCGCAGTTTTACGCGCTGACGATCGTGGTGGGGATTACGCTGCTGGGCTTGTTCCTTTGCTTCCCGTTTCTGTCCCACATGGCGCTGGTTTTCACGGCTAATCTGTCCCAATCGGCTTTGGGTTAATTCGCTTCGTTGTCCCATTCACCCCTCTTTCACACCATGCTGAGTACACTTATCTGGCTTCCGATCCTGGGTGCCGCCCTGATTGGCTTTCTTCCTGGTAATGCGGCTGCAAGTCGTTTCCGCTGGGGGACGATCGCGGTTACAGGCTTCCTGACGCTGTGGACACTCTGGCTGTTCACCCAGTTTGATTTGTCCACGTCCAACTTCCAAATGCAGGAGTTTTTGCCCTGGCTACCCACGTTAGGCATTAACTATTCCCTCGGCATTGATGGTTTGTCGTTACCGCTGATTGCTCTCAGTAATCTTTTAACGTTGCTGGTTGCTTTTAGCAGTGACAGTCTCACTCCCAAAGCTGAACCCCTCAAGCGTCCACGATTGTTTTATTCCCTGCTGCTACTAATTAATGCTGGGATGTCCGGCGCGTTGATGGCACAAAACCTGTTACTGTTCTTCTTCTTTTATGAACTGGAACTGATTCCCTTCTACCTGCTAATTGTGATATGGGGCAGTGCGAAGCGCGAGTATGCCGGGATGAAGTTTTTGATCTACACGGCAACATCTGGCATTTTGATTCTGGCAGCGTTCCTGGCGATCGGTTGGCTGACAGGCTCTTCTAACTTTGAGTATGGTTCCATCCACACGTCGGATTTACCGCAACAAGCTCAACTGATTCTGCTGACTCTGGTTGTGATTGGGTTTGGGATCAAGATTCCCTTGGTGCCGCTCCACACCTGGTTGCCAGATGCCTACGTGGAAGCGTCTACCCCAACAGCCATTTTGCTGGGTGGGGTGTTGTCGAAGTTGGGAACCTATGGTTTGGCTCGGTTTGGGCTGGGGTTGTTCCCGGAAACCTGGTCTTTGGTGACACCGGGACTATCGATCGTAGCAGCCGTGTGCTTGATGTATGGAGCAATGGCAGCGATCGCTCAGAAGGACATCAAGCGCATGGTGGCGTATAGTTCGATCGGTCACATGGGCTATGTCTTACTGGGCATGGCAGCGTTAACGCCGTTGAGCATGGTGGGTGCCGTTTCTCAGATGGTCAGCCACGGCTTGATCCTGGCATTGTTGTTCTATCTGGTGGGTGTGATTGAGGTTAAAGTTGGCACGCGCGAGCTGGATGTGTTGAACGGTTTGCTGAATGCCATTCGAGGATTGCCCATGACCAGTGCTTTGCTGATTCTGGCAGGTATGGCAAGTGCTGGAATCCCCGGCATGATGGGGTTCGTTGCAGAATTTCTCGTGTTTCAAGGAACGTTTACGACTTTCCCAATTCCTACATTGCTGGGGGTTGTGGGTTCTGGACTAACGGCAGTGTATTTCGTCATCCTGCTCAATCGCACCTGCTTCGGCAAGCTGGATACCAAAACTGCCTACTATCCACGAGTCACGTTTAAGGAACACTTGCCTGCTCTGGCATTGACTGCGATCGTGTTCTGGCTGGGCATTCAACCCACCTGGCTAGTGCGCTGGAGCGAAACCACCACCACCGCTCTCGCCACTGCTGCCCCGATTGAGCGCCCGATCGTCCTCAGCCAAACTCCCTCTGTTCCAACTGTGCCCGTAAATTCACTTTAATCCCCAACCCCAACCCCCAGAAAACCCATGAATATGCCAATTTCAACCGCCATCCCTCCCTCTAACCATCCCCACGCTGACATCATCCATCGCCTGGAAGCGGGGGGGGCAATGTTACCCGACACGCCCGAAAACTTGATGCAAATCATCGGGTTATACAAGGCGTATGCCGTACCAATGGATTTTTACTGGCGAGATTTGCTGTATATCGGGGAGCAAGTTTTTCTCAATCCCCTTCCGTTCTTCAAGTTCTTCATCTCTGATGAGTATCTCCAGCGAGAAAATCACTATGCCGGAGACAATGCGGATTTGCGGATCTGGCGGGGG
>JANRIN010000050.1:0-3086 GCA_033764965.1 Leptolyngbyaceae cyanobacterium bins.302 | reverse complement strand
AATCAGCAGCACGGCATCGGGTTGGGGTTCATTATCCAGATCTAGCCGAACGGTTGGTTCAATCCCTAACTCCACACTGGATGTTGAACTTTCATAAACACCCAGCCAGGTAATTAAGCGTCCGTGGGGCTGACCATGACTTCTAAAGCGCAAGGCAGCCGCCATATAAACTACTCCTTCGATCAATTCGGCTTTTTTCAAATGAGGCATGGCATTGTAACGCCGCTCGAATTCGTAGCGGTTCAAGCGATCGCCACTTTCCAACGGTGGTAGCAACTTTTGTTGAGGAGGAGTTTTAACCATTGTTCAGGGCTGTTCACCTTTCAAGCTGTTTTTCCTAATCATATCGGCTATTTCTGCAACTCTCTTTTCGCCAAAGTCTGAGTTTCTGAGATGCCATAGGCTTTTCGCCCTTGCACCATTCGCTGAAACTCCTCTGCCCTGGCGGAATTCATCGGTTCACCCACTTCCCCCGTCTCAAAATTGCCGTGACATACCAATCCACCCTGCTCATCCCGCACCGCGTAGTCCCCATCTGCCATTACCGTAGCCTGCCAGCATGAACCAATCGGTAACTGAACTGTTTCCGCAGGTGAGGGCAACCGATGGTAGGTTTGAGCGATTCCTGCGGAGAGCTGCGCTTGCGCCTGTGCTAACAACGCTTGAGTCGATCGCTTCCCATCTAGATCCCTCGGTTCTGCTGATCCAACCACTTGTAGGGACTGCCGACTGGACAACGGTGACAGAGTTTGGGGTGCTTCCTCCGATTGTCGCTCCACTTGTACCGATCGCGGATCGATCTGTAATTGCACCATTGAACGGGTAAAATCTGCGATCGCGGCTTCAAAGGTTGCTCCGATTGGCAACTTGGGAGTCTCCGGAGCAAAGGTTCCGAGGATACCCCCATCTACCACCTTGAGTACTGGCACCCCATTCATCGCATGGTACTTGGGATGCTTGGGGTCTAGCTCATAGGGCACCACCTCAAGCTGAATTCGGTTTCGCCAGCGCGAGAAGTTTTCAGTTGCGTAATCGTTATGGGCAATGCCGATTACCTTGATTGCCTCGATTTCAAATTCCTGAAGCTGATCGATCACCTGCTCCGTCATCAGCGTGTATGCTAGCGCCGCTTTGCCTGTATCTCCTTCCCATTGCGCCCAAGTCAAATCCACGGGAGGCACCACCCGCAGATCATCAGGAATCTGGTCGATGTCAATCATCTGATTGCCAAACGTCTGCTGTAAGACGGCTGCATTGCGCTCCGACAGGTCAAACAGGTAGAACTCCACCACGGGTAAGGCGGCATTGACCACGGCTTCATAGCGGATGTGGCGGGCTTCCAATGTGTTCATCCAGTCCTGTGCTCGATCGAATGGTACGCTCAACTCGTATGCTTCCACCTCATAGGGACTGCTGGGCAGCATAAACGTGTCCTGGTTGAAGGTAATCGGCAGCGTCTTCGCGACCTCCATCGACTGTTTACGCGGTCTGTCTAATTCCGGGCGAGTATGCTGGGTGTGCCAGATAGCGGCGGCAATCTGACGTTTTTCCTCATCACTGGGAAAGGCTGTGTGGATCTCTGCCCGGTACGACTCGTATAGATTGCCCAACGCCTCCCTAAACGCTTCCGCATCCTCGCCGGTCATCTCTCGAATTTGAGCCGTTGCCTGCTTTGCCCGTTCCTTTAACGTTTCTGCCCAGTCGAGTGCATCCACATCCAGATCTTCCCGCTCAAACAAATAGCGGAAGTGTTCACGAGGTAGCGATCTCAATTGGGTGGCTTCCCAGAGGGGATTAATCTGTTCCGCGATCGCACACAGCACCGAAACCTGACTTTGTTCTGGTGCCTGGGTCGGTAACCCAAACTGCCGATACAACCGGGGATCTTTCTGAAAGTCGAAGAAGGGTGATGGATGTTCTTTACGCCATTGCTTGGTGTCATCCAACAGCAATGGATCAATGCTTTCCAGGCGATCGGCACTTTTGGGCGAATCGACCTCTACTTGCAGAGCTGCCATCAGGCGATGCAACAGCTTTTGTTGCTTGTGGGCAAACTGCTTCTGCCCAATCGGTGAAGCTGCTTTGTTGGGTGTGGGTTCCGAAGTATGTACCCGCCCGATCAGCGTGGCAACTCGCCCAATGCTGTTTTGACACACCGCTGCCGCAACTTTGGGTAGGGTGTTGTAGGTGAAGTTGCCGGACTCATCCTGTACTTCGGTGTAAGGCACCTTTTGTCGTTTGATGACGGGTGGAAAGCGTCTTGCCTCTCCAGCTCGTAGCGTTTCTTTGGCAATATTCGGCATCCACTTGGCAGGAGTGGCAATTAGTTGGTCACCATCAAAGTCGCACTGGTGATACTCCGCCGCATCCCTGGGATTAATCCATACTGCTCCTGTGACCTCGCACAGTTTGGGATCGTGAGTGTTGCGATAGACGCGAATATTGTCCGATGAGACGATCGGATAGCGGGTGACAATCACATCACCTTTGGGCAGGTGGGGCGCACAGATCGTGCCACGCGGTAGCTCAAGCCCCGGTTGTGCCATGCCGGAACTGTGTTGAAAGCCTGTATTGACAACCAATTCCCGCCAACGATTCGCTACTTGGGATTCCATAAAGTCTACGATCTTGGGAGCGTAGAGCAGCAGTCCGTGGCGTTCACGTAGTGTCTCCGTAGGAGTGTCGTGGCGCAGAATCGAGATCATGCGCGACTCTTGACGCTCCCCATCCTCCGTTTTGTCTTCTGCATCATTTTGCTGGCGAAACTGCTGTTGCTTATCGTACTGATTTACCAAGTATTGAGCCAACTGAAGCGGATTGCGCTGCCTGTCGGCTAGTTCGTGGGCTTGCTTCAGGGTGGGTTTCAGGAAGTCCGCCAGGATTGCATCTTTGGAATACCACATGGAAAACTGCCAGGAATTGCTGTAGCGAGACACTTCAGCGTTGGCACGATTCCCAAAGGCAACCGAAGGCAGGTGATAGTCGCCACACGGTAAGCAATTATCCAACTGGTCTTTACGGATGCCCTTGATTGAAGACCGATCCATCACCAGGTCAACGTCGGGCGGTAGTGTGGGATCGACCAA
>JANRIN010000332.1:0-4424 GCA_033764965.1 Leptolyngbyaceae cyanobacterium bins.302 | reverse complement strand
CGACAAGGAACTGAAAACCGTTGAGCATATGTATCATCACTTTGGCGATGAGGTGATGATGCACCTGGAGTTTTTACGCATGGGTGGGCGGGTATACCCAGCCGGACTGCAAATCGTGCGATATACGACTCCAGAACGATTGCAAGCAATCATGGATTACCACGATGCTAACGAAGCGCTGATCTTCAACCCCCACACCTACATCCTGGAGGAAGGGGGACGCAAAACGGTGGATATCAAACATCTGAACTTTAAGGAGATGATGGATCCGCGTGGATTGTTAAATCCTGGTAAAATGCGTGCCTGGGTAGAACGGCAAAAACATTAAAAACGTTAAGCATCTTTAGGAAGGGAAGACCTTCTGAAAAATTGTGTTAGACTCAATCGTGCAAGATTATTTTCGGTTTTGAATTTGACTTCACCTATTTTTGTGGGCAATTCTCCGAATTTAAGTCTTAGTTTTAGTTAATGTCGGAGAATCCCCATGTCAGTTTATGTTGGTAATCTGCCCTTTAAGGTGACAGAAGAAGATCTAGTTGAAACCTTCCAGGAATATGGCAAGGTTAAGAGCGTTCAGCTTCCAAAAGATCGGGAAACGGGTCGGATGCGTGGCTTTGCGTTTGTAGAAATGGAAACGGAGGCAGAGGAAACAGCAGCGATCGATGCTTTGGATGGTGCAGAGTGGATGGGTCGTGACCTCAAGGTCAACAAAGCAAAACCACGGGAAGACCGTCGTCCTGCGGGCGGCAGAGATAGCTTCAGCCGTGGTGGAGCGCGCGATCGCCGTTACTAGAAATCCATCCTCATAACCATTAGGAATACGTAGTGTAGGAACGTTCTTCGTAGCGTTCCTGCCAGTTCATTTCCTATCTAGAGTCCAGAGGCAAGCGGATCGCTCTCACCCTCTGGAATTTTTTTCTTCAGCTTGTTTGATTCACTACGAAACCAAGGAGACAACGGATGACTCAGGTGGTGCTAGGCGAGAATGAAGGGCTTGAGTCGGCGTTACGTCGCTTTAAGCGTCAGGTTGCCAGAGCCGGAATTTTCCAGGATATGCGGAAAAACCGCCACTTTGAAACCCCCTTGGAGAAGGAAAAGCGTAAGGCGATCGCTCGCCGCAGAAAGCGCTTTCAGCGGAGATTCGACGATTCTCACTAAAGCTCACCTCCTTCCATCGTTCTTAACTGAAGTAGGAGTCAAACAATCAGGGGTAGCCCTGGTTGTTTGACTCCTCTGTTTTTTTATAAACTTTGTTGTTCAGGGAACAAGGCAAGTGGCATTGCATCATAATGCAAAGAAATGAATTTTGTGTGCCTCTCTATGTCGAACCCTGCGATCGCTGGTCTTGGTCTGGTTCTCCTGGTTGCCCCTTTTGCAAGTGCTCCGCTCACAGGTGCCCAGGTTGTCGTCGATGTTTTGCCAGGTCGCACCGCTCAACCAGCACCATCCGGGCAGACTGTGATCGATGTCGTACCGATGAGTTCGCCTCAGGCTGGGCAACCGGGTAGAACGGTTGTGAACGTTGTGCCAGTGAGCGCAATTCAAGTTCTTCAACTCAACAACTCAGTTGTCAATGTAGTGCCTGTTAGCACAACGCAGCAAGCCCAAGCAACAGGCGGTTTAGCAATTTGTCCAGCAGAACTAACCAATGCGTTGAACCGGATTGTGGCGCGAACACCCGGAGTACAATGGGGCGTACAGGTACAAACCCAGGGGGGAGTTGGCAATCGGTTTAATCTTTATGGGTGGAATCCGCGATCGCAACTGACTCCCGCATCCAACAACAAAATTTTCACCACTGCAGCAGCGTTGCAACGGTTGGGTTCCCAATTTCGCCTGAGAACCGTTGTCACAGGTACAACCTCTGGCGCAAATGCCTCAACTTTGCGAATTATTGGACAGGGAGATCCTTCCCTTCGCACTTCCCACATGGCGGTGTTAGCCCAGCGCTTGAACCAGCGTGGCATTCGCCAGGTGAATCTGCTGATTGGTGATGACACCTACTTCCGAGGCGATCCAATCAATCCCAACTGGGATCCCGATGACACCCTGGCAGGCTATGGCGCACCCGTCAATAGTTTGATGCTTAACCAGAATGGCATCGGCGTGACTCTGTTTCCCCAGCGGGTTGGACAATCGTTACGAGTGCAGTGGGATGATCCCAGCGATGCTCAGGATTATCGCTTGAATAACCAATCGGTCACGGTTTCTGCCAGCCAGGGAGAATCGATCGATGTGTATCGGCAACGCAACACTCGAATTGTCAACATTGAAGGGCAACTGCGGGTTGGTGCTGCCCCTGAACCTGCTGCTGCATCGATTAGCAACCCTGGCAATTATCTGGTACAAAAATTTCGCAATGCCCTAACTGCCGCCCAAATTACAGTCAACCAATCCACGGTTGTCAAAAGCACTCCTGCACCACCGGGAGAAGCTGAATTGGCGTTCCTAGAATCTCCAGCCCTGCCTGTTCTGTTGAATGAAACCAACCAGGAGAGCAACAATATTTATGCTGAAGCGCTGCTAAAAACTATTGGTAAAACACAAAACCCCAACAACACCGATGCCCGACTGGCTGGAATTGCTGGGGTGAAAACGATTTTGTCGCCCTTAGGAGTGGATGCCAATCAATACAGCATGGTGGATGGCTCCGGTTTAGCGCGTAACAATCGCACTTCTGCTGAAGCGATCGTGCAAACCTTACAGGCGATGGCGGGCATTCCAGACAACCAAATCTATCGAACTTCCTTACCTGTGGCGGGAGTAAGTGGCACCCTGAAAAGCCGCTTCCGCAACACCACTGCTCAAGGACGGGTACAAGCCAAAACCGGAACGATTTCTGGCGTGGTGGGATTGTCTGGCTATGCTGCACCCCCAAACTATTCGCCTTTGGTGTTCAGTATTTTGGCAAACTCACCCAACGCCTCTGCTACAACAATGCGAAATGCCACAGATGAAATCGTCCTGACCCTGATGCGGTTACGCCGTTGTTAAAGTTTTTCCACTAAGGCTTTTCGCCGCCAACCCCAATGCCGCTGCCATAGATATTAGCTCCAGCAAAGTTGATGTTGTTCAGATCAGCCCCAAAGGTCAAGGCGTTGATCATGCGAGCGTTTGCCAGGTTTACCCCATTTAGATTGGCATTGTTAAACACTGCGTTCGTGGCAAAAGCTCCAGTCATGTCAGCGTTCTTGAGATCTGCGCCTGTGAGGTCGGCTCCTTCCAGGTTGGCATTTTTCAGGTTTGCCCCGCGCAAGTTTGCACTTCTTAAATCAGCCCCAATCAAATGAGTACTTTCCAGGTCAGCTCCCGATAGATCGCAGCGCGCACAAGCGTTCGTGTCGATCAACTGCTGCACATGAGCCGGATTTTCAGCCCTGGCAGAAAACGGAACGGCGATCGCAGCGAGTAAAGCAAATGCGGGAATCAGAGTGGCTTTCATAGGTGCCTCCGGATGAATGATGGGGCAAGGATTGACTACACCCGTTCCTGCGCCAATTTCGGATCAAGTCAGGAACGGACTTAGGGATACATCAAGCTGGATAGAACATTTTATGCAGCTTTCTCTTAGGTTTCCCTATAAATAGTCTCTCATCAACATCAATCTTTGTCCTCATCCCGATGGTTGACCAAGTAGGTGAACCCAAGGTAGAAGCAGTTCTTAGTAGGGTGAACACTGCCCACCCTTAACTCCAACGACCTTTTGACTGATCACCCCAGTCCTAAGCGGAAGTCGATTTTGTCTGCCCATTCGGGAAAGTCAATCAACGGGTTGCGATTGCCCTGCCGATCGCCGATGGCAGCATTGCGGTGTTTTTCGTATTCCGTGACGGGGTTGGTGCGATGCCAATCCAGCAGAATGGGGAGGCGATCGCTCTGGTGTTCCCGCTCCGTTTTATTAATCTCACCGGGATAGCGCAACAGAAAGTAGAGGGTGGCGCGGGCGACGGCACCTTTACCAGCACCGGGTTCAAATTTTTCGCCAACTAATTTGCCGCACTGATCCCGAATCACCGTGCCAAAGTCTTCAAAGTCGAAGTAGGGGGTGTTGCCTCGGAAGCTGTTGCAGCGAGTTTCGCACGCAAAGAGATGATGCAAATCGCCCCGCATGGGTTCTTTTTTGGCAAACCAGGATTGGGGCACAACGTGCTCACAGTTATAGGGCAAGCTGGCTTCCAGCACATTCAACTCCTGCATGAATTGAATGCTGCTGAGAGATTCTTTCAGTTGCAATTCTTGCGATCGCACGGCTCGAAGTTGATCAATTTGAAAATCTGCTCGAATTAAATCTTCTGGTTCAAAGACTTGTTCTGAGTAGATGCTGCGAAGTTTCAAATCCGGGTGTAAATCAACCCATGAGTATAAATACTTGCTGGGTTTGTAATTGAGTTTTGTTTTGTGCGTTTTGATCACCAAGTCTTTTA
>JANRIN010000331.1:0-5438 GCA_033764965.1 Leptolyngbyaceae cyanobacterium bins.302 | reverse complement strand
CTGGTCTTGAATTTGGCATTGATGGTAGACCGAGACCAGATAGACCTTTTGTTTTCACCGTATTTTCAAACTCCAGTAGCCAACGTATTTGTCGTGTTCCATTTAGCATGTTCGCTTTAACAGAAGCGAATGCAACTTATGCAGAGTTTAAAGTTAAAAGTCAAGGTCTCGCATTGCTGGACAATGATTCTAGGCTAGTAGAGCAGTTTCGTTTGGAGCAAGAAATTCAACAGAATATATACAACGAGAAACTGGTAATTTACTCAGTTGCAACGCATTGTTTAGCTAACTCAAGTAACATCGGTGAAAGCTTTAAAGCTTATGAACTTTCCTCTGCATTAGCAACGTTCTGCTTAAACCTGCCCAAAAGTTTATTCAATAGTTTGAAAATACCGGAAGAATTTCATGTTTGGGGGGATAGAGTACAGGCACTCAAAGAACTTGCAGATCCAGGTTTCGCCTTTTTTACTATTGCAGGACAAGCACCTAAATATAGCACTGGATTATCCGTTGAACAGTGGCTTCAAGAAGCTCTTGAAAATGCTGGGCTTCCTAATTTGCAAGAAATTGTCTATCTAGCTGCCAACCAAATGGAAGAGTTGGAAAATGAAATCGTAGAAGGACTTTATTCAGACAGGCTAAAATCATTGCTTTCTATAGGAAGAAACAATTTTACAGAAAGGGGAATATGGGGACAAAACGTCTTATCGATGGAGAACTTGCAGAAAAACTCGATTATGCTTCCACCTATCGTTTTAGGTGATGGTTTTGTTACTCCTGTTGCTCCGAAGACAATACCAATTGGGCAAGAGTATATGGATCAATGGATAGAGCAAATAATTGATATTGAAGTCTCGTTAGATCGATTTATTCGAGCTTGTCGTTTTTGAGAAGATAATTATGCTATTGCCTGGGTAATTGAAATGTGTTGAGCTTAGCTTTAGGGAACCCAGGCGCAAACTACAAGTGAAAACTGCAAGTGGGTAGTCTTCACTTGCAGTAGGCTCTAGCAATGTTATCTGATTCACAGTGAGAGTTGAGCGGCGTTTTTCCCATTGGTAGTAGCATTTGCAGCTCTCACCTCTACTATCCCTCGATTCATTTTCATGCCACACATGAATTCATATTCACCAGGCTGCTCAGGTGTAAACTCTACTGTTGTGATTTGCTCAGGAGTGAGATCTGTCTCTACACCGAACGCTGGAATCATCAGTTGGTCATAGCACTCACTAAGATTCTTGCGATCGAACTGTAGCCGAACAGGTTTTCCAGCTTCAACAATTACATGCTTGGGTTGATACCCCTTTTCAACGGCGATTACAGCTTCTTGAATGCCATCTGGCGTTACTGTTGCTTGCACACTAGAGGGCCGCAGAATGGTCTACAGGATGTACGGGCTGAGAAGTCGGCACTGAAGGTTTAGCTGTCGGTGTATCCCCTGCTTGAGCTTCAACGACTCCTCGGAACATATTCATGCCGCAGGTAAACTCGTACCGACCTGGTTTATCAGGTGTGAATTCAATCGGTGTGACTTGATTCAAGGTGAGTGCTTGAGCGATGCGAAAATCAGGAAAACGCACTTCCTCAAGACAACTGCTAGAGTCTTTGCGATCGAAGTTTAACCGCACAGGTTGTCCCGCTTGCACCACAACATGACTCGGTTCATAACCCCCATCCACTATGACGGTGACTTCCTGAATACCGCCCTCTGTGCTTGCTTGACGTGATTTAGGTTTATTGAACAAGAACCACCAGAGTTCTAAGCCAATTAGTCCCAATCCACCCAGCGTCACCGCAACTTTGTTTCCCAGGGGTTGTTCAATCCGTTGAAACTGGCCTACGTTTTCAGACGATCGCGGCATCGATTCCATTGAGTGTTCTGGCACCTCGGCAGCAATTGCGCCTGAAATTGCCCCTAATAGAAAGCCGAACCCTGCTAACGTTCCCCAAAAAATGGTTTTCTTCATCGTGAAAATTCTCCTTAAGCGTGGACCTTGGGCTTGAAGTTTCTTAGTCGGAGGGCATTAGTGACAACGGAAACTGAACTCAATGCCATCGCGGCTCCGGCAATAACTGGGCTAAGTAACCAACCGAAAATGGGATAGAGAATGCCTGCTGCAATGGGAATCCCTGCCACGTTGTAAATGAAGGCAAAGAAGAGATTCTGTCGAATGTTCCGCATGGTGGCGCGAGACAGTTGAATGGCGGTGACAATGCCATTTAAGTCACCTGAAATCAGCGTAATGTCGCTGGCAGCGATCGCCACATCCGTTCCAGTCCCAATCGCAATGCCCACATCGGCTTGAGCCAGCGCCGGTGCATCATTGATCCCGTCTCCCACCATCGCCACACTCTTGCCTTCCGCCTGAAGCGATGCGATCGTTGCGGCTTTCTGATCGGGGCGGACTTCTGCCAAAACTCGCTGAATTCCCACTTCACGCGCAATCACTTCAGCAGTGCGGCGATTGTCTCCCGTCAGCATCACCACTTCTAAACTCATGCGCTTTAGGGCACGAATTGCATCGATAGAGGCAGGCTTAACCGCATCCGCAATTCCCATAATCCCGGCTGCTGTACCATCTACTGCAATCCAGACTGCCGTTCTACCGAGGTCTTCCAAGCGATTCCATTGATCTTGCAAGGGGCTAGTATCAACTCCCAGTTCTGCCATCCAGCGATGGGTGCCAATTTGTACCCAATGCATTTGCTGATGATCAGATACTTTTCCCTGCACACCACTTCCAGCGATCGCTTCAAACTGCTGGGCATCGGTGATCTCTACTCCTTGCGATCGCGCATATTGCACGACTGCTTCTGCCAACGGATGCTCTGAGTTGCGTTCAACAGATGCCGTGAGCCGCAATAGTTTTTGTTCGTTCTGATCGGCGGTGCCCTTAACGGTAATGTAATCCGTTACAGTCGGTTTTCCTTGGGTAATTGTGCCTGTTTTATCAAGCACAATGGTTTGCAGCTTGTGTGCCATTTCCAGACTTTCGGCTCCTTTGATTAAGATGCCGTTTTCTGCGCCTTTGCCCGTGCCAACCATAATTGATGTCGGTGTTGCCAAACCCAAGGCACAAGGACAAGCAATAATCAACACGCCCACCGTGGTAATCAGGGCGATCGTCACGTTGCCCATGATGTTGAACCAGATGATGAAGGTGAGAATAGCGATCGCAATCACCACTGGCACAAACCATCCGGTCACCTGGTCTGCCAATCGTTGAATCGGAGCTTTCGAGCCTTGAGCCTGCTGCACCAGTTTGACAATCTGCGCCAAAAAGGTATCCTTTCCTACTCGCGTCACCCGAAACCTAAAACTGCCCGTTTTGTTGATCGTGGCTCCGATCACTTCATCCCCAGGCTGTTTTTTCACGGGCACACTTTCCCCGGTCACCATCGCTTCATCAATGGTTGAAATGCCGTCCACAATCTCGCCATCAACGGGAATTTTCTCTCCCGGACGAACTAAAACCATATCGTCTAAAACAACTTCAGCAATGGGAATATCAACATCGCGACCGTTGCGGATCACTCGTGCTGTTTTTGCCTGCAACCCCATCAGTTTACGCATTGCTTCTGAGGTTTGTCCCTTTGCCCGGTTCTCAAACAATCGCCCTAGCAGAATTAATGCAATCACGATGGCAGCCACTTCAAAGTACACGTCTGGGCTGAGACCTTGAGCAATGAACCATTGGGGAAAGAAAGTTGGAAATAGCGAGTAAAGATAAGCAGCGCCCGTTCCCACTGCCACCAATGTATCCATCGTGGCGGTATGACGTTTGAAGGCTTTCCAGGCGTTGATGAAAAACGAGCTACCTGCCCAAAATAGCACCGGAGTCGTTAGCACCAGTTGCAACCAGGGATTGTGCAACCACATGGGGATGAACGGAATCGACAAGCCTGTCATCATCGGCAAGGAGCCAATTACTAAAATGGTGCTAATGATGCCGCTGACCCAGACCTTACGGGTTAATTTTCGCTCCTCAGTTTGGCGCGATCGCCGTTCCACATCATCTTCAGCCACCAGCCTATCCTCTTGCAATGGTTGAGCCGCATAACCTGCCTCATCCACGGCTGCTTGAATCGCGGCAACATCAGTTTGAGTGGAATCATAGGTGACACTGGCTTGTTCAGCCCCGAAGTTAACGTTTGCTTGGGTGACTCCTGGAACCGAACGAATTGCAGTCTCAATATTATTCGCACAAGAGGCACAACTCATGCCTCGTAGTTTTAACGTTGTGTTTTCCATAAAATGTGCAGTATTCATAGGAATGAAGGTTTATTGAAGGTGTATTCCGATGCAGCGATCGCTGCTGAAACATCAAAAGTTTGAAGAGGAGTTTTCTAATCAATCCTGAATCAATCACAGTTGCTCTGAGCTTTTAGGATGGACGTGAGAAAACTGACGTTGGACGAACCAAATCGTTAAGGGCGGCATCAGCAACCACATTGCTAATGGGACTAATCCAGTGCCCAAGAACGGGATTATGGGCATGATATCAGCGTATGCCCATCGATTAAGGGGTCCAGTTGCCAAAGCTTCAAAAATAACTGTGATCACCACTCCTACAAACGTATAAATGATGACTTGTCTGCGGCTTGGTCGCCGCACCCACTGACGCGACTTTGCTAGAACTGCAACCACCCAAAAAGCAGTCAGCGAAATCCCAACATCTCCAACGGTCGCAAGGGTACAATTTCTAGTGCGATCGAAGCAAGAGAACTCATTTGAAATTTGATAAAACGGCATTTGCTGAATTTCCCAAAAGAAAGACAAGAGAAATGAGAATATTGCCACATTCCACTCAGGAGAATTCAGCCAGCGCCAAGAGCCAATGATGGTTTGATGATTTGCCATAGGATTACTATTCCACGGTGTAACCTGCGGCAGCGATCGCCTGCTTCACCGTCGTCTCTGGCTCTTGAGTATCGATCGTGACCAGCTTTGTTTTGGGATCTGCTTCGACTTTTGCGGTCGGGTCAATCGCCGCGACTGCTTTGGTAATCGTGTCGCTACAAGCCGAACACGCCATGTTGGGAACTTTGAATTGTAGTGTCATTGGATTAACCTTACTCGTTTTACTCGGACTCAAAAAAGAACTTAACTTGTTCTAAAAACCATTCTGAACTCTCCAGGAGACTAGAGAGTCAAGGGGTTAGATAAACTTTCTCAAAATGAATGTTTTCATACAGTAATCCTCCCTCATCTCTCCTGATTTCAAAGTTAGTACCAGGAGAAGCGAAGGAGGAGCTTCTATACTCTTAACCTAGAAATAAACGGGGCTTTGTATGAGTCACTGACTTCTGGCTTGCAAGAGCAATTGTTGCATCTGGGCAATTTCGGCAGTCTGTCCTTTCACAATATCTTGAGCCAGACTACGAATTTCAGGATGAGTGGCAGTATCAACCACCATACCAGCCATCATGGTTGCCAT
>JANRIN010000321.1:0-11304 GCA_033764965.1 Leptolyngbyaceae cyanobacterium bins.302 | reverse complement strand
GGACACGAATCACTACTACCCCGTTGACTTCTGGGACTTCAAAAGGAGAGTTTGGATCGGTGTTGTTCTGGCGGGCTAATTCTGGAGTCAGGCTGGTCATTTGCACACCGATGTAGGGATGGGCGATCGTTTCACCTTTTGCCAACCGAGTTTCAATCTCTTTGGCTTTGTTAATGGGAATCGCAAAGCCAATCCCCATGGCATCAGCGCGAATGGCGGTGTTAATGCCGATCACTTCACCCTGAGCATTCAGCAGCGGACCGCCAGAGTTTCCAGGATTAATCGCGGCATCGGTTTGAATGAAGTCGAGGCGTTTGTCGGGAATGCCAACCTGAGCGCTGGATCGCTTGAGCGTACTGACAATGCCCAACGTGACTGTGTTATCTAAGCCCAGGGGATTACCCACTGCGATCGCCCAGTCTCCCACCTGCACGACATCCGAGTCACCCATTGCGGCAATTGGTAAATCTTTCCCGCTGACTTTAACCACTGCCAGATCCGTGACTTCATCCACGCCCTTCACTTTTCCATCGAATACGCGCCCATCCTTGAGCGTCACGGTGACTCGATCTGCCTTATCCACAACGTGAGCATTGGTCAGGATGATGCCATTGCGATCGACAATAAATCCAGATCCCTGCCCCCGTAACCGTTCTTGCTGGGGCAAACGAGAAAAGGTATCATCACCAAAAAATTGACGGAAAAAAGGATCTTCCAAGAACGGATCGGTGTTGCTGCGCCGGGTGACGGTGCGCTCTGTGTCAATCCGCACAACCGCAGGTCCCACTTTAGTAACAGCCGTTGCGACAAAACTTTTAGGATTATTGACACTAAGCTGTGGTGCAGTGCTGACAGCCGTTAAGGTCGCAGGAGATGAGGTTGGATCTGCCCAAGCGGGGGGATCGGGTAATCCATCAAACGCAAAGAAGATCGACATCAGTAGCGCGATCGCAGAAAAAACGAACCGCTTCAACACGTGAGAAAAGTTCACAAATCGCATAGCATCACCTACGAACACAGCAAACATGCAAAGGAGCAAGGGTGGTGGAAGGGTTTTTACACTATCAAATCTTTTCCCTATTCTGACAGGCAAGTAAGGCGCAACACTACGGAATTCCGCTGCGATTTGGTAGGGTTTACCGTCCATTATGCGGTCGAGTAACATGGAAATCTTCTCAATGTTTGGGCTGGGCTAGAATCTTGGAAAGAACGAGAGGAAAGATGGCAACTTCCGAACTTCCTGGCAAGCCAGAACCCGATTTGCTGGTAGACAACCTGGAACATAAACACGAACATGGCTCTCAGGCTCATTCCCATGTGCACAGTGACGAGTCTCTACGGCAAATTGTCAATCGACTTTCCCGCATTGAAGGACATATTCGCGGAATTAAGACAATGGTGCAGGAAAGCCGCCCCTGTCCAGATGTATTAGTCCAGGTGGCTGCGGTGCGAGGGGCGCTCGATCGCGTTGCCCGCATCATTTTGGATGAGCACCTGACCCAATGTATTGCCCGCGCCGCAAACGAAGGCAATATGCAAGCCGAAATCGAAGAACTCAAAGCAGCTCTGGATCGATTTTTGCTGTGAATCTATTTATGCCACGGTTGTAAACAGTTCTGAAGCTGGAATTTCTGGCGCGTTTTCTCTTGCCACAATTTCCACGACTTTATTCTGAGCAGCAGGGGTAAACAGGGCTGCTACACAGGTTTTCGCCACCAAAAGCCGTGGAATGCTGCCTTCAAACAGAGTATCGGGCTTGGACATGACGGTTCGCACCGGGGGGTGGGGATAATCGGCATTCTTCAGCCCACCGGGGCGGACGATCGTGTAACTTAAGCCACTCTTTTGCAGGTACTCTTCGGCTTGCTTCTTCCAAACCAGGATCAGGAAAAACAGGTTCAGCGGATGGAAGAATTGCGACACGCACAGGGATGTGACCAGTACAAACTGTTCAACGCCTTTGGCTTTAGCAACATCAACCAGGTTTTTCGTGCCTTCGTAATCCACCCGGTAAGGAGCGGTGGGATCAAAGCCAGGTTTTGCTCCCGTAGCGCACAGAACAACTGTACAATCGCCGATCGCTGCTTCCAGGCTGGCTTTATCCAACACATCTCCCATAACGAACTCCACCCCTTCCGGCAAAGTGGTTTTGGCAGTATCCAGGTTTCTGACCAACGCCCGAACCGGAATCTGGCGATCGACCAGTTCTCGCACAATCCGTCTTCCGGTTTCTCCAGTTGCCCCTGCCACAAACGCTTTCATGCTTGCATCCTCGTAACGTTTCTACACAAAAGATGAGAGTAAATCTGACCCAATTTTGGACATTTGATAGGGTTGTGTTACTAATTATTACAGGGGTAACCCGATTCCGACTGTTCAATCAGAGGGATGTTTGTTCAGAGATCGCCGCGGTTGCGTAATTTGTGACAAGAACAATGAGGTTACATTAGCGTTTAGCTTGACGGTAGAAACCAAAACCTTTTGGGAACGCTTGAGTTAGGTCTCTCATATTGAATTTGGAAGAAGTAAAATCCATGCAGTCATACCATTCCATTGATTCTCAATCGGCTGACATGAACGGGATTATTCACCAAGCGTCCACAATCCCAAGCTCAAACTACACCCATCCTGAGGATGCAACACAGCTTGTGAGTGAGCCGACCAAATTCTATAGCCAGTTTATCGACAGCATGGAAATGTATGCCGATCGGGAAACCGTTTCCCGTTATTTTGATGTGCATCATGAATGGTTTCGTCGGTGTGCCCATCCCATGCAGGCAGAAGCGATCGACAAAAATAGTTATGCTCTCTTAATTGGGCAGTATGGCTCTTTCGGCTTCGAGGTTGAACCCAAGATCGGGCTGGATTTGCTGCCTCAGGAGAATGGAGTCTACCGGATTGAGACTGTTCCCGTGCCAGGCTACGCTCCAGTGGGCTATGACGTGGATTTTCGTGCTGCAATGGAACTGATTGAGATTGCTGGAGAAACGCTTCAGTCTCACCCACCCCATCCAGGCTCTTGCCCCACCAAAATCACACGAGTCCAGTGGCAACTAGATTTGACAGTTTTCATCCAGTTTCCCCGATTTATTCACGCCCTACCAAAATCGTTGATCCAAAGCACAGGCGATCGCGTGCTGCAACAGGTGGTGCGGCAAGTTTCCGGGCGATTGACCCGTAAGGTTTTGGAAGACTTTCACACAACCCATAATCTCCCGATTCCCAAGAAATCGAAGCGGTGGTTCTTCCAGAAGCATGAAGAGGTCTAAATTCTTGCCAAGTTCGAGAACCTGATTATCGGCATCAAAAATACATCGCCCTACGGAGTTATTTCTTGCGGAAGAAAGTACAATAGCACTAATTTGACGTTGATTTTTAGCAACTCATGGGGCAACGCCTGGTTCTGGCAATTACCCTGCTGATTGTCGCCCGTACTGTCACGTTTATCTCTCCCCTGCCGGCTGAACCAGACGCTGGAATCGATCGGCGCGGGCCATCTCAGTTATTTCAACCCCCGTCTCCGTCCACCGATCGCCCCACAGATCGATCGTTTTCTGAATCTGTCCCCGTTGAGGAAGCCGAATCTCCAGCAGGATCGCAAGCGTGGCAAACCCCTCCTGCCCCCTCCCCTCTACCTACACCGTCTTACCAGGCACGAGCGAATCAGGGAAGTCCTTCAGCCGCCTGTCAATCGGTGCATAATGCTGTGGTGACGGTTATTCCCGGTAAGGGGGCAGGATCGGGCAGCATCGTCAGTCCGGACGGTTTAGTGATTACCAACAACCACGTGATTAAGCGGTTGGGCGATCGCACGTTGTACGTTAAAACCTCCAATGGTTCTCGCTATGTTGGGCAAATCATTGCCACTGACCAACGAAATGATCTGGCTTTGATTCGCATGAATGCCCAAAATTCTTTTCCAATCGTTCGCTTTTCCACAGAACGCAATCCGGAGATCGGGCAAGCAGTTTGTGCAATCGGCAGTCCCTATGGTCAACCCGGAGTGATTACCGAAGGCATTCTGCGGCGAGTGCTACGCAACGGCGATCTCCAGTCTGATCTGGTACTGAAGCCAGGAAATTCTGGCGGTCCCCTGCTCAACACTCAAGCCGAAATGATTGGGGTTAACAAACGCATTATTCGAGATGAGCAGGGCGGCGTGCGGGCTAGTTTTTCCACCAATGGCGCGATCGCCAAAGATTTTGTAGAGCAAAACCGCAATAATTCTCCGATTCAAGGATCTGCCCAGAGATAGAGATAAATAAGATAAGGATTGAAGCCAAACTAACCATCAACGCCTCATCGGACGGAAGCAATCCTCGCCTCAATATCTTTTGCTTTTGGTTCCTGGACCTCAGCCGTGCTGGTTGCCGGAGCTAATTCTACGGTGAGTTCGCCTAAGTAAATTGGCTCGTTTGCCGTTTGCCGCATGGCTGAAGGACTGGAAATGGAGAGATAAATTCCCATCAGGGCGATCGCAAAGGCAACCAGATTTAACCCGCTGAGTTGCTCTGAAAATAAAATCCAGGCTCCAATGCCTGCCAGGATTGGCTCCAGCAACAGGAATAGGGCAACAAATTCGGCAGATAATTCATTCAAACTGTGAACCAGCATTCCCTGCCCCAAGATTTGGCAAACCACCGCCAGAGCAAGGACTGCCAACCAACCTTGCATCGATGTTGGGAACAAGTTGCCCCCGGTTAACAAAACCACGGGCAAGGTTACGATCGTCGCGCTTGCCGAACTCCAGAACAACACTGTGGCAGTACTCAAGCGAGTTTGGAGCCGTTCCAACACTGCCAAATAAACACTAAATGACAACGCTGCAACCAGTGCTGCCGCATCTCCGGCAAACTTACCCAAGGCAATCTGACAATCATCCAAACCAATCAGGAAAATGGCAACGATCGCCACCCCCATGCCCAACACAAAGCGACGATCGAATCGTTTGTTGAGAAGGAGCCATCCTCCCAGGCACGAAAACACCGGCGTAAGGTTTGCCAGCAAGGTTGCATTTGCCACACTGGTTTGGGTTAGCGACCATGCCCAAAGCATTAAATCCGCTGCCAAAAACAACCCCACCAGGCAAAGCTGAACGATTACCATTCCATCCGTGGGGAGGGTAAAGCTGGCATCCGTTGCCATTAAATACTCGTCGGTTTCTTGCCAACGCTGCCACAACCCGCCGACACCATTCCACACTGCCAAAATCGCGGTTGTAATCCAGAAGCGATTAAAGGCTGTGGCGTAGGGGTTAATTTCCTGCTCGCTCAACTTAATCAGAATCGCCGCAGATGCGATCGACAAAACAGCGATGCACAGCGGTAAGACAGTCGCGATTGCAGGAGTTTTGATAGCAGAAGCTTGTGGCTGTTGAGTGGGATATTGCATTTGCGTATCATAAACTACTTTTTAAAAGTTTTACCGGGACTGTCCCGATCGACCCATCCTCCTAAAGAAAGGAAATGGTGCCAGAAGACCCGTTCTGACACCGAAGGAAATTACAGCAATTTTCGAGATGGGTAAACCAGACAGACGTGTTGGGAACGAGGCGTGGTTCATGCAACTGGTGGCAGATGGGAGTGAAGCCCAGAGATGGGCGAGTCACTTGCCAGCTTCCAGGTTGACAGGAGTGCGGGTTCCAGTGACTGTATGGGTCGTGCCTTTCTCAGCAAAGTAACGATTCAAGAAGGTGCTTGCCAGGGACAAGACGACGGGACCCAGAATCATGGCAAGCAAGCCGTGAACCGCAAACCCAGGAACCAACAACGAAGCTAACCAAAAGCACACGCCATTCAGCACGAAGGAAAATGCTCCCAGGGTTAGAAAGTTAATGGGCAGAGTCAGAATCGACAACACAGGTCTAATGGAACCATTCACAACGCCGATCGCGATCGCCGCTAGGAGTGCAGCTGGAAAGGTGGCAATGTTGACCCCAGGAACGACGAGATCCACCACTAATAAACCTAACGCGCTGATCAAGGTGGTTAAAAAGAATCCAAACATTTTGCGTCTCCTTATTTCATTCAAGTCCAAACTTTCTATCTAGGCAGCATCAGATTGCTGACGATTCTTCTCTGTCTGCTTGGCGATCGCCCATACTGCGTGAATGCTTCCCGGCACCCACCCTAACAGAGTCAGCAGGATGTTAATAATCAAAGTTGTACTCAAGCCATAGGTTAGAAAAACACCCACGGGCGGAACGAAAATACCCAGTAGCAATCGAATTAATGTCATTGAAAACCTCACTTGGCAATGCCAGAAAAATCGGTGTGGTAGAAGTTCTAAACTCTTTCTAGAATCACTTGTTAAACTCCTTCCGAACACATTTTTATCTTCGCAGGCTTAGCGCCAGTTGGCGGGTGCGGATAACCCAAAGTTTTATCGTAGAAGTTCTACTTTTATCCTGACTGGCGTACTCATCCTGGGTCGAAGGTACGGATAACCCAAGGTTTTGTCGTAGAAGTTCTACCTCGAAGAAACAGCTTGCGATATAGGGCGACCCGTGCCGCCGCGTCTAACGAGAATCAGTTCTGCCCCAATGCTGACAGCAATCTCTTCTGGAGTGAGTGCGCCAATATCAAGACCGATCGGCGCGTGGACTCGTTGCAATGTTTCAGGAGTAATTCCTTTTTGTTCAGCGGCTTGAAACACCTGGCAGACTCGCTTGCGGCTACCAATCATGCCAATGTAGACACAGGGAATTTCTCGTTGCAATAACAGTGTTAATGCCTCTAAGTCATAGGCATAGCCACGGGTGACGAGGGCGGCATAAAGGTGAGTGTGCAGAGCAAGTCGATCGACTGCATCTGCGATCGTCCCCATCAAAATTCGGGCTTGGGGATAGTGATCAATCGTTGCCCATTCCGGGCGATCGTCCTGCACAATGACCTGAAACCCGATTAAATCTGCCACTTTTGCTAACTGAATTCCACAGTGTCCAGCGCCTACGACCAACAGTGTGGGAGGGGGTGAGAGAGTTTCGGTGAAGGGATCGGGGATTGGGGGTTGGGGGTTGGGGGTTGGGGAGTGGGGGTTGGGGGTTGGGGGAGGGCTTTCTGCCTGGGTTTGTAGATGGGGCGATCTCGCTTGCTGCATGGGTGTAACTAGCGTGATCTCCTGTCCTGTTTCTAGCTGGGACAGGAGGTGTTGGACTAAAGCAATGGCTGTGTTGCCTTGCCATCGTTCTAGCCAGACTTGCATCATGCCGCCACAGATGCCTTGAGTTTCGCGGTGGGTTGCGCCAGAAAGATCGATCGCCACGAGTTGCTTTTCACCCGTTGCTAGAACACGTTTTGCCTGCTGAATGACTTTTGCCTCGCCTGCGCCGCCGCCGATCGTGCCAACAATTTTGCCAGTTCTGTCAACAAACATTTTGGCTCCCACTTCCCGCGGCACTGAGCCTTGAGTCCGCACAATGGTTGCCACAACAACAGAACCCTGATGCAACGCAGCCGCAAGTTGACGATAGAAGGAAATCACCCGGTTTAACCTTTAAACTCGCTAAATGTTCCATCTGCTTGGGGAGCAAATTCAAGCACATGCACAACGGCATCCAGGTTGAGTGCGCCATAGATGTGGGGGAAGCGATCGCCTGTTTCAATTTCGTCATAACGCAATTCCGCCGTTAGTTTGCTGGGATCGATTTGCAGCAATACTAGATCAGGAACAGCTCGATAAAAATTGTTGGCAACCCAAGCGACTTGATCGGCGTTGGAGCAGTGAATAAAGCCTTCTGTTTCCAGGCTGGCAGCACGATATTCTCCGGCTTGTTGAGCCTGTTGCCAATCTTTTGATGTTGTGATGTGGAAGATCATGTCACTCCATCCTTAACTATCATGAACAAGCATCGTCAAAAAGGATTTCCGCTGCATGATGTCTGATTTCAGTCCGTCCACATCTCGCAAATCCAGTAGAACTGAGCATACCCTATCGCTACTATCGGGAAAAATTCGTTATACCGCGATCGCGGAATGGCAACCCTTGTATGAGCGAGAAAAAGTGATTGCGGAGTTATTTCACGTCGCCTACGTGGGAGAAAACAAATCTTCTTCACGGCGTGCATTGACATTCGTGTTCAATGGGGGACCTGGTGCTGCGTCTGCCTATTTGCACATGGGCGCATTGGGACCCAAACGAGTCGCATTTGGAGCGAGTGGCACCTTACCAAAACCGCCTGTGCGCGTGGTGGACAATCTGGAAAGTTGGTTGAGCTTTACCGACCTGGTGTTCATTGATCCGGTAGGTACAGGGTTTAGTCGGGCAGTGCCCCAGGACAAAAACGAAGACAATTCCAAGGCGGAGGACAAAACGAAGGCAGAAGAGGCTGAAAAAGCCAAGGAAACTGAGTTTTGGGAAGTGGAACGAGACTTGAAGGCATTGGCAGAGTTTATCCAAACCTTTTTGTCGCGGCACAATCGCTGGTTGTCTCCCATCTTCATTGCAGGTGAGAGTTATGGCGGGTTTCGAGTGGCAAAACTGGCACGCAAGTTGCAGCAAGATTTTGGCGTGGGCTTGTCGGGGGCAATTCTGATTTCGCCTGCATTGGAATTTAGCCTGCTGGAAGGAACCGACTACAATCTCACCACCTGGGCGACGGTGCTGCCCTCGATGGCGGGGGCGGCTGCCTTGCACGATCGCGCCCAACGAGTTGGCGAGAATTTGCATAGCCACCTGGAAGCCGCAGAACACTTTGCCCATAGAACCCTGATTCCGTTGCTGGCGATGGGGGATGCGTTACCCGTGGAGGAGCGGCAGAGCGCCTATCAACAACTTGCCAGCTTAATTGGGTTGCCCATATCCATCGTCGAGCGAAACGGGGGACGTATTGGCATTGAAGTGTTTGCGAGGGAACTGCTGCGCGACCAAAACCGGATTGTCGGCTTGTACGATGCTTCGATCACAGCGATCGACCCCTTCCCCGATCGCCCCTTATACGAGGGCACCGACCCCACCCTGGACGGACTCGATCGCCTGTTTACTGGAGCCATTAACAGCCATTTGCGCGGCACCTTAGGCGTAGAAACAGAGCTCACCTACCATTTGTTGAATTACGAAACCTTCAAAGCCTGGAAGTTTGAGCTGAAGGGCGGGTTGAAGCAAGGGTTCATTGGTGCGGTGGATGATTTACGCATCGGCATGACCCTCAACCCTTATATGCAGGTATACGTCACGCATGGGTTGTTTGATCTGGTTACGCCCTACTTCACGTCCAACCACCTGGCAAATTTGATGAAACTGAATTCTGAAATTCGTCCCAATTTGACTCTTAAACACTATCAAGGTGGGCATATGTTTTATACCTGGGAAGCCTCCCGCCAAGATTGGCTGGACGATATGACGCAGTTTTACCAAAATGCCCTGAACTAAGAATTCACCAATGAAATAAAGGGTTAACATCAGGATGCCCAGAGAAAAGGGTGCTACGCTGCGCCAACTACAGGATTGCGCGATCGTAATTATTTACAGTAAAAACCACAGATGATCCAGACACCCCTTTCCGTAAAACCACGTAAAACTTCTCGATAATATCCTCTAGAGAGATATCATACGAAAAAATTCTGATCACATCCCCTTTTCTGGAATATCACGAGAAAATTTATGCGTGTAATGTCTAATTCAGGACATCATCGAGAAAAAATTCTGGATATTGTCTCACTCGCGCATTATCTAGAGAAAATTCAATATAATAAGTTGTTAGCCCGCTCCGCAGCCAGATTTTGCACTTGTCCCGCCAGCTTACTGGTCAGCCCAAAAGCACCCAGGAGACTGGGGTTGAGACTGCCGCTCCAGATTTTCTGCGGTGTCCACCAGCACTCAGGAGACTGGGGTTGGGGCAGTTGCGAGAGACAAGGTGTGAGACCGAAAGCGCTCAGGAAATGGGGGTGGGGCGGTACACAAGTGCGATCGGTGCGTCGCTGAGCTAACAACGCTGTTGCATCGGATTGAGCGGGCGATCGTGGAGTGGCAAAGCAAGTCTGCAACCGCTGAACAGCAGCGTTAGCGTGCTTCAATTGTGAGTTGCGACGGTTTTACTAAGTGATCTGCGGTAGTGCATCAGATTAATGTGGGGTAAGTAGCGATGTCGTGCCAATTCCAGGATCGCGTTGTCAATCCTGCACGTTGAGCAGCAGTGGTTTTAAAGCGGCTATGTTGCCAGATCCAATTGAAATAACTCACAACTAGCCGTGTCGTTACTTTGGTTTGTTCCCAGACCTTGCCGAACTTATTCTGTCGCCGATGCCATCGTCCGGTTTGTTGCCGTAATATTCCATTCGTCCGTTCTAATCGCTGTGTTTTATCTTTGCCGATGTAATGTTTGATCTCTGGTGGCAACACTCGCTCGTATCCGCCCCACTCATCGGTATTCAACTGTTTGCAATCAGTCTTGCCTTCGGTGTTCACGACTAATTCCTCTATGAACACATCGGTGTGCTTGCCCACGCAAGCGGCGAGAATCAAGCCACTGAAGCGGGCAAGACTCAGACCAATCCAACAGTCCCCCCGATTGGGTTCCCCACTGCTGCATTGCTTCTGTTTTTTGCAACAAATGACCACATTTCGTCAGCACAGACTTCTTCAGTCTCGACGGATTGAACCTCCTGGTTATGCACCAATTGTGCTTTTTGACTGGCGCTCCGCACAATACTCACCACGGTATTGTAGGCAAGCCCACTGGTACGGCTAATCCCTCGTAAGCTGCTGCCCTCGCTGTGCGCTTGCAGCACTTGGCGAATTTGCTCAGGACTGACATGGCGACGATAATACAGACTATCGAATGACTCACAAAAGGTTTGATGGCAAGCGGGACAGAGATAGCGTTGATGACCATTGGGCATCTTGCCATGCTTATGAGCTTTGATATGACCGCACAGTGGGCATTCCATCACTTTGATTCCAGTTGAGATTCCTCTCTACTTTATCAACCCCACATTAGCCTGACGCACTACCTGATCTGCTATATCTATTCAATGCTTGAAGTACGATGAAGGAACTCTTGCCAAACTGATTAGTAAAGGAGAGTCTCTGGAATGGCCAATGAGGTAGCTGCGGCTTTGATTGCTTTAGGTGGTGTTTGTGTGTCCGTAACAATCTCGTACATCACTAGTTCCCGACAAGCCAGTCTAGAAATTCAGAAGTTACGGGCAGAGATTCAACATCAATTTACAGCGGTTTGCATAACTATCTAACACAGTAACAGCAGTGAGCAAAGTAGTTCCTCAACGTCTCGGAGGAAGACAATAGGCTACCCAGATGCAACAGTTTCACCAGGGTTTCTTTCGTCTTGGGTACAAATTGCCGGAT
>JANRIN010000063.1:0-3362 GCA_033764965.1 Leptolyngbyaceae cyanobacterium bins.302 | reverse complement strand
ACTGCCTCGGCTAGAGGGTGTTCAGAGTTGCGTTCAACAGATGCGGCTAGACGCAGTAGTTTGAGTTCGTTGCTGTTGGCGGTTCCATTCACCGTGACGTAATCGGTGACGGTGGGTTTGCCTTGGGTAATCGTGCCTGTTTTGTCCAAAACGATCGTTTGCAGTTTGTGTGCTAACTCAAGGCTTTCCGCACCTTTGATCAAAATGCCATTCTCCGCGCCTTTTCCAGTTCCAACCATGATGGACGTAGGAGTTGCCAAACCGAGCGCACAGGGACAGGCAATAATCAACACACCAACGGTGGTAATCAGTGCCATCGTCACATTTCCCATGATGTTGAACCAGAGGATAAAGGTGAGAATGGCGATCGCAATCACCGCAGGCACAAACCATCCAGTGACTTGATCCGTAAGGCGTTGAATGGGAGCTTTTGAACCTTGTGCTTGTTGGACGAGTTTAACGATTTGAGCAAGAAACGTATCTTTGCCTACTCGTGTGGCTCGAAACTGAAAGCTTCCTGTTTTGTTAATCGTGGCTCCGATCACTTCATCGCCCGGATACTTTTTCACTGGTACGCTTTCACCCGTCACCATTGCCTCATCGATCTTAGAGGAACCCTCGACAATCTCTCCATCCACCGGAATCTTTTCACCGGGACGAACAAGAATGATATCTCCTAAAGCGACTTCTGCAATTGGAATGTCTATTTCTCGCCCGTTCCGAATCACTCGTGCCGTTTTTGCCTGCAAGCCCATGAGCTTGCGAATCGCTTCTGATGTTTGCCCTTTTGCCCGGTTTTCCAGCAGCCGTCCTAGCAGAATCAGTGCAATGATCACCGATGCAGCTTCAAAGTAGACATCTGGACTAAGCCCTTGAGCCGTAAACCACTGGGGAACGAAGGTAGGAAAGAGTGAATAAAGGTAAGCGGTTCCGGTGCCGACTGCCACCAGCGTATCCATTGTTGCCGTGTGCCGCTTCAACGCTTTCCAGGCATTGACGAAGAATCCACTACCTGCCCAAAACAGCACTGGAGCCGTCAGCACAAGCTGGAGCCAGGGATGATGCAGCCACATGGGAATAAAAGGAATTGGTAAACTCGTCATTGCGGGCAACGAACCAATCACCAAAATGGCACTCACAATGCCGCTCACCCACACTTTTCGAGTGAGCTTTCGATTTTCAGCTTGGCGTTCGCGCCGTTCTGCGTCATCTTCGGGAGCCAGCACGTCATCTTGCATGGGTTGAGCCGTGTAGCCTGCGGCATCGACTGCTGCTTGAATTTCTGCAACGTCAGCTTGGTTGGGGTCATAGGTGACAGTGGCTTGTTCTGCACCAAAGTTAACGCTGCACGCCTCTACTCCCGGTACTGAGCGAATCGCGTCTTCAATGTTGTTGGCACAAGAGGCACAACTCATGCCCCTTAATTTCAGTGTTGTGTTTTCCATTGGTTTCCCCCTTATGCCACGGTATATCCGGCATCAGTAATGGCTTGTTTGATTGCAGTTTCCGGTGCCTGAGTTTCGATGTTGACCAACTTGGTTTTAGGATCAGCCTGAACTGTTGCCGCTGGATCAACTGCCTTGATTGCTCTGGTGATGGTATCTCCACAAGCCGAGCAAGCCATATTGGGAACTTGAAGTAGGAGTGTCATGATTCAAATCCTCTTGATGTGCAACTGATCCTATGTTGAGGTGTCCAGTGTACTGGAGAGTCAAGAGGGGGTGAGCAAAAAACTTTAGGAGCAACCACTATTGAGCAATCATTTGATTGCCAGCACACAGAAACCCTGATCTGTCTCTAACAAGTTTGCTTCAGTGAAGCCAGCAGTCAACAGCATTTCGGTTAAGCCAGTGCTCGATTGCCCAGACTGGGGAGTAAACCCAAGCGCAATTTTGCCGCCAACCTTGATTACCCGCCGCATTTCTCGCAGCCCTGTCAGTGCATCTGACCAAACTTGCATGGAGTTGATCGCCAAGGCTTTATCAAAAGTGTTATCTGCAAATGGCAATGCTTCTGCCGAACCATGTTGGATCTGGACTGAACCAGCCGCGATCGCTTTCGCATTTCGTGCTTTAGCTTGTTCAACCATTTCCTTTGAGTAGTCAACACCTGCTAGAGTTCCGGTCGTTACGGCATCTGCCAGAAACTGAATCCCCACTCCGGGTCCGAATCCAACTTCCAACACTTTGTCATTTGGCTGAACGTCAAGTTGGCGAATCACCCACTGAATAAAATCACGCTTTGTGAATGACAGAATGAAACCCCCTAACCGACCGAGCATCCCTTTAGGTCGTCCAAACATCCGCATTAAAAGGCTGTCTACAATACCCAGATGCTGTTGTTCTCGCTGGTTATTGTGCATCGTCTTGACCATCCTTAAATAACGCGAAGTAACCATTACCCACTTAGAAAAGCGAATACAGTAGTATCCGTACTTGAAGCATTAGATGTGTCTACTCTCAGCCCGCTAGTTTATAAAGCACAATTGCCATACGGATACTGTTTTGCATCCGTATGGCAACTAAGAGAACTGTATGAACCTACCGCATTGCCGTAGCTATCTGGCGGCAAGACTCAGCACAGCGACGACAAGACTCAGCACAACGACGGCAGTGGTCGTGGTCATGCTTCTCACATTCGGCAGCACAGCGATCGCAGGCTTCAGCACAAACGCCGCACAGTTGGGCGTGAAGGTCAGATTGGCGAGCCATAAAACGAGCGCAAATGTCGCACGTATCAGCGCAGTCACGGCAAAGCTTGATGCATTGAGCCATCATTTGCACCATATCGCTGCTTAAGCAAGCCGTCGCACAGTTTTCGCAGTCTCGTAGGCAGTCCAAACAATTGCGGATACAAGTGTCTAGCAGAGATTGATGGTTTTGAGTTGCGACCATATTATTTAACTCCCAAAGTTATAAATTCCATTAGAAGCAGTAGGTCTGCCTCTCTAGCACCCAACTTAGAAAGTTATTTTGAAAAACGCATCTCACTCTTGAAGCAAAAATATTTTCAAGAATGTCCTACTATTGGGTCGCTTGATTTCATCTTAATTTTATTTTTCTGTGCATTTGTCACAAAATCCTTTGTTACTTGTATCCCTAGTAACTAGCAGAAATTTCATCCTGATTTTATTTTCGTTTGCGAACATTGGATTTGGTGGAATGTAAAACCTTTAACCAAATCTTCTTGCAAGGCTGCTGGATTATGACTTTGATCAAGAAAAGGGACTTGCGGAGAAATAAACTCCCAGCGATCCTAGAGGATAGGAAGCGCGGATATTCCCGTTGCTGCTCTAAATCTCTAAAATTGGAATTGCAGAGATAATGCTAAGCGACCCTATCAAATCTAGCTTCAAAGATGCT
>JANRIN010000309.1:0-4189 GCA_033764965.1 Leptolyngbyaceae cyanobacterium bins.302 | reverse complement strand
CAAGCGCTCAAATTCTGCTTGAGTCAGTCCTGTCAAGCTTCTGAGCACTTGAGGTTTGCTTTGAATTTTGGCGTACGATAGCATTGCCGGTTCCGAAATTATTTACTTTCTAGGCTAACCTATTTCCGATTAAGTCTAATATACCGAGTAAAGCTTAACCAATGATAAGGATCTAAAAAGTTCGGTAAGTGGAAGATGTCAGGAGTAATGCTGTAAAAATATTGGTTCCAATCCTGATGGGATGGGATAGTGGTGGCGATCGTAAAGCTATACCCTTTTTTTGACAGCAGCGTGATTAAGTCTAAGTTGAATCGCGTTGCTCCCCCAAAGTCTAAATAGGGAAAGAAGCAAAGAATATGCAGCTTGCTATTCTGCTGCTTGAGCGGATTCTCAACCGTGAACTTTGATTGTAAGCTGTGTGGGTCGAAATGATGTTTTTTCAGGCTGATAGGTTTCAGAGTAGTCTGAGCGAAGAATGACTGGTAGCGAGATTGAATGATATTGATTTCTCGCTGGTTCTCGACTGAATTTCGGAGTGTGGCAGCCAGCATTCCTGTATCGGTGCGGCGATAGCAGTCCAGATACTCAGGAACCGTCCATCCCTGCTGGTCGTTGGTAATTGCCTTCAGCCAGCGCTCCCAATCGGCGTATGCGCTCAGGTTTTCATCAAATCCCCCCAGCGTGTCAAAATCTGATTTGCGATACAGCAAGCGCCCTGTGACCCAGTTTTGCTGAACAAATTGGGCAGGCTGGTCAAACCCATGATTCCACCAGTATTCTTCTGCCTGGAAGCCAACGGAATAAGAGTTGACGATCGCAAAGTCTGGATGAGTCTCTAGAAACAGCACGCACTTTTCGATACAAGTCGGGTCAATCAAATCATCCAGGTCAATGAAGAATAGGTATTTGCCTGTTGCCTGGGCGATCGCGGTGTTTCTGCCTGCTGATAATCCCTGATTCACATCATGCTTCAACGTTTTGATTTTTCTCGATCTGGTTGGTAAGGATTGAAACAGGGCGATCGCCTCTGGATCAGTGGAGCAATCGTCAACAATGATCCACTCAAAGTTCTGAAAGGTTTGATTGATAACCGATTGATAAGTTTCCTCAAAATACTGATGGGCGTTGAAGAAGGAGGAAATAATCGAAACAACAGGCACAGTCGGCTCATCGGTCGAACAGAACGTCCATTCTCTGGCTTGTAGAAGACGAATGAACTCACTGACGCTGACGAGTGGGGTTACGGTGGACATTGCAACCAAGTGCTTTGCTGCTAAATCTCTCCGATACTATACAAGAGCAGCCTAGTTTGCAAAGGTTCAAGAAGACGCTAACGGCTCAAACTTTTGTATCGAAATCATGAGAGATGAAACGATTCTTGTTATTCCATAACCTTTATCGCTATCGCCGTTACATCTTCTACAACGCCTGGAACGAACTGCATCTTCGCTATGCCGGTACAGGCATGGGTATTTTCTGGAATCTGATTCATCCCCTGTGCGAAATTATCATTTACACGATCGTGTTTTCCCTACTAATTTCACGGGGAACACAGGGACACTCCTATGCCCTGTATCTCACCAGCGGGCTATTGCCCTGGCGCACGTTTGCAGATGCGATCGCCCAGGGTAGCAGTGCCTTCACTCAAAACGCCACCTACCTGAAGCGACTAGCTATTCCCCCTGAGATTTTTGTGGCAAAGGTGGCTGTCACCTCTCTCCTGCTGCTGTTCGTTTATCTAGTGCTGCTGCTGCCCCTGAGTGCGGTGTTTGGTGGACATATCGGTTTGGGAATCCTGCTGCTGCCGCTGCTGGCAATCCTGCTGCAAGGGTTAGGCTTTGGTATGGAACTCGCTCTGGCAAACCTGCAAACCCTATTTCCCGATATCCGGCAAATCCTCCAGTTCTTGATTCCCTTGTGGAGTTGGACGATGCCGATCTTTTATCCAGACACGGTGATTCCTAAGTCAATTCAGCCATTTCTCTATCTGAATCCACCCTATGCCTTTATTGAATCAATTCGTTACGTGATTCTAGAAAACCGACTTTCAGGCATTCAAAGCTGGACGATCATGGCAGCCTGGATTACGCTCTTCCTATGGTTAGGAATAACGGTCAATGAAAATCTCCAAGATGATGTGCGAGACGTGGTATGAGCGATATTGTGCTGCAAGTCGAGAATTTGGGGAAATGCTTCAAGATCTACAGCAATCCCTGGGATCGAGCGCGGGAGTGGATTAGCCTTAGCAAACGCACCCACCATCAACCGTTCTGGTCACTGAGAAACATTTCGTTTGAAGTGCGACGGGGTGAGTTTTTAGGGATTATCGGTGAGAATGGAGCCGGGAAAAGCACCCTACTGAAAATCATTACCGGAGTGTTAAAGCCTACTGAGGGCAGCTATCGATTGGATGGCAAGGTACTTTCCCTACTGGAGTTAGGCACGGATTTCAATTTTGAACTGAGTGGACGAGCCAATGCGATTTACAGTGCAGAGCTACTGGGTTTTCCACCGGGTTATGTGCAGAGTCGGTTGAAGGGGATTGAAGCGTTTTCGGAGTTGGGGGAGTTTTTCGATCGCCCCATGAAACTTTACTCCTCCGGCATGAAAGCCAGATTAGCCTTCTCCCTCTTTGCCTTTCTGGAGTGTGATGTGCTGATCCTCGATGAAGTGCTGGCGGTGGAAGATATTTTCTTTCAACAAAAATGCTATGCCCGACTGGAAGAACTGATTCAGCAGCAGGTGACGATTATTCTGGTGACCCATCAATTGGATGCCGTGCAGCAATACTGTAAGGAGGCAATTCTGCTGCATCAGGGACAAATGATCTTCCAGGGAGAACCCAGAAAAGCGATTATCCAGTTTCATCAACTCAGAACGGGACATCTCAACACTGCCTCTAAAACGGCTGCTCGCATGAAATCATTACTCACAACTCTAGAGGAGCCAAAAGCAGTTTTCTGGCCAACGGATGAGAATTTTGTAGCGGTGGATTCGCCTGATGCTAAGGAAGCGCAACTGGTTCGCTATGCCGTTTGCAATCAGGACGGTCAGTTCTCGACTGTGTTTCAGCAAGGAGAGCAAGTTTATCTCTGTTGTGAGTTTTTGTTGAAAGAAAGCATTGAAGTACCGATCGTCTCTATGATGATCACCAACAAATTTAACGTTGTGGTTCATTCTAAAGCTTCCCATCAACATGGAATAAGTGTTCCTTATTCAGCTAATCAGGGCGACCTGATACGCTTTTGTCGCAGCATTGATCTCAGTATTGCACCAGGTCAGTATGTGCTTGGTTTTGCTTTACTCACCATTCAGTCAAATACTTATGCACAGTTAAATGAATTGCCACAGGCGGAGGTGAATCAGCAGCTTAGAATCTGCGATGTCTATGAGAAGGTAGGCACGTTTTTCGTTAAACGCCATTACAGCCTCAATCAGCACTCCCATTTTGGGATCTGCAATCTACCAGGAGAGTGCCAAATTCGAGTGATTCCGGGTTCTTTGTCTGGTGAGGAGGGTCAATAGTGTCGCTGAACCAACCCACAATTTTAGTAACAGGGGGAGCCGGATATGTGGGTTCTCATACGGTGCTGGCGTTGAAGCAGGCTGGCTACAAGGTGCTGGTGCTGGATAATTTGGTGAATGGTCATCGAGATCTGGTCGAAACAGTTCTCAAGGTTGAGTTAATTACCGGAGATATTTGCGATCGCGCTTTACTCGATCACATTTTTGCCACCCGTACTATCATTGCCGTGATCCACTTTGCAGCGTTTGCCTATGTAGGTGAGTCAATGGTAGACCCGGCTCCCTACTACCGCAATAACGTCGCTGGCACCTTAACGTTGCTGGAAGCGATGCTGGCAGCTTCCATCTACCGCATCGTTTTCTCCTCAACCTGTGCTACCTATGGCATTCCTGCCATCCTTCCAATTCCCGAAGACCATCCTCAAGCTCCTATCAATCCCTACGGAACCAGCAAACTGATGGTTGAGCGAATGCTGGCAGAGTTTGACAACGCTTACAATCTTAGATCAGTCTGCTTTCGCTATTTCAATCGCTACGGGTCGATTCCCCGTCCCTTGGGGCGCATGAGGTACAGCAGTCTAGTGGGGCGCTGTTGAGCGAAGTCGAGCCGCGTAGCGTGTGAGGCGTAGTGAAGTGATACACCGTCCGCTTGCGGCGGTGACGT
>JANRIN010000307.1:0-39898 GCA_033764965.1 Leptolyngbyaceae cyanobacterium bins.302 | reverse complement strand
CAAGCGCTCAAATTCTGCTTGAGTCAGTCCTGTCAAGCTTCTGAGCACTTGAGGTTTGCTTTGAATTTTGGCGTACGATAGCATTGCCGGTTCCGAAATTATTTACTTTCTAGGCTAACCTATTTCCGATTAAGTCTAATGCTTGAATCGGAAGTTAGATTCCAGTCCTTTCGATTTCCATGCTACATCGTCTAAATTCTCAGTAGGCGAGTGAAAACTGTAGTTGATATTAAGTTCTGAAAGTTCCTTGTTCCCCTTGCTCCCCCACTACTTGACCCAGGTGAGTCAGGTTGAGGGCATAGCCAGCGGCAACAAGGTAGACGGGATTGGCGATCGTGCCGATTGTGCGGGTCAAGGCTCCCAGGCGATCGCGAAAAGTTCTCCCCAGTGGATAAGCGGGCACCACTCCCCACCCTGTTTCCTCCGCCACCAGGATAATTTGACAGGATGTCTGAGCAAGAGCCGCAACAAGTTTACTCACAGTTTTCTCCCAGGTTGGTTCGTCTTCTGCTAGACGATTGGCTAACCAGGTGCCCAAAGAATCAATTAGTAAGCACTGATCTGCTGTTGCCAGGGCGATCGTTTCCGCTAGGGCGATCGGAATGGGCAAGGTTATCCAATCCGGTGAACGTCGTTGTTGGTGCCGCGCAATCCGAGCTTGCCACTCTGCATCGGTTTCATCAATTTGCGCCGTCGCCACGTACACAACAGTCCGCCCTGACTGATGCGCCAGAGCTTCTGCCCACTCGCTTTTGCCCGATCGCGCCGCCCCTGTCACCAAAATCAAATCAGCCATTGTTTCGAGTTACAAATATTGAAATTTAGGGAGTATTCAGATTTCAACTAGGAATTTGGGGTGTTTACTGGTACAAATTGGCGGAATGCTCTGTCAATGTATTGGAGATATAGATTTTGGAATTGTAAAGTCTTGGAATTTTATTAAGTGAGGTGATCCATGAAACCAGAACTTCAACGGATTGAAGCAGCCCTAGAAGAAGCCTCTAATCAGTATCTAACCCGGCTTGACCCTCTGGAGCAAGCAGATGTTTGGAACGCTCCCCCCAGCACAATCGCCCAAGCCAGCCCAGAACGCCCTGAAATTTCTCCCAGCATCAGCCACGATCGCTCTGAACCAGGGATGTCCAAGACTAACGGATCCTCAGTATGGTTGAATAGTCCTGCGATTGATCCACAACCCAACTTACCTGAGTTTGCAATGTCAGCCTCCAACCGTCAGCTTGCTGCCCTGACCAACTCAGTATTAACGATTAATTTACTGAAAGATCTGCAAACTCAAGTAGCAACATGGATTTCGAGCTTGGAGAACTTGTTGCTGCAAATTCAAGCAGTGTATGACGAAGGCCCGATCGTGGATGGCTGGCTAGAATCGTCAAATCCCGCCAATCCGGCTCAATCAAGCTATCGGTTATGTGGGTTGGATGAGGAAGGGCACGTTTGGCACCAGAACTGCCCTCAGGCACAAGTCCCCGATGTTGGTTTAGCGATCGTCCGGTATCAAAGGCTGCAATCACTACTGAGCCAAAAACAATCCATAGAAACTCGGTTGGGGCGTGTGACAGAGCTGTTAGTTGAGGTTCACAGAAACGTCTCAGAATCAGATGGGTAAGCAGGTGATCGTTCCCCGTTACCTGCCACAAATCCTCGATTGCTAATATCCTTGCAATGACTAGGGCATTGGGGTTGCTATGCAGGCTATGCGTTGCACAAGAGTACAAACTCTTCAATTTCGCTACTAATAGTCTGTTGACACCCATAATTTGTCTACTTATAGTCATCATTGTTTGATATTCCCTTGTGCATGAATATCGTAGAACTCTTTGGAAGCAAGGTCAGGTACTTTCGTAAACTTAGGCAACTTTCACAGGATGAATTGGCTGAACTTTGTGGGCTGCATCGAACCTATATCGGTTCTGTTGAGCGGGGTGAAAGGAATATCACGCTAGTTAATGCGGAAAAAATAGCTCATGCTCTTTCAGTAAATTTGTGTGACTTAGTTAAGAATAATGACTGAGCAATCTTTGGAAAGTATTTTAATAAAGTATCAAAATTCTTTTGCTGAAAAAGTTTATCTTGATGAAAATGATGATCACGATCCTTTAATGGATGTATTCAGTTTGTCACCTCAATTAAAGAGAGAGAATAGACAGTACTGGGGGCGAGAACTCGGCATGTGCTGGCAATTGTTAGTTATTGAGGTGTGTCGAACCCATTGTAATGACTTTCAGCCAGCCCTCAGATTTAAAAATGATGAGCCTTGCGACTTGGTAGTTGGGAATCACGCAATTGATACCAAGTACAGAATTGGTTCGGGCGATTCAGGAACTTTGAAGAAGTTTAAATCTTATGGTTCTTTGCTTAGGGAAAATGGGTATGAGCCGATTTTCCTAATTCTTAGAAAGGACAATTTAGCTGCTGCTATTACCGCATGTCAAGTAGGAACTTGGGGCGTTTATATTGGCGATGATTCGTTTGAATTTTTGAGGAATTTAACTGGGTTTGATCTTAAAGCTTTTCTTATAGAGAGAATGGGAGCTTACCCTGTAAACCGCTAATTTTGTCGAGCCGAGACTTGATAATCTCAACATAATCAGGCACTATTTCAATGCCGACGTAGTTGATATTCAGTTCTTTTGCTGCAACTAAAGTCGTTCCTGAACCTGCAAAGGGATCTAGTAGAATCGAATTATCAGTTCTAGGCACAAATATTTCAATCAACTTTCTCATAAGTGCCAAAGGCTTAACAGTACAATGAATATTGAAGTCTTCATTTTTCTGTCTCGGGATATTCTCTAGAATGTTCGATTGAAAACCCCCAAAGTCGTTCTTGGTAAAGAAAAGACCTGTTCCATGCTCCATTAAAGTTTCCAAGTAATTATTAACAAGAGGCTTTTGTAGTACACAAATAGCTTCCCACTCATTTCTTAGGCAGCTATGCCAACCATCCCATGATTCAGGATTTTTATACCCACTCTTCTCAAGTTGCTTTTTAATGTTCACACCTTTTGGAATGCCACTTGATCTTCTATAAACGACTATGTCTCTCGCATAAAAACCAGCACTTTCAAGAGCTACCTGCACGTGTGCAACTGTACGTGTGCTATTAAAAACAAGAACTGTTGCACCTGGCTTACAAATACGAAAAAGTTCTGTGCCCCAATCAAAGCACCACTTTTCATAATCTAAAATGTTCTCACGATTTCGCTGATACCACCTTTCGTTTCTAACTCCGCCAGCTAAACCACTACCATAAGGAATATTTTTCACCAAGGTTTTACTATCCTTGGTGCTGACTCTATCTATTCGCCTTTGTATCTCTGAGTCGTCCCACTTGTGCCCTATAAACTCATAGTTGTAGGGAGGATCGGTTATGCAAGCCGATATGTAATCACCGGGGAGGTTCCCCATCACTTCACGGCAGTCACCAAGCAGTACTTCGTTAAGCGGCAATGCTGTCACAAGTCACTAAAAGTATTATCAATATGATACTTATAGAGTTCATTTTGTCTTTTGTCAATGACCATGATATTGCGGGTAATATGCTGATTAACAACCTTTTGATGCGATTGAACAAAAAGAGCAAGCAGAATGCTTAGACTGAATCCAGATCCTTAGAATTTAAACGGATTGTGTTTTTCCTCTCTACAGAATGCAGTTTTGCCCCCCGGAAGGGCATAATCGACTTGCAGAGTTATGCCCTCCTTTAGTTAAATAGTTGACTTAGACCCAAATTTTCCTGGTGGAAACCGTCAGACTGCGTTGGCTTCTCCCCCTTCTCCTATTGCTATGACTGCTACCCAAGTTTCTGCAAATCCTCCGCTTAATCTACCAGCTACGGTTCGGGCAATTGTTCAAGACGCTTGCGATCGTGGTGCAACGGCTGTCTACCTGCAACCTGGGCGACCTCCTTTCTATCGGCTCAGTGGTAAGTTGTTACCGCAAGAACAGTTCGCCGCTCTCTCGATCGAAGCCTTTCGTCACTATCTTCAGGAAGTGCTCTCCCCCCAACAACTTCAGCACTACCAGGCAAACCATAAGCTTGACGCGGATGTTCGAATTCATGGCTTCATGAAAGGACGGATCAACTGTGGTCCGACTTCTCAGGGAACCGATGCTATGAGCCTGAATGGGATTGTGCTAGACGGTCCCAGCGAGGAAATGCAGCGGCGAGGGTCGGTGTTTGGCATGGTGGAAGCCGCCTTTAAGCAAAACGCCTCAGACATTCACTTACAGGTTGGCGAAGCGCCCCGATTTCGGATACAAGGGCGAATTGTTGTGCAAGAAACCTATGGCAGAATAACCGCACACCAGTTTGAGGATTTTTTGACAGAAGTGTTAACCCCATCTCAACAGGAACAGTTTCGGGAACGGCAAGAGTTAGACACTGCCGTGCTTTACGAAGGATTGGTTCGCTGTCGGGTAAACTGTGCTCAATCCATCATGGGTGGGGCGATGGTGTTGCGCTTAATTTCCCTGGAAGTTCCCACTCTGGAAAAACTGGCACTGCCGTCTGTGCTGGGCTATCTGGCAGAAGAACGGCAGGGCTTGGTGATTGTTACTGGGGCAGTGAACTCTGGTAAGTCCACCTCCCTGGCTGCCATGCTGCGTCATGTGAACGACAGCTATGCGCGGAAAATTGTGACGATCGAAGACCCGATCGAATATGTTCATACCTCCCATGAATCTCTCTTTACTCAACGCGAAGTGGGACTGCACACCCAGGAGTTTAAGGATGCCCTGCGAGCTGCCCTGCGACAAGACCCAGATATTATTTTGATTGGAGAGTTGCGCGATCGGGAAACCGTGGATACTGCCATCCGAGCATCGCTTACGGGGCACCTGGTTTTAGCTACCCTGCACACGAAAGGGTCCGTCAATGCGTTCAAACGCCTACTGAACTTCTACACGCCGGAAGAACAGGAAACCGTGCGGTATCAGATTGTCGAAGCTCTCAATGCTGTCATCTCTCAAGTTTTGATTCCCACGGTGCAGGGAGGACGCACCGCCGCCCTGGAAATCATGGTCAACACCGAAACAATTCGAGATTACTTGCTCAAGGGCTGCTACGAGGAGATTTATCAACTCATGGAAGAAGGGGTAGATAACAGTCAGACTTTGAATCAGGCACTCTTCGACTTACATGAAAATGGCGTGATCAACACCGCCGATGCTCTCGCCTGTTCCCTCGCCCCAGAAGACTTGGGCTATATGCTGAAAAACTATACGCGCCGCTCCAGTCGTTCTGGCTTGATGACCAGCGATTATACCAATCGTCCCCCTTCCTAATAGTCTCACTCCTGCGCCAACACCAACCCCTTGAGATACAACCCCTCTGGATGATAGATACTCACCGGATGATCACCAGGTTGGGCGAGATGGTTGAGGACGCGAATTTGCCGCCCCGACTCGATCGCCCCTGCCATCACCGCCCCTTGAAATAAATCGGGTGTGACCACCTGGGAGCAGGAAAACGTAAAGACAATCCCACCAGGACGCAATTTATCGAATGCCAGCCGATTGAGGCGTTTGTATGCCATGACTGCGGCGTGTCGTGCCGACAACCCTTTGGCAAAGGCGGGTGGGTCAAGCACAATCACATCGTAGTCAGGCTCACAGTTTTTCAAGAACTCAAACACATCCCCCGCGATCGCTCGATGGGGAATTTGGTTTGGATTATTGAGCGCAACATTTTGTTCTGTCCAGGCGATCGCTTTTGCCGAACTATCCACTGAATGAACCAGGCTTGCCCCCGCCTGTATCGCATACACCGAAAACCCGCCCGAATAGCAAAAGGTATTTAATACACGCTTGCCCTGCACGTATTGGGATAGCATCTGGCGATTTTCCCGTTGATCCAGGAAGAATCCGGTTTTCTGTCCCTCCTCCCAGTTCACAGCAAATCGATGCCCGTGTTCCAACACTTCCCCCTGGGTTTGGTCTCCCAGCAAATGTGATATGTCTCGATGCTGCTTGCCCAAAACCGCAGCACTTTTGTCATAAATGGTTTGGAGGTCTTTGCCGTAAAGCGTTTGCAAGCACTGGCAAATTAAATCCAACTGCCGCACCATGCCAACAGAGTAAGCTTGCACCACAGCCGCACCCTGATACCAATCCACAATCAATCCTGGTAAGCCATCCCCTTCAGCATTGACTAAGCGATAACAGGTGGTGCGATCGCTCCCCGCCAGTCCCAGTTGTTTTCTCAAGGCAAAAGCGGATTGAAACCGCTGGAGAAAAAGCTGCTCCAAACTGGCAACAGGTTGAAACGAAAGGACTTTAACGGCAATGCTTCCGGTCGCATAGTGTCCAGTCGCTAAGTATTCACCACTGACGCTATAAACATCAACGATATCCCCTTCCTCTACTTCTGGGGCAATCTGCTGAAGCGCACCCGAAAAAATCCAGGGATGAAATCGCTTCACCGCATCGACTTTACGTTTGTGCAGAACCACTCGTGGAAAATCAGCCATGCGATCGCCCTTTCTGACAGCTATACCCTTGCCAGGGTAACTCGCTCTGGCTGATCCTGGTATTTGCCCCGCCGAGTTTCATAGCTCACGGCACAAGGCGCACCTTCGAGAAACAGCAGTTGCACCACCCCTTCACCTGCATAAATCCGACAATCCGCACTTGAAGAATTGGAAAACTCTAAAGTTAAAAATCCACGCCAACCCGCCTCTGCCGGGGTGAGGTTGGCAATTAGCCCGGTTCGGGCGTAGGTGCTTTTACCAATGCAAACCACCGTGACGTTCTCCGGCACCTCCAACCGTTCTAACGCCACGCCTAAACCATAGGAATGGGCAGGCAAGATGAAGAAGCTACCGTTCTCATCGGTGTGTAACTCGGCGGGTTCTAAGTTAGCTGGATTAAAGTTTTTCGGATCAACGACTGTTCCGGGAACGTGCTTAAAGATGCGAAATTCCGCCGGAGATAAGCGCAGATCGTAGCCATAACTGCTCAAGCCATAGGAGATGACGGGCAACCCGCCGACGTGTCGTATCAAACGAGGCTCAAAGGGCGCAATCATGCCTTTGGCTGCCATGTCTTGAATCCAGGTATCGTTTTTAATCATGGTTGGTGGCTCCGACGAAGTTCAGTAATTTGGTCAGCAAGATCGAGCAGCGATCGCGGCATATCTGGTCCAGTTAGAATTACGTCTACATGGTGGGGACGTTTTTTCAGAAAAGTCAGCACTTCGGTTTCAGAAATTAAGCCGAAATGAATCGCCAGACTCAACTCATCCAATACCACCAGTTCATATTTCCCTTCCTGCACAACCCTCTGGGTATACTGCCACAGGTCTGTAAGAGACTGATGTTCCGCTTCATCCACGATCGCCGTGTCAATGCAGCGAGGCAGATTACAGCGTATCCAGTCTAGGTGCTGCCCCAGCCGAACGGGGTGCTGATATCCCTGGGTAATGCCACCCTTCAAGAACTGGATGACTAACACGGGAGTTCCTTGTCCTGCCAATCGGAGTGCCTGGGCAATGACATTGGTGAAAAAACTGCGTTGTACAGAGGTGAATATCTGTACTAATCCATTCACCTGCAAGGCTGAGTGGCGAACAGCATCAAGGTTGGGAGCTTCTACCTGAGAGACCATAGAAAAGCCTAACTTCAGAACACGTTGGTCATAAAAGGGGCGAACCGCACAACTCTACATCCAAAAGAATGTTTATTCGAGTGCAGGCATCGCCCCATTACGAACTAGCTAAAGGAGCATTTGAAATTTAGCTAGGCAAAATATAGCGTACTTTTGGATTTTTCCCACCTTCTTAACGCTACATTTTGTGATCAGTAGATGCTTATTTTTGTTTGATAGTACATTTATACACTAATAATGCAGGGCAACGACTCTGCATTATTGAGCTTGCTTCTGGGTTGCGATTAATTCGTGGGCAGCGGCAAAATCTTCATTTTCCACATGAATTTGCTCTGGGTCACTAATTCCCTGGTGGCGATAACGACGAATCGCTTCTAAAGCGGCTTGATTGCTGAGTAGAGCCAGGTCTGCCCCATTCCAGCCTTCGGTTTGGGTTGCCCAATGCCGCAGATCGACCTGGAGCAGAGGACGATCGCTGTTATGCACCTGGAGAATCGCCAGTCTGCTGGCTGAGTCGGGAAGGTCAACTTTGAGTTGGAGGTCTAGTCGTCCTGCCCGGAGCAAAGCTGGATCGATCGCATCTGGGCGGTTTGTAGCTCCAATCAGCAGCACATTCAAGCAATCTTGCAAGCCATCCAGTTCGGTGAGGAGTTGCCCCACGACCCGATCGCTCACACCAGAATCGCCCTGAAATGACCCACGCACTGGAGCCAGGGTATCAATCTCATCAATAAACACAACACAAGGCGAAGCTTGGCGAGCTTTACGAAATAACTCTCGGACTTCCTGCTCGGCGGCACCCACCCATTTGCTCAACAATTCGGGACCATTTACGGCAATGAAGTTGGCGCGTGCCTGAGAAGCCACTGCTTTGGCTAATAGCGTTTTGCCTGTACCCGGCGGACCCCAAAGCAAGATACCACGGGGCGCTTTGGCTCCAGTGCGGGCATAGAGTTCGGGGTAGAGCAGTGCGCCCTCAACCGCTTCTTGCAAGGTTTGTTTGATGCTATCGAGTCCCCCGATTTGCGCCCAGGGAACATTCGGCGCTTCCACTTCCACCGACCGCAAGACCGACGGCTTCACATCTCGCAATGCCTGTAAAAAATCTGCTTGTGTAATGCTCATCTCCCCTGGAATGGGAGCTTGTAGGGATGGAACTTGCCGTCGCAGGGCGCAATAGGCAGCTTTCTGACAGACGGCTTTCAGATCAGCACCGACCATACCCACGGTCAAGTCTGCGATCGCAGCTAAATCCACAGAGACGAGCGGCATGGAACGAGTTAGCACCGACAAAATTTCGCCCCGTCCGGCTCGATCGGGAACCCGAAACTGCACTTCTCGATCAAAACGTCCGGGGCGACGCAAAGCCGGATCAAGGTGATCGGGGCGATTGGTTGCAGCCAGGACTATCACGCCTTTAGTTTTGGCAAAACCATCCATCAAGCTCAGGAGTTGGGCAACCAGGCGCTTCTCGACTTCCCCTTCTACCTTGCTGCGATCGGGCACCAGGCTATCAAGTTCGTCAATGAAAATGATGCAGGGTGCGGCTTTGGTGGCTTTCTCAAAAATGCTGCGTAATCGCCCTTCCGCTTCTCCGTAATACTTGCCCATCACTTCAGGACCGGCGATCGCAATGTAATTGACTCCCAGTTCATCCGCGAGGGCGCGGGCGGTCAGGGTTTTTCCGGTTCCCGGCGGACCTACCAGCAAGACTCCCCTCGGTGGCTCTAAGCCCAGCTTTGCCAGCAAGTCAGGTCGTTTGAGGGGAATTTCTATCAACTCCCGCAATTCTTGCAATACATCCCCCAAGCCCCCCACGTCCTGGAGAGATGCAGCCGGAGAATTGTCTCCCAGCGAACTGTCTTCCGGCGGTGGAGTCACAATCACACTCGGATTTGTGCCTTGCCCCCCTTCTGTTCCATCTGCCTCTGTCCGTATGCGACTCACGCCAACCCCATTGGGAATGTTGCCCTGGTGAGGAATGCTGCTCATACTGCGAGAGTTCACTCGAAACTCTGTTTTGAGTTCTCCTTTTTCAGCCTTTTCCTCCAGTGCCTTTGCCAGTTCTAAGAGTTGTTCAAATCCTTTAAATAAGTCGCTCATGATCAAAATTGGGAGTGAAGATGGCAAAAGGCAGTGAATCAGGGTCTATCGATCAGGTGTTGCTTTTCATCCATCATGCTGTAAAGTTACTCCGAATTTAAACAGTGATAATGCCACTATCTTGTGGAGATCTAGTGTGCATAAATATAAAAAAGAGCCTGACCCCTAAAAGCCCCCAGGGTCAGGCAGTCTACCTGTAAGGACGCTTTCCTATTGAAAAAACTAAACGAACGTAGTTGCCCCCTAGTTGCTTAGTTCTTCCGAGTGCGTTCCTCAGATGTATCTTAATTCTGATTTATTTACCTCTCAATATCCATCCGCAATCCTTCTATTCTTCTGCCGACCTGGATGTGAGATTCTGGTAACCCTGCGTAGTTTTACTTTTAGCGTAAATTCTGGTTCTGTAAGTAAGCGGGTAAGCTAGCAATGATTACTGGCATTTGTAAACGTCAGAATTACGGATTAAAGAATAATCTGACTTGTTCAGTACGTTTCAGACAAATGCTAGGCTCGTAGCAGTGTTATGCAAATTGCGCCTCTGCGATCGCCGCCCTTATCTTTTGTTTGTCTATGCTAATTCCGCTGACTCGTAAAACCTTTGAGGAACTGGTGCCTTTGGTGGCGACTGGTGCCCAATATACTCACTCTTGGGGAAAACTGAGCGACTTGCTGCGGCGAGTGCTGATTTCAGTAGTGGGGATGTTTGCCATTATTCTGCTCAAAGCCCTGTTTTTCCGAGAAGGCTTTGACAGCATCTTGCTAATTTGCGGCATTGCAATTGGGCTTTACTGGTTATGGAGTCCCATTTTGACCGCAAGCTTAGAAAACATTGAATGTCGCCGTTATGGTTACTGTGGTTTCTGGCAAGGCAAAGTGCTGGATATATACGTGACGGAAGAATTAGTTGGCACTGAAGAGACGGTGAATAACCGAGGCGACCTCGTTGTCGTTGAAAATCGGGAGCGCTGCTTGAACCTGGAAGTGGGAGATGAGCTTGGTTTTTTGACCGCTTTACGGGTTCCGCTCAAGCGAAATCATCGAGCGATCGATGTTGGCGACATTGCCGAGTTGCTGGTGTTTTCTAATCGGGCAGACTTAGGACGAATTGCTAAAACGTCAGATATTTATATTCCTGATCACAATTTGTGGGTCAGCGACTACCCCTTTGTGCGGCGGGATGCGTTTGTGGATGTGAGCCGTCGGATTAATTTGAGGTTGGACACAGAATATCAGGTTGAACCGGAACGTCCTGCTAAACGTAAGCGATCGCCCAAAACTGGAGCCAATCAAGGAACCCTTTCCTCTCGTCGTCAGAATGATTTGAACAATTACGACGATGAATACCAAGATTCCCAATATTCAGAGCCAGGTCGCAAGCGTTCCTCGCGTCGGCGCTCGGTGCGCGATCGCTAATAGTGAAATTATGACGCAAGTTCCCTTTACGTGCCTTTATGAGTTAAACCCACCGACCGAACATATCTTTGCATGGACATTTAGCGTAGACTCGCAGCACTTAATTCTGTCTACTTACGACTCAATACCCGCCGCTTCGGGAGGCTTTGAACCGATCAAAGCACATAATGTTAAGGGATTAAACGCCCAAACTGGAGCGGAGCTTTGGTCGTTCTCAATTCCATTATATGCTCCTAAACATTATTGGGAGAAAATTCTGATCGCATCAGATAACGAAACGCTGGTAGGAGTTGATCTAAGAAACAGCATGATCCAGGTCTGTAATCTCCAAACAGGAAACCTCTTGTACCAGATAGAGGTTCGTGAAGGCGAAATTGCTGATGTTGTGTTGACCCCTGATGCATCAATGCTAATTAGTGGCACAAAAGATAAGATGGGGCGAGGCGATACCCCTAGCGATGATCTGCCCATTCTCGAATATGGTCGCAGCGTCAGGTTATGGGATATAAAAACCGGTCAGCTAATCAAACAATTAGGCGATCAAACTCAAGCTATTACACAGTTAGCCGTCACACCCAATGGACGCTTTCTGTTAAGTGGTCATCTCACAGAGCAGGGAAGCGGTAATACAAAGGTCTGGGATCTGCAAACGGGAAATAAGCTACACACCCTGAAGAAATCCGATTTTGTTCTATGTCCAGACGGTATCACCATCGCAGTTCCAGGGTCTACTGTGGACAATCGCCCTGAAGCACTCGACATCATAAATTGGCAAACTGGCGAAACACTACGACAAATTCTTGTACCGCACGTCATCTACAGAGTTGCTGCACGACATGGCACCAAAATAAGCCAGGATGGGCGATGGTTATTTATCAGTACTACGGGGCAGTACTACCGTCCAGATACAATTCATGTGTGGGATTTCCAAACAGGGGAAAAAGTAGGAAAATTTCCCGAAAAGCTGACTCACCAATATGCTCTAAGCCTAGATAGTCAAAAAATTGCTGTACGCCCTGTATCGAGTCGCGCTTTGCAAGTTTGGAGTCTCAGCTAACTAAGTTGGAACCGTCGCTCTGTCAGTAGATCTGTAAGGTGGAGAAAGCCAAGCCTGAGCCAGTCAGCTAACTCATGCCATACCATTTTGTTCTTGTCCGTAGGCTTGCCATGCTAGGTCAACTAGCCCGTTGACAATCGCCGCTGCTACGACAGCACTGCCTTTGCGTCCGGTGGTGCGAATGTGTGGAATGAGGGAATCCGCCAACTGATCTTTGGCAGCATCAGCACCCACAAATCCGGCTGGAGTTCCAATTACCAGGGCAGGACGAATTTCCTCGGATTTGATCAACTCGGCGATCGCGGTTAAAGCGGTCTGAGCTTGTCCTACCACAAATATGCCCTCTGGGTAACGACGTGCTAACGTCTCAATGCCCCAGGCAGCGCGAGTTTTCTCCTTCTGGGGTCGGGTGAGAGCATCAATACTGCAATACACTGGATTAGCGAATGTATTCTGAATTGTTTGGGCGATTCCCACCTGGATCATCGGCACATCAACCACGATCGTCGTGCGAGCCGCCAACGCCGCCGCCCCAGACTGCAACGCCAGTTCCGAGAAGCGGATTAACGACTTGTAATCAAAATCTGCCGTGGCGTAAATCACGCGACGAACAATTTCATACTCCGCTGGCGAAAATGTGTGTTCTCCAATTTCCCGATCGATAATGGCGAGACTTTGGGCATCGCTGACGTGCCACTCCATGACTATCTCCGCAACAAACGACTCATCCCGCAAAAGGGCACTAGCAACAGAATAGGCGATTCTCGTTGTGCACGCTGCGATTTTTTGCTGAACTCTAGGTTTCTGATGGAGTAGAGCGGTTGAACGCTGGGGAGAGAAAGGCGACGAGTGCCCCAATCAAAAACCCTGAAACGTTTCGAAAAATAGGCAACCAATCGGTGGTTCGAGTAACGACCGGACCAATTCCAAAAGCGATGAACAAAATTCCCCAAAGGGGAGAGAAGATAAGCGCCCATTGCCAGGAAAAAAGTTCTCCTGGTTTGCGAGGGTGGGCGGCAAAGCCGCACACTACGCCTCCCACGATCGAGGTAATCAGGGTCAAGATCCATTGCTCCTGTGGCAATCCGGGTACAACCTGACAGCCTCCCTGCCGAATACAGGTTTTGACAGAGTTTAAAGCTTCAATAATTGCCTGGTCTTCGCCATTCTCACGCACAAAAAATTGATTCCCGTAGCGAGTTTGCAACTCAATCCAAAATACGCGAGGCATCAGGGGATAAAGATCATCACCTACGCTGAAGTTCAAAATGTTACCACCACGGGGATCGGCGACCAGTAGCAAGCTGTGATCATCCAAGTTCCAATAATCTTTAACGGCTGTTCCTGGCGTACGATCGAATTGGGTCAGAACGCGCAGTTTCCAGCCAGTTTCTTGTTCAAATGCCTCTAAATCTTGTGCTAAGGATTCTTCCTGTTCCGTGGTCAAGAATTTTGCTAAATCAATCACATTGGTTTGCTCGGTCGGCAGTAGTTCCGGGTTGTTGAACGCATAGGCAACTGAGTCAGCGCCTGACGCTAGATTCAACCAACTCAGCAGGGACAGCAACACTGCTGCAACAAAAACAACCGATTTCTTAGAAACAACCTTGAGCGATCGCGCCAACTCAGAACGTTCAGATCTGGACATAGAGTGACTCAATATAGCGATGAAGAAAGGATACAAGACAAGTACAGGCAACGGTTTTTCTTAACATTTTTTAATCCTAATCTAATATACCGGATTCCAGTTTCCAAAATTTAACCCAGTTCACGAATAGGCGATTGGAAAACTCATGAGAGCACTCTCTGGCTCCACTCTGCTGAACCGGTTCGCTTGGTTTATGCTGAAGGGAGTATGCTTTGCAGAACTTTACACGCTCACATCGCCTATGAAATGCATTATCGACCGCCGTGCCCAGTTTTCCGCCAGTCATCGCTACTGGCTACCGGAACTGAGCGAAGCTGAGAATGAGGAGCGATTTGGTGCCTGCACTCGTGTTCCCGGTCATGGACACAACTACGTGTTGTATGTCTCCATGCTGGGCGATGTGGATGAGTACGGGATGGTGCTGAATCTGTCGGATGTTAAACACGTCATCAAACGAGAAGTCACCAGCCAACTCGATTTTTCCTATCTCAACGAGGCTTGGGCGGAATTTCAACAAACCCTTCCTACAACAGAAAACATGGCACGAGTGATTTGGCATCGCCTGTCACCCTACCTTCCCCTTTGCCGCATTCAACTTTTTGAACATCCAGAACTCTGGGCAGATTACTACGGAAACTCTATGGAAGCCTACCTCACTATCAGTACCCACTTCAGTGCCGCTCACCGACTCGCTCGCCCTGATCTTAGCTATGAGCAGAATTGTGAAATTTACGGAAAATGCGCTCGTCCCAACGGACACGGGCACAACTACCATCTAGAAGTGACGATCAGGGGCGAGATCGATCCACGCACCGGCATGATTGCAGATTTGGTGGCATTCCAAAAAGCCGTAGATGATTTTGTTGTGGAACCGTTTGATCACACCTTTCTAAATAAAGATATTGCTTACTTTGCTGAGGTTGTTCCAACTGCGGAAAACATTGCGATTCATATTCGCGACTTACTCCAGGAACCGATTCGCCAAATTGGTGCTCAACTCCATAAGGTGAAGCTGATTGAAAGTCCAAATAATTCCTGTGAGGTCTATGGAACCGAGCCGCAAGACATTCTCCAGGTGGCTCAACGACGGGAAGCCGCTTTAGTCAATAATTGATCTCAGCGGATATGGGGCTGGTCAGAAGGCACCAAATCAATCTCTCAAATGTCGATTTTGGGTGAGCTTTCTGACTCGCCAGTGCCAAATTTTCCAGGACGACGATCGCAAGAAACCAGACGTACTGACATTGCCCTGCTTGCAGAATGGTCGGAACGGTCTGCTACTGACCGAAAAGTAGCTGATGGGTCTATTTCTGGGCAGGGGTTTGCCATCTGAAAGTTATTACCCTTCCCTGGTTTCTCCGGCAAGCAGCCGTGATAGTTGGCGTGTCACCGTGGGGCGCGTGAGAATTCCTTGAGAGGGGCTAAATAGAAGCGCGAGTAGGAACAGGCTGGAAGACACCAGGACAATAGAGGGACCTGATGGCAGGTTGAAGAAGTAGCTCAGATATACCCCTGTCAAACTGGATGCAACTCCAAACGCTCCACCCAAAAGCATGATTTGATGGAGTTCTTTCACCAGTAGGTAGGCAGTTAGGGCAGGTCCGACCAATAGCGAGATGACTAAAATTACGCCTACTGCCTGCATACTGGCGATAATAGTCAGGGTTATCATCACCATAAAACCCATGTAAATCCTGTTGATGGGTAGACCGATCGCCTGTGCGCCAGTTTGGTCAAAACTGTAAAACAACAACTCCTTGTAAAACAGTTTGATGACTAGCAGAATCAGCACCGCGATCGCCAAAGTGCGTTGAATGTCCGTGACTGTGATGCTGAGAATATCTCCAAACAAAAAACTATCCAGATCGAGCTTGTTCTGCAGCACTGTAATCAGCATGACTCCCAACGCAAAATAGCTAGAAAACGTTAACGCCATTGCTGAATCGACCTTGACTCTGGATTGAGCCCGAATTAGCACGATCGTCAGTGCTCCCAAAATGCCAGAGACGAAGGCTCCAAGGAGAATATCAACGCCTAAAAATAAAGAAATTGATAAACCTGGCATCACTGAATGAGCAATGACATCCCCCAACAATGCCATGCGTTGCACAATCAAGTAGCTACCCACGATCGGACACAAGATACCAACAATCACTCCAATCGCGATCGCATTCCGCATGAACTCGTAGTTGAGTGGTTCCAGGAGCCAGGTCAGCATTTTCTTAAAACATCTTTGAGTCTAAAGGGTTAACTTCCGTACAAATTCAGGAGTAAGGCAAATAAAAATGTGAGGAGCCCTGCCAGCGTAAACAGGTAGAAAATTGCTCTAGGTTTAAAGATGGTTAACATTAAGCCAACTCCCTTCAGGTCAATCATGGGACCGAAGACAAGAAATGCCAGCAGCGAACCCGTCGTAAACAGAGATGAGAAAGATAGGGCAAAAAAGGCATCCACGGTAGAGCAAATCGAGACGATCGCCGCCAGCAGCATCATGGCAAGAATTGATGTGACGGGACCCTGCCCCAGCGCTAACACGGCTTCTCGTGGCACAAAAACCTGAATGATGGCAGCGATCGCGCTACCCAACACCAACACTCCACCCAATTCGCGCGTCTCCTGGATTACGCTTTCCAGCATCAAGTTCAGCTTATAAGCAAACGGTTTGTCAGCGGTTGTTGCTGCTAATGCTGCTGCCTGAAACTCTGCAACATCGATCGGCTGGTCTGCCTGTCCCAAAAAATAAGTCCCAGATTGCAGCAGGGACACTTCACCAACTTTATCTCCACGTCCAATGCCTGATTCTTTGGCTCCAGACTTGCTTGGAATTACCCTTGCAACACCAGGTTGCAACATTGGGCGTAAGTCCTTCTGAAAGCTGAAGACCCACCCGATAAAGGTGGCAATGAATAGGGAACATCCAATGCGTAGAAAAACAAGCTCTGGCTGGTCTCGAAACGCTGTCCACGTTGCCCAAAACACCACTGGATTGATGGTGGGGGCTGCTAAAAGAAACCCGATCGCCACAGAGGACGGAACTCCCTGCATGAGTAAGCGCCGCGCAACGGGCACGTTTCCGCACTCACACACGGGAAATAAAAATCCAATACAACTTCCCACCAATGCTCCTAAAAAGGCATTGCGAGGCATCAACCGCACCAGTTTGCGCTCATCTACAAAAAACTGCAAAATTCCAGAAAACAATACCCCCAACATTAAAAAGGGCACTGCTTCCACAAGCAAGCTCAGGAACAGAGTGAACGCATTATTTAGCTGGGTCGGGTTCATGCGTTTCAACAGCAAAGCGTTAATAACCCAGCCATTCTACTGCAAATGAGGAGTTGGAAGTAGGGCTGAAACCTCAGGGAAGCAGCGTAACGGGAAACCCGGAAAACATTTCAGTAGAAGAGTGGATCATTCAGAGAATGAATCGAATACTACAACCTGGGATGTATGGCAAGAATATAATAGATTTCTTAATATATACCTTAAGGCGAGTAACAATCTGATTACTTCGCTCGACTCCCATCTTCGACTTTGACACTGGTAAACCATGAACGACAAGCAACCACAGAAGACTGAACCCTTTTTGGGGAAATTGAGATGGGGCATCTGGCTGTTAGGCATATCTTCCTGGCTATTCGGTATCACGGATAGAAGCTTTGCCTCTTTTGCGGATGGCTATCTCTCTGCGATCGACATTACCCAGCTATTCACTGCTTCTTTCTTCTTTGTAAGCTGGCTGTTTCTCAAGCCGATGCCATTGGAGTAATAGCGAAAAAAGCCTCTTTACTTGGCTGGTCTTCGCATTAGCATCGGCAGCACTGAAAGCACTGTTAACAGCCCCATCGCCAGGTATAGAGAGACGCGATCGCCTCCCTGAAACGCGGCATAGCCGGATTGTCCCAGCCAGCTATAGGCAAACGTCAAAGGAATCAGACCAAGAAACGTTCCGATCGTGTAAGTTCCCAAGTCAATGACGGTCAAGCCAAACAGAAAATTGACCAGGCTGAATGGGGATAGGGGGGTGAAACGAGTTGCCAGCACAATGGCGAAGGGATGCTGCGCGATCGCTCGGTTCAGCTTTTGCAAAGAAGGGTGTTGACCAAACCGATTCTCAATCCAGCGGTGCAAAAAATGGCGAGCCAGCAGGAAAGCCAAAACAGCCCCGCATGTGCTTCCTAGCAGCGACCAAACGGTTCCCCAGGTTAGCCCAAATACCGTTCCCCCTACGACCGCTAAAACATTGCCTGGAAGCCCGATCGTTAAAGCCATCGTAAACAGCAACACAAATAGCAACGGAGCCCCATCTCCCAACTGCCGAAACTCCATCGCCAGAAAAGCTTCGTTAAACAGCAATTTGACAGGAGTGTGAAGACATACCCCAACCATTGCTGCCACAAATAGTCCTAGCCAGACAACTACCTTGTAACGTTGTTTCACGTACATGAGATCACTCTCCCAACTCCAGGTGATTGTCTACAGCCACCACAGGTTACACACCCCGTACTTGTACCACAGAAAAACTGATTCCTGAATATAAAACACTGGAATCAGACTCAAATCCGCACAATGTCACTCCGCTCAGGGCGTAATCCACAAAGCGTCACAAAAAATCTCTATCCTTTTCTCATACACTGAACGGGTATGCTATTATCAATAATCGTGGATAGGCGGGTCGGTGCCCGAGTGGTTAATGGGGGCGGACTGTAAATCCGCTGGCTACGCCTACGCTGGTTCAAATCCAGCCCGGCCCATCCACGTATCGAGGGATAGTTTTAAGTTTTGGGTTCTTAGTTCAGTTCAAAGCTTAAAACTTGAAACTCAATCCTCTAATGCCCGTGTGGCTCAGTGGTAGAGCACACCCTTGGTAAGGGTGAGGTCACGAGTTCAATCCTCGTCACGGGCTTTGGTTAAAACCCTCTCTAGTAGAGGGTTTTGCCGTTTCTGGAGGTGCTTTCGAGCATCGCCTCATTCTCAATAAGAGCAAATGTACTGGTATTTTTTGGGCTTTTCTGGTCTAATTTTGGTAGAAGATTGGTAGACAGATTTAGCCCCGGATAGCTTATATGGCAATTGATTCACCTGTTGGTCTGCAAATTGGTAGACGACCTAAAACCACGAAGGGAACAGTGAAGGTTGAGGTTGATAAGGGGTGGTTGAGGCTTCGTTTTAGTCAGCAGGGAAAGCGTCATACATTTGCCCTGGGTCTGCCAGACAGCAAGACCAATAGAATCTTGGCTGAACAAAAAGCACTTCAGATTCAGAAAGATGTAGAGGCAGGACACTTTGATGATTCCTTAGCTCGTTACAAACCAGAGCGCCAGAAGAATATAGAGCAGGAGGACAAGCTGTCTGCGATCGCTCTGTTTCGAGATTTCTCAGACTACAAAGCCAAAGGTGTGACTCCCAAGACAATGGAGAAGTACCGGGCAACACTCAACTACGTGGAGCAGTTTTTTCAAGGTGTTACTGCCCAGGCTGTAACTGAGGAAGAGGTTGAGGCATTTGTGCGTTGGCAGAAGCGGAAGAATCTTTCTGAAGCTCAAATTAAGCGACGGCTGGAGGAGTTAGAAGCCTGTTGGAATTGGCACCATATGAGTGATAACCCCTGGAAAGCGATCTCCGACCGAATTAAGGTTCCTCCCAAGCAGAGACCCAAACCCTTCACTAAAGAGGAAATCGACGCAATCATCAGAGGCTTCAGTGAGGATCAAGACTATGCCTTCTACACCGATTTTGTGAGGTTCCTATTTTGGACGGGGTGCAGGACAGGAGAGGCGATCGGTTTACGTTGGAAACATCTGGGCGATGATTGTTTAACTATCTGGATCGGTGAGATTTTGACTCGTCGTGTTCTGCGCCCTGCTAAACGGAACAAAGACAGAAGCTTTTCATTGAACTCAAAGGTTCAAGCATTACTGTTATCTCGCAAGCCACAGGATGCAAAACCTGATGATCTCGTTTTTCCATCTCCAGAAGGAGTAGGGATTGACGATCACAACTTCTCACAACGGATATGGAGAAAAATGTTAAAGCGGTTATCTATCCCCTATCGAAAGTTTTACAACACACGCCACACTTATATTAGTCACGTTTTGCAAGCTGGAATGAACCCTATTTTAGTTGCTGAAATTGCTGGACATGATGTGGAAACACTTTTGAGATGTTATGCAGGTGTTGTTAGCCATCGTCTATCTTTACCTGAGATTTGAATATTAACTTTAGATTTTTATCGATCAATACCAGTTTTGTGTGCTAGCTTTATATCAAAGGTGAGTTCAGGGCTTCCAAAAAAAGCAATCTCGCCTTTCACAAAATCTAAATATTTTTTGGAAAACGAAAGTCGCTATCCGGTTCCGGGTGGCGACTTTTTGCTTTTCAACTTCCCCTACCCTCTCTACTTATGTTGTCTTCAAATTTGATTGATCAACGCAATCTTGTTCGTGTCCGGCGAATCGCTGAGGTCACGGGCTTATCGCCTGAAACTATCCGCCGTTATCGCTACCGTGGTTTGCTCAAAGAAAATCTGCATTGGATTACTATCAACCCTCGGCTAGTTCTTTACGTAGAGCCTTTGGTGGTTGACTGGTTCTTGAACCAAAATGACCAAATTGCTCACCAGAGAGCGATCGAGAATTACTTGAGTAAATTGCCTTCTAACCAGAGAAAAGGCTAACTCAAAAACGGCTTCTTAAACAGAAAGTCGATCCGTTTGTTACTTACAAATATTCAGATTTAAGTGAGTTAAGTCTGCAATTTTAACTTGGAAAAAAGGAGGCTTTTTCGAGTGAGTCGATATGGAAAGAGAGATCGCCAAAATGACAACGATCGCTCATCTAGTAAATTCAGATCTTCCCCTAATTTTAGCCCAAATCTACCTTTTCTACCTAGTGAATGGAAATTTTGCCGAGTTGTTAGAGGTGCCAAAAAGCCGATTGATAAACAGTGGCAAAATAAATCACTAACAGTAGAGCAAATCCGCGTTTGGGTGGAGCACCATAACGAGAATTACGGAGTGATTTGGGGTGGCACTGCACTTGGGATAGATATAGATGGTGAGTCTGCTCACAACAAGCTACACGAAGTTGCTGCCGGACAACTTATTCCACCAACAGTAGCGTGGACAAGTGGCACTCCTGACCGCTACCACTTGGCTTTCCGCTTAACGCCAGAACAGGCGACTCTTTTAACTGAAACGGCGCAGAAAGCTAACCCTAAATCATTGCAGGGGCGCTGGTTCGTCAAGTGCAATGGCGCAAACGGCAAAACTGAGCAACTAGAATTTCGATGGCGCAAACATCAGTCGATATTGCCACCTTCGCTACATCCTTCAGGAAGGCGTTATAGCTGGTTGCCAGGACAATCTCCCGCAGAGCAAGATGTGGCAATCATGACCGACTGGTTATTCGCTTACTTGCTGGAATTGGTTGCACCGAAAAAAGTTGATCGCCCACCTAGTCCATCACTATCGACATCTATAAAGTTCAATTCCCAAACTCCGCTTGAACAATTGCTGCGACGTGAAGATCGAGTATGGATAGCGGAGGGCGTACCCGAAGGTTGCCGCAACAGTTCAGGCGCAGCTTTGGCAAGAAATTTGATTGGAACAGCGGATTACTTGAACCAGCAAAGTATTCTGTTCGACGGCAATCCCAAAACCTTGTTTGAGCTGTTCTGCGATCGCTGCCAACCTCCGATTGATGAGAGCGAGCGGGAGCAGATTTGGAATTCTGCTGAACGCAGCAAACCACAACCAACTCTAACTCCAGATGCGATTGCGAACTGTGCTGCCGCCTGGGAAGAGAAATCAAGAAATTACACTCCTACACCGCAAAAAGTTGAGAAATCAATGCCAACAAGGGAAAATCAGCCATCAGCTATTGAGTTATTGCTAGAAATCGCTGAAGATCAAATCTTCTTTCACACTCCCAGCAAGATTGCATTTGTAGACGTTTGGTGGAACAACTGTCGTCAAACTATGGGGATACGCTCAAGACCCTTCAAGCATCTTCTTGCCTATCAACTTTATTCCAGGTACGAGCGAGCTGCATCTTCTGAGACGCTTAATACAGTCCTCAATTTACTGGAAGCAAAAGCGAATTTTGAGGGTGAGGAGCGCCAGGTTGACATTCGGTTAGCAGAGCTTGACAGCAAAATCTATCTGGATTTGGGAACGGATAACTGGGATGCAGTGGAAATTGATGCTGAAGGCTGGCGAATTCGGTCAAACTATCCAGTTCGATTTCAGCGATGTCCCAACCTACTGAGTTTACCAATACCAGCTGAGCATAATTCACTAGACGATTTATGGAGAATACTTAACGTTGTCCCTGAAGATCGGGTTCTGGTTGCCTGTTGGCTATTATTTTGCTTTTATCCAAAGTATTCTCATCCTCTTCTATTTTTTCTCGGTGAACAAGGTGTTGGCAAAACAATGGCGGCAGAAATCCTAATTTGCTTGATCGATCCTTGCAAAGCTCCTCTGTTGCCGAGCGTCTCGGATTTAAGAAATTTATCTATCACTGCAAACCACCGATGGATATTAGCTTACGACAATCTTTCTGGACTTACACCAGAACAATCAGATGCACTTTGTCGGATTTCGACGGGTGGAGGGTTTACCGTCCGCACGCTCTACGAAAACGATCAAGAAACTACCTTTGAATTTCAACGTCCGCAGATCATTACGGGAATTGATTGTCCAGCTTCAAGAGGTGATTTATTATCCAGAGCAATTCAGGTTCGGCTGCACGCTATTCCAGAGGAGTTACGCAAAACAGAAGCCGAAATTGAAACAACTCTGAGCCGGGTGCAAGATAGGATTTTGGGTGCTTTACTGACAGCACTTAGCAAAACGCTCAAAGCCCTGCCGTCTGTAACCTGTTCTCCCACTCGATTAGCTGATTTTGCGCGGTTCGCGATCGCAGCAGAGGAGCCATTAGGGTTTCCGAAAGGCAGTTTCTTGGCAGCATACCAGGGGAACCAACAAGAATCGCACCAGATCGCGATCGAGGCTTCACCTGTAGCAATGGCAATTCAAAAATTTATGGTTGCTCGGCAAAGTTGGGAGGGGACTGCCAGTGAGCTACTGGAGGAACTGGAAAAGTTAGTAGACGAAAAGGTTTTGCGATACAAAGCTTGGGCAGGTGATTCCCGCCGATTGGGTAAGGCGTTAGTGCGACTTGCACCTGATTTGAGAAAAGGGGAGGGTATCGAAATTGAGCAAGGGCATAATTCCCGCAAAACTCATCGTATTGTGCGTCTAAGAAAGGTCGTAAATTCGTTGTCCGCAACGTCCGCTATGTCTGTCGATCAACAAGTTCAAGGCTATGTAAATGCTGCACCTACAGGAACCACGGACAATGCGGACATAACGGACGTTGAATTATACAGGCTATCTGCCCAATTCAAAGTAGGCGATCGCGTAGTGTATGTGGGAGATCGCTACCCAACTTACCAAAATCAAATTCTGACGCTGCATGAAGTCTCTGGTACTCAAGCGACGTTGATACTCCCGGACGGGCGTTTTACGACTTGGCTTGACTTGAAAGATTTGCAATTAGCAGGAGATTCGTAATGAGTGCCAATTTTACTTATCCTAAGATTGAGTGGAGATCGCCCCAAACTCTCACTCCCTATTTCAATAACACCAAAGCTCACCCGGTTGGGCATGTGGATAAAATCGCTGCCAGCATTGCTGAGTTTGGATTTGACCAACCGATCGTCGTGGACGAACAAGGTGTCATCCTCAAAGGGCATGGACGACGAGAAGCCTCAATTCGACTGGGATTAGAACAAGTTCCTGTGATCGTGCGAACTGATTTAACAGAGCTTCAAAAGAAGGCGTGTCGCATTGCTGATAACAAAGTGGCTGAGTCAGAATGGTTAGAAGATGAATTACGGCTAGAGCTGTTAGAGTTACAGGATCAGGATTATGATCTGCACTTAACTGGATTTGATGAAGATGTAATTTTAAAGCTCTTAGTAGATGAGTCAGAAGATCCGTTTGACCAAATAGAGGATATGGACGATCGCAACTCCGATATTCAGCCTCAAAATGCCAGTTGCACCATTGGTGAGTATCGATTCACGCTTGAACGAGAGCGGTATCTCCAGTGGCAGGAAGCAATCCGGCAAAGTGTCGGCTTTGACGAAGACAGCATTATCGCCGAAATTCAACGGAGGTTAGAGCTATGAAACTACTGCCCATCAGTGCTGTCAATCCCTCCACCTATAACCCGCGCATCGCTGACCCAGAGCGATTAAACTTGATTGAACTCTCACTCCGCAAGTTGGGTTTTCTGCTACCCGTTTATGCAGATCAAAACGGTGAGATTCTGTCTGGGCACCAGCGGCATCATGTCGCAACTCGCATGGGGGTAGAGCGATTGCCCATAGCCTTTACAAAACCATTGGACCTAGCAGAACGCAAAGCCGTCAACATCGCCTTTAATCGAGGCACAAATGACTTGGCTCCTGACGATTTGCCCAAAACCCTGACAGAAGCATTGCAGCGATCGAACGTGCATCAGTTAGCCGAATCATTGCCAGATTTAGACATCCATAGTCCCCAGTTTTACCCCTGCCTCAATGCTCAGGAAGTGCCAATTCAACCCCTGCTGACAGCAAACTCTCGGCGATGGGTGCAATATGCCCGCAACATCAGCAAAACATTGAGAGGCAAAGGAGTAGTGATGCCTGTGGTGATTGACCCCGATGGCAAGGTAGTAAATGGGATCGGACGATTGCAAATGCTGGCAGAGAGCGGAGAGAAAACAGTTCAAGTTGTGCGGATTTCCCATGCTCAGGCACAACTCGCCGATGCCATGCTGAATTTGCTCTCAATGGACTTCGACATTCATCGTCGTTATGATGACCTGCTCCGGTACAACTCCTTCCGTCGATCGCGCCGCACTCGCCATGAGTTAGGACGAGGCTTCGTCTTTGCCGTAATTGGCTCCAAACCTAGCTACACGCTAGACCTGAATAACCCAGAACATCTGAAACGGTGGAAGGCGGTGTATGGTTCTACCGTGCTGGACTTTGGTGCGGGACATCTGACCGAGACACAGATCCTTCAACAAGCTAGAATCGATTGCACACCCTTTGAGCCGTACCACATCACAAAGGGTGAGGAGATTGATAAAGCTGCCAGCCTGGAAATTGTAAAAGCCTTCCTCAATGCGATTCAGAGTGGCAAGCGATTCAGCAGCATCTTCATTTCCTCGGTGCTGAACTCGGTGCCATTTGAGGGCGATCGCCGCCACATTGTCACCCTCACGGCTGCATTAGCTGATACCAGAACTCGTTTATTCGCCGTTGCCAGCAGCACTCAGCAGACGGGATGGCGCAATCTTAATGGTGCTGCTCCCCTGAATAAATGTGATTCCTCCCAAATTGCTTTCAAGCTGGACTATGAACCAGGGATCGGACTGGGAGACATTTCTAAATTGCCGAAGGTGCAGAAGTACCACACCGTTTCAGAGTTTCGAGAATTGTTTCTGACACGCTGGCAAGAAGTCAAGGTGAATCTAGCCGTGGAGAATGTGCAGGCAATTTGTCGCAATCCTCGCCCACTTGATCGGGTGGCATTGAGCGAAGCGATCACGTTTGAGTTTGACCTACCCTATCCTGATGGTTCTCGGATGGGCATGGTGGATGTGGCATTAGCAGCCTTCAGTACCCGATTAGGAGTTGCCCTATGATCATCCTGCTTGACCTTAATTACACGCTGGTAAGCAACTCACTAACCAAGAAAAGTCCTTTCACGAAACAGATCGAAGGTGAGGTGTATCGAGATTGGTTGATTGAATTGGTCAAACTCTACTACACCATTTTGATTACGGCTCGACCTCAAAAATACCAAGAGCAGACTTTAGCCAGCATTGCTTCTAAAACAGGATGGCAACCCCAGGATAACTATTTCAACGCCTACAATCTGCGTCCACCGCAAGCGAAGGAGAAAGCCTTGCGAGACAGCATCTTTCCCCGGTATGGCAGAGACACCCTCTACCTGGGCATTGAAAGTAATCCCAGAACGCGCACGATGTACGCCAAGCACGGCATTCAAAGCATTTTTGTGGAGGCTAATACTCAATGGACAACCCTACCTCAATTGGACACCAACCAGATGGCAAATGGCAGTTTGACGACACTGTGACCCATGTGTTTGATGATATGTTGGAACGCTCGATCCCAAACTATGAGACGATGCGGCAGGCGGTGATTGATTTGGCGGTGAAGTATGCGATCGCCCCTTCAACGATCGTCGATCTCGGTTGCTCCAGAGGTGAGAACATTGCCCGCCTGCTGAACATCTTGCCAAAAGATACTCAGTTTCTTGGAATTGATGTGAGTAAACCCATGCTACAAGCGGCAAAGGAGCGATTCACAACCGAGATTGAAACTGGACAAATCCGCGTTGAATCTTTTGATTTGCGGCAGGGATATCCGCAAGTTAAAGATGTGAGTGTGACGCTGGCTGTGTTGACGTTGCAGTTCACACCGATGGAGTATCGTCAGCAAATCATCCGCAACATCTACAAGTCCACTCGTCGGGGTGGGTGCTTGATCCTGGTTGAAAAGGTGATCGGGGCATCGGCTGACCTGGATAACTGTATGGTGAACTTGTATTATGCGTTGAAAGGGCAGAATGGCTATAGCCAAGATGAAATTCAGCGCAAGCGACTCAGTTTAGAAGGGGTGTTGGTGCCTGTGACCGCGCGGTGGAATGAGGAGTTATTGGGTGGGGCAGGGTTCCGCCAAGTTGATTGCTTCTGGCGTTGGATGAATTTTGCGGGATGGGTCGCGGTCAAGGGGGATTGAAGATGTCTCCCACCGAGAAGAACATGACACGATTCACGGTTGATTTACCCCTATCTCTACACCAGAGACTATCTGACCTGGCAGAACAGCAGGGCACCCGGAAAGCGAAGCTGGTTAGATTAGCGATCGCTCAATTGTCGTTGGAGGATGAAATCGGGCAAGAAGTACCGTCAACAGAGGAAACTAAACGGTTCACACTGGACATGGAACCAGGAGAGCATGAAGCATTCTCAATCCTGGCAGTTCGGATGCACCGAAGTAAGGCGGATCTGGTCAGATGGGCGATCAATCAGTTGTTACAGAATCTTAAAGATAGTTCAGTCGTGCAGTAGTTGACGTTAGAACAGTGGGAATCATGTCAGGAATGTAATTTTGTGGTGCGGCTCGAAGATTTAACTCGTAACACGATGGTTAAAGGCATTTTACCTAATCGCCATGTTGTGATTGTTGATGCAACATGGTTGAGTGATGATGTGATCGAACTGGTTTACAAAGATGTCGGTGGCAATCTGGGTAATGAACTGGTCTTGCGCGATCGCGAACCTGACCTGGAAATCGTCACTATTGGGCAGCCTTGGAGTTTTGATGGGGATGGAGCGATGCTGCGCCTGGTGTCGGAGGCACACCGGATTCGACTGGCACATCTCTTTGATCCACTGCTGGCAGTTCATACGTCACTGGTGGAACCACTGCCGCACCAGATCACAGCAGTTTATGGAGAGATGATTCCCCGGCAACCTCTACGGTTTTTGCTGGCGGATGACCCTGGAGCCGGAAAGACGATCATGGCAGGGTTGTTGATGCGAGAGTTGCTGATCCGGGGAGACTTACACCGTTGTTTGGTGGTTTGTCCTGGCAGTTTGGCGGATCAGTGGCAGGATGAACTATTTCAGAAATTCCATTTGCCGTTTGAGATTCTGACCAACGATCGCATTGAAGCGGCTCGCACTGGGAATGCTTTTACCGAGATTCCCTTACTGATTGTCCGGTTAGATAAGCTGAGTCGCAATGACGACTTACAGGCAAAGCTGGCACAGACCGATTGGGACTTGGTAATCTGCGACGAGGCGCATAAGATGTCAGCCTCGTTTTTTGGGGGTGAAGTCAAGGAAACGAAGCGGTACAAGTTAGGAAAACTGCTGGGGGACATCACTCGCCACCTGCTATTGATGACCGCAACACCCCACAACGGAAAGGAAGAGGATTTTCAACTCTTCATGGCGTTGCTCGATAGCGATCGCTTTGAGGGCAGGTTCCGAGGGGGCACCAACACGACCGATACTTCAGACCTGATGCGACGGTTAGTGAAAGAAGACTTGCTCAAGTTTGATGGTAAGCCCCTTTTCCCGGAACGCAAGGCTTACACCGTTGGCTACCGCCTTTCTGATCTGGAGCAGCAGCTTTACCACAAGGTGACAGAGTATGTGCGGGAAGAGTTCAACCGTGCAGATGCACTGGAAAACAATGGGCGCAAGGGCACGGTTGGCTTCGCATTGACCATCCTGCAACGGCGGTTAGCATCTTCTCCAGAGGCAATTTATCAGTCGATCCATCGTCGTCGAGAGCGGTTGCAGAAACGACTTCAGGAGGAAGAGGCACTGAAGCGGGGCTTGGGTGCCCAATTGGATTTTGGACGGACGATCGATCCGGAGGACTGGGAAGACGACTTTGATGATGTGCCAGAGGATGAGCGGGAGTCTGCCGAGGAGGAAGTGGTAGACCAGGCGACGGCAGCGCGGACAGTAGCTGAACTGCAAGCTGAAATTGAGCAACTGAACCAGATTGAGCAGTTGGCGCTGAAGGTGAAACGGAGCGGCAAGGATAAGAAGTGGGAAGAACTCTCCAATCTCTTGCAAAACGAGGCGGAGTTGTTTGACGCTCATGGGCATCGTCGCAAGCTGGTTCTCTTTACTGAACACCGCGACACACTCAACTACCTTGCCGATCGCATCCGTACTTTAATCGGTCGCTCTGAAGCAGTTGTGATGATTCACGGTGGCATGGGGCGTGAGCAGCGCAAAAAGGCAGAGGAGTCTTTCAAGCAGGACGTAACAGTTCAGGTGCTACTGGCAACGGATGCGGCTGGGGAAGGGATTAACCTGCAACGGGCGCATCTGATGGTGAACTATGACCTGCCCTGGAACCCCAATCGGCTGGAGCAACGGTTTGGACGGATTCACCGGATCGGGCAAACGGAGGTGTGTCATCTCTGGAACCTGGTGGCAGAGGAAACCCGTGAGGGTGAGGTCTACCTGACACTGCTGCGGAAGCTCGATCTAGAGCAAAAAGCCTTGGGCGGCAAAGTCTTTGATGTGTTGGGCAAGGCGATCGCCGGGAAAGACCTCCGCGACCTTTTGATTGAAGCCATTCGCTATGGCGATCGCCCGGATATCCGGGCAAAACTCAATCAGGTGGTGTCAGACCGTTTGGATCAGCAGCGATTGCGCGAACTGCTCGAAGAACGGGCACTGGCGCGAGACACAATGGATGCCTCCAGAGTGCAGCAGATTCGAGAAGATATGGATCGGGTAGAAGCACGACGGCTCCAACCCCACTTTGTTGCAGCATTCTTCCTGGAAGCGTTTTCAAATCTGGGCGGAACTGCCAAGCAGCGAGAACCTAAGCGGTATGAGATTACCCATGTCCCGGCGATTATTCGCAGTCAGGATCGGCAGATTGGAGTGAGGGAACCGATTCTGCGGAGCTATGAGCGGATTTGTTTTGAGAAGGGGCTGATTAATGTTCCTGGTAAGCCACCAGCAGCCTTTATCTGTCCGGGGCATCCTCTGCTAGAGGCGGTTACAGAAATTACGCTGGAGCGGCATCGAGACTTGCTGAAGCAAGGGGCGGTGTTGGTGGATGAGAACGACTTTGGTGAGCAGGTGCGATCGCTGGTTTACCTGGAGCATTCGATCCAGGATGCCAGTACTGACAGCAGTGGTAAGCGGCGAGTGGTGTCGCGGCGGATGCAGTATGTGGAGATTGACGGAGACGGCAACACTCAAAATGCTGGGTATGCGCCTTACCTCAACTACCGACCGTTGCGGGAAGAGGAGAAGCCGTTCATTGTCCCAGTGTTGGAGCAGGACTGGCTGAAGCATAACCTCGAACCCCAAGCGACCAAGTATGCGATCGCCCACTTAATGCCAGAGCATTTGCAGGAGGTGAAGCAGCGGAAGGAGGATTTGGTTGCTAAGACGATCAAGGCAGTAAAGGAGCGACTGACTAAAGAGATCTATTACTGGGATCAGCAAGCAGAGCAGTTAAAGCAGCAGGAAGCGGCGGGTAAGACCAACGCCAAGATCAACTCAGCCAAAGCCAGAGCCAGAGCTGATGAATTAGAGTCTCGCCTTCAGCGACGGTTGACGGAACTGGAGCAGGAACGGAAGCTGTCTCCTCTTCCTCCTGTGGTGGTGGGTGGGGCATTAGTCATCCCGATCGGATTTTTGCAGCGGGTGCAGGGTAAGCGGCAGTCGGAGGCTGACTTGTTTGCCAGGGAAACGAAGCGGGTTGAAATGCTGGCAATGCAGGCGGTGATGGCAGCAGAGCAGGCATTGGGGCATGAACCGCGAGATGTGAGCCGAGAGAAGTGTGGCTACGACATTGAATCTCGTGTTCCGGGGACGGTGGATCAGCCGAGTCGAGTTCAATTTATTGAGGTGAAGGGACGGATTCAGGGGGCGGAGACGGTCACGGTTACTAAGAATGAGATTTTGACGGCACTGAATAAGCCAGAAAATTTTGTGCTGGCGTTGGTGCAGGTGCCATCAGCGGATTTCCCTGAAGGGGATGCGTTTAAGGTTTCGACTCCGAAGGGCAGTTACAACGCTGGAGATAATGGTTGCGTGGTGTGGTATGTGCCGAATCCGTTTCAGAAGGAGCCAGACTTTAAGGCAGACAGTGTGAACTATAACTGGAAGGAGTTATGGGGGCAGGGAGGGAAGCCAAAATGAGGGACCGAATCATGGAATGTCATGGCACTATGGCTGTTGCCCATCCTCACTCAAACTGACCTCAATGCCTTTGAGTTGATAGAGTGCATCTCGACAAATTGCTAGAGGCGCAGTTTCAGCGTAGCTCCAGGATTTTGGAGCAAATCCGACTCCATAGGGTTTGTCAGGAAAGGCTTCATCTTCAGAACGAAAAATAGCAAAGTAAGGAGCCTCGTCGTGATCCAGGCACCAAAGCACAAGCTCTAGTGCAGATCGGAGGTGGGTGGAGTAGGGGTTTAAGGGGAGATTGAATCTTTCTGAGATCAAGCGGTCTAGCTCTTCCAGTGAGTTAAGGTGAATATGCTCGATGCCATAGGAGTTGAAGGTGCCTTGCATGTTTTACTCTGCTAACCTCAAATTAAGGATTTGATGAAGTGAATTGGTTAAACCGAGCATTGTAATTCACAACGAGGGGCAGCAGAATGCAGGCTCATAAAGTTGAAGTCGTTTTGTCTGAGAATGGCACATTGGTTCTGGAAGGGTTGCCGTTTCGAGCGGGGGAGGCGGTTGAAGTGATTATTCTAGAACGTCCTCAGCCTCAACGGGCTTTTAACGCTTCGTCAGAATTTCCGTTACAGGGAACAGTGCTTTTTTACGATGATCCGTTTGAACCAGCGGTTCCTCCAGAAGAGTGGGACGTTTTGAAATGATTGTTCTGGATACACACATTTGGATCTGGTGGGTAGACAACAACCCACGCTTGACTCAGCAGCACCGAGAATGGATTACTGCAAATCAATCGAGTGGGTTAGGAGTCAGCATTTATTCATGCTGGGAAATTGCAAAACTCGTTGAGAAGAACCGGGTAGGGTTTTCTCTATCAATTGAAGAATGGTTCACTGCTGCTTTGGCATATCCAGGAGTACAACTGCTCGATTTAACTCTACCGATCGTGATTCAGTCTACTCAACTGGCAGGCTTTCACAATGACCCAGCCGATCAAATTATTGTGGCAACGGCAAAAGCTCACAACTGCCCATTGCTGACGGCAGACCAAAAGATTCTGGGCTACTCCGGCGTTCAAACACTTAAATAATTTGTCTAAAATCGATCGCGTAACTTTCTGTAAAACCTTATTGGGAATTACCCTGTTACTAGAACTGATCTAATCTGTGTATTTACACTAATAATACACACAAACTACGCTATTTATAGAGCTTTTAGATTTATTTGAATGCTATATGTAGCCAATCAGTACAAGGGCTTCAGCTTCATCAAAATATTATCAAAATCTAGATAATCTTACCGTTAGCCACACCTGATTCCTGGGAAAACTCATGAAGATATTAAGAAAATCTGAATGAGTTTCTGCAAATGCCGCAGCGTAAAAAGCTTATCGAAGTTGCGCTACCTTTAGAAGCGATCAACAAGGAATCTGCACGAGAAAAATCAATTCGGCATGGTCACCCTTCTACGTTGCATTTGTGGTGGGCACGGCGACCGTTAGCGGCTTGTCGGGCAATACTATTTGCTTCATTAGTGGATGATCCATCCGGCTATCCAGATAAATTTCCAACTGAGTTAGACCAAAATATTGAGCGTCAGAGACTCTTTGATCTTCTGGGCAGAATTGTCACGGCAGAGGAGAAAGCAGGCAAGCAATCGGCAGGTAAGCAAACCGTTAGAGGGTTGGTATCCTGGGATGACTTAAAAGATCCTGTGATTATTGAAGCGGCACAGCGAGAAATTGCCCGATCGCTGGCATGGAGCCACAACGAAGAACCTCCAACCGATGCCAAAGCGATTCAAAAATACATTCAGAAGCACGCACCGATCGTGTACGATCCCTTCTGCGGCGGTGGTTCGATTCCGATTGAAGCTCAACGCTTGGGATTAAAGGCGTATGCCAGCGACCTTAATCCAGTAGCAGTCATGGTTACCAAAGCCATGATTGAAATTCCGCCTCAGTTTGCTGGACAGCCTCCGATTAATCCTCAATATTGCAGTGACCATGATGTTGCGAAAGAACTGAAAAAGGGAATCTGGAAGGGAAATGCAAAAGGACTTGCAGAAGACATTCGCTATTACGGCAATTGGATGCGCGATCGCGCTAAACAACAGATCGGTCATTTATATCCAGATGTTGCATTAGGGAATGGAGCAACCGCAACGGTTATCGCCTGGATTTGGGCAAGAACTGTGAAGTGTCCTAATCCGGCGTGTGGATGCGAAATGCCGTTAGTACGTTCCTTTGCACTTTCTACAAAAGCAGGCAATCAACACTACATTCATCCAGTCATCGATCGCCAACAGCACCTACCCAAGATTCAATACGAAATTAAAGCTGACAAGGGCAAGCCCCTAGAAGGAACTGTCAGCCGGAAGGGCGCACGATGTATTGCTTGTGACAATCCTGTGGGCTTGGAGTATGTGCGATCGCAGGGTAAAGCCGGACACATGGGCGCAAAACTGATCGCGATCGTGGCGGAAGGCGAGAAAGGACGCATCTATTTACCACCCAATCCGGAACACGAAAGCATTGCAGCGACGGCACAACCAAATTGGAAGCCAGAAACAGATCTAGTTCCTAACTCCCGCCATGTCACGCCTTGCATCTATGGCATGACCAAACATGCTGATCTCTTCACAGCGAGGCAACTCACCGCCCTTTCCACCTTCAGCGAATTAGTAGAAGCTGCCAGAGTTCAACTGATACAGGATGGTGCAACCGAAGACTACGCCAAAGCCGTTGCAACCTATCTGGCTTTTGCCGTTGATAAAGGATCTGATTACTGGTCAAGCCTTTGCAGTTGGCATTCGTCTGGGGAGAAAATGCGAAATACGTTTGGGCGGCAAGCAATTCCAATGGTATGGGATTTTGCCGAGTGTTGCCCTTTCAGTGGTTCATCCGGTAATTGGCTCGGTTGCGTTACCTGGGTACATAAAGCGGTCGCAGACTGGCGAGGGTTAAGTGCCGGTAAGACTTGGCAAATGGATGCTAGAGACGTGGGCGCACCTCAGTTTCAAGGACTCATTCTTCCCACCGATCCGCCCTACTATGATTCTGTTCCCTACGCCGATCTCTCTGACTTTTTCTACGTCTGGTTGCGCCATTCCATTGGTCATCTCTACCCTGATTTGTTCCAAACGCTGCTTACGCCTAAGGAACAAGAACTCGTTGCTGATCCGTTTCGGCACGGGGGCAAAGAACAAGCAAAACGGTATTTCGAGGATGGCTTGAGCAAGGTATTTGGTGAGATTCGCAAAATTACCCATCCCGACTACCCCTTTACCGTTCAGTATGCGTTCAAACAGGTCGAGAGCGATGAGGCTGAGGATGACGATGAGGCAGATAACGTCGCTGTTGCCTCAACGGGTTGGGAAACCATGTTGGAGGGACTGGTTCAGGCTGGATTCTCCATTACTGGCACCTTACCAATTCGGACAGAATTAGGAAATCGCATGAGAGGACAAGGCTCTAACGCCCTGGCTTCTTCGATCGCTCTCGTCTGCCGTCCCTTGCCCCACGATGCACCCAAAATCACTCGACGCGAATTTCTCAACCAACTTCAGCGTGAACTTCCCGATGCGCTTAAAAAACTTCAGCAGGGCAACATCGCTCCGGTAGACCTGGCTCAAGCTAGCATTGGTCCCGGTATGGCAGTATTCTCTCGCTATACCCAAGTGCTAGAAGCCGACGGTTCCCCGATGCGTGTCCGCACAGCTCTGCAACTGATTAACCAAACTCTGGATGAGTTTTTAACTGAGCAGGAAGGTGAATTTGATACCGATACTCGCTGGGCACTGGCATGGTTTGAACAACACCAGTTTAATGAAGGACTTTTTGGGGATGCTGAAACCCTATCTAAAGCTAAAGTCACCAGTGTCGCAGGCTTAAAAGCTGCTGGAATTCTCAATGCCAAAGCGGGCAAAGTTCGCTTACTGCGTCGAGATGAACTCCCTGGTAGCTGGAATCCCGCTCAAGATTCTCGCATTCCCGATTGGGAAGCAACGCAACACTTGATTCACGCTCTTGACAAGAAAGGGGAAACTGGAGCCGCAACCCTGCTGGCTCAACTGAACGGTCAAGGCGAAACGGCGCGAGATCTCGCCTACCGTCTCTACAGCATTTGCGATCGCAAAGGATGGACTCAGGAGGCGATCGCCTACAACAGCCTGGTCATCTCCTGGTCTGAAATTACCAGGTTAGCATTAGAAAAAACGGCATCCCAACCTATTCAAGGCCGTCTCGAACTTTAACCTTTGGAGGTAAATCTGATGCAATTGACTGTAGAACTACCCGATGCTTTAGCAGAACGGCTGAAGTCATATTTACAGGAACACCCTGAAGAAACGGTATTGAGCCTGATTCAAGAGGCGCTAGAGGTGAAACTGATTCCAAAAGATAGTTCAGCCCTGTTGGAACTGGCTGGAATCGTCACTGATGCTCCCCATAATGCCCGCGATCGAGCAGAGGACTACGAGAATTGAAACAGCTTGTGATTGATGCGGGTCCTCTAATTGGCTTGTTTTATGCCAAAGACACTGATCATGCTCAGTGCGTTGCTGGCTTTACTCAATTAATTCAAGCAAAAACCATTTTGCTGACTCCCATTCCGATCGTCTTCGAGGTTTACAAATGGCTGCTACAGCGAACCAGTCCACAGCAAGCCCAAAAAACTCTCCAGGTGATGCAGGATAGCCTACACCTCATTCCCGTAGAAAAAACAGATTTTGATACGCTGCAAGCCTTCGTGCTTGCCCTTCCACAATGGCAGGGAACACTAGAGGATGCGATCGTGATTACCACTGCTTTGCGCTACCGTTGTCCAGTTTGGACATTGAATTACAGGGACTTTGGCACTTTCAAAACCTTAGAGTTTTGGACACCTAATTCCTATTGACCTTCTCCTTCTAACCAGCCATGTCTATCAGCAACCACGAACGAGTCGGACGAGCGTTAACCTTACTGAAAGAGGGGCTATATCCCTATATCGAGCGAGAGATGCGATCAATGTACCGGGACAAGTGGTTGCTGGCAGCCATTCCCCATATTGATCCCGATAACTCATTGCGACGTAAACCTGAAGATATTTTGCGGGATGACCTCACCGCCCAACTGAAACTGATGTGGGGGAAGTGGGATGACGTGTTTAAGCAAACATTAGGGCAGACCGAACGTACCCTCATCAGTGAACTACGAACAACCCGTAATTCGTGGGCACATGGGTCTACCTCCGTCACCACCGAAGATGCCTATCGTGCCCTCGATAGTGTCATTCGCTTGCTCAATTCCGTAGGAGCCGCAGAACAATCAGACATCGTTGAGAAGCAACGCTACGAATTACTGCGACAACGGTTTGAAGATCAAGCCCGTCGAGAAACTCGTCGGGCATCAGTTGCGCCAATGGAAGGAACCCCTAAAGGTGGGTTGAAGCCCTGGCGCGAGGTCGTCATGCCCCATCAAGATGTTGCCTCTGGACGATATCAGCAGGCAGAGTTTGCGGCTGATTTATGGCAGGTATACCTGGACGAAGGATCGAACGAATACCGTGACCCCACCGAGTTCTTCGGTCGCACCTACCTGACTCAAGGACTTAAACTGTTGCTCACCCAAGCTCTGCTGCGATTAAGTGGCAAGGGTGGTGATCCAGTTATTGAACTGCAAACCAATTTTGGTGGTGGCAAAACCCACGCCATGCTTGCCCTGTATCATTTATTCTTTGGCGTTTCTGCCAACCAGTTGCCAGGGCTTGAACCCGTGTTTGAGTCGGCGCAGGTGCCAGAGCCACCACAAGAGGTCAAAACCGTAGTGTTGGTTGGTAACAAGATTTCGCCGGGGCAAACCCAGACCAAAAAAGACGGGACGATAGTTCATACCTTGTGGGGTGAGATTGCGTGGCAGTTAGGCGGCAAAGAGGGCTATGAGATGATCCGCCGAGCGGATGAAACGGCAACCAATCCTGGCGATACGCTCAAACTGCTATTCAACAAATATGCTCCCTGCCTAATTTTGATTGATGAGTGGGTGTCCTATGCCCGTCAGCTTCACTCTGACAATGATTTACCAGCCGGAAGCTTTGATACTCACATTACGTTTGCTCAGACTCTGAGCGAATCTGCCAAAAATGCCGATCGCACGTTACTGGTGGTTAGTATTCCAGCCTCTAATATCGAAATTGGTGGCGATCGTGGTCAAGATGCCTTAGATCGGCTCAAGAATGCAGTCAGTCGGGTTGAGTCTCCGTGGCGACCTGCCAGTGCCGAAGAAAGTTTTGAAATTGTCCGTCGCCGATTGTTCCAGCCGCTTGACTCGAATGCTTACGTTGCCCGTGATGGGGTGATTCGAGCATTCTATGAGATGTATCAAAATCAGTCGGTTGAATTCCCCTCGGAATGCCGGGAAGCCAGCTACAAACGACGGTTAGAAGAAGCCTATCCCATTCATCCTGAATTGTTTGATCGGTTGTATTCAGACTGGTCAACCCTCGACAAATTCCAGCGTACTCGTGGTGTTCTGCGGCTCATGGCAAAGGTGATTCACACGCTTTGGGATCGAGGGGACAAGAATTTATTAATTATGCCTGCCAGCGTTGCAATGGATGATGCTCAGGTGCAGTCCGAACTGACCCGCTACCTGGATGACAACTGGGTGCCTGTGATTGAAAAGGACGTAGACGGTTCCAATTCTCTCCCCGTTTCCCTCGATAACCAAAACCCCAATCTGGGTCGTTATTCAGCGTGCCGTCGCGTGACCCGCACAATTTATTTGGGGTCTGCTCCCATGCAACGAGCATCCAATCGAGGAGTGCCTGATCGCCGCATCAAACTCGGTTGTGTGCAACCCGGAGAATCAGTGGCTACGTTTGGGGATGCCCTGCGGCGATTGACGGATCAAGCCAATTATGTCTACATCGATGGCGATCGCTACTGGATCTCAACTCAGCCCAATGTCACCCGCATGGCAAAAGACCGAGCTACCCAGATTGAGGAGGAACGGGAAAAGATTTGGGATGAAATTATTCGACGGTTGAAGTTGGATAAACAACGTGGGGAGTTTGCCGGAGTGCATATTGCGCCTGATTCAACGGCTGATATTCCCGATGATGAGTCGATGGGAGTGCGCCTAGTGGTTCTAGGACCACAACATCCCCACATCGGCAAGTCGATCGATAGTCCAGCGCGTGGACATTGTGAGTTGATTCTTACGACTAAAGGAGCAAGTCCCCGCTACTGCAAAAACCTATTGCTGTTCCTGGCTCCTGATAAGTCCAAACTAACCCTGTTGGAGCAAAATGTTTGTCAATTCCTGTCCTGGGATTCCATTGTTCGGGACAAGGAACTCTTGAACCTCGATCCTTTTCAGGGCAAGCAGGCAAATACGAAACGAGACCAGACGAATGACTTAGTAGACAATTTGCTGAAGGAAGCCTTTCAGTGGTTGCTGGTTCCAACTCATAATGCCAGCGCATCTGATCCAAAACAGCAAACAAATTGGACAGAGGTGCGGCTTCAGGGTCAAGACTCTCCTGTTCTCCGTGCCAGTCGTAAGGCAGTGCATGAAGAATATCTAATTACTACCTATGCCGCGAATCGTTTACGGATGGAAGCTCTTGATCACTATTTATGGCGGGAATCTGACCACATCGATACGAAGCGATTGTGGTCATATCTCAGCAATTATTTATATCTTCCACGTCTGAGCAATGAGCAAGTGCTACTGCAAGCGATTCAGGATGGGGTAGTAAGGCTCCTTTGGGCTGAACATTTTGCTTATGCGACAGGGTTTGATGAGTCGAAAGGGCGATATTTGGGATTGAAAGCCGGACCTAACGAAGTTTTCACCGCAACTTTGAGTAGTCAAAATTTATTGGTCAAACCGGAGGTTGCTCAACGACAACTGGACGCTGACGAAGCTGCTAGAAAGCAGGCAGAAGACGAGAAGAACCAGCCTGGTTCCGATTTGAGCGTAGAGGGTAAGGATGTTTACGCCGAAGGAGCAACTGCTTCGCACCCTACTGATCCTCCCGTTGGTGGCACAACCCCTATCACTCCATTTTCCACTAAGCAAGTGAACCGCTTCTATGGAGCAGTCAAGGTCAACCCCACCCGACTAATTAAGGATGTAGGGCAGATTGCAGATGAAGTGTTGCAGCACCTCAATAGCCTTAATGGTGACATTGAGATGACTATAGAAATCCAGATACAAACCCCTGATGGAGTTCCTGAAACTGTGATCCGGACAGTTACCGAAAATTGCAGGACTCTGAAGTTTATCACCTATGAATTTGAGGAGGATTAGCAAGAACGCTCCTAAGTTTCTCTACCCGTTATGCTTTTCCTCACCACAATCCTCCTTTAGTCCGGGTAAATCAAACTGGTATCTGACATCAACCTCCTTCTTTAAGCAGCACTCACATTATTTTGCACTAACCAAAACTTACCCTCTGCATCAGAGCGAATGCCATAGCCCAGTTTGAGAACGGCTGACTTGTGAGGGTTCCACGACTTCCAACCAAAATGCTGGCAGATTTGGGCTTTGGTCACGCCGCCACTCAGCAGCTCTGCCAGTTTGAGAATGTCATCTCCTGGCTTGTAGGTTGCGATCGCAGATTGAGGTGCAATGTAAACCTCCTTCGATCGCTTAATCGCTTGCTGTTTCTCAGAAGCTTCAACGGCTTTGACTGCTTCGATGACAACCGGAGTTGATTCTACTTCCTTAGCTGAATCTTGAACGAGTTCATTCATGGTTTCAATTGAGCTAAGACGATCAGCCGTTCTAATGTGCATAATCTTACCCGTTGCTAAGTTCTTAGCTTCCCATCCACCGGAGCGATGTCTACGGAGGATTTGCACTTCAACGACCTGTTTTGCAACTTTAGTGCTGTAGGTGGTTCCAATTTTAACTTGATTACCTTTCATGGTTTTCTCCTGCTATACTTTCTAAATCTATTATATCCCGTTATATATAATGGGGTCTATAGATAAAACCCTAGCCGCATAAAAATCTTGTAAAGAAACCCGTGATATATGATGGGCTATATTCATTGACGATGACCTATGACTCAAAAGCTCAGAGGAGATATTGCTACTCGGTTCAAGCCCAAGTCGGATTCACTGGCAGCAAAACCGATTAGTGTGTATTTGTCGAAAGTGGATGATGAAGTCGTGCGATCGCTGCCAAATCGGTCAGACTGGTTAAGAACGGTGGTTCACAATGCCCTAACTGCTGAGGGATTGATTCATGATTGAACCGACTTGGGTGCAACAACCGGAGGAACCGGATCGCTGGTATGG
>JANRIN010000306.1:0-22230 GCA_033764965.1 Leptolyngbyaceae cyanobacterium bins.302 | reverse complement strand
TGGAAACCGCTTGCGGATTACATAACTTCCGGCTCACTCATCGTCAACTTAAGGTGCAAAAGAAAGCAGCTTAATCAACCAATTCTTAGAGGAAGCTATTCATTTTCTAGTACATTCTTATTTCCAATAAAGTCTATTGATAGACTGAAGCTGCATAACTCTTTTTTAGACAGATCCTGTCCCTTTTATTCTGGCTAACTCCCCGATAAAGAGCAATTAGCTAGACCTGGATCTGCATAATCTACCTAAAAAGGCCCTTAGCCTGAAATCCGTCTGTATAACACTCCATTTCAGGGAAATATACAGACTAAAGTCTGCATAACACCCCCAAAATGGTTAGATAGGCAGATCCTTATCTGGCTAATCCCTAATTTTGGGGTAGTTATGCAGATCCTGCTCTGCATAATCATCCTGCTTGGGGGTGTTATACAGCTTCCCTCATAAAATCTTCATAAATGAAAAACGGAGTTGCATGGGATACTTAGTGCATTTTGTTCTACTGCATCGACCCTTTGTGATCGAACCCAAACCGAAGAAACGGCTGGACCAAGTGCGTGAGGACGGCGACAGAATATGGCACTGTTAGCGCATCGTTGAGAGAAACAGAATCCGCTGGGAACCCTGATGCTCAAGCAAACTCAGCATCCCAAATACCCAATCAAACAATCCCTGCTATGACGATGGAGCAGATATTGCTGATTTCTCTCTCCTGAATTCATCAATGGTGGCAGTTACGACTCGCCCCACAGCCCCAAGTTAAGACTGGGCTGCCCGAACCACCCAAAGATGTTAACAATCACTGCTACCATTCCACCGATAAGCGACAGCATTTTAGGAGAAAGCCTAAAGCAGTTCTCCCGCTGCATCGACGGCTCCATCTAACTCTTCGATATAGGCTCCGACTTGCGAGATCGTCGCATGACCCGACCGTTTCTGGATCGTTTTGAGCGGTACTCCCGCATAGTGCAACGCCGTGATCGACGATCGCCGGAACGAATGGGTGCTCACCCCTTGAAACCCTAAATAATCACACGTCTCTCTCAGCGCATGATCGAACGCTTGCCGGGTGATGTGATCACCCTTCTTGCCTGGAAACAAGTACCCAGACTGGGGCAACTCCACCAACTCCAACTGGGCTTTTAGCTTGGCAGGAATGGAAACTTCCTTCGTGCGTTTCGTTTTGGTATTAGCTCTCCGGAAGACAATGCGGCTGCCCCGGATATCCTCCGCCTTTAACTGACACACCTCCCCCACGCGACTGGTGGTGTAATAGCAGATCGCCGCAATGAGTCGGTGGGGATAAGGTAATTCGGCAAGCAATTCACCGAGTTGATCCGAACTCAAAATCTCCGCCTGTCCATTGCGATTTACTTTCATCCAGGAAATAGTCATTTGCTCTTTTGGAAATTTTAGCAAATACTAAATCCCGGATTGACAAGGTCGTTAGGCTGGAAATGAGCCAGATTTAGCAAAACTTATCGATGGGATGTTGAAGGAAGGCGGTAAAACGACCCTTTTTCGCTGATTGATAAGTTTACTTAATCCGTATCCATGCATTGCTACTTTTTGAGTAGCAAGTCAGAGAAATACGGAAGAGATCGGGGCAAGTTGTTAACTGCCCCGCTCACAATGAGTTATTTGATGGGGGTGCTGGAGTCGGTGAGAACTTTTGCCGGAGCAGGCAGAAACTTTTGTGGCACTGTTTAGTGAAGTGTATGGCAAGCTTAGATTTGCACAAAATTCGGGGGTGAGAAATTGGTGAGTTGGGGATAAACCTGCTTATCACCGATGGCTGGGGATGATGTAATTATCTAAAAAGCTCCTATTGATTGGAGTTAAGGAACAATTTGACAACAGGCTAGAACAATTACCAGGGACTACCGATCATCGTGAAACCTGACCAGTAATAGGGGTGGGCAAGGTCTGGGTCTCCTTGATTTTGTAATTCGAGTGGGAGGGGTATGATACCACCTGACCAATGGAGTTGCCCTTGTTCAATTCGGACTTTCTTCTGTAGCATCGCTAATTGTGCTTGCCTCAAAGCTTCAGCTTTGATTGGAGCAGTCCTAAGCTGCTGATAAAATTCCGTCATTAAGCCCAACGTTCCGCCATCGTCGGCATACCAGAGGCTAGCTAAAACAGATTTAACCCCAGCTTGCACTGCAAATCCTGCAAACCCTAACTCTGCTTCAGCATCACCGTAAGCGGTTCGACACGCACTCAGAACAGCCAGCTCGACTGGTGGATTATTCCATCCCAATTGATTCACTTGATTGAGTCGTAGTTGAGTATTCCACAATTGAATAAAGGAGTTATCGAGTTTTCCAGGTTCAAAACTGGCATGAGTTGCTAAATGGACAATGCCGAAGGGTTGTTGTTGTCGTTGCGATCGCAAATTTTCCAATGTCACATCCTTATCTAGAAAGGCGCTACCACGCCACAGGGTTTTAGCAATGGTGGTCGCTTCCACACCAACCGCTGGCAAGGGTGACAAGCGGGAGTCAGAGAACTTAGATTGTCCCATTGCTAGTACCTGAGTATCTTTAATCGGGACATAGCGAGTGTCAGTGAGGCTGAGGCTGGGCATCAATCCGACGCTATATTTTTCAACCAGAAAAACCTTACCATCATGCAGGGTCGCAAACGGAATAAACCGCAGACCTACATCCACGAGAAATACCAGGTTATTAATCTTGCGGGCTTGCAGTTCTGATTCCAGTGGTTTGATCAACCATTGATACAGTTGTTGAGCTGAAGCTAGATAAGTGCCGGAGGGCTTGACCACCCCTCCCCGAAATTCGTTCGCAAATGCCAGCACAGTTTCAGGTTTTACCCCCAGCACAGGCTTCAACACCACAGAACCGCTGGCTGTCACCAAAAATAGCTCCAGGTGTCCGCCGTTAGAAAGTCGAGGATTTTGCTGGGCTTGGGTTTGACTCAGTCTGAAGAGTTCAGGGGGTAATTGGGACAATTCGGTGCTTTGGATGTTCGGTTCTGGTGGAGTACTTTTTGTTTTGGTTGGTTCTAGCTTAACCGCAGGCACAAACACGGCATAAATCAAGGCTGGTTTGACCCCTGTGGCTTGTTCAATTTTGCGAAGTTGATCTCGAATTTCTGCCAATGTTTTGGGAGAACGATCGCTCTCTTGATTTGTTTTAGGTGGGGTCACAATTTTTTCGTACTCCCCTATCCATTCTCCCTCAACGGACTCAACTCCTGGATCAAGCGTTGAAGGTTCATCTCGGTCCACATCAGGAGAGCGTCCGGGAGAGTCCGGTGCTTTAGGGTCTTCACCATCAGGGAGTGGTCTGAGAATCGGGCTTTCGGGAGATAAGGGTTGGGGCGGTGATGGTGGGTTCGGGGATGGAATGGGAGTCGAGAACGATGAGGTGATCAGTTGAATATTGCCGAGGGTGTAGCTGCCTGGAAACAGTTGCAGCGGTGTGATCGAGAATGCGCCGCTCGAAATGATTCCGGCTGTCCCGTTGAGGGTTGGGTTGCCCACGATGAAGGGGATATTCAAGGCACCTCCTCCATGACGAATGATGATATCGCCGCCACCCAAGCCACCTATGGTGGAGATGCTGGCGATCTGGTTATTGCGATCGATAAACGTGCCCACTGCCCGAAAGAAACGCCCTGCGGTAATATCAACGTTACCGCCAAAGGTGCTGCCCTGCGTGTTGATGCTCCCAACTTGCACATCGCCGATCGGGTCAATAAACACATTACCACCCCTGCTAACGGTGGAACTGGAATCTAATAGCCCAGTCGTCACACTATCCCGCGCAATCAGCGTAATCGCTCCACCATCACTGGTTGTCGAACTGGAATTCAAGTTCCCCGTACTAATTGCTCCTGCACTTGCAGTTAGGCTGATTCCTCGACCTGAATTGATGATGTCACCTGCATTGATGGCTTGGTTTGCAAGTAGAGTAATGACTGCTGTATTGGTGCCGCGAATTGTTGCCCCTCTCGTGTCAATCGTATTCGCTTGCAGTGTAACTGGACTGATAAAAGTTGCATCGCCTCTGAAAATCAGCACATCCGTGTTAAGAGCGACGTTTGCGGTATTCGTATTGAATACAATATTGCTAACATTGTCGCTCAACGTAATACTTCTACTAGCAGTTAGTGTGATATTGCCACCTAGTGCCGGATTAGATGCTGCAAAATTTGAGGTGTCTAAACTGGGTGGCAGTCGTATTTCCCCTCCGCTAACGGTGATATCTCCTCCCCTGCCTGCGATTCCTCCAGTTCCAACCTGGCTCCAAGAGCGAATTAAGGTATTTGCAATGGATGGTTCGTACAGAAAGTTAATGACTCCGCTACTGACATTAGCGGCTAATGCGATAGAACCACCACTTCCGGCTTGACTGGTTCCTTGGGAAAGCGATTGGACAGAACGAACCGTAATATTTCCTTCGGGGGAAGTTAAGGCAATATTGCCACCATTTCCAGAACTGCCAGCAGTTGCCGTAGAAAAGGCTGCTAGACGATCAATCGCAATACTGCCATTACGGGCTTCAATTACAATATTTCCAGCATTTTGAGCTGTACCAGCACCTATTGATTGGGAACTGGTAGATATCTGGTCAAAATTTGTGACATTGCCATTACCAGCTCTGATAGTAATCGCTCCACCATTCCCAGAATTGTTAGCGCCTGTAGAAATTGCAGAGATAGACGTATTATTGGTAATAACACTGCCATTATTAGCAATTAGCGTAACGTTTCCTCCGTTTCCAGAACTGCCTGCGGTTGATGTCGAACTCGACAAAATATTGCCACCAAGCGTAATATTACTGCTTGCATTCAGGGTAATGGTTCCGCCATTGCCAGCGTTGCCAGCCGCCGTATTTTGAGAAACGGTAGAGATACTCGTTGTGGTGATGTTCCCAGCATTGGCTGTAACTGTGACGTTCCCACCATTGGTGCCATCTGTTGTGTTTGTTAGGAGACCAGCAACATTGACAGATGCGGCTGTTATCGTGATGTTTCTCCCAGCCGTAAAGATCGATTGCCCAGCACCGTTGAAATTCCCACCTGCTGAAAAGGTAATGGTGCTTCCAGGAGTAACACCTGTCAGATTAAGCGATGTATTTAGGTTGATGTCTCTTGTTGCTTGAAGTGTAATATCACCTGCGATCGCTTCGATTGCTCCAGCACTGATGGTGAAATCTGCATTTCCACCGTCTCCAAATAGAACAGTAGCGTCCCCAACTTCCCCATCATTAGCTCCTGAACCCGCTGCACCTGGAACAATATTTATGTCACGTGGATCGAACAGAACACTACCTGGTGAACCTGCTGGTGCTGTAACGTTAGCTGTTCCGTTAAATGCAAGATTTTGTTTACCAGAAATTTCGATGAATCCGCCGTTACCAGATTGGGTTCCGCCACGAGCATTGATCGTGCCCTGAAAGCGAGTGGTGTCGTCTGCCCAAACAATCACTCTGCCTCCATTGCCATTGCTTAAGGCATTTGCATTAATCACAGAGTCAGGACTGACATAAGTATGAGTGGCATTAGGAATCGCGCCTTTACCCTGATAATCTCCTCCGATCCGAATCGTTCCACCCCCATTCATGCCAGAAGCATCGACATTTGCAGTCACAAGTCCAACTTTGTTGCCTAACACATTCACATTGCCGCCTGTTTGCCCGGACGTGTTCAGCCGCCCAGACACGATCGCGACTCCTATCTCATTAGGAATCTGTGTTCCCGAACTGGCGAGCCTGACACTGCCATCGGGGTTGACGCTGAGTGCTGTAGCATTGCCCAGGTTGCCGCCAGTGACAAGTTGGGCAACGGATGGGGGAGCGGATGAAAGGGATGCAGTGTTGGTGGGGGAGAGGGGTTGGAATTCGAGGCTGAGGAGACTGCCTTGCTGGGTAAAGCGGACGAGGTTTTGTCCGGGAACAGCGGCGATCGTGATCGTGCCATCGGGGGCGGTGAGGGTGCCTGTGTTGATAACCATGCCACCCAGTAACGTGAGGCTTTGTCCCTGCCCAACGGCAAGATTCCCAGCATTAATAATTGCTCCAGGTTGGGATGCGGTGAAAGCAAAACTGTTGGGGGTGCCGATCAAGTTGGCGTAGTCATTCGAGCTGATCGCGTTAAACCAATTGTTACCAAAGCCAATGCTGTTCGCAGTGGTTGCGGTAAATGAGGCTGGCACATTCAGACTGGCATTAGACCCAAACACGATTCCGGCTGGATTCAACAGATACAGATTCGGGGTGCCGCCGGAGACTTGAATCAGACCATTGATGATGGAAGGACTGCCACCTGTGACGCGCCCCAAAATGTTCTGTAATTGAGGGTTGGCAAGGAAATTGGCGATCTCGTTTGGGTTTAATCCAAATTGCTGGAAGCTGTGAAACAAATTGCGTCCATCCCTGGATTGACTGCCGCCCTGGATGGAGTAGGTGTTGCCATTGACGGTGATGTTGGTGCCTGTGCCATCGGCAGCAGGTGTGATGGACTGAGCTTGAACAGGGATGGGAACCAGCACGATCGCCAGAGGTAGCAACGTAGCAAAAATCTTTTTCATTACTCACCGACCTTGCTGGTGATGGTGCAACAGGGAGTGATTGACTCAGTGGCGATCGCATCGAGTCCGACTGAGGGGAGTTGTAAAAGCGATTTCCAGCGATCAACGAGAAGTTTATTTCCTGGCTTCTGCCGCAGGGCTTCACCCACAATAGTCAGGGCATCGTACCAGAGGAGATTATTCGCGTAGAGAGTACTGCGTTCTTGGGGCGATTTTGTTAGTTGCTTCAGGGACGCATCTGGGGCGACCCGCTTCACCTCACCCGACACAAACGCGGGGCGATCGATCACTTTGTCGCAAGACACCATGAAATCCCAGGTGTAGGTTTTGCCGATCTCTAAAGGTGCCATTTTGTCTGATGGCAGCGGTAAGCCGATGATGCCCGGAACAATGCCATCTCCCGATCGTTTGGTTTGATAAACTTCCCGGTTCTGGTCATCCCTCAGAACAAACTCAATCGTGGCATCGCTGGTGAGGCTGTAGGGGATATAGACCCAGAGCGTCGGATGTGCCTTTACCGTCCAACCGCCGCCTGTTGTGGTCGGTAATAGAGCCGTCAAGGGTTTGGGCGTATGAGGACAACCGCCTCGGCTCGTGGTAGAAGTCGTTTTCTTCGATCGCCCAGTTTTGCTAAAATCCTGGCTCCAGCCGGCTGAACCGAGGGAACCAATCATGGTCAGAGTAATCACGATCGCCAGCATAATCCGGCGACCCATTAAAGTGTTCCGTTTCATAAGGCAGGTTTTGAAGGTAAAAATGATTTGAACCGGTAAAGATGATTTGAACAGCCGAGTCAGAAAACTTCTAGGCAAACTTTCGATAAACTACAACGCTGTACCCTGAACCAACAAATGCCAGAGCAGACGGCACCAATGGCACCCAGCCCCCCCTGAGAAACAACAGCAGGCAGACTCCAACCAGACAGCCCACCCCAGCACCACACCCCAGCAATACACCCTGGAACCGCGATCGAGATTGCAGCCCTAAGATTGCTCCAACCATCGCCCACCCCCCAATCCAAACAACCTCTGCCCACGGTGGCAAATACCAGATGAGTGGTCTACCATCCAACACAGCACTCAATAGTTGACTCACCATATGCGCTTGAACCTCAACCCCCGCCATCTCCCCCAACGGCGTTTGATGATAGTCCTTGAAACTTCGAGCGAGCGTCCCAATCATGACAACGCGATCGCGCACCAACTCTGGCAGTTGAGCATCAACTTGACCAGCCAAAATCTCTGCTAGAGCAACCTGGGATGCGATTTTTTCAGTCGCTCGGTAGTTCAGCAGCACGTCATATCCCGCCATGTCTTCCCGCTGGTAGGCAGCGTGATGCCGTTCCAAGTTCGGAAATGGGCGACCCCCCAGAGATACTGTCTCGTTCGTAACCACAGGTGGGATGCCCTGACGTTGTAAATAACGACGAGCCAACAAGTAGTTGAGTGACTTATCTGTGTTGCATGGTTGGTTGGAAGATGCACCGATATACTGCCGACGAATGATGCGGTCAGAATCCAGGGGAGTATCGCCAAACCCAACCTGCTCCGGAGAGAATCCGGGCGGGGGAGCGATCGAGTCAGGGCTATTTGCACTTCCACCAATTGTACAAACGACAATCAAGGAATTAAATGGAGTTCTCAAAGAATTTAAATTTGATGCGATCGCCTGTTCTCGATAGATATCAAGTCCAATTGCAGCGGGTCTGTAACGGTTTAATTTGACCAGGAGTTGCTGCAATGCTTGATTCGATAAAGATCCTTCACGTTGCATTCCGCGTTGATCTTGATAGTGCAAGTCGGCTTCATCCACGGTGATCAGTAGCAGGCGATCATCAAGTGTCTCCTGGGGGCGCGATCGTAGGAAGTGATCAAAGGCAGCGAGTTCCACCATTTGTAAGCCCCCCAGGAGCCGCAGCCCAACAACGAAAGTTGTGACCACCCAACTGGTGAGGAGCGCAAACCGTAACGATCGCCAGGAAAAGTGGGGTGTAATAGTACGCGCTTGCAGTTGCATCGAATCAGGCTCAACTGCATCACGCTCAACCAATCCTTGCCAATTCAGCGGTTGCTCCAGCGAACTTTGACAGATGACTGGCAACCAACTGGCACAGGGAAACTGTCCTTCCAGTCCTTGCAGACGTTCGCGAGCTTGGCGGGTGGCAAGATACAGGGGTTCTCCGTCCACAAATGCCGTCAAAAAATGTTGGAGAAATTCTTGCGCCACCGGGTCGGGGACGGGTTCTCGCATCACAATCATTTGCGGTAAATGCAGTTGCTCCAGTTCTTGTGCCAACCCTAACCCATCACAGGAATTGAAAATGGCTAATTGTAATCCTTGGGCGATCGCCTGCCGCAACCCGTACTTCAGTTCCTCCAGGGTCAAACTGTCCTGAGAGTTGAGATAAATGCGCCCCTGATCGGCTTCGCTCTGACTATGTCCGGCAAAAAATAGAATATCCCAGGATTGCTCCCACAAGTGCTGATTCATCTGTCGCCGTAAGGGTTCCACCAGGATGGAAACATCAGCGTGGGGCAACTGTTGTAATAGTGTGTGATCTGACTCAAGATTGATACCTGCACCATTGCCTAGAATCGCCAGGATTCTGACTTTGCCACCCGGTCGAGGTGATCTCACAGATTTAATCTGCTGGAACTGTTGGGCACCTAATGCAACTTCGGCTTTGGTGTAGCGATCGACCAGGTTCCATAAATGCCAGGGAATCCGCCGTAGATGCTCGTTTTGAGTGCGAATGATGATCCGAATCGGGTCATCCAAACTCAGGCTTTCTCGCAAATGCTGATCAACCGCTCGGAAAGAGTGAGACTCCAGCCAATCATTCAACTGCTGCCGCAACTCATGGGACTCGTGACGACACTCTTCCAACCGATTGATGAAGCCACCGTAGATAATCTCTTGGGGCATGATGCGGGTTGGTGTGCCTAAACTCCAGTACACCTGTTGCCATCGCTGCAAGGATGTTACCAGGTCAGGTGCCGCAGGTAATGCGCCGGAAACTTCCAGACTAGGGCGATCTCCATCCCTGCCAATTTGGGCAGTCACAAACAACCCCTGCCGTTCCAGGTCGCCATCAAGCTTCAGTATCACTAACTTGCCCTGTGTAGACACTGTAGTCGTCCTCTCCCCTGCACCTGCATCCACGCCAAAAGCCAATTGCTCTGCCTCAAATCACAAAATCTTCAGTTAAACTACAGTCATATAAAATGACTCTAATACTAAATCGTTCTCCGGATATGCCATTAAACTTTAACTGAATCATTTCGGTATTGCGTGACTGAGCCTGCATCACTGCAACTCCTGTTGCATCCAGCACCAACAGTTCCAGGTCAGCAGGTAAATGAGCCGTAGCTCCCGTTGGGCAAACTTTTACCCAAATGTCCATCGTGCCGCTATTAGTAGGCGTTAGCCCAATCAACAGAGCGATCGCCTCTTTCCCCTGACCCAACTCCAAAATTTTGCCGCGAGTCATTGGCAGAGGAACTACCTGCCCGGAGTGGGTCATTTCTCCACTTCTGAAACTCCAAACTGGTTGTTGCAGCCCAAATAAGTCTTCAATCGTTTGCCAGCCTGTTGCCACGAGCCCTTCCAGCCACTGACCTAAGCTGACCACCGTAGTCGCTGCTTGCTTAGGCGTGGGAGTGTAGACCAGATCGAGCAATTCCTCCAGCGATCGTAACTGAGTTAAGGGAATTTCTGCTCCTGCAACGGATGGTACAAACCCCAGCAATGTCGCTTCCGTCAGATCTGAATTAAACTGCACAGCAACATAACCAATCCGCTCTGACCACACTTCCGGCGGCACGCGGCAAACCGTTTCCCCCGGCAACATAGGGCGACACTCTAACTTTCCCTTGCCAATTACCATTAAATCAGCCGTATCTGCTAAGGCTTGTAAGGTTGGATTCCAGGAATCACTGTGCTGCAAGTCTGTTTTAACTCCAAACCAATTGAGATAGGATTCTACGACCTGCACTGCCAAACTGTTCAAATACACTTGTTTGGCTTTGGGTGTATCTGCTTGTTGCTGGCGAAATTGATTAGCAAGGTGATGTGCCTTCAATGTCAGTGGCATGGTAAACGTATCCTCTGGAGATTGCATCATGGTTTAACTGTCCTCTCAGCACTCAGGTTAGTATTTAAGACAAATAGCGACGAAAATTAGGGGCGAATTTCGTTAAACAGCGTTGGTAGAAGCTACTCAAAGTCGGAATTTTGATATCTAGTTCGGTTGCCAGTTCCTCCCAGGAGTACCCATCCAGTCGTTTCAAGGCAAGAGACTGAAAATTTGCGTCCGGATACCGATCAATATAGGCTTGCTGAAATAGGGATTCGGGGTCTTCCTCCAGACAGTCACGCACTTGTTGAGAGGGCAGTGGCACCAGTTGCGGGTTAATTTCTGCTGGACTACTGCGATCGAGATCTTCCAAAGTCATGGGGCGAATGCTTCTGGGATCGAGTCCCTTGTAAACCGTCGGCAGTAACTCCCGACTGGCTTCAATAAAGAACTGCCGACTCAATAGAAAATTTGCCCATTGCAGCACTTCTCCCCGATCCGGGTTATAGCGATCAATTTTGTCGCAGATGTGGGAGAACAATCGCTGCAAGGCTTCGGCATAAATTTCCTCATAGAGTCCAGTGAATTGGTCTCGCCGTGGACGGACTAATTTCTTGGATTGCTGCAACGCCTGAATCAGTCGAGCCAGTGCCCGCTGCCGTGCTCTACTTTGGGGTGGTTCTTGTTGTGCCGCGATCGCCAGTTGGTTTAAATGCTGGTCTAAATCTCGGTACGACGTGTCATCGAAGGTTGGATTCATAAGGGGGCTTGAACCAATTGGAATAGATACTGAGTTCAATCGTTGAGATGCCTTCGCGACCTCTCTACATCCCTCTTGCATCCTAAATCCGTTTTTTATGCAAGTTTAAAAAGTTTCTGCAAATGTCTTCATCAACAGGCAGGGAAATTTACATCCATGAAGTTTTGTAATTATTTCCAGTGTTTGCATAAATCTGGTCGTGGTGCAGCAAGCCATCAATGGGAGCGTGAAGCAAATCACCTCTGCTTCAAAGCTTCAATTGTTCACTGCCCCCCAAAGGAACTATCCCTGCTATGCCAACTGCATTTCAACAAATTCTGGCAGAACTCCATCAACTTCATGCCCATATCCAGCTCCGCTTGCCCGCCTCACGCCTTGCCGTGCAACAGCAGCTTCATCATCTAGAGCAGGTTCAACAGCAATTAGTCATTTTGCAAATTGAATTGATTGAGCGATCGGGGCTTGGTATCACCGCTTCCACTTATCTCACCTACCTCACCCTGACGCAACTCATTCAAAGCCTGATCCGGGATGTCGGCAGTCTGAAGCATCTGGCAGAAGAGTATCCGATCGATCCAGAAGGAGCCACTGCCTGCCTGCGAGCAATGCAAAAGCATTCTGATAATTTACTGGCTCGACTCAATCTGAGTAACGATACTCACAAACAATGTTCCACAAACTTACCGCGAAAATCGTCACCTTTGCATAAAACTGAACCTGTTTTAGTAAGACAAAGGTGTGAACTTTAATATATCTGCTGAAGATTTACTATGAACTCTAACCTGATTCAGCTAACAATTCGCTTCGTTGATCCAGCACTAACCACAGAGGAGCGAGATCGCGAGGTCAGAAACCTTTTGACCCAGTTGAAAGGTGTGGATGAAATTGAGCGGGTGCAGCGAGTCGTTGACCTAAATCCACCCAAAAACCATATGGGAACTGGATTTCTAGTGGATTTGCTGTGTGCCGAAGTGAGTTGGAAAAACTTCATGGTAGTCATGGGCTTTTTGGGCGATCGCCTTGGGAATAAACCCATTGAACTCGAAATTGAAGTTCAAAACATCAAGCTGAAAGTATCTGCTAGCAGTCGTGCTGAGTTTGAGTTTGTCATGAAACAAGCTTATGCATTCATCTCCACCCAGGTAAACCGCGATGAAAACAATGAAGAAGGTTGCACTACTGATCGGAGTGAGCCAATACGATTTTGAATTTGAACCTCTGCCAGCGACGCGCAAAGATGTCGAGGCAATGCAACGGGTACTGCAACATCCAGACATCGGTGGGTTTGATCAAGTCACTACCCTCATCGATCCAACTTCTGCGGAAATGCAGGAAAAGATTGATGCCTTGTTTCAGAAGTGTGATAGAGAAGATTTGGTGCTCTTATACTTCTCCGGTCATGGAGTTACAGATGATTCCGGAACCTTGTATTTCACAACTCGCCAAACCCGCAAAGCGCCCTCCGGAAATATATCAGAGTGGACAGCTGTTGCTGCAAACTTTGTGCAGGGCAAGATGAACACCTGCAAGAGCCAACGTAAGATACTGATTATTGACTGTTGTTTTAGCGGGGCTTTTCTCACTGGAACTAAACACAAAAAAGGTGAGGAAGCAATTAATCTTTCGCAACTAATGGGTGAGGGGCGGGTCATTTTGACCTCCTCCTCTTCCATTGAAACCTCTCATGGAACTTCAGATTCAGGCTTGTCACTCTATACGCATCATTTAGTGAACGGCATTGAGTCGGGTGAAGCAGATTACGATCGCGACGGCAAAATTAAAGTCGAAAATCTTTATGAATATGTCCGACAACAACTAAAGCATGCAACACCACAAATGACTCCTCGAATTCTCTCGGAACAGGAAGGTGGCAAAATCGTGGTAGCCTACGCTCCAGCGCGTGATCCGGAGTCAATGTACGGTCGGCAAGTTGTGCGTTTGATCCAGCAAGGAGAGATTTCAGTCCGTGGGCAGCAATCCTTTTATACGCAGCAAGTTCTAGCTCTGCTACAAAGGCGACTACGGCTTTACCCCGAAGAAGCCAAGCAGATTGAGCAAGAGATGCTAAAGCCCTATCAGCAGCATTATCATCGCTGCCAACTCTATCGCAGAGCGCTATCGAAGGTGCTGCGAAATCAACTCTTCCAGGATTTGAGCCACCCTAACAATCCTCATCGCCAGACGCTGCTTCACTTGCAGCAAGAACTTAACCTCAGTGATACCGATGCCGAACAGATCAAGTCAGAGGTGCTGGCATTGGTGAGGAATCATCACCGTTGGCTACGCATGGCTTTGGCTGGACTTGGAATCGGCGTAACAGCTAGCCTTGTCACGCTAGGGATTTTGACCTCACGGATTTATGCCCACTGGAACTTGCCTCAATCTCTCATAACGAGTCTAGACCATTGGCATGGAGAAATTGTTCATACGAAAAACCACTGGCGCGTTCACTTGGCACAGCAAATATCCGGCGATGCAGATTCCTTAGAAACGGCTCTAACCCATTTCTTGCAGGCTGAACAGGCGATGCAAAAGGCAAAGACTTATGCTGATTGGCGCGGTGCTGAAAAACCTTGGCAGGAAACGGTTGATCAGTTGCAAAGGGCGATCGCCCATTTGAATCAAGCTGCGGATCAGTCTCGTGTGGCTCGTTACCGCCAGTATTTGACTCAAAAGAAACAGGAGGCAGACAGCGCCCTAGAGTTTGCAAAGGCGATCGCGCCAGCCTTTCAAGCTCTAGATCGGAAGCGGAAGTCAAAGCAGTCAGGGCAAGAGCGATCGCAAATCGTGGCGTTTTCTCAGCAAGCAATCATGCAAATGAAAGCAATTCCCAAGTCCTCCCCCTACTACTCAAAGGCGCAAGCAAAGCTATCGATCTACCGGAGTTGGCTAAATTCAGGTTCAAAGCGTAGACACAAGCAACGCTCATCCTCTTGAGATGGACAGGATGATCAACGGCTGAGGCAATGAACCATCCAACCATGTGCTGAAACAAGTTTTTTACCTTGCATAAAACTCAACCTGTTTTGGCAAGACATCAATAAGAACGGAATTCAATTTTCTCAAATTCATCACCTATCCAGGAAAAGTCATGAAAGCTCAGAAGTGTTTGATTGCTAGTTTAGCCTCCACCATTGCCCTGGTCATTCACGCTGCCCCAACCTTGGCTGCTTCCTTCTACAGCGTTGATACCAGAACTGATCAGTTGGTCGCAATCAATTCTAATTCTGGAAATGTCCGTGTTATTGGGAATGTTGGTTTCCATGCATCCGATCTAGATTTGGCGTTTTTAGGCGACACACTTTATGGTGTAGCAGGTTCCTATTTAGGTAACTGGGCATTGTATGAATTTAATACAATCACTGGTGCTGCCTCACTTGTAGCGAATTTACCGACCAGTGTCCGATTGGCAGAAGGGCTAACCAGTCAAAATGGTAACTTGATTGTCGGCTTTAATACTACCGGTTCAGTTTGGTCAGACACACTAGCAGAGTTATCTTTAAGCGGTGCACTGGCAAACATTACAGCGTTTTCCAGTGCTTCAGTCTATCCCGCAGATACAGATGGCTTGACAACTTCACCCACAAACCAGCTTTATGCGGTTGACTATCAGCCCGATCGCACTAATTTTTCCTTCACACCTGGATCAACGGTTCCTTTTGGTGGGTATGTCAGTCCAAATGGATTGAACGATCTGGCATTTGTGGGAAATGAGTTGTTTGGGATCTCAAACAGCAGCCCCGTTTTAGCAATCGTCAATAGTGCAGACGGAGGAGTAATTCAAGAATTGACGCTCGATCGCCCTGGAACCTATCTTGGCTTAGCCTCTAGTGCAGCCGTACCTGAACCATCAACGATGCTAGGGAGTCTAGCGATCGTTGCTTTGGCTACCAGACTAAAACGCCGGAAAGCAAAAGCCAATTAGATCATTTGCGGTTCTGGGGTTCTAGTGGATTCTCATTCCAATCGAGCCACAATCGGCTTTTTGCAAGACATCAATGAACGAGGCGATCGCACTTCAATTTGAATAACCACAAGTTGCGATCGCAACCCATTGATTCAGCACCAAAGAAAGTTTCTGACCTTGCATAAAACTCAGCTTGTTTTGACAAGAAAGCGATAGAAGGAGCGATCGCATTTCGATTGAATAACCACGAGTCGCGATCGTGCCTCTACGACAGCATCTACTCTCTTTTCAGTTTTTCACCAGGACGAGCGATCGTCTGGCTTTGCTATGGCTCTACGACCTTTTAACGACACAAAGGAGAAATCGAAATGTCACAAGATTACTTTCTGAGCAACATATCCAATAAACTTTCTAGCGAATCAACTCAAGCATCCTCAATCAACACTACAGGTTCAACCGTGGGAAGCGATTCTATATCTACAATTGCAACAGCATCCATCCCGCAAATCACACTCGATCGTTTTCGTGAGAGCGATCTGTTTTCTGGAATTGATGGTAGTGGTTACTCAATTGTGGTGCTGGACACTGGAATTGACTTGGATCATCCAGTTTTTAACCCAGATTTTGATGGAAATGGAACAGTAGATCGACATCGAATTGTCTACAGTGATGACTTCTCAGACGGAGACGGTGCTGGCAAAGGCGATGTCGATGCCAGCGATACCCATGATCACGGTTCCCATGTTTCTAGCATCGCTGCTGCAATGGCTCCTGGCGCTAATATTATTCATCTGAAAGTTTTTCCTGATGGTACAAATCCGACGGTGGATGACGCTTTCATTCAGCAAGCGTTGCGATGGACAGTTGATCACGCGGCAGAATATAACATTGCTAGCGTAAATCTATCGATTTGGAATGCTTCTGCACAGTATCAAACTGAACAACCTGAATCTAGCATTAGCAAAGAGTATGAAAGGTTAGCTAAGGTTGGAGTAATACCCGTCGCAATTACCGGAAATGGCTTTGCTGCGTTTCAGGCAGAAGGCACAAGCATCTATGCTGCCTATCCAAATGTAATTGGTGTTGGTGCTGTCGATTCTAGTAATAAAATTGCAAGTATTTCTCAGCGGCACGAAACTCTGGCAGATATTTTTGCACCTGGTGTAGGCATCGTCGGTGCTGATCGAAATGGGGGCACCAGGCAAATGAACGGCACAAGCATGGCAGCACCCCACATAGCAGGAATTACAGCTCTTGCACAGCAATTAGCGGTTAAAGAAATAGGGCGGCGGCTCACTCCTCAAGAGTTTCGTGACTTGCTGAGAACAACAGGAGTCACTATCTATGATGAGGAAGATCCAAAGGATGGCGTTAAAAATACTGAGAAGTACTACCAGCGGGTGGATGTGTTTGGACTTGGGGAAGGAATTCTGACTGCGAAATTAGGAGCTTTCCCAACGACAGGAGATGACAAGATTTTAGGTAATGCAGGAAATAACTACATTGCGGGTTTTGGTGGCAATGACAGTTTATATGGAAACCAGGGAGATGACACTTTAATGGGTGGAATCGGAGACGACTATCTTGATGGAGGCGATGGCGAAGACAGCCTCTCTGGAGGTGATGGCAACGATAGGCTGATTGGCAACTGGGGTAACGATATCTTATCTGGTAATGCAGGCAATGATCTTTTGGAAGGAAATTATGGTCAGGACTACATCTACGGAGATGACGGTGAAGATACCCTTTATGGTGGTGGTGACAGTGATGATCTCAGCGGCGGAGCAGGAAACGACCTTCTGTATGGATTTGATGCATCATCCGTAGACTATGACGATCAATATTATGGCGATCGCTTATATGGGAATGAAGGTGACGACACATTATTTGGTGGCAATGGAGCCGATTCGCTAGAAGGTGATGAAGGCAATGACAACCTTAATGGCGGAAATGATGATGACAGTCTATGGGGAAATGATGGTGATGACATTTTGATTGGTGAAACTGGTAATGATGGATTGTGGGGTGGTGATGGCAACGATGAAATAGTTGGTGGTGATGGTAATGACGGTCTAGCAGGTGAAGATGGCAACGATACTCTTCGCGGTGGATTGGGCGACGACCGCCTGTATGGTGACAAAGGCAATGATAGCCTTTACAGCAGCGAAGGAAATGATCTGCTTGATGGAGGGACAGGAACTGACTCAATGTTTGGTAGCTTCGGCGATGATACTTACTACATTGACGATGTAAATGATACTGTTGCCGAGTATATAGACGAGGGTTTTGACACAATTTATGCCTCTGTCAGTTACACCTTACCTGATTATGTTGAGCGACTAATTCTAACAGGAAATAATGCTATTGATGTGACTGGTAATGATAGTGACAATAGCCTGACTGGTAATGATGCCAGTAATGTTCTTGATGGCAAAGGAGGTAATGACCTTCTAGATGGTAAAGCAGGTAATGATAGGCTCATCGGTGGAACAGGAGACGACATCCTGATTGGTGGTTTAGGCGCAGATTTGCTTGAGGGAGGAGACGGTATCGACATCGCTTCTTATGCTGCCGCTACCGCTGGAGTCACTGTTAACCTAGTCGCAGGTCGTGGTGCAGGAGGTGAAGCAACAGGAGATACACTGCAATCCATCGAAAACCTGGAAGGCTCCGAGTATCGGGATAACCTGGTTGGTGCTGACCAAGCCAATTTGCTGGGCGGACTGGGCGGCAACGATTTCCTCGATGGTCGCAATGGTAATGACACCTTGGATGGAGAAGCAGGGAGCGATCGCCTCCTCGGCGGCGATGGTGACGACCAACTATTGGGGCAAGCCGGAGACGATGATTTAGATGGTGGCAACGGCAACGACTCTCTCTATGGCGGTGACGGTGACGATTTCCTGGAAGGACAGGCAGGCAATGATCTTTTAGATGGAGGAGCCGGAGACGATACTTTTCTCGGTGGTGACGACAACGATACCCTGCTTGGCGGCGCAGGCAACGACATTCTCTATGGCGAAAGTGGAAATGACCGACTCAATGGTGGTCTTGGGGAGGACTTTCTCTACGGCGCTGAAGGCGATGATCAGTTACTCGGTGCAGACGGTAACGATTATCTAGAGGGCAGCACTGGCAACGACCAATTGCTTGGGGGTGTCGGGGATGACTTGCTGGATGCTGGAGTTGGCAATGACACGTTGGACGGTGGGGAGGGCAAAGATGAGCTTTTAGGCGGGATCGGTAACGATGTATTAAAAGGTGGAATGGGCAATGACTTACTGACAGGTGGCGGAGGCATTGACCGATTCGTCATTCATTTGGGCGATGGACTCGATACTATTACTGACTTTGCAGGGATTGGTCGCGGCAGCATCCCAACCTCAGAAGCGACTACTGAAGCCGATGTGATCGAGTTTGATGGGGCTGACCTGATCGCCAAGAATATGCTGTTGACTCAAAACGGTAGTGATTTGGAGATCACCTTTGCAGGGGTGAGTGACACCCAGGTGATTCTAAAGAACTTCAGTTTAGAAAATCTAGATAACTTAGGAAATGGTTCTGGAAGCAGTGCTGGCTTAGGCAACATTCAGTTCCTATTTGAGGGACAAAATCAGATTCAAGATAACTTTGATGTCTTCAACGCTGAATGGCAAAACGGCAATCCTGATTGGAACTACGGGCGCGTTCTGAATCTCAACACGGTTACTTTCCTGAATGATTTGGACAATGCCATTCAAGGATTTGATAACTCCGATGATGTGATCAATGGTCAGGGTGGTAATGATAGTTTGTGGGGACTAGGTGGCAATGATGTCCTGCGCGGTGGGGCTGGTAATGACACGTTGATCGGTGGAGCCGGAATGAATTATCTGACTGGAAACGCTGGCTCTGATACGTTTGTCATTTCTACCGAAGGAATCAACACCGTCACCGATTTTACTGTTGGACAAGATTTCATTGGTTTATCCGACGGACTCACTGTTGACCAACTCAAGATTGAGCAAGGCATAGGCGTTAATTCTAGTAGTACCTGGGTCAAACTTGCCAGCAATGACTCGTTGTTGATGTCTCTTAATGGGGTAGGAGCTACAGATCTGACAACGAACGTATTCTTACCATCGTCTTCCTATCAACCTCCTGTGTTTGCTTAATGAATTTAGATACAAGCAAAACAGTAATGTAGCTTTGAGCGCTCCTCCTTTGGCAACGGCGCTCAAAGCAGTGGAACTACCTCGGAGTGGGTACCTGTTTCCCGGTCGGTTTACCAACCATCTGACGACGCAGGCAGCAGACAAGGCACTGCGGCAAGCCTATGATTACCTGGGTATCCGAGGTGTTAGCACCCACAGCTTCCGGCGATCACTCCTGACGAAGATGCACAACCAGGGGCATTCGCTGCGGACGTTGCAACAGATCACGAAGCATTCTGACATCGGCAACCTGGCGAAGTACCTGGATGTGGGTCAGCAGGAGGCAGATGCAGCCTTGTGTTCGCTGTGGGGATAGGTTGTTTGGGGGAGTGGCTGGGAAAACTCGCGATCGAGCGCGATGAAGCAGACGAGGTCGCAGGATTGCTTTAGCAGCAAAAGGTCGCAACATCACTGATTTACTTGCGGTATAGATAAAAGTTGGTGCAGCAAGTAAACTGAAAGTTACAAATTCCTCAGCGATAGCGATATTTGACTCAACTCACGCCTATAGTTTTGAGGGCACTTAAAATGCTTCCTCTATCTATTTCTAATGCAATAACTTCTACGTTCCTGTTGCTTCTGGGTTCCACTTCACTGCTCACCTCTTACTTTTCACTTCCAGCCGTAGGGCAATCATCACAAAATCGTGCAACAGACCCATTGGAGCGGGTGAATCAGCAGGTTGAGCAACTCAATCAACAGATTGACCAGATCAGAGGTGGGTTTACCACAAAGTCAGAGTTAGAAACAGTACGGCAACGCCAGCTAGAGATGAATCAAACTCTCAGGCAATTGGCTGATTTGCTGTTGCGGCAGAACCGAATCGTGGAAGCCCAGCAAGTGGTGGACTTTCTTAAAGTTCAGGAATTGGACAACTACTTCCGCAAGGTTCAGAAACCGGAACCATTACCAACTCCAACAGAACCGAAGGTGGAAGTCGTAGAGAAATATCATTCTCTCCAGCAATCTGCAATTCAATTAGGACGAGAACTGACCGCTTTGAGACAGATTCCAGATAGAAACCGCACGCCTCAGCAGCAACAGCGGATTCGACAGTTAGTTGCGATCGAAGAAGACTTAAACAAACAGTTCAACGAATTCATTCGCAGCGTTGACGTAGCAAAACTGCTGCAACAGATTAACCAAATGTCAAAAAACCAGAATGTCAAGTTAGAAGACTTCAATGCCTTACGGGATGATCTCCGCCGCCTCAATGCTGTTCTGTTCTATCCGCTAGTTTTAGATGATCGGTTGGAACTAATCATCACAACTCCTGATTCTGCTCCATTACGCCGCACGGTCAAGGTTAGACGACAAGAACTGATTGCAACTATCGTTGCGTTTCGTCGTGCTTTGCAAGATTCAACGAGATTGACTGAAGCCAAGGCACGGGGGCAGGTGCTCTACAACTGGCTCATCAAGCCGTTGGAGCCTGACTTTAAACAGGCAAACACTCAAACGATTATCTATGCGCCTGACGGACCATTACGATACATCCCTTTAGCTGCACTATACGACGGTCAGCAGTGGTTGGTGCAACGGTTTCGAACCAACAACATCACAGCGAAATCTTTAACGCAGTTTTCCAGGCGATCTCAATCCAAGCTACGGATCTTGGCGGGAGCATTTGTCCAGGGCACCTATGAAGTGGCACTTGGAAATCGGCAGGTTATCTATGCTGGATTGCCATTTGCTAGCAAGGAAGTGACTGACTTAGCTGCATTAATGCCAGGGACAACCAAGTTAGTGGATGGAGCCTTTAACCTGGCAGCAGTCAAAGCTCACATGAATGAATATAATATTTTGCACTTTGCGACCCACGCCGTTTTTATGCCCGGAGAGCCTGAGAATTCCTTCATTCTGTTTGGCAACGGAGATAGAGCGACCTTGAGGGATATCGAAAATTGGTCACTGCAAAATGTCGATTTTGTTGTGTTGAGTGCCTGTGAAACGGGCGTTGGAGGTCAGTTGGGTAATGGGGAGGAAATTTTAGGCTTAGGGTATCAGTTTCAGAATCGGGGGGCGACAGCTACGATCGCAACGCTTTGGGCGGTCAAAGACGACAGCACTTCAATCCTAATGAGTAGCTTTTATGCTTCGTTGAGCAAAGGTATCAATAAAGTTGAGGCGCTTCAGCAGGCACAAATCAAACTCATAACTCATCCGAACTATCGTCATCCACTGCATTGGGCACCTTTTATCCTAATTGGAAATGGCATGTAGACTCTTCAACAAAGGACTGCTAGACATGGATCGCTACCCTTGCCCCTACCTACCCAATTCAATTCAGGAATAGGGCTAAGTAATGTTGTATTTATTGGCAGTAGACAAATCCAGTTTTTATGCCCCTGCTCAAGCGTCAAAAGGCATCAAAAAAGCCTAACTCATTTACAGATGAGCAGATCCAAGCCAAAGCCCATGCCATTTGGGAAGCTCGTGGTGGTCAAGGTGGCTCTTCGAATGATGATTGGCAAAGTGCAATCGAGGCTTTGAATCATGAGCGATCGCTATTGGGACAAGTTCAACGATCATTCAAGAAAGTTAGACAAAGCTGGCAAAACATTTGGAATGAGGAGAACCGAGAATTTTCACTTGATGTAGTAGACTTAATCGGAAATAGGTTAGCCTAGAAAGTAAATAATTTCGGAACCGGCAATGCTATCGTACGCCAAAATTCAAAGCAAACCTCAAGTGCTCAGAAGCTTGACAGGACTGACTCAAGCAGAATTTGAGCGCTTG
>JANRIN010000304.1:0-25372 GCA_033764965.1 Leptolyngbyaceae cyanobacterium bins.302 | reverse complement strand
GTGCTGGTGGACACCGCAGGAAATCTGGAACGGCAGTCTCAACCCCAGTCTCCTGGGTGCTTGCGGGCTGACCAGTAAGCTGGCGGGACAAGTGCAAAATCTGGTTGCGGAGCGGGCTAACAACTTATTATATTGAATTTTTTCTTGGTAAAACCCTACCTGGAAAATTATCAAGAATTTTTGGAGGTTACTTTTCACTGAAACCGACAATCAGGACTTTCTGAGATATCGTCTCAACTTCTTACCTGAACCGGCATCACGAGATAAGTCATTTTCAAGCCGCCCAGAGGGGTGAAGATGGCAGGGCTGGTGGGGGTGTTGAACTGCATTTGGATCTCAGCAGTGTTCAAGGTCTTTAAGCCATCCAGCAAGTATTTCACATTGAAAGCAATGATCAGGTCTTCTCCAGTGATTTGGGCGGGAATGGTTTCTTCGCCGCTGCCCACATCGGGAGCATCAACCGATAAAGCAAGGGATTCTTTTGCGCCCGTCAGGGTGAGTTTGACGATGTTGTTTTTCTGGTCTGCCAGGACTGCAATCCGTTCCACGGCACTGAGAAAGAGGCGACGATCGACCGTTGCCTGATGTCCAAACTGCTTGGGGATGAGTTGGCGGTAGTTGGGATATTGTCCTTCCAAAAGGCGGGTCGTGAGGCGTTGATCAATCCATTCAAACACCGCTTGCCCGCGATCGAACTTGACCCCAACTGAACTTTCAGCCTGACGATCGAGCAACTTTGTTAGTTCTTGTAGTGCTTTGGCTGGAATGGTGACATCCAACTCTTGGGCGATGGCTTCCTTCTTCTTTGAAGATTTGGCAGGCTTCTCAGCCTCCTCCGGAGCCGTTTCCACCACTGCCAGCCGATGTCCATCCGTTGCAGCGAATTCTAATCCAGCTTCGTTCAGGGTTAGGTGAACTCCAGTCAGCACTTGTTTGGTTTCATCGGGACTCGCCGAAAACAGGGAGTTGCGTAACCCTTCGATCAGAGCGATCGCGGACAGATTCACTTTTTCGCCATCATCGACATCGGGCAGTTCAGGAAATTCTTCAGATGCCATGCCACGAACTTGATAGCGCCCATTGGCACAAACGAGGGTGGTCAGGTAGGTTGGCTCTTTCCCCTCCTCTTCGCCTAAATCAGTGCTGAGAGTGATGTCGCCGTCGGGCAACCGAGAAACAATGTCAGTTAATAAGCGAGCGGGCAGGGTCAGCTTACCGCCGATCTCAATTTGGGCTGGAAAACTGGTTTGAATCCCCAAACTCAGGTCAAAGGCACTGAGTTTAATTTGCTGAGTTGCTTCGTCGGCGATCAACAAAATATTGGCAAGCACGGGGTGCGAGGGGCGAGTAGCAACAGCGCGACTCACAAGCGAAAGATTGGTGCTGAGTTGATTTTGAGCGCAAACCAGTTTCATTGAGGGGCGGTTGAATTCACTGCCACGAGATCCTACCACTGATGTCTGAAACGATCCACCTGAGCCTGTTTTGTCGATTTTTTGGCTTGCGATCGATCTCTAACTTAAGAAAAACTTATTTAAAGCAGTAGTAGTAGGGCGTGTGGAAAGTGTGGAAAAGATCGCTCGGATCTCTAATAATCGTGGTCTGGAACCGATCTTTTGCCTGTGGATAACTTGGGGAAAACCCAGGCATATTTCCACAGAGTATCTGTACTACCCCAGCTTTCCCCGATCGCTTGATCGTTATAAACCGATTTTCCCCTAGTTTTCCACAGAAAAAAGCCAGGTTTTCCACAGGAAAATTTTAGGTTTACATGGCTTAACACTCTTTAAACGTAAAAATTGACAGACTCACTCGTCTCAGAGCGAGTTCCAGATCTTCTTTTTCCATGTTGGAAATTGCTGAAATGGTAAAAAATCTTTGGGAAAACCCTGGCTCCCTCTCAATAAGCAAACCTGATCAAAACTATAGCTGTAGCCATGTGCAACGTGGCGAATTTAGCGTGAGCGTTCAGCCGAACGTGGTGAGTCAGAACACCTATCCAGCATTGACTTTGCAACTTTTCCTTGTCCTAAGTGTTCTGACCAAAGCGATTCTTTCTAGAAACCCCTTTAACAAGCAAAGCTGGGATACATGGAGAAGAAATCCGTATATCCCAGCTTTGCTATTTCTAAGCTCTTGTTAAGCAGCCAGTTATGCCTGATGACGAGCTTGGGCGGTTTGGTTGATGCGATCGCTCAATTGCCGTAAGTTCTGTGACATGGAGGTGTCGTTGTCCTTCAGTTGAGCGATTTTGTCGCAGCTATACATCACGGTGGTATGGTCTTTGCCGCCAAACACTTCACCAATCTTGGGTAGGCTCAACTCCGTATGTTGCCGCATCAAGTACATCCCAATCTGGCGGGCAGTGCTGACTTCTCGGCGGCGAGAACTGCCTTTCAAGTCTTCGATCGCCACATTAAAATCTTGCGAAATTACAGTCAGGATGTCATCCGGAGAGGCTTCGACCTGCTCAACGGGCGGGTTTAAAACGGGAGCAATGTTTTCTACCGTCATGGGTAATCCCGCGATCGAGATGTAGGCAACCGCTCGAATCAGCGCCCCTTCCAACTCTCGAATGTTGGATGTATAGCTGGAGGCGATGTACTCAATCACTTCGCGAGGCAGGCGCATATTTTCGTATTCCGCCTTCTTCTGCAAAATCGCCATCCGGGTCTCCAGATCTGGCGTTTGAATATCTGCAATCAAACCCATTGAGAAGCGAGAACAGAGTCGCTCCTGGAGGCGAGGAATTTGGTTGGGGGGACGATCGCTGGCAAGCACCACCTGCTTTCCGGCTTCGTGCAAGGTGTTGAAGGTGTGGAAAAACTCTTCCTGCGTGTACTCCTTACCTTCAATGAACTGAATGTCGTCCACCAGCAACACATCAGCGGCGCGGTAATGCTCCCGGAAGGTTTGCATACTGTCGCGCCGAATGGCGGTAATCAGGTCGTTGGTGAACTGTTCTGTGGAGACGTAGAACACCCGCGAAGAAGGACAAATTTCTAAGCGATAATGCCCGATCGCCTGCATTAAATGGGTTTTGCCTAATCCGACCCCACCGCACAGAAATAGGGGATTAAATTCTCGCCCTGGAGATTCCGCCACTGCCAGGGATGCGGCGTGAGCCATGCGGTTGTTAGAACCTACGACCAACCGGGAGAACACATATTTAGGGTTGAGTTCAGTGGAGCGATGGCGATCAGTGGTGGGTGTGCTGGGGATAGCATGGGCGATCGGCGGCGGCACTTCGGCGGGATTGATCGGTGGTGCATCCATTGGCAGCGTCCAAAAGTCCGGGTCAATGGGATTGCCGTCCTCATCACAGGCAACGGTCATCTGAATTTCGATCGGTCGTCCAATAATTTCTTGGACAACGTCTGTCATGGTTTTGATGTAATACCGTTGCAGCCATTTCCGCGCAAACGGGTTTGCCGTCCTCAGCACCAGATGAGTTTCCGAGAACTCCTCAATCACCGCAGTTTTAATCCAGGCTTCGTAGGTTGGAGGATTGATCAACAATTGCAATCGTTCCAACGCTTCTACCCAAAAATCATCGATCGCTGCTACTTCCACGGCTGACCTCAAGTAACTCCCAACAACAGCAAAACCGAATTAGCCCTAGATGCCAACACCATCCATCTAATGACGCAGGTCTAGGGAAACATCACGTCCTGACACCTCATTTTCCCAAGGTATTCCTACCTATGGTGTGACTGGCTCTATCTAACTCCAGCTATAGTGTATCAGGTCGTAATTCGTTGCCAAGGTTGATACGTACTAATTGGTGCGGCATGACAAACCCAACGAATTGAATGCAGGTAGTGTACCGCTTCGCCATTGCCCTGTGGAAAACTCTTACTCAAGTTTAAGATTTGCAGCAATGTTTCATTGCTAGATTTAGCCGTCGCCCCGGGTAACGTGGCAGAGGCGAGTCAGAACATCTACCCAGACCTAGCTTCTGGTGATCTGACTTGACCTAAGGGGTCTGACCAAAGCTGTACTACCCTTCTTTCCCAGAAAACGTGGGAGCAGGCGGTTTGGCTTCTGGCAAACTGGCTTCTAGCTTGAGGCAATTGCGTCCATTCACTTGCAAACGGTACTCCACCCGATCCATCAGGCGATTGAGAATCAACCACCCATAACCGTTTTCTTGCTTTGCTTCGGGCGTGGGGGGTAAGTAGGTGGAGATGTCGTAGCCTTGACCGTGATCCCAAATTTCCAAAGCAATGTCTCGATGGCGCAACTCCAGTCGAATCAGGACGGGTAAATTGGGTTGGTCACGGTGAGCATGACGTACCACGTTGGAATAGGCTTCCACCAGCACCAACCGCAACCGGTTCGATTGCTTGGGCCAATCGACGTGATCGCCTAGTTCAACTTCTAAACTACCTAATAACCAATTCTCGACAATATTCAAGAACTTGAGGTCGCTTGGGACGTGAAGTTCGGTTCTCATTGACTACAGGACCTCCAGAGAGAGTATCGTTTGATCGTCTTCTTGAATTGTGTTGTGTGCTCGAATTCGAGCGAGTAAATGAGTCAGATCTAAAGGATGTTGCTCATTTAAGAGCAGTTGCCACAGTCCAGTTTGTTGCAGCATGGCACTGGGGGCAGAAGTTCCATTGCCTGACGTGGCATCGGGTTGAACAGTGGCTTCTGTAATCCCGTCACTGGTTAGTAATAGCACTTCGCCCGATTTAAGATCCATGCTGCCTGCGGCGGCTTTCCACTGGGGAAGAATTCCTAGGGGAATGCCTCGAACCTTGAGATAGCTGGGTTCGATACTGTGATTTGCGTGGGCGTTTTGGCGATCGACGATCGCTTCTCGCGACCACACCAGCGGATAAATGTGACCTGCGTTGGCATAGACCAGCTTTTGCGTGTCGGGGCTATAACGCGCCAGCACCATTGTGATGAAGCAATTGGCACTGATCAGATCATCTGACAAACTTTGGTTCAGATTTTGCATGACCAGATGGGGGTCGGGGGGCGATTCTTGCGATAACTCCCGTCGCAAAACCGAAATCGCACTTGCCATAAACAGGGCTGCGGGAACGCCTTTGCCAGACACATCTCCCACTGCCAGCCAAATGTCTCCTTGAGGATGGGTGTAGACCTCAAAGAAATCTCCTCCCACTTCCCGCGCAGGGTAGCAACACGCCTGCACTTTCATGCCATCCAATTCGGGTAGGCTTTGGCGCAATAAGTTGCCTTGAATTTGGCGAGCGACTTCCAACTCTGCTCGCATTTGTTCGGTTTGTTTTTGAATGCGCTGATATAACTTTGCCTGGGAAATGGCGAGGGATGCTTGCTCGGCAACGCCCTGCATCAAGTTAATGTCTTCGTTGTTCCAGGCTTTGCTGCTAGATGCGGGACGATCGAGCGCCAAGATTGCCAGAAAGTCTTGCTGATAAATCAGGGGGACGACGAGGCGATGGCGATCGTGCTCTGGGGATTGTTCTGCTTCAATCTGGCGATGCGCTAAGACATTCTGAATCAGGGGATCTCCAGATGATAAAAAATCAGGTTGCGTCCCATTCAACGCTTCGGGAGGTTGACCGTGGTTGTAACGAAACACAGTTGGGGCAAGATGAGTGTCTTCGATCGGTTGCAAGAGACACTGAGTGGCAGAAAAAGTTCTGCCTAGAGTAGCCGCGATCGTGTTTAGCATACTTTCGTAGTCCAGGGACTCACGAATCGCCGTGGTAATTTCATTAAACAAAGACTCACGCCGCAGTGCCCGACTCAGTGCATTCGTGCGTTGTTTGACAACTTTGTAAGTTTCTGCGGCTTGCTGCACCACAACTTTCAGTTGATCCGGTACCCAGGGTTTGGTGATGTACTTAAATACTTTTCCGGCATTGATGGCTTCCACCAGATCTTCTACGTCGGTGTAACCCGTTAGCACGATGCGGATTGTGTCTGGAAAGCGATCGACGGTTTTGCTTAAAAACTCGGTGCCCAACATCTCCGGCATTCGCTGGTCTGAGATGATGATTGCCATCTCCCCTTGCTGATCCAGAATGTCCAGTGCCGCGATCGCGCTTTCTGCTTTTACAACATCAAACTCACGGCGAAAGGTGCGATATAGCAAAGCCAAATTATCCGGCTCGTCATCCACCACCATAAGCTTTAGTTTGCCATCCGTTTCCTCAGCCATTCATTCCCCCCTGCGTCCGTTGGGATCTTGTCGCTCTAGCCCACAAGTGTCACCATACCGAATTCACTTCTAACTCAAAGTACCCCAGATACCTCAGGGGCTAACAGGGAAGCGGGGATTTGGGAATAGGGAAGATAGGGGTTGGGGATTGGGGGTTGGGGATTGGGGCTATTCCTTCTGCCTTCTAAATTGGTAGGCTTCGGACTCTGCACCCCAAACTTGTTTACCTGTGGCATCAAACCCGCGATCCCAGGTGTTCATGCCGTTGGGGAAGAGTTCAACTTGATTGGTGATGCGAATGGCTCCACGCACATTGGCGGGACACCCTTCAGCCGCAGTAACTCCCAGATAACCGTTTTGGATGGGTTTGAGATAAACGCTACAGACTGGGTTGCCCAGTACTTTAGATGACAGCGATCGCTGGGAGGTGGGCTTGTTACAAAAGCCAATCCATTGGTCTGGCTGGGCAGGTCTAAAGGAGAGCGATCTCACCGCTCCGAGGGGGCTGTCCGCCGGGGCAATCTCTAAAAAACGCTGACGGTAGGGTTGGGAGAGTTTCTCGGTCAGAGCTTGTTCCTGATACAAGAAGATGGATGCTTTGGTTGTGGCATCCGTCACTTGAACTGGGCACGTTGTCATCCGAACTTTGGGCGCTTTGGGGTTGGCGCGGGCTTGGGCTGTCGTGTCCATGCTGCCCTCCAGAAGTTTGGCAACATCCTGAATCTGCTGGGCTAAAGGAACTTGACTCACGTTGCCTTGAGCTTGCGCGAAAGGAATTCCAGTGATCCAAACGCAACTGGCAACAAGAACGATCGCAACGGTACAGCGCATAGGAGAACGACCTGAGGTATGGAGCTTACTTACAAAATGGTGAGATAGGTTTCGCTTCCCATTGAAGCAGGCGACTCGATCGACATGACAACCTCTCATCTCACAGCAGCGATCGCCTTGATCTTACCGCTTAACCCTGGTGACGGCTGGCTTACCCGTACATGACGCGAATTTTCTCTGACGAAGTTCCATCACTCTGGAAGTTTAGCGTTGGAAGTTTAGCGTTTAGCGAGATAGGTATCCGCATTGCTGAGCGCCGCTTGCCACACTGCGTATCCGTTGGCATTCAAATGTAGTCCATCCGTGGTGAGGTCAGAGCGCAGATAACCATCCTGGTCTGCCATTTGGGAATGAACATCCAGATAGTAGGCTCCGTTCTGTCCCGCGATCGCCTGCAATTGGCGATTCAAGTTGACAATCCGTTGGCTGGAAATGGGCAACGATCGCGTGGGTAAGATCGATTGCACCACAATTCGTGCCTGGGGATGGTTTTGGCGTAACCGTTGGGTAATTTGACGTAAGTTGTGCAGAATCGTGCGATCGCTGGCTCCTTGCTTCAGGTCATTCACGCCAGCCATGAGATAAATCACCTGGGGACGGGTGGCGGCAAAAGAAGACAGTCGGTTCAAGATGCCCCCAGTCGTGTCACCGGAAATGGCTTGATTTAACCAAATTCGATTTTGGGGTAAGCGATCGCTGGGAAACCACAAGCTTAAGGAATCTCCCAGCAATACACCCACAGATTGATATTTCACCTGGTTGGCTTCCTGTGCCAAGAGCGATCGCCACTGTTGATAGGTGGGCTGTTGCCCAACATTTGTCCAGGATGGCTGATAGCTGCGGGCAGGCAAGCGAGTATGAACTGCCCCGGCGGCAAGTGCTGTAGAGCGTTGGGCAAACAGTTGACTGCCCGATCGCGGTTTTTCTGGTACAGAAGAGAACTGGGTTGCTGCTGAATTCGCCTCTGGGTGCACATTTTTACGGAGTTGAACCAGAATACGATCGAGCCGTTCTTTTTCTGCTTGCACCCTTTGGCTACGGGATTCGTAAGTGCTGGGTTGGGTTGCGATCGCGGCAGTTCTCGCCTCATTTTCAGCCAAAGCGGTGGCAGCAAAAAATAGGGGTTCACTCATGGGGAACGGAAAAAGGGAACAGAAAAACTCTGTTTACCCTTCACAATGGGACGACCAACTGCTCAGGAAAGTTTTGTCAAACGTTACGTCCATGTCTCTTGAGCTGTTTCCCCAAAATGGCAATGCCGCGCTGAATTGCCTCCGCTGGACGGCAAAAACTCAGGCGTAAAGCCGCATAACCCTGGCGATCAGGGAAGAAGCTGTTCCCTGGCATCACCATCACGCCCTGTTCACTCACCTCCTGACAAATTTGCTTGAGCGGTAGGGATTCTGGCAGTTGCACCCAGAGAAACACGCCACCTTTGGGTACAGTCCAGGTGGCTTCCTGGGGAAAGTGTTGCTGCATCGCTTCCAACATCACATTGCGACTTTGCAAATCGAGCGATCGCAAGTGTTGGAGTCGGTGCCGATAATGTCCAGATGCCAGATACTCCCGCACGATCGCCTGGGAGGGGGTGGGGGTATGCAAATCGTCCAGAATCTTCTGTTCAATCAGGGCTTGCCGATGTTGACCCGTCACCACCATGTAGCCAATTCGCAAACCGGGCATCAACGTTTTGGAGAATGTGCCCAGGTAAATGACCGTATCTTGCTGGTCGATCGCCTTGATAGGCGCAGGCACTGGCTCAAAATTCAGCCATTCGTAGGCGTTGTCTTCCAACACCGGGCAATCATACGCCTGCGCTAACGCCAGAAGCTGCTGCCGATGTGCCTGGGATGTGGTGATGCCAGTCGGATTATGCAACGTGCTCATCGTGTAAATCAGCTTGGGGCGATGGCTCTTCAAGTACGTTTCCAGCAACTCCAGGTTCATGCCCTCCGGAGTCATGGGAATGCCGATAATCCTGGCTCCCATTGTTTCCAGCGTGGTGAGTGCCCCGTACCAGGTGGGGCTTTCTACAATCACCCAATCCCCCGGCTTGAGGAAATAGCGCATGGTCAGGGAAATGCCCTGCATGGAACCGCTGGTAATGATCAGATCCTCGGCTGAAACGACAAGCCCCCGCTGGACTAGCAACTGGGCGATCTGTTGTCGCAAGGCTTCTTGCCCTTGGGGAAAATCGTAGTTGAATAGGTCGTCTGCCACTTGGTTCATGGCACGTCGAGCAATGCGCTGCAAATCATCTAGACCAAAGGGTTCGGGAAACCCCATGCTGAAGTCCACCATGTCATTTCGACGGTGAGCTTTGATTGACGTGATGTAGGCATCGCAAAAGGAGCTACTGGTGGGCTGGGGAATGATGACTTTTTGATCAGGGGCAAAGGTGGCAGGGGGAGGAGCGGTGATGGAATTGTCTTTGACAAAATAACCTGACCCCAAACGGGCATGAATCAGCCCTTCTGCTTCTAAGGTGCCGTAGGCTTCCAGCACTGTCAGCTTGTTGACTTCGGTTTCTTTTGCCATCTGCCGGACAGAAGGCAATCGATCGCCGGGCTGCAATGCGCCAGTCGCAATTAAACGCCGAACGCGATCGCGAATTTGCAAATAAATGGGTTGGGTGATCTGGCGGTCTAACGGAATTTTCATACCGTCTCCTGGTGTTAAAACTTGTTCGTCCTGCAATGAGTCGTGAAAGCGAGGGTGCGGAGCCAGATCACATATTCCAGAACTATACGAAATTCTTTCAGGAATGTCCTGGAACAGTTGGGTGAATTTTGCATAGAACAGTTGCAAAAACCTTGAACTGTACTAGCAAAAGCTGACAAATTTGTACCTTCTCAGTTCAGGATGAACCAACGCACATTGAGGATATGCTAATTCACCAACTAGGAGCGAGTGTATGAACACTCCAAATTACCCAAGCCTGACTGAGAAAAATTCACTCAATCAATCTAAAAATACCTCTAGTCTGATTGCCCGCTTGAACTCTGTCATGACTCAATTCTGGAATAACATTTGGGATTGGATTGTGACTCATGATGACCCCAAAGTTAGAGAGCGATTTGACCGCCAAGGACGCAGGATTGGCTGGCAAGTATTTGATCCGGAAACGGGCTACACCATTTCCTTTGGCTCTGAATTAGAAGTACGACTTTGGTTGGAACACCGTTACAGATGAGCCTGTTGTTAGTTACCCATTTTCAAAGCTTGGCACAGTACAACGCTGGTGCTAATCGCATTTTGTATACGGCTTGTGCCAGGTTGGATGATGCCGATCGTAAGCAAATCCGTCCAGCATTTTTCAACAGCATTCACGGGACGTTGAACCATATCCTAGTGGGCGATCGTATTTGGTTGAATCGCTTTGCCGGGAAGGAAGTCCCTTCTACTGGGTTGGATACCATTTTGTATGAAGACTTCGATGAACTATGGCAAGCCAGAATTGCTGAAGATGAGTGTATTCGAGCATTTGTTGCTTCGTTAACGCAAGATGAATTGAACCAAAGCATTCGGTATGTCAACAATGCAGGTGATGAGCATACTGACCCAATTCCCTTGTTAGTTGCTCACTTTTTCAATCACCAAACTCATCACCGGGGGCAGGTTCATGGCTTGTTGAGTCAAACGCCCATTCCGCCCCCCAGTCTGGATCTGCACCGGGTACTTCGACCCAGCAGCAATTAAACTACTTGACCTTTGCCGATTTTTGCTTCCGCTTGAATGCGGCAAACACTGCACCCATCGCTAACGAGCCTAACACCGTTGTCGGTTCGGGTACGGCTGCAACTTGTCCACTACCAGAGAGGAGATCAAGCCCACCGATCGCATTGGCGGTATTTTGTGGAAAATAAGTTGCATTTTTCCAGTTCAGCAAGTTTGCTGGATTGCCAGCATCCGTTACGTCTGGAGCAAAGAGCGAGTAACCATAAATCGTTGTAGGAGTGCTTGAAAATAATGACAATGGCAGGACAATTCCCCCCACTTGTTGATTCACGGAGTTCACAATTCTGAACTCGCCAGTGCTGTTCGTCAGTTCAGGGTAGGGCAATAGATCGTTTGCTCCACCGCCAGGTCTCAGGTTTGTATTGCCCCACCCACCAGCGATCGAAATTAAAGAACCATAGCTCGTGGGGTTGCCAGCCGCGTCGAGACTCAAAATCGGCGCAATTTGAAAACCGTCGTGAGCTGCCAGAAGTCCGCGATCGAAGAAAACAGCCGCCAGAATTGAAGACGTGGTGACACCCGATTGAAAGACAAAATCAGCCCGCTCAATATCGGTTTGCAGTTCTTGAATTGCGCCCGTGTTGCCAGCGTTGACAAACAGGTTTTCCGCCCCTTGCAAAATGTTGTTTTGGTTAAGCAGGGCTTGTGCGGTTGTGGGTGGAGCAATGCGTACTGTTGTGGGTTGTCCTGAGACTCCTTCACTGAGAATCAGTTCGCGATCGTTGTAATTGCCAAAGTTATCTGCCGGGGCATATCCTCCTCGACGCAGGGTGACGATGGGTTGGGGGTAGCTTCCGATCGCCCATTCAAGCGAATTGGCAACAACTCCAGTAACCGACAGGGATTGATTCAGGTAGGTTACGCCATTCGCGGTTGAGTCTGCTCCATCGGTTAACGTGCTGTATTGAATATCCGTGACATCATAGGTTAGAGTTGCAGCACTTACAGCCGAGGGTGCTACGAGACTTGAAGTAAGAAGAACACCCGTGCAAAAGGATATTGCAGTTAAGGCTGGTGTAAAAGCCGTTGTAACGAGTTTCATTTTGAGAATGAATACTAGACGACGGAATAATAGTTACCATTGCCACTCCTGAAAACTCTGGTGTTTCTACTTACACTTCATCAAAGTTTTAAATTGTAACTAGAGGTTCAAAAAGAACTCCAGTTACAAAAAAGAGGCGCGATCGCACCTCTAAAGATTTTTTTTCCTAAAGCTGGTTTAGTCCCACTGCCTACCCTAATATTCCTCAACGGGTTGCTGTTCTTTCATTTTGGCTTTGGCTCTGGCAGCACTCTTCTTCAACGCATCTAACCGAGATTCGTAGCGCGATCGCAGCTTCTTCTTAGGCGATTGCTCAATTTGCGCTTTCAAGGCACTGCCTAAGCTCTTGTAAGCATTGGGCAGGGAGTAACCGAAGCGAGTTGCCAGGGCGATCGCCCGTTCGTCAGCGTCGATCAATTCTTTCACAACTTTATCACTGTTATTTTTCTGCCAGAGTCGCCAGCCTGAAACGCTGCATAGTGCCAGCGCCAGCACGAGCAGCAAACCATCCTGTACCCAAAGTTCTCCGACTGCGCCGCCTAAGCCGATCGCCAGGGCTGCCATTTCCCACCCGTCACGGGGAATGGTGTCGTTCTGGATGCGCCCGACCTCATGCCAGAAGAGCAAGTTTCGTTGATCCGTAGCGAGTTGCTCCCACTTCACCATATCGATTAAGACTTCCACTTCGTCTTTACCAATTTCTTCGCTGGTAATCAACGGAGGATTGACAGCCGTGGTTGCCTCCACTGAAACCCAACTTTGCAGTTCTGGCGGCAGCAAACCCCGGAGTCGTCGCAGTTCGCTCATTTCTGCTCTAGCTGTAGAAGACGCATATGATGTCATGGGTTATTCGGGTCTCTTTCCCAACTCGTATTAAAGATAATAGCGATCTTAGCGCCCCTTTGTGTTGCTATTCATCTGCCTAACGATTATTGAAGGTTGAGGCGGTTGGGGTGCGATCGTCGTACCTTCTGGTGCACTGGAGTAACGCGCTACGATCGCCACGGGCAACGTGAGAGTCAGAACGGCAATAAACGTTCCTACAAACTCTGACATTCTTGAGAGTGAAGGGTGGGATGAACTTTTTGTGTAACTATCAGATTCCATACAGAGAGAAATAAGATCCTGAAGTAGATTACCCAATTGCATAGGATGAATCACTTCTACCTATCTATTGTAAACAGTTCGTGAGATTGTGCAGTCTTCAGCGATACGGATTTACTATCTTTGGCAGAGCAATTGAGCGTGTTTAGGAGTTCTTCAACCTCCCCAACTACTTCCAGGTCAGATTAACCATTTACGGAAATCCCTACAACAGAAAAAGTATGGCTAAAGTATTTGACCAGATTACGGATGAGTTGCGCGAATTTATTGCGGCTCAATCTTTATTCTTTGTTGCCACGGCTCCCCTCAATGCTGCGGGACTGGTGAACCTTTCCCCTAAAGGATTGGATAGTTTCCGGGTGCTCTCTCCTCATCGGGTTGCCTATCTGGATTTAACTGGGAGTGGCAACGAAACCTCAGCCCATCTATTAGAAAACGGACGAATTACCTTTCTGTTTTGCGCCTTTCAAGCGAAACCGCTGATTTTGCGATTGTATGGACAAGGACGGACGATGCTCCCCACCTCACTCGACTGGCAGCAATTTGCTGAACTATTTCCGTCCTTATCTGGAACACGTCAGATTGTTGTGGCGGAGATCGATCGCGTCCAAACGTCTTGTGGCACAGGGGTTCCTCTGTTTGATTATGTAGGTCAACGACAGGAATTAATTAACTGGGCGGATAAAAAGGGTGCAGCAGGACTCAGGGCTTACCACTACGAGAAAAATTGCTTGAGTGTAGATGGATTGCCAACACCGCTCGCTAACACGTTCGAAGCGGAATGAGAAGAACGGAAGGTGAGTTGTCCTGTAGGGGGTTTGTCAAAGCCAGGAACTTCTATCGCCGCACAACCATCTCATAGATTGAAGCGTTTAAGCGGATGCAATGTTTCTACCAAAGTTGCATCTGTGGAATGTCATTTTTTGCCAAAGATCGGGTCAAGCCGAGGGTGCATCGTGCTTGTAACTCTCTTTGCCACAACCACTCTCTTTATGAAAAGCGAACAACGTTCTTTGTTATTTTCGGCTGGAACGATGCCGATGGGTGCAGTGCTGCTCTTTTTTGCGCCCACGGTTGTTTCTGCCCAAACAGTGACTGCAACCCCCACGATCGTGAATCCTGTGGCTCAGGTTGCCAATTCCTCACAACCAGATCCAGCTTCTAGCGCAACCGCCACGAATTCCACAGCGATCGGGGTTCCGCTCACCGCAGCCCCGATCGCTCCGTCCCAAATGGTTCCTGCAAGTACCAACCTGGTACAAATGGTGCCATCTGGAGCGACAGCGATCGCACCAACTCCGATCGCACCAAACCAACTTGCCAATTCGGGACAGGTGTTTCTCCCCGTCACAAATCCTCAATATGGCTATCCGGTGGCTTCCCCATATCCCACCGTGATTCCGGCTCAAACAACCAATCCGGGTGGGTTTACGGTGCAGGTCACGACCCAAATTGGGATTCCCAGTCAGGGTGGCTATCCTGTAGTGGGTGTACCGAGTCAGGTGCCGGTGAGTAGTGTTCCGGGAATGTATCCCACAGTACAGAATGGTTATCCTGGGGGAACGAATTCAGGCGGATTGGTCTATGGCTATCCTGGTGGCGTTTATAGTCCCACACCCATTCTCACGCCCTCTCAACCTGGGGTGAATGGGAGCTTGGTAGAGGCGATCGGCAATCCGGCGCTGTTGCCGCTGTCTGCTCAAACCTTGTGGCAGCAAATTGTTTCCAGTCCTAGCCAAACCAACGCTCAAAGTCTGGCTGCCCTCCAGCAAATGGTGCGGGATTATCCCAACTTTATTCCGGCGTATACCCAACTGGCGCAAGTGCTGATCGCCAATAATCGTACCCAGGAAGCTATTTCTACTCTGGAACGCGGCACCACGCTGTACCCAAATCAGCCAGAACTGGCGCGATCGCTGATTGTGGCATTGGGGAATTCCAACCGCTGGACTGAAGCCGCGATGACAGCCCGCCAGTTTGCTATTCGTAATCCCAATAGTCCGTTAGTTAGCGAGTTCACCAAACTGGCAGATGAAAGCACTAAACTGGCTCAGTCCTCCAACACTGGGGCAAGCCCTGCCCGAAATAGTTTGTTAGGCAACCTGCTGAATACTGGATTGGGCTATTTGTTGACTGGAAAGATCACTTCTCCCGTGACCAGTTCTCCGATTGGAGGCAACCCATCATCCTGGACTAATCCACTGGCGAATATTGGCGCAAATATCGGCACCAACAACCAGGCAACTCAGGAATTGTTGAGCCGTGTGCAACTGTTAAATGATGCAGAAGTCAGCAGCTACATCAACGACATTGGACGCAGGTTGGCACAAACCTCAGGACGCAGTAACTTTGAGTTTTATGTGGTGCGCGATCGGGACTCTGGAGCGATCGCCCTACCGGACGGCAAAATCTTTGTCAGTGCCGGTTCCATTGCCAACACAAATTCTGAAGCTGAACTGGCAGCATTGATTGCGCGTCAGATGAGTCATTCTATTCTTTCTCATCCGGAGCAAGTGACTCGTCGCGGGAATTTGACTAGCACCATTACGCGCTTACTGCCTACCGTCGGTGGCTTGGTGAGTCCTCGCATTCGCGACTTCAATAACAGCACGGTTGGGACGCTGGTTTCGGGCTTGATGGGGAATCTTTCCAATAATTTACTCAAGCCCAGCTACACCTCTCGTATGGTGAATGATGCCAACTCCAAAGCTAGCCAACTTCTGGCGGCGGCTGGTTATGGGCAGGGCAGCTTAGTCAGCATCAGCACTGGCAGCGATCGCCATGCTTTGATGAAAGTTAAAGTTCAGCAACTACTGGGAACTTCCACGTCCTGGTGGGGTTTGGGACAGTAAGTAGGAAAAGGGGAAGGGGAGTAAGGGAGTCCTTTCGCCTGCGGACGGGGCAGCTTTTCCTTTTTCTTCCTTCTTCTTTCCTAAAACTCTGGCTCATCACTCAATGTTTCGATTAACAAATCCATTTGCCGCTGGCGTTTGGCTAAAAAAAACTCACATTGGCGCAGGTTTTTCACGGCTTCCCCAAATTCATCAAACACGTCTGCCAATTCCAGTTCGCCCGATTCAATGCGGGCGATCGTTGCTTCGATTTGTTGAACAGTGTTTTCGTAGCTCCAACCCTCGTCGGCTGGCTCAGGTGGGGGGGTGGCATCATCCCGATTGGTCATTTGATTCAGGTTCATCATTGATATCCGTTACAGTAACTTTGAGTTGTCCTTGCCCCAGTTGGATGAGTAAATCTTGCCCTAAGGCAACATCCTGGGCAGAACGAGCGATCACTCCACTTTCCTGCCGTACCACTGCATACCCCCGCTGCAACACTGCTTTGGGATCAAGGGTAGCTAACTTTTGTTTCAGGAGTTGGCAATGCTGGTTGGCTTGTTGAAGCTGGCGGCTCATGCTCTGCACCAATCGTTGGTGCATCCAGGTGAGGCGTTGGGCTTCGTGCTGCAAGCGCTTATCTAGTTTCAATTGCAGCAAACGGGTTTGCAATCGCTGAAATCGATCGCGAGTGATCTCCAGACGATATTGCATTGCGTCATTGAGTGCCAGCATCCGTTCGCGATGTTCAGTATAGAGATCTGCTAAACAAGGTACTGCCTGCTCCGCTGCCGCCGTGGGCGTGTGGGCGCACACATCCGCCACCAGATCTGCCAGTGACTCATCCCGTTGGTGTCCGATTCCGGCAATGACGGGAATTGGGCATTCGGCGATCGCCCTCACAACGCGCTCATCATTAAAGCACGCCATATCCTCGATCGCGCCGCCGCCTCGTGATAGAATTAGTACGTCTGATCTATTGTCTCGGATAACGCGATGAATGGCTTTGACGATCGATTCGGGAGCTTGATCTCCCTGCACCAAAGCGGGCGAGAACAAAACTCGCAACCCTGGATACCGCCGCCGCAATGTGCGTTGAATATCTCCCCAGGCAGCAGCTTGCGGCGATGTCACCACGGCAACAGTAGTGGGATGGATGGGTAAAGACCGTTTACGCTGTGGGTCAAACAAGCCCTCTGCTTCTAAGCGGTTCCGCAATTGACGGTAACGCAGAGCACGCAACCCCTCCCCTCCCGGCAACACCTGCCACGCAATGAGCTGGTATTGTCCCCGTTGCGGATGAAGGTGAATTCGTCCCAAGATGATGAGTTGTTCTCCCTGAGTGGGTAGAGTGGCGAGGCGATCGATCTGGCTATTCCAAACCACACAACTAATGGCAGCTTTTTCATCCGGGTCTTGCAGGGTAAAAAATAATCCACTGCGATAGCGGGTTGCACTGGACACTTCTCCCGTTACCCAAATCTGCCGAAGCTGGTCATCTTGTTCGAGTAGCAACTGGATATAAGCGGTCAATCCGGCAACGGACAACGCCATTTCGGGAGCCAACATATCTGGAAGATAGGAGGTCATCACGTCACTCTTACGATAAGAACACACTCACTATGAACCTTGCTACTTTACACTCGCTGCTCTGCCTGGTGCAGATTCTCTAAAACACAAACGATTGCAATTGCAAAGAATCGTTGTCGTCGATCGTGTCTTCCTCTAGGTTAACTAGACTGATGTTGATTTGACTGTGAGCCACAATGCAATCTTGCATGGACTAGAATTCGTCTATCTGCTGGCTTAATACACCGAATTACGCTAACTTCCTACATCAAACTTGCGTTGAGGCGCTGATGGCAAAATCTTCTTCCAACTCCAATTCCTCTACAACCGACAACTCAACTGAAAAGAAAAAAGCTCTAAACCTTGTGGTCACGCAGATCGAGCGTAACTTTGGGAAGGGTAGCATCATGCGTTTGGGAGATGCCACCCGGATGAAGGTGGAGACGATTCCAACGGGGGCATTGACTCTCGATTTGGCACTGGGTGGTGGCTTGCCAAAAGGGCGTGTGATTGAAATTTATGGACCTGAAAGTTCCGGTAAAACCACCCTGGCACTCCATGCCGTTGCCGAAGTGCAAAAGTCCGGTGGGATCGCTGCCTTCGTGGATGCGGAACACGCCTTAGACCCAAACTACGCCTCAGCCTTGGGAGTTGATATTGATAATCTGCTGGTTTCTCAACCGGATACCGGAGAAGCTGGACTGGAGATCGTGGATCAACTGGTGCGATCGACCGCCGTGGATATCATCGTGATCGACTCGGTTGCTGCTCTAGTGCCACGGGCTGAAATTGAAGGAGAAATGGGAGATACCCACGTTGGGTTGCAAGCTCGTTTGATGAGTCAGGCACTCCGAAAAATTGCCGGCAATATGGGTAAATCGGGCTGTACGGTGATCTTTTTGAACCAGTTACGGCAAAAGATTGGAGTCACCTACGGCAACCCAGAAACGACTACTGGCGGACAGGCGCTCAAATTCTATGCTTCAGTGCGGCTGGATATTCGCCGGATTCAAACCTTGAAGAAAGGCACCGAGGAGTACGGCAACCGGGCAAAGGTCAAAGTGGCGAAAAACAAGGTTGCGCCTCCCTTCCGAATTGCAGAATTTGACATCATTTTCGGCAAAGGAATTTCGAGCCTGGGTTGTTTGGTGGACTTGGCTGAAGAAACTGGAGTGATTGTTCGCAAGGGAGCCTGGTACAGCTACAACGGGGATAACATCGCTCAAGGTCGCGACAATGCCATCAAGTATCTAGAAGAACGCCCAGAACTGGGTCAGAAAGTGGATCAAGAAGTGCGGCAGAAGCTAGAGATGGGAGCGGTGGTTTCAGCGAATTCCGTGGGTCATGCTGACGCAGAGGACGATGATGAGGATTATTCCGAAGAAGACGAATAACTAGCGATTCAGGAAGCGATCCAAAATGTCAGCCTTCTGAGCGGTACTCAAGTCTGGGGTGCCGCTCTCAGGGCGCAGGTTTTCCCCTTCTATGGAAGATTTTGGAAACAAGAAGGTATCTTTCTCATTTGTTGGAGAAGCTTCTTCACTGAGAGGTGAAGCGGATGCTTGGGACCGTTCCTCGATGTTGGAAGCATTCGCTGAGGTTGGAAGTTCTGGTTCTGGTGAAGAAAAAGTACTGATTACTTCAGGTGCAATGTCTTCCAGGGTATGTGCTCCGGTCTCCATGAAGAATGTAAAAAATAAGCTGCCTAACCGAATGCGATCGCCATCCTTGAGTAACATGGGACGACGAACGGGTTCTCCATTCAAGTAAGTGCCGTTGGTGCTGACTAAGTCTCTCAGGTAAAAGCCCTGATCTTTCACGTACTGAATCAGGGCATGGCGACGGGAGAGCCGTTTGTCCTGAATAGTTAGACCTGCGCTGCGATCGCGCCCAATCACCCAACAATGCTGCGTTTGAAACAGCTTTTGAGTTTGCCCTTCCAGCAGATTCGTGACCAGATAAGGCTGATCCGCTTCTAATCCGGCTTGAATATATTGCCAAACGCCGCGCATCCGATGGCGATCGGTGTTTTCTAGGTCCAAAATTTGATCAAGAAGTTCCTGGTTGTTTTCGTACAACTTAAGAAAAACCTGATATAAACCCAACCGTTGCTCTAATTCATTGGTGTGAGGTGAGGAGTGCAGGAGATGAGATGGTAAATCAGCATCGGGATGTGGGTTAACCATAGGTAATCATCAAAAAAAGCTAATGAAAATTTCTAACGTAATTCTTCTAAGGGTTCACACTCTAGAGCGTTGTAGATATTTAGTCCAGCCACTTAATTCTAAAGTAATCCTTATTTTTCAGTCCTCATAACCGCACGATTACGGTTTATAGAGTGGTCATGATCTAGCAGGAAGTGGTCAAAATCTTAGAAGTTTGAAGACCATTTTAAGGATTTTCTAATGATTACCCTAATCTTACATCTTGCACCATTCTCAACAACCGCCCTGAACTAAAGTTCGGCTTGAAAACTAAAGTCTGTTGCAACTGACTGGAAAGTTGACTAGAGGAGGGTTTCAACCCGTTTTAACGGGTTTTAGCTTTGAGCCTGAAATTGAGTTCAAGGCTCTTCCTGCAACGGGTGCAAGATCTCAGTGATCCCTAAGGCAGTGAAGTATTGCGTATTGTGATGCGGTTTACCAAGCTTTCATTAATTTTCTAAAATAACTACTAGGTAATCACCAGAAACGTTTTGCCTTCCAGGAGAGATACTGGTTGCGTCAATGGTGACTTTTATGGTTTACAGGGTGCTAATACTTACGTATCTACAGAGTCGATTTGCTCTTGCAGCCAGTTGAAGATAAATCGACGAATAAAGCAAATATTAGCCTTTGTGCACTGCCATGAGTTTGACTGAACTACACGCGCTGCAACGGCTTTCTCTGCTTGGGGAAGACCGTAAATTACGCAATGACTACTCGTTCCGCAAAGAGCTTTTGCAGCCTCAACGGTTTGAACGAGTTGGACACTATGCCAGCCCGATCGCACCCCTCCGCGATCGAGATCGGGATGCCTTAGTCAAGCTATTTCACCGCACTGATATGTACGACATTGAAGTAGACGTTAACCAAATGCTGTTGCAGCTGCTGCCGGAACCTTGCTGGGATGAGGATGGGTTTGATTTTCTGCGGGAGTTTCTTTAGAACTGTTCCGGCTAAACGGTTTCCTCAGCCCACAAACGCAGATCGCGTAGAGCCGTGGGTAATCCGCTAACATCACTCTGGTCGATGAACTGGAGAATTTTCCCTGCGGGTAAAAAAGGAAAGGCGAGTCCGTAATCTTCTTCGCGGTAACGATCGCCATCCAGATAGTGAATGAAGAACTGCCCTTTGAGAAATGTTTCGCCCGGTTTAGAAATATAGCGCCACACTTCGGGAATGCCTAACTCAGCGTACATATCAAACTTGTTGAAATCACTGCGGGAAAGCTCCACTTCCAGAATCAGGTCGGGCACGGGGTCAACTTCCAGGTCAATTTTGCTGCGGCGCACCATGCGAGCCGCGTTTTGGATGTAGTACGCTGTGTCTGGTTCAACTCCCACTTGCAGATCAGTCCGTTTCAGGGTGGGAGCTTTGTAGCTTTCAATTCGTATTCCCATCTCGTCGGTAATCGTGAGAATCAGGGACTCGATCAGCTTATGGCAGCGATCGTGTTCCTCCAGGGGGTTCATCATTTCCAACTGTCCCCGATAGTAGCTGAACCGCGCCGTGCGATCTCGCCCCATCTCCGCCAAAACTTGTTCATACCGTTGCCAGTTCACTTTCTTGAGTACGGTGCGATACTCGCTGGGTTGGGGTGGTTTGCCGAACGGTTTAGCCATAAGTAATCCCTTGATCTGAAGTGTGGTAGGTTGAGCGATCGCAACCTGCATTATTCAGAGCGTAGGACTCCAGGGGGAACAGCGTCAAATTCAAAGATAAAATCAACGTTCAAAGCGGCGTTTATTTCATAGAATGGTCAGCGATCGAGAAACTCCAACTTCAGGGTGCTTTCGGGCACCCTTTTTCAACGCTGTTGATATTGATCAAGATTGATATCGTTCTTGCATTTAGCAAAGCGGCTGTAAAAAATGGTGCTGATCAAGAGCGAATGCTTTGGCAAATTTGAATGACCTTCCGTGCTTCTGCCTCGGTTAAGTCAATCACTCGATTGTCTCGGCAGGTGAGCTTGACCTTGCCCGTATCAACATAAGTGAACACACGAAAGGCTGGTTTGCCGAGAATCGTGTCTTCGTGCAATAAAACAGTTGCAGAGTCCACTACAAATCGTTGGAAAATTCCCGTGTTAGCTAGCGTCTCTTTTTTATATTCCGGGATTGACGTTTCGTCGGCTAGGGTTTCGACGATAATTTTGATGCGATCGCTCACGGCAATTTCTACCCCAAACTGAGAAGCAGGTTGCACAGAGACCGTTTCAGGTAGCTCAATCCTCAAACGGTTGCCCTCAACGGTAAAACTTGCTGATTCTGCCTGAGTTGCTGTCAGTAGCGTCATGGCTACTGCACTCAGCCCACCGATTAATCCTTTCTCCACCAACGATCGCATCACATTTTCCTGTCACGGCAGTACAATTCCACTCTAACAACGCCTTCGCGCTGTGTCATGCTCTTTCCGCCCTATCAAAACACTAAATTCTACGAATAACTCTGATGCAAAATTAACCAGTTACCATCCGGGTCATAAGCATAAATTTCTCGACCGTGGGAGGCAACGAGAATTTCTTCCGTCGGCGGAAAGCCAATCTGCGTCAGATGGGCGATCGCGCTTTCCAGGTTGCTAACTTCCAGGCAGAGACTCATGCTGTACGTTGGGGGTTGGGGGAATGGGGTCGGGCTGCGCCACGCTTCGCAAGGGGGGTTGGGGGTTGGTTGGAAGATACCTAACTTCATGCCAGGAAGCTGGAATTCGGCGTAGATGTTGGGCAAGAGGGTGACAGGGCTTTGATCGAGAAGTTGTTGATAAAAGTGAACCAGACGATCGAAGTGGGGAGTGGAGATCGTCAGCAAAGCGGCAGTGTGAGTCAGCGGCATCGCAAGAAAAAGAGTATGTTAGCGTAAACGTAATTCCAGTGTTGCAGTCTCTAACCCGCTATGAGTGTCGTCACTACGAAAAAATTCACTTTGGATGAATATCATCGCTTGATTGAGTTGGGCTTTCTGACGGAGAGCGATCGGGTGGAACTGATTCGAGGAGAATTAGTGAAAATGGCTGCCAAGGGAACACCACATTCTGTATGTAACACCGCTCTGTTGTATGAGTTGCTACCTGCCTTAATGGGACGGGCGATCGTTCGGAACCAGGAACCAATAATCTTGCCTCTTGATAGTGAACCAGAACCCGATTTTGCGATCGTGCGTTTGCGCCCAGATCTCTATCAGAACTCCCATCCGTTGCCAGAGGATATTTTATTGCTGATTGAAGTTTCTGATTCGACCTTAAATTATGACCAGACGACCAAGTTAGCAGTATATGCAGAAAACAATATTCAGCATTACTGGATTGTGAATTTGGTTGCTAATCGGTTGGAGCGGTATAGCCAGTCCTATCGGAATCAAAATGGCGACTGTGGCTATCGAGTCAGGGAAATTTCCCTGTGGAATGAAAGCGTTGCTATTCCTGGTTTTGAAGACATCACCCTGGATCTAGCAAAAGTTTTCACCACCCCCAACTCCTAACCCCCAATCCCCAATCCCTAACCCTCATGGTGATTCATTGACAATCCGTTGAGAATCCACTTCAGCATGAAGTAGCTGGGTTATCCTAACTACATTGATGGCGACAGTGTGAAACAGATATGAAACTGGCAGCAAGAGTTGGGCAACTTACCCCTTCATTGACCCTGGCGATCGATGCAAAAGCTAAGGCAATGAAGGCAGACGGAGCTGATGTGTGTAATTTCAGCGTAGGAGAACCCGATTTTCCGACTCCAGCCCATATTCGTCAGGCGTGCGAGGCGGCGATCGAGGCGGGCAAAACTCGCTATGGTGCGGTTGCGGGAGAAATGGCGTTGCGGCAGGCGATCGCCAAAAAGCTCCAGGTAGAGAACGATCTTTGCTACGGTGCCGAGAATGTCATCGTTACCAATGGCGGAAAACACTCGCTGTATAACGTGATGATGGCACTGGTTGAACCAGATGATGAGGTGATGATTCCCGCGCCTTACTGGTTGAGTTACCCGGAAATGGTGAAACTAGCGCAGGGTAAACCCGTGATTGTTCAAACAGAAACAGCCAACAACTTCAAAATTACGCCAGAACAACTGCAAGCTGCCATCACACCCAAAACGAAGCTGTTTGTTTTGAACTCGCCCTCCAACCCAACAGGCGTGGTTTACAAGCCAGAAGAAATTCGGGCACTGGCAGACGTTGTGGTCAGAAATGATATTTATGTCGTGTCTGATGAAATCTACGAGAAATTGCTCTACGACGATGCCCAGCACCTCAGCATTGGAGCCGCGAGTCCGGAAGCCTTTGAGCGCACGATCGTCAGTAGTGGATTTGCCAAAGCTTATGCCATGACGGGCTGGCGGGTTGGCTTTTTGGCGGGTGTTCCGGAACTGATCAAAGCCTGTTCCACGATTCAGGGACACAGCACCTCCAATGTGTGTACTTTTGCTCAGTATGGGGCGATCGCCGCTTTGGAAGGTCCTCAAGAGTGTGTCGAAACCATGCGACAGGCATTCGCTGAACGCCGCAAAGTCATTCTAGAGCGAGTGAGTGCCATGCCTGGCTTAACTTGCGTGATTCCCGATGGGGCGTTTTACATCATGCCCAGCATTGAACAAATGGGCATGACTTCCCTGAAATTCTGTGAAGCCTTACTGGAAGAACAGCAGGTTGTGGCAATTCCGGGAATTGCTTTTGGCTCCGATCGATATATTCGCCTTTCCTATGCCACCGATCTTGACACCATCAATAAGGGGATGGATCGGCTGGACAAGTTTGTGCGATCGCGCATTTAACGCAAATGAGGTAAGGGCAGAGTTGATCGACGAGTTCGTGCAGCGAAGTTGACTCCAAAAACCTGGCTCTACAACAAATTGCGATCACTCTATCTGATCAATTTGTCAATTCAATGAACGCAACAAATCATCAACAAAATATTTCAGATTGTTGCAAGCGCGGCACCTCCAGCTTTTTCTGGCAACACTCCGTAGTAAAGTGATGGGCATTAGCTCTGTGAGTGATATATCAACAAGGGAAAAAACTCATGGTTCAGCGTGGTTCAAAAGTTCGCATTTTGCGTAAAGAGTCCTACTGGTATCAAGACGTTGGTACTGTAGCATCCATCGATCAAAATCCATCGATTAAATATCCTGTCATCGTTCGTTTTGACCGTGTGAATTACACCGGTTACAGCGGTAATGCTGGTGGTATCAACACCAACAACTTTGCTGCCAACGAATTGGTGGAAGTAGAACCTCCTAAGAAAAAAGCCGCAGCCAAGGCTGAAGGCTAATTCTGCTGATACTGAAAAGCTGGTTTCAAGTTCGGCTGTCCGGTTGGCTTCCGCGTTACACTCCAAATTAAGCCGCGTCCCTGTCTGGAAATCCGTTTTTCTCTAGAAAATCCTCGGTTTCCTCACCAGTGGTTTTGTTGAAAGTGCTTCATTTACGCCAAGTTCTACCGTGCCAGAATTACCCGAAGTTGAAACCGTTAAACGGGGACTCAACCAAGTCACCTTACATCAGACGATTACGGGTGGGGATGTGTTGCTTGATCGCACCATTGCTCACCCTTCTTCAATTCAAGAATTTTTAACGGGATTAACTGGAACCGCGATCGCCCAATGGCATCGACGCGGCAAATATCTACTGGCATCCCTCACCCCCACACCCCCCCACCCCCCCCACCCCACAACCCCCCCACACCCGGGGCACCACCCCCAAAACGCCCGACACTAGATGGTGACACCCCAAAAAACCCACCAACAAAAAAAAACAAGACAAAAAAAATTTTACTGACTCGTGTTTGTTTCTGAATGGGGGTTTGGGGCGTCACCCACATTTGTTGCCCGGTATGGGGGTGGTGGACCCGGTGGTGTGGGGGGGGGGGGGTGTGGGGTTGGGGGGGTGTGGGGGTGAGGGATGCCA
>JANRIN010000296.1:0-21564 GCA_033764965.1 Leptolyngbyaceae cyanobacterium bins.302 | reverse complement strand
AATGGCGTTAAACAGGTCGTTAATCTAACCGACGATCGCCAATGGATTCTCCAATTTCTCGGTTCTGCTTGCCGACAGTACTACTTGCTGTGTTGAGGGGGTTAATCTTTTTGTGCCAGTTGGAAGTGCGGAATGTGGGTTATACCAATTTGACTTCAATACGCTACAGATTGAGATCCCTCTGCGGCTCGACTGAGCATCGCCGAACGTCCTGCGGCATCCCCTTTGACAAGGGGGACTGAGGGGGATCGGTGCAAGGAATGTGCCGCTATCACTGTTTAAATCGGTACTAGATCTGTGTTTCGGCTTCGCTCAACACACTGTGAGTGCGGGTTGAGCGGAGTCGAAATCCACAGTTCTAATCCATCACCCACATTCTGATGGATTAACCTGATTGATCAACCGTTCAACAGCGCTTCTACAAATTCGTAGCTGGAAAAGGGGCGCAGGTCTTCGATGCCTTCTCCGGCTCCGATGAAGCGGATGGGTAAGCCGAGTTGTTGCACTACTGCCAGGGCAATTCCACCTTTTGCTGTGCCGTCTAACTTAGTCAGCACTACGCCGCTGAGTTTTGCTGATTCTGAGAAGACTTGAGCTTGCCGCAACCCGTTTTGTCCCAGGGTGGAGTCGAGGACGAGTAAGGATTCCACTTTGGCATCGGGGGCTTTTTTGTCGATAATGCGACGGACTTTGCTGAGTTCGTCCATCAAGTTCTTTTTGTTTTGCAAGCGTCCAGCCGTGTCAATTAAGAGCAAATCCGTTCCTCTTGACTGGGCGGCGGTGATGCCATCAAAGACTACAGCAGCGGGATCGGTGTTTTTGCCAGGATTGGCGATCACTTCTACCCCGCTACGGGCACCCCAGACTTTCACCTGTTCCACCGCCGCCGCCCGGAAGGTGTCAGCGGCAGCAATCAGGCAGTTGTATCCGGACTTTTGAGCAATGTGGGCAAGTTTGCCGATCGTCGTGGTTTTTCCGGCTCCATTCACTCCCGTCATCAGCCAGATATTGAGGGTGTCTTTTTCGGGGGCAAATGCCAGGTTGCCGTATTCTCCCAGGGGGCGATCGAGCATTTCCCGAATGATCTGTTTCAGATAGGTAATAGCGGCATCGGGAGGCAAGGTTTCTGCCCGAAGTTTGTTTTGCAGCGCTTCGATGATGGCATCGGTTGCTTCGACTCCCACATCCGACTGAAGCAAAGCCGCTTCAATTTCCATGACTGCATCCTGGTTCAGCGGTCCTTGCCCAACGATCGCCCGCAGTTGATTCACCAACCCGCGACGAGTTTTATCAAGTCCCTGTCGCAACCGCTTCAGCCAGGTAATTTCTTCAATAGAGATTTGATCGGGACGACGACCTTGAGCCGCCAAGATTTCCGTTGACCAAACAAAGCCCTCGTCCAGAATGAAATCCGGCACGTCGGGGACTGTCGCGGTTACGGCAGGTTCCGCAGGTTTCACAGGTTCCGGTTCCGGCTCAACGATCGCAGTTTCGCGCAGTTGTTCCAATCGAGCCAGACGTTCTGCCTCGGCTGCTGCCCAAAAGGGGAGGGGTGCTGCAGATTCAGTTGGGGTTTCTGCCGGGGTGGCACTTTCTGAAATTGCACTCGGTTCGGTTAAAGGTTCTGGTGCGGCGATCGGTTCTGCGGCGATCGGTGCTTCAACAACCGTTTCTTCTACTGGAGAAGTTTCCTCTGAACTGGGTTCCGGCGTTTCAGCCCCACTGTCAGGTTCAGCGGTGTCTGGTGTAGCAACGATCGGCGCTTCCGCAGCTTGGGCGGATTCTTGCTGGCGTTTGCGGATGTTTTCGTAAGCCAGCTTGGCATAATTCAGATAGTCTTCTGCTTGGTCAGAGGCAGATTTTTCGGATGCAGGCGCAGGTTGAGTTGCCTCGGTTTCTGCCGCTTTTGGCTCCTCTGGCTGTTCTTCGTCATATCGGCGGCGAAACCAATCAAACGTCATTCCCCTATCCTCCTACCTGCTTCCTTCTTTCCCACCAGTTTCAGCTTTTACACTATCCATGACGCGGCGCAAAACCCCATTGATGAAACGGTAGCCTTCTTCGCCACTGTAGCGCTTTGCCAATTCGACCGCTTCATTGACCGCAATGCGATCGGGCACTCCCAGGTATTGCATCTCGGTAACGGCAATTCGCAAAATATCGCGATCGATCACTGCCAAACGGTTCAGTTGCCAGTCTACCAATGCCTGAGAGAGCAATCGATCGATCGCTTCCCGGTTCTTTTTCAACGTGCGAACAATTTCAATAGCGTAGGTTCGCACATCAGTCTGGTTGGCGAGTTGCACCATTTCGGGAATTTCCATCGCCAAACCCAGGCGATTAATCGCGGTTTGAGCCAGATCGATCGCCTCATTCACCATCCCTCGTGCAGTTTCAACATCCGTGGCGCGAGTTTGGCTACTGAGCAAGCGATCGCTGCCTTGCTTCAACTCAGAGGATGCTGTCTCCAGCGATTCCTCAGCTTCGTTTGCCAGCGTCCGCACGGCTGCCACTACAACATTCTGGAGAGTTTGATTATCTAGATTTTCGGCACTGGCAGGGAGTTGGCTAACACCCAACAGCGCGAGTTCACGGGCAATACGACGAGCTTGCATGGCAATTGTGATAGGTACAGGCGGCTGGTACTCACTCAGCACGAGCCTAGTCATCTTAACTTATCAAATAACAGCTACTCGTCTTCGAGTTCCAGGGTGAACTTGACTGGATCCATTTCCTCTGTTCGCTGTCGATTGACGAGAGATTCCAGGGGCAGGCGGGTAGAAGCAGGTAGGGGTGTGGGTACGGTTAGATCAGGAGTGACAATACCGCCTGAAATAATGACTTTGAAGGCATCCTCGATCGGCATTGCCAGATTAATCACCTCATTTTCCGGGACGATCGCGTACCATCCAGTGGTTGGATTTGGGGTTGTGGGAATGAATAAACTCAGCATGGAACCGGAAAAGTGCGACTGAACTTCTGCCCCCACAACCCCCGTGACAAATGCCAGCGACCAAATACCTGCGCGGGGATATTCCACCAGCACCACCCGCCGAAACCGATTGCCAGAATCCTTCAACAGCGTTTCCAGCAGTTGCTTCAGGGTTTTGTAGAGGGCACCCGCGAAGGGAATCGCTTGCAAAGTTCTTTCCCCCACATCTAATAACCAGCGTCCAGCAATATTCCGCGCCATCAAACCAATCAGGAGGATGAAGGCGAGGGGCACTGCAAATCCCACAAACAGGTTCAACAGGTTGACCAGCAGAGGATTAAGCCCATCAAAGGGACTCAATCGACTGGGGATGCGGGTCAACAATCCAATAACCCAGGTGGCGATCGTAAAAGTGAGCCAGATTGTCGTTGCCAAAGGAATGACGACCAACAATCCAGCAATCAGGTCATTCTTCAAATCCTGCTTGAGTCGTTGCAGGATGGGCAACCGATGTTCTTTCATGGAGACTTAGCGCGACACGTACTTAAAGATGCAGAGCACAGGAGGACGCATTCCTTCAAGCGGATTCTGGAGGCTGTCGTCCTACCCTTGTAAAGAATTGTTGCAATTTTATTCGATTTGTTCAAGTAGCGTGGACTCAGAGATGCAAGATGCAGTTAGTCAACTCGGAAGTTGAATGGCAATCGAGCGTAGGCAGAGAAGGGATCGTTTAGGGTGGTCAGAACAGTCAGTTCTGCCTTGAATTTCTTCAATTCAGCCAGGATGGGGTCTTTACTCTCAAAAAAGGTTGTAACCCGTGCTTCAGGCGACCCAAAAAGCAATTCTGTAAACGAAGGAGCTTGGGGATATTCTGCCAGAGTCCACTTGTCTCCTAACTTAGCGCGTTTGGCTGCATCCTGAATCGCTGCCTCCAATCCACCCAGTTCATCCACCAATCCGATCGCTTTTGCCTGTTTGCCCGACCAGACTCGCCCCTGAGCAATTTCGGCAACTCGGTTTTTGGGCAACTTGCGAGAATCGGCAACTCGCGTCAAAAATTGGTCATAAATGCGATCGACGCTCTTTTGAATCAGGTTTAACTCCTGGGGAGTTTTGGGACGGGTGACGGTTTGCACATCGGCAAAGCGAGCCGTTTTCACCGCGTCCCAGGTGATGCCATTGTTGTTTGCCAATTGTTGAATGTTGGGCAGCAAGCCGAACACCCCGATCGAACCAGTGATGGTATTGGGTTCCGCAAAGATGCGATCGCTGTAAGTAGAAATCCAGTAACCACCCGATGCGGCAACCGAACCCATCGACACCACAACCGGCTTTGCTTTACGAGTTAGGATAATTTCTCGCTGAATAACTTCTGAGGCAACCGCACTGCCGCCGGGACTGTTGACCCGCAAAACCACCGCTTTGACATCATCATCCTGCCGAATTTCCCGAAAAAGTTTGGCAAAGCGATCGCCCCCAATTTGGTCAAAATCTCCCCGCCCATTCACAATGTCTCCTTCGGCGTAAACGACGGCAATTTTCTCGTCTGCATTGCGTCCTGCTTCGAGTTGGTCTCTGGCAACAGCGGTGTAGGTTTGAATCGCGACCTGACGATAGGAGTCATCGTCTTCGGTGCCAATTTGCTTCAGTTGTTCGATCACCTCATCTTCGTAAGCTGTTTTGGTGATCAACTTGCGTTGTAAGGCTTCATTCGCTTCTAAAATGCCGTCGTTGTCTGCGATCGCTTGCAGTTGTTGAGGCGTAACATTGCGAGATTTGGCAACGGCTCCTAAAAACTCGCTCCATAAATCTCCCAGTAATTGCTGAGTTTGTTGTCGGTTTTCCGGGCTGCGTTGCTTCAGCAGAAAGGGTTCCACCGCAGACTTATATTTGCCGACTCGTGTCACCTGTACTCCAATACCGTATTTCTGCAAAGCGCCTGCAAAAAAGGTGCCTTCGGAACTCAATCCATTCAGCTCTAAAGATCCAAAAGGATGCAGCAAAATGGTGTCGGCAACTGATGCCAAATAATATTCCCGCTCGCCCCAGTTCACATCGTAGGCAATAATTTTCTTTCCAGATGCTCGAAATCGTTGGAGTGCCTCCCGAACTTCTTTGAGTTGAGCGTATCCCGTTGCTCCAGCGATTTCTCCATGCAGGTAGAGAGCAACGATGTGGCGATCGCGGCTGGCTTCATTGATTGCATTCAGAACGCCCTTCAAGGAAATGGTTTCGGGAACGTTGCCCAGAGCTTGCCCTAGTTCATCCGGGGAAGACCGCACGCCATCGGTAATCTCGGTTGCCAGGTTGAAGTTGAGCACGGTTTTATCTTTCACTTTGGGCGCAGAATCTCTGGAAGCGCTAAGAATCACTAAAAACAATATCCCTGTGATACTCATACCCAAAAAGATAAACAGGGCAAGCAAACTGGCAAGGGTATGTTTCAAGAAATCTCGCATTTGGGGCGTTCTCCAACGGGGTCTGTATGGTTAAAGGCTTGTTATCAAGTCTCAACCCTCCCATTATTGCTTTTACGATCGTTGTTTGAGGTTTTTTTGCCTGATTGACTGGAATTGGTCATTTGGCATTGGTCATTGCTCAATAGCGAATATCCACTGATCCACGCCCCGCAGCGTTGTCCTTCGGCGGTGCTGCACGCTGTCCTCCAAATCTTGATTACCATAGAAGAAACGATTTGAGGGAAAAGAAAAATGGCAACTAAGAAGGAGTTTGCAAGCTTTGAAGATATGATTGCGGGTTCAGAGTTGCCTGTGTTAGTGGATTTTTACGCGACCTGGTGCGGACCTTGTCAGATGATGGCAAAAATTCTAGTCCAGGTGAACGCAGCCATGAAGGAGCAGATTCAGATCGTGAAAATTGATACCGATCGCTATCCAGAAATCGCCTCCCAGCATCAAATTCAGGCTCTGCCGACCCTGGTGTTATTCAAGCAAGGAAAACCCGTTGACCGAATTGAAGGCGTGTTAACGGCAGAGGAGCTTGTTCCACGGCTGCGATCGCGAATCTAAGTTCAACTTACTGCAACTCTATCCCTAACTCTTTAGTCCCCACAAATATGAGGCGAACAGAACTTTAAAGCAGAGTTCAATCGCCTCCTAAACATTAAGTTTCATGAAAAATCTTTTGGTAAATTTACCTTATACAAAATACCCTTTTCGGCATTCATGCTTGAGTCAACGGATGAAGCCAACTGAAGTTCATTTGATTAAATCTGATTGAGTCAACAGGCTTCTGCCTAAACCGATGAGGTCCTGAAACTTGCTACTAGAAAGGCTTTTTGGGATGGAAGCCCAGCCCCCACATAGGCGATCGAAGCATCACTTCCTGGTTAAGCACGAATGGCAGCAACTGATACGACAAACAGTACGGTGCTGGTTTAGGGCAAAATTGCCCCTTTTTAATAGGTGAGGCTTATCAGCGATCGTCGCTCAAACTCAAAAAAATGGCTCAAATCCAAATATCTTAAAGGTTTCAACGATCCGATTTTTGAGCAGACATTTTAGAATAGGGCATTGAAAACCCAATGGTGGAGGGATTTCAGCGTTTTTGCTGTGCCGTCTACATTGTTTGTTTTTTGCTTTGAAATCAAATTTCCTAAATGTCCTGTAGCAAAAGGAGATCCCATGAATAAGGGCGAATTGGTTGATGCTGTCGCAGACAAAGCCAGCGTTACAAAGAAGCAGGCTGACGCTGTTCTATCGGCTGCCCTGGATGCCATCGTTGAAGCGGTCAGCGGTGGAGATAAAGTTACCCTGGTTGGATTTGGTTCTTTTGAGCCACGGGAACGCAAGGCACGGGAAGGACGAAATCCCAAGACTGGCGATAAAATGAGCATCCCAGCCACAAAAGTGCCTGCTTTCTCGGCTGGAAAATTATTCAAGGAGAAGGTCGCTCCCGATTGAAGAACCCATCCCGAATAAGAGAAAATAAGAGAAAATAACGGATTCAATTGGGTATCAATGCACTCAAATCGTCCATTGCATGGGGGAAATTTAGTTTGGGCAGCAGAATTGGCAAACTGTTCCCCCGATGCAATTCTTGATTTCTCAGCCAGTATTAATCCCCTCGGTCCACCTGCCTCTGCGATCGCCGCCATTCAAGCCCATTTAGCAGACTTAAAAGCCTATCCAGATCCTAATTACACTCAACTTCGTCACGTCCTGAGTCAGTTTCATCAAGTTCCACCTGAGTGGATTTTGCCCGGAAATGGGTCAGCAGAACTTTTAACCTGGGCGTGTCGTGATCTCGCCAGAGAGGACGTGACCTGCTTAATGACTCCCGCCTTTGGAGATTATTTTCGAGCATTGAAAACCTTCGATGCACGTGTCATAAAATGTGCGATCGTTGATGAAAGTGCCCTCGAAGAAAGTGGCTCGTTTGAAGATTTTTACCTGCTAGATCTTGAAGGTTTTGAGGCGCAACTCGATCGATTACGTTCTGACTCGGATATTGCTATTGGTTTGCTGCTCAACAATCCTCACAATCCATCAGGAACCCTTTTCCTAAAAGAACAACTGCTGCAATATTTGGAAACCGTGGCGCTTTTGGTGGTGGATGAGGCGTTTATGGATTTTGTGCTGCCAGATCAGCAGCAAAGCCTGATTGATCTGGTGCAGGAATACCCCAATTTAGTCGTACTACGATCGCTCACCAAGTTCTATAGCTTACCTGGATTACGGTTGGGCTATGCGATCGCCCATCCTGATCGGTTGCAGCGTTGGCAAGCATGGCGCGATCCCTGGTCGGTGAATTCTTTGGCGGCAGCGGTCGGAGAAGTTGTCTTACAAGACACAAGCTTTCAACAACAGACATGGGAATGGTTAACTAATACCCGACCTGTTCTGTACGACAAGCTCACTGCTCTACCTGAACTAAAACCTTATCCTGGAGAGGCGAACTTTCTGCTCGTGCACAGCGATCGCTCAGTGACTCAGATCCAGGCTGAATTACTCAAACGCCATCAAATTTTGATTCGCGACTGCTTAAGTTTTCCCGAATTGGGCGATCGCTACTTTCGTGTTGCCATTCGCACTCCTGAAGACAATCAACAATTCGTCAATGGACTGATAGATGTTTTACAGCCGTTGCCAATCGCATAAGCCACACCCACCCATCCTCCATCCCCTCGCCCATGTCCGTTGATTACGATGTGATTATCTTTGGTGCAACCCCAGCGGGCATTCAAGCGGCGATCGCGGCTGCTACCCTCAAAGCGCGAGTGGCGCTAATTACTCAAGGCATTTCGTCCCAAGCTGCCCCCGAACTGACGCGGCATCAGGCATTGTTACATTTGGCGCATACTACAGAGCAACTCCAGCACGCCCAAAGCCTACCACTACGAAAATCTTTTGAGTCACCATCACTGGTGCCATCCGTGCCGTGGAAGCAGGTTGATTTATGGCTCCAGCAAGTAGCTGCCAACATTGCAGCCAGTTATTCAGTTGCAGGGCTGGCTTATCAGGGAGTGGACGTGATTCCGGCGATGGGTGAGTTTTGCCGTCAACCAGCGTTTGGAGTCCGGGTGGGCGATCGCTTGTTGCAGGCGCGGGGCTATCTTGTGGCGATAGACGCTCGAACTCAGATTCCGGCAATCGCGGGATTAGACTCTGTCGGCTACCTCACACCCGAAACTCTGTTTGACGACCTTACCCTCCTTGCCAATTGTCAAAAAATTGCCGTGATTGGCAGCAGTAAAACAGCGATTGAACTGGGGCAGGCTTTGAACCAATTGGGAATAGAGATCACGATTTTGACTCAAGCGCCCCGGTTGCTACCCGATGGCGATCGCGACCTCAGCCAGATCCTTCAAGCTCAATTAGAAGCAGACGGAATGCAATTGAGCTTGTCCACCACCATTGATCAAATCCGTGAACGCTCTGGCACAAAACAGATCGCGATCGGGGCAACCCTTCTCGAAATCGACGAGATTATGGTTGCGACTGCCCTCCGTTCCGACCTCGCTGCTTTAAACCTGGATACGATTGGTGTGCGGTGGGACGGTCAGAGTATTTGGCACAACCAGAAACTACAAACGACCCATCCTCGCATCTATGTTTGTGAGGGGCGCGTTGGCGATGAGTGGTTTACCCAGGTGGCGATCGCTGAGGCGGCGGTCGCCTTGAAAAACATCCTCTTCTTTCCCTGGTTCAAAATTAACGACAACTCTATTCCCCTCACTGTTCATACCTTCCCTGAACTTGCCTGGATTGGACTGACGGAAGAGCAAGCACTACGGATTTATGGTCAGCGGCGAGTCTACATTCTGCGCCAGAGCTTTCATACCTTGCCCAAGGCTCAAATGACCGACAACCTGACGGGTTTTTGCAAGCTTGTTGTTCATCGCGATGGCACTTTACTGGGTGCCCATATCTTCGGTGCCTGCGCCAGTGAATGGATCGGCATCCTGGCTCTGGCAATGCAGCAACAACTGAAAATTGGGGCGATCGCTGCCCTTGCCATACCCTCTCCCACATTCGCCGCCATCCTGCAACAATCCGCCTCCCAATTTCGGAGCCTGCAACTGAAGCACAACAGTTTTCAACAGGATTTAATCGACCACTTTTTCGATTTACGCCGCGCTTGGTCAAGAAGCTAAAACAATTGCCGGAAAACAATTATTTGAAACTAAAGAATCCTGCCTCCTGAGATAGACCCTTGCTAATATAAATGCGTCTAAATGAGTGGGGCATTCTTGCTATGGCTACCGCGACTGTTCTCAAATTTATGCAAAAGACCGCAGAAGATGAAGCGTTGCGTCAACAGCTTGAGCAGTTGTTGGGCGTTGGCGACGGCAACATCAGTAGTTCACTAGATCTAGATCCGGCTGAGACGGAAGCCCTCAAAGGGGAGCGAGCACCTGTTGTTGCAGAATTTGCGGCATCGAATGGCTACGATTTTTCAGTCAATGAGCTAATTACAGTTGTAGATGCGTTTCAACGACATCAGGCAGGTGAGTTGTCTGACGCAGCCTTTGCCACATTGCTGGGCATTCCAGCCTTCGTGAGCGGCGGCGGCGGACAGGACTTAGCCGGAGTTTCTAAGTTGAAAAAATGGTTCCTCAGAACTTACATGGGCTATTAGGTAGAACTTTCTCTAAGGTTAAGTACTCGCTAACTGTCATTGGTTATTGGTCGATTGTCCTTTGCGAATGACCAATGACCGATGACAAATGACACTTGATCAGGTCTGTAAGCAACTTAACTGCCCAATTTCTCCAACACTGGCTGTGTTGAAACAATGTGCCGTTGTAATCCTAACTCCCCTGGCTCAATTCCTACGGCTAGAGCAATTAATTGGGGCAGATGCAGAATAGGTAATCCTAGTTTTTTGCCGATCGCCCGTTCCACTTCCGGCTGACGAGAATCCAGATTCAAGTGACACAAAGGGCAAGGGGTGACAATACAATCAGCACCAGCCGCGATCGCTTCCTGAAGGTGCATTCCTGCCATCTTAAACGCCTGATCGGTGGCATAGCTAGAAAGGGGCCAACCACAGCATTGAGTTCTTCCCCGGTAATACACAGGCGTTGCCCCCACCGTCCGAAACACGTTCTCCATTGATTGAGGATTGAAGGGATCATCGTAGGGTAAATGCTCTTGGGCACGCAGCAAATAGCAGCCATAAAAAGCGGCACAGTTTAGCCCTGCCAGTTTCTGGGTCACTTTTTCGCGTAAAGCATCCAGACCGTAATCCCCAACTAACGCCCACAAAAGATGTTTGACTTCCGTACTGCCCTGATAGGGAGAGCAGTTTTCTTTGCAAAGCAAATCGTTGATTTGCTCGACGTAGGCTGGATTCTGTTGTTGAGCCTTTTTAAGCCGATCGTCTACGTGTCCAATTACACCCTGGCAAGTGCTGCAATGGGTCAGTAAAGGCAGGTTTAACTCTTCCGCCAAAGCAATATTCCGGGCATTGACCGTGTCTTCTAACAGTTGAGAATCTTCTTTGAAGGTGCCCGACCCGCAGCACGCGGCTTTCTTCAACTCAATCAACTCAATTCCCAGCGCACGGCTTAAAACTTGAGTGCTTTGATGCAGTTCCCGGCAAGCCCCTTGAGCCACGCAACCAGGATAGTAGGCATACTTCAGCGGACGGTTCGGCATAAACAAACAGCGTAGTAATACGCAACGAAGAGGAATGTACCCTTCATCATGCCGATTAAATCCTGACATCACCCGTTTTTTTAGGATTCTTTTCGAGGTCACTAGGGAAAGCGACTACTTATCTTCTGAGCGATCGCGTCTTAGATTAATATGAAAAAATGCTCAAAATAAGGTCTCGCAAAATTAAGGTCTGGTTCGTCCCGACTCCGACGTTGTCGAGAAGCTGAGAGCGCATTGTAAATGATCTGGCATGAGTGAATTGCCGCTGCATCCAACGAGGGAGCTATGAGCGAAAACGATATTTTTGATAAGGTTCAGAAGATTGTCTCTGAACAACTGGGAGTCGATGCAAGTGAAGTGACTCCTCAAGCAAGCTTTGCCAATGACCTGGGAGCAGACTCTCTGGATACGGTGGAATTAGTCATGGCGCTTGAAGAAGAATTCGACATCGAAATTCCCGATGAAGCTGCCGAGGAAATTGCAACCGTTCAGTCTGCTGTGGATTACATCAGTAACAAGGTTGCTGCTTCCGCCTGAGCGATCGTCTGAGGGCTGGGAAGCCAAGAGTTTTGCCGAGTGTGATGTTGCAGAGATGAATGTTCCTCTCGTGGAGGCGTTGTATCAACGTCTCTAGACAACGTCATCCTGAACGATTTTGACCAACTCTCTGTTGAAATTAATTATGACAAACGATGAACGTAAGCGCGTTGTCGTCACCGGGCTAGGCGCAATCACACCAATTGGAAATACGGTTGCAGAATATTGGGATGGGCTGATGAATGGACGCAATGGGATCGCTCCCATTACCCTATTCGATGCCTCCCGCCACGATTGCCGCTTTGCCGGAGAAGTCAAAGGCTTTGACCCATTGCTGTATCTAGACCGCAAAGAAGCAAAGCGCATGGATCGTTTTGCCCAATTTGCCGTGGCAGCCAGTAAGCAAGCCATTGCCGATGCTCAATTTGTCATCAATGATCTCAACGCAGAACAGGTCGGTGTTCTGATTGGAACCGGGATTGGGGGCTTGAAAGTCCTTGAAGATCAACAGGAAATTTATCTGACGAAGGGACCCGATCGCTGTAGTCCCTTTATGATTCCGATGATGATCGCCAACATGGCAGCGGGGTTAACCGCTATCCATCTAGGGGCGAAAGGCCCAAACTCTTGTTCGGTGACTGCCTGTGCGGCTGGCTCAAACGCGATTGGGGATGCCTTTCGCCTGGTTCAGCGCGGCTATGCCCAAGCCATGATTTGTGGTGGCACGGAAGCAGCGGTTACACCTCTGTCCTTTGCTGGGTTTGCCGCGTGTAAAGCCCTTTCCACCCGCAACGATGACCCAACCCATGCCAGCCGCCCTTTCGATCAAGATCGAGATGGCTTTGTCATGGGAGAAGGGGCTGGGATTTTGGTGTTGGAAGAGTTGGAATACGCCTTAGCCCGTGGAGCACGGATCTATGCTGAGATCATTGGTTACGGCATGACCTGTGATGCTTACCACATGACTTCCCCAGTTCCCGGCGGTGAAGGGGCTTCCAGGGCGATTTCCCTTGCTCTGAAAGATGCTGGATTAACTCCCGATCGTGTCAGTTACATCAATGCTCATGGCACCAGTACACCTGCGAACGATTCCACGGAAACGGCAGCGATCAAAAAAGCTTTAGGCGATCACGCTTACAACGTCGCGATCAGCTCGACCAAATCTATGACAGGGCATTTGCTGGGGGGGTCTGGCGGGATCGAAGCTGTGGCGACGGTTTTGGCGACAGTGAACGATCGCGTTCCCCCCACCATCAATCTCCAAAACCCTGACCCTGAATGCGATTTGGACTACATCCCCAACCAGAGTCGCACCCATCCAGTTAACGTTGCGCTTTCCAATTCCTTCGGTTTTGGTGGGCATAATGTGACCCTGGCGTTTAAGAAATTTGAGAAATAGGGGTTGGGGATTGGGGGTTAGGCTTCGACGTAAGCCTTCAGCCAAACGGGGTTGGGGATTTTCAGGGGTCTCTACCCTGCTCCCAATTTCCAAGCTCATTTAAAAACCCGTTTAGCCGTTACACTTATCATTAGTTTTCCCAATAGGGATTATTGCCTATTGTCCCGCTTGATGGGATGATTAGGGTTGTTTCATCGTAGGGTGACTTGTCTTACCCGGCATTCATTGTAAATCCCGCGCTAACCCCATCACTAAGTAAAGAGATCATGGCTGTTGCAACTCAAACCCTGGAAGAACTTTGTATTAATTCGATTCGCTTCTTAGCCATTGATGCCGTCGAGAAGGCGAAGTCTGGTCACCCTGGATTACCGATGGGTGCAGCACCAATGGCGTTTGTCCTTTGGGATCAGTTCCTGCGGTTCAACCCCAAAAACCCCAAATGGTATAACCGCGATCGCTTTGTGCTGTCGGCGGGTCATGGCTGTATGTTGCAGTATGCCTTGATGTATCTCGTTGGTTACGACAGTGTGACGTTAGACGACATCAAGCAGTTCCGTCAGTGGGAATCGAAAACTCCTGGACACCCAGAGAACTTTGAAACCCCCGGCGTGGAAGTCACTACGGGTCCTTTGGGACAAGGCATTGCGAATGCGGTGGGGTTGGCGATGGCAGAAGCCCACATGGCAGCGACATTTAACAAGCCGGATGCCACCCTCGTAGACCATTACACCTACGTCATTTTGGGCGATGGCTGCAACATGGAAGGGGTTTCTGGAGAAGCTTGCTCCCTGGCAGGACACCTCCAGTTGGGTAAGCTCATTGCCCTCTACGACGATAACCACATTTCCATTGATGGTTCCACCGATATTGCTTTTACCGAAGATGTTGCCAAGCGCTTTGAAGCCTATGGTTGGCACGTACAGCACGTTCCCGATGGCAACACGGATTTAGAGGCAATTGCGAAGGCGATCGCGACAGCAAAATCCGTCACCGACAAGCCATCTTTGATTAAGGTCACGACGACGATCGGCTACGGATCTCCCAACAAAGCCAACACTGCAGGCGTTCACGGGGCGGCGCTGGGAGAAAGCGAAATTAAACTCACTCGCGAGAATTTAGGTTGGCATCATGATTCCTTCTTTGTGCCGGATGATGCCTTGAACCATATGCGGCAAGCGGTCGAGCGGGGTGCAAGTTTAGAAGCAGAATGGCAAGAAACCTGGGCACAGTACAAGACGAAGTACGCCCAGGAAGCGGCAGAGTTCGATCGCTTGATTAGTGGCAAGCTGCCCGATGGTTGGGATCAAAAGCTGCCAACCTACACCCCAGAGGACAAAGCCCTTGCCAGTCGTAAACATTCCGAAATTTGTCTGAATGCGCTGGCTCCTGTTCTGCCTGAATTGTTTGGCGGTTCGGCTGACCTGACTCACTCCAACTTGACCGAACTGAAAGGCTTTGGCGACTTCCAACCGGGAACCTATCAGAATCGCAATGTTCGCTTTGGCGTGCGGGAACACGGCATGGGAGCTATCTGTAACGGGATTGCGCTCCACGGTTCTGGCTTAATTCCTTACGGTGCCACGTTCCTGGTCTTCACGGACTATATGCGAGGCGCAATTCGCCTATCTGCCCTCTCCCAGTGTGGTGTGATCTGGGTGATGACCCACGACTCGATCGCCCTGGGTGAAGATGGTCCGACTCACCAACCTGTTGAGACGGTTGCCTCCCTACGGGCTATCCCGAACCTGACTGTTCTCCGTCCCGCTGATGGTACTGAAACCTCTGGAGCTTACAAGGTCGCAATTCTGAATGCCAAGGCAAACCGCCCAACTTTGTTAGCGCTCTCCCGCCAAAACCTGACAAACCTGGCAGGTAGTTCGATCGCTGGAGTCGCCAAAGGGGCTTATCCGGTTGTGGATTGTGACGGCACACCCGACTTGATCTTGATTGGAACGGGTTCAGAAGTGGGTCTATGCGTGGAAGCGGCGGCAAAGCTCACAAGTGAAGGTAAAAAAGTCCGCGTGGTGTCCATGCCTTCTTGGGAACTGTTTGCGGCTCAGGATGCTGCCTACAAAGAATCCGTTCTGCCCAAAGCGGTGAAGAAACGGTTGGCAGTGGAAGCCGGAATCAGTTTGGGTTGGTGTAAGTTTGTCGGCGACGAGGGCGATACGGTGACTGTCGATCGCTTCGGCGCTTCTGCTCCTGGTGGCACCTGTTTGGAGAAATTTGGCTTTACCGTCGATAACGTTGTCGCCAAAGCTAAAGCTCTACTTGGCTAACTGAGGAGATTTCTAGCAAACAAAGTACCCCGGTAGGATGATAGGCAAAGCCTGAGTGCCCATCTGCTAATCTGGCTTGGGGTGGACACGTTAGGAACCTTTGCCCATCCTACGATGAGGGTGGTTTCTTTATTGGAAATTTCCTTAGATCTTTATCCGTTGCAGGAAGAGCCTGGAAATAAATTTCAGGCTCAAAGCTAAAACTCGTTAAAACGGATTGAAACTCTTTCCTATTCAACCTTCCAGTCAGTTTCAACTGACTAAAGTTCTCAGCCCGAACTTCAAGTTCAGGGCGATTGTTGAGAGTGGTGCAAGATGTAAGCTAATCCAAAACAAACCTAGAAAACATCAGCCTCCGAGTTCTTGAAAAACTTGGAGGCTTAGTTATAGAGTGCTTCTTGTGCTTGCTGGCTAAACCTCCGGAATCGGCACCACTCGCAAGAACTTGACCAGTTGCCCCGTGACTTCCAGACTAATGAAGTAGCGATCGAGGGTAAAGCGGTAGAAAATTCCGGTTGATCCAATTTGGCGAAAGCTGGGCAAATCCTGAAGTTTTCCAGCTTTGGGAAACTCCTCAAACACGAACTGTTTAATGTAGCGAAATGCCACAGGCTCTAGCTGTTGCAGATCAAGCAAAAACGCTCGCTCGTACCGCACCTCCAGTCCGAGGGGAAGCCGTCGTCGCCGGGATAAAGCCTGTTTCGTGACATTCATTAGGTTACACAAGAATCATTTAATGAGACAAAAAACGTAGGGCTTCATCAGCAGTAAAGCTATCTCCTGGCGATCGCTTTGCTGCCTGAATTGCCTTCAGAATGTAAGCGTCATAGTAGAGTTCTGCCATTACAGTCCACAATTCAGCCAAGTCTTCATCCGACAGTTCATCAATCACTTCATGAACTCGGGTTCTAAAATGCTTCTTCAACATAGAACTCATACTAAAAACCAATGGCAGAGTTACTTCATCTTGAACAAAGTAGTCAAGGGCACTTTACCCCTACCTAAAGACTGCCCAAAATCCACAAGCCACTAGCAGTTTTTTCAAGTTTTTGTTCGTTCGCTTATAGAGTCTAAGTAGTTTCTCAGTCGCTATCGATGGAGGCAATAGAAGTGTCAAATTCCAACTTAAAGACCTATGCGGGAGGATGTCACTGTGGCGCTGTGCGGTTTCAAGTGAGAGTTGATCCAGCGCTAGAACAAGTGGAAGATTGCAATTGCTCCATTTGCCGCAAGAAAGGATTTTTGCATCTGATTGTTCCGCCCGATCGCTTTACCTTGCTGAAAGGAGAAGATGCCCTCACGACCTACACCTTCAATACCAGGATTGCAAAACACCTGTTCTGCTCCCACTGTGGGATTCATGCGTTCTACCGTCCGCGATCGCACCCGGATATGTTTGATGTCAACCTGCGCTGCCTGGATCAGAACGTACTGTCAGAATTTCGCATCGTCCCCTTTGATGGCGTGCATTGGGAAGAAAATGTAGCGCACATCCCACCCAAAGGCACGTAGCGATCAAAAGTGGAGTCTACCACCAATGACGAATAACAAACGACCAATTTATTGTTCTTCTCGAACAACTTCCTCCAAATTTGCAGTTGGGAAAGAAACCGATGGATTGAATGGGTAAGCATCGATCGCATCCGCCGCGTTTGAATTCGCCTGACCTGTTTGTGGTTGGGGAGCCTGCGCCCAACGCTGTGCCAAATTAACAAAGTCCGATGGCATCATGATGATGGTTGTTGTATTATTCTCTGCCCCGATTTCTGTGAGCATCTGCAAGCGGCGTAACTCTAGTGCCGAAGGGTTGGCACTAATGTTGCGAGAAGCTTCCGCCAGTTTGAGAGAGGCTTCCTGCTCCGCTGAAGCCTTAATTAACCGGGCACGCTTTTCCCGAATCGCTTCCGCTTCTTTTGCCATCGCGCGCTGCATCCCGGTTGGGATTTCCACATCCTTCATCTCCACCCGTTCAATCACAATGCCCCAGGGTTCCGTAATTTCATCGACGATCTCCTGCACTTTAATGTTGATTTTGTCGCGGTTTTGCAACACATCGTCCAGAATATTTTGCCCCACCACATTCCGCAGCGTGGTTAGCGCCACCTGATAAACTGCCAACTCGTAATTCTCAACTCGGTTAATGGCTTTCGATGGGTCAAGAATGCGGTAGTAGAGCACAGCATTCACTCGAATCGTGACACTATCTGCGGTTACAGTTTCCTGAGGCTCAATGTTGACCGTTTTAGTCCGCACATCGACCTGAACTTTTTGATCAACCCAGGGAAGCACAAAATACAGCCCCGGACCTCTAACTCCGCTTAGTCGTCCCAACCGAAAAATTACGCCTCGCTGATATTCCCGATCGAGCTTTGCACTTTGCGCGATCGCGACCAGCACCAACGCCGCCAGAACACTACCAATAATACTTCCCATCTCTAAATCACCTGCTCCCGATACTTCTATTCTAGACACGGGATTTAGGGGGTTGGGGAATGGGGGGGTGGGAGTTGGGGCGTGGGGAACACTCGTTAACCATTCACCCATCCACCCACGTATTTGTGGTTTTACTCATCCAAAAATCGCTGTAATTCCCAACCCCTATCCCCCATTCCCTATCGCAACTTGGGTTGAATCAGTGGGACATTGAATCGGTTGCCCTGCCGCTTGAGCCAGAATAGGAGGGAAACTGGAGGGCTGATTAGTTTTACAGATAATAGTTGATGTGGGAGTCGCATGGGCTGAATCAGCAGTCAGCACGGTGCCAGAATAACTCCTGAGTCCATCTTGCTTGGAAGTGGCGGTGAGCACGGATTGAGTTTGTTCTCGCAGCACCAGTCGGTAGGTGTAGTGAGTGCTGTGGGAAAGGATTGAAGCCGATCGCTCCAACTCCTCCAGGGTTGCTGCAAAACGCCCATTAGCTTGATAGAACGCTTGTTGAGCTTGATTCATTTGCACCAGGTAAGATTCAACCTGTTGTTCTGGAGTTGCTGGAGGTTGATTGGGTTGAACGAGGGACTGGCTACTCTCAGCCAGCGGCGAGTCGTTTGGTCTACTGGCTTGAGATGTACTCTGTGCTTGAGTTTGACTGAGCAAAGCCGCTGTTCCGCCAATCAGAAAAGCCCCAGCACCAACCGCGATCGCAATCTTATAGCCATTCTGAAGCTGCAAAATCCAGTTGCATCTTTCAGTAATAGATTGAATAGAACGGGCAACAAATCGATGGGTTTTTGTTTTGAGGCTCGGTTTCTGCCGTTTCCTGGGAGATGAGGCAACGCGCACAGGCGCAGGCTCAGGAGGCAGATGCACGGTTGGTAAGGATGCGGGTGGGGTGGATGGCTTTGGCACCGCGATCGGTTGGGAGGGGGGAGCAGAGGGCTGAGACGAGAGGGCATTGTTCAAGGAGAAACTATCCACCCACAATGGAGACTCTTGCCCGATTTTCTGAGCATACAACTTAATAGTTTGAAATGATTTTGTTCCTAAGCTATTCAATCCATTTTTGACAAAGCTGGCGATCGCAGACTGACTTAGAAGATGCTCAGAAGTAAATACAATATGCAGACAATTGCCATCTAACTGAGTTTTGGCAACCACCCCTTTCGGCTCCAAAACTTGGTTCATTAAAGACGCGATCGCTTGCGGATTACCACTCCTGGCAAGTTCAAGTAAGCTGTGCTGAGTCATTCTAAGCCTGCCAAATGCAATATTTAAGAGAGCCTTGAAGACCATTCTTGGTGTCAAGTCAGGGGATAAAATCTGCATTTTCACAGACTTTTCACTGCATCACTGTCACCCATTGAGAATGGCTATATCACGATACTCCTAAACTTGAAAATGGGAACAAATTCAGCAATTTTTCCTCTAGCAACGTTACATCGGTTGTAACGTCATTGCGGTTTTCGGCTAGGCTCTAAATAGACGATCGTCAGTCTTTGCTAATGACTAAGCGTTTGACGCACGAACGACAGGTGAATTTCAGGTTTTGGCAGGAGGGGCAGAATGCTGGCATACATTCTCGCGTTATTGGTTGGGTTAGGTAGCTTTGGGTTATACATGGCTGCCTTCTTCTTCCCAGAAGTACATCGAAAAAACGACTTTATCTGGAGCGGAGTGGGCTTGTTCTATGCTCTGGTGCTGTGGGTTTGCGCTGGACGCATCACAGGCGGCGTGCTGCTGGGGCAAATCGCTGGCGTAACTTTACTGGGGTGGCTGGGTTGGCAAACATTCTTATTACGGCGACAAGTTGCCCCGATCGATCAGCAAACCCCGCTGCCAACTGCGGACGATGTCAAAGCCACTTTTAGTAGGTTGTCCAGTGCTGAAGGTCGATCGCAGTTGACCCAGCAAGCCTCTCGCGTTTTGGGACAAGTCAAGGAAGGCGTGCAAGGGGCGATCGCCGCTGCCACTCAACCCAAGCCGCAAGTTCCGGGTTCTGCGGAGGAAGGTTACGTTCCGCCTAACTTAGAAGAATTTGGCACGGCGGGACAGGAGGCGATCGACCGATTCGCCAAAGTCGCTATCCCGGATCAAACACTCGATGAAACTGACGTTGCAGCGGCAGTCGATCAGGCAGAAGCGGCGATCGCAGAAGCGGCGACGGAGCTTGCCGAACAGCAGACTCAATTGCAAAACACTGTGCAAAATGGCGTAGATTCAGCTGCCAGCGCAGCCGCCAAAACAATTGCTGCCGCGCCAAAAGTGGGCGATCGTCCCTTGTCGAACTTGACTCAAAAATCCACCAACTTCATCAAAGTTTTGAGTGAAACGGTGCAGTCCTTGTTAAAAGGCTTTGGTAAGAAAGAGAGCAAGCCTATCTATGTCCGCAAAGAGTTTCGAGATCAGCCAACGTCTGGGAAACCCAAAGTGACCGATGCCACGGTGATTTCGGTGGTGGAAGAAGTGGGGCGGGCATCGGATGGCAGTCTGGTGGCAGAAGCTACGATCGAAATTGAAAGCACCGAATTGGCACCAGACTTGTTAGCCAGTGCCCTTTCCAATGCCAGTGCGGAAGATATTTTGGAGGAACTCCTGGAGGACATTTCAGCCCAGGAGGAAAATCCCGCTATCAGCGAAACTGAAACAACCCAAGCCGTGCCACCTCATCCCCCCAACCCAGACCTGATCGAAGCCGCGATCGCCGATGCTGAGGAAAAAGGCATTGCCTATGATCCGCCCACCAGTGAGTCAGGAGATTCCTAGCGGACAACTAGCCCATGCCAGGAATCAGTCCTCCAGACAACCGCTTGATGGCAGTATTGGCAATATCCGAGTAGCGCATTTGTCCACACAGGATGCGGGCAAAGTAGGTTGTTGCGGCTGGACGTTTAATCCCTTGCTTATAGCCCAAGCCAGGAAAGCGATAAAATGCGCCAGCAATCCGTTGTGCCCACACCATGTCCGATCCCCACTCTTCGCTGACGATCTTGCTGTAATCTTCCAACGCATTCGCATTGCCTGCCAGTGCCTGGTCGATCGCCGCCGCTGCTTTTACACCCGTGAAAATTGAGGGACGCACGCCTTCCGCAATCAGGGGATCGACCACAGAAGCAGCCTCTCCTGCCAGGAGTGCATTTTGGGTATGCAGCTTTTGGTTGCCATCCCACAAACACAGGGCATGGGTGTAAGACTGACTGGAACCACTGTTAAAACCAGCTTTAACGGCGTAATCAGTCAACGAGGTTTGCAAATCAGATGGATCGCCGCCACGAAACGTGGTTGCCGCAATGGAGCATCCTTGTCCTTTAGGAAAAGCCGATAGATAGCCATTTTTGAGCATCCCAAACTCAAATTTGGCATCTTGATGTTCCATATTTGGAGTAGAAACTTCCAAAATTGCCCCTAAGCGTCGTTTGGGTTCTTTGAAGCCCAGCCATTTGCTCATGGGACCTTCAGCACCATCGGCAGCAATCAGGTAGCGCCCTTCCACGGGTTCGTTCACTGTGGTCACCTGCCAGCGATCGCCTTTGAATTCAATTCCTGTGACCGCCGTGTTATCCCGCAGTTCAGCCCCCTGTTTTTGTGCCTGTTGCACTAGAAAATGATCAAACACATCTCGTTGCACCATCCACATGGGTTCTAAGGCTTCGAGCTTGGCATTCACCGAATCTTCCAGCTTCCAGGTATAGATAATGCTATCAACCTTGTAAGCGATCGCCGGAGAAAAGTCAAAATCAAACCACTGAGCGATTGCAGGAGACACGCCCCCGGCACAAGGCTTATAACGGGGCAAAGATTGCTTTTCCAGTAGTAAAACAGAACGTCCCTTTTTAGCCAGATGATAAGCCGCCGATGCCC
>JANRIN010000021.1:0-9047 GCA_033764965.1 Leptolyngbyaceae cyanobacterium bins.302 | reverse complement strand
TGTAAATGTGGCTCAAAAGCAAGCTCTGAAGAGATCCTCCCTAACCCTCCTTAATAAGGAGGGAACCAAGCCCTGAGTCTGAAGTCCCCCTTTTGAAGGGGGATTTAGGGGGATCGAAACATTGATTTACAAACACTTTCTTAGTCAACTGTTAATATTTGAGCTGGATAATAGCTTGCATAACTGCCCGTCTGCTTCCACAATTTAGCGATCGCCGATTCACTTCAAGTTGCTTCATGAACCCAAAAACCTTCAAGGTCGCCACATTCAACGCTTACAATCTGGTTTTACCGAATGTGGTTTACTACGGCGATCGCCAGTATTCTGCCCAAACCTTTGCCCGCAAAAAGCTGTGGCTCGCCGCCCAACTAGCAGCCATGAACGCTGATGTTGTAGGGTTTCAAGAAATCTTTCATGTGGAAGCGCTACGGCAAGTCTTGGAGGAAAGCAAACTGTACGCCAATGCTAAAGTTATTGCGCCACCGCGTCTGGGTGATGGACCCGTAGTGGCGATGGTGTCTCGCTTTCCGGTGCTACGGCATCGCGTGTATGAAGTGTTTCCGGCAGAAGCAAAATTTGCGATCGAAGGGACAGACATCCCAATTCATAAATTCTCCAGAGCCGTATTAGCCGTGGATATTGCCCTCACGGACACGCTGGAATGTACCGTGTTTGTGGTGCATCTCAAATCCAAGCGTCCGATTATTCCGGATGATGTCGATCGCAATGATCCCCTAGAAAAAGCAAAGGGACAGGCACGCGCCTTGATCCAACGAGCCGGAGAAGCGATCGCGGTGCGGGTGATCTTGATGGAGTTTCTCAAGAACCGGAACTATCCCGTCATTCTTATGGGAGACATTAATGATGGTGGACACGCCGTAACGTCTCAAATCCTGTCGGGAGAAGCTCCCTTTCGGCGATCGCGCTTTGAGCAAAAACAACAAACCTGGGATGTGTTGCTCTACCACGTCAAAGATATTCAAGCCCGTCGCAGCTACGGCGATTATTACTACACCCACATCCACAACGGTCATTACGATAGCCTGGATCACATCATGGTCAGCCAGGAATTTGTCGCCGAAAATCCCCACCATGTGGGTAGAGTCGGTTATGTTGCGGTATTAAATGATCATTTAATCGATGACTCTTTGAACGGAGACAGCGTGGAAGTGTGGCAATCGGATCACGGTCAGGTTGTCGCATCGATCGAACTCAGAAATCCGCCAAAATCGTGAAATCAAGCCCCCATCACGATCGCCTACAACCAATTTTTACCTGGTTTGAGCGGCAAGATTGGCAACCACTGCCCTTTCAACTAGAAACCTGGGAAGCGTATCTGGATGGCAGGAGTGGCATGATTCAGGTGCCCACCGGATCGGGCAAAACCTATGCGGCAGTGATGGGCGCGATCGCCGAAATGCTCCAATCTCCCGCCACTGGTTTGCAAATGCTCTACCTTACGCCATTGCGGGCGCTCTCCCGTGATATTGAGCAATCGATTCGCCGCCCCATTACTGAGATGGAATGGAATTTGCGAGTTGAATCCCGCACCGGGGACACCAGCAGTTCTCGGAAAACGCGCCAGTTGAAAAATATGCCAGAAATTCTGATTACGACTCCAGAATCGTTGGCGTTGCTCCTGTCCTATGTTGGAGCAAAAGACTTGTTCAAATCCCTACGCCTGGTAATTTTGGATGAATGGCACGAGTTAATGAGTTCTAAACGGGGCACCCAAACCGAACTGTGTTTGTCCCAATTGCGGAGTGTGCAGCCGCAGGTGCGATCGTGGGCAGTGTCAGCAACCTTGGGAAATGTGCAGGAAGCCGCCCAAACCGCCGTTGGACTCGATGCTGATCCAGTCATTGTTCGCACTGATTTGAAACGAGATACAGTCATCAAAAGTGTTTTACCCGATGCAGTTGATACCTTTCCCTGGGCGGGTCATCTTGGTCTACATTTATTTCAAGAGTTAGTCGATACCTTAGATATTGGAAAGTCCACGCTGATTTTTACCAATACACGGTTTCAATCTGAGCGTTGGTATCAAGCCATTTCCTTTGCCATGCCCGATCACGCCGATAAAATTGCGTTGCACCATAGCTCGATCGATGCCAGTCAACGAGAAGCGATCGAAGCTGGGCTAAAAAATGGACACATCAAATGGGTGGTTTGCACAGCATCTCTGGATTTAGGTGTGGATTTTCAACCAGTAGAACGAGTGGTGCAAATTGGCAGTGCCAAAAATATCGCCCGACTGTTACAACGAGCCGGACGATCGCAACACGTCCCCCAGGGCACTTCAGAAATTTTCTTTTTACCTACAAATGCTCTAGAATTGCTGGAAATTTCCGCCTTTCGACATGGCTTAGAGCAGGGCGCGATCGAGTCACGTCGTCCGTTACATAAGCCTTACGATGTGCTGATTCAGCATCTGGTCACTCTGGCTTGTGGCGATGGATTTCAACCCGAACCAACTCTGAGTGCCATTCGCAAAACAGTTTCCTACGCCAATTTGACCGATGCGGAATTTAACTGGATCTTGGAATTTATTGAAAAGGGGGGCAAGTGTTTAAGTTCCTACCCGCGTTACCAAAAAGTCGTGCAGGAAAACGGACATTACAAAGTCAAAGATGCCCAAATTACTCGAATGCACCGCATGGGAATTGGCACGATCACGTCAAATCAATTAGTGCAAATTCGCTATATGAATCAAGGCACGATCGGTACAGTAGAAGAAGGATTTGTTTCCAAATTACAACCTGGAGATGTGTTTTTCTTTGCAGGTAAACAACTGGAATTTTTCATGCTGAAAGACATGGTAGTGTATGTCAAAGCTGCTAAGAAAAAATCGGTGATCACGCCTACCTGGGCAGGTGGAAATTTAGCCATTTCGGATACACTCAGCACTCAACTCAGAACTGAAATCCAACTTGCACGAGAACATCCCAAACAAAATCTAGAATGCGATCGGCTCTCTCCCATTCTCAAAGCTCAACAGCGTATCTCTCACCTGCCTGCCGCGACTGAGTTTTTGATCGAATGCTGCAAAACCCGCGAAGGGCAACATCTGTACGTGTTTCCCTTTGAAGGACGCTTTGTGCATGAAGGACTGGGGTTTCTCTGGGGCTATCGCTTTGCTAAACAAAAACAATCTACTTTTACCATTTCTGTCAACGATTATGGTTTTGAAATTCTGGCACCGAAAGATTACCCATTCAAAGAACTGTTTTCTCAAGCGTTCTTCAACACGAACTCCTTGAACGAAGATATTCAATCGAGCTTGAATATTTCTGAACTAGCAGGACGCAAATTTCGGGGGATTGCTCAAGTGGCTGGATTAGTGTTCAAAGGCTATCCTTCAGCCAAGAAAACATCGAGCCAACTGCAAATTAGTTCATCTCTTATTTATGAGGTGTTCACTAAATATGAACCGGACAATTTGCTTCTAAAACAAGCCGAACAGGAAGTGCTCAACGAACAACTGGAAGTGTATCGCCTCGCTAAAACCCTCGATCGCCTGCATCAACTCACCCTCATCTGGAAAGATACCAAGCGCCCATCTCCCTTCGCTTTTCCGCTCCTGGTGGAACGTCTTTCTTCTCGCCTGTCCAACGAAAGCTTGTTAGAGCGGATTCAGCGCATGAAACAACAATGGGAAAACAAATGATTTTGCTGTAGAAAGATCATTCAATCCGCTGCGCTGGTACTGTCAATGCAGACTGTCGATACAGTATTATGTGTGTTTGGTAAATTACACCCGCTCAATTATGGAAGGAAGTATAAGCTACGGTATAAGCTGAAGAATGTTTTCGTTGAAGGCATTCTTGCTAGACTTGCTTGTTTCACCCTCCAAAATTTGGGGCTTTGAGCATTGAAAGTCGTCTTTATTGGAACATTGTCAAGTTGAGGAAGGATATTCATGACCGTCACCCCCGTTCGTCCCAAAGAACTGAAGTATGAGGTTAAAGATCTGGCGCTGGCTCCTGGTGGCAAGCAACGGATCGAGTGGGCTGGGCGGGAAATGCCAGTCCTGCGCCAAATTCAAGACCGTTTTGCAAAGGAGCAACCCCTAGCTGGAATTCGCTTGGTTGCTTGCTGTCACGTCACGACAGAAACCGCTCACCTGGCGATCGCCCTCAAAAATGGTGGCGCTGATGCGGTGTTGATTGCCAGCAACCCCTTGTCTACTCAAGATGATGTGGCAGCTAGTTTAGTTGCAGATTACGGCATTCCTGTGTTTGCCCAGAAAGGTGAAGATGCAGCAACCTACACGCGCCATGTGCAAATTGCCCTCGATCATCGCCCCAACATTATTGTGGATGATGGTTGTGATGTAGTGGCAACTCTGGTGCAAGAACGGAAACACCAGTTGCCAGACTTGATTGGCACGACGGAAGAAACCACAACAGGCATCGTTCGGTTGCGTGCCATGTTCAAGGATGGCGTGCTGACATTTCCTGCCATGAACGTGAATGATGCAGAAACAAAGCACTTTTTCGATAACCGCTACGGCACCGGACAATCGACGTTAGACGGCATCATCCGTGCCACAAACATTTTGTTAGCAGGTAAAACGGTTGTCGTGGCAGGCTATGGCTGGTGCGGCAAAGGCACGGCACTGCGGGCACGCGGCATGGGAGCGAATGTGATTGTCACCGAGATCGATTCTGTGAGAGCGATCGAAGCTGTGATGGATGGCTTCCGAGTCATGCCAATGGCAGAAGCCGCCCCTCAAGGGGATATCTTCATTACCGTGACAGGCAACAAACACGTCATCCGGGGCGAACATTTCGCAGTCATGAAAGATGGCGCGATCGTCTGCAACTCTGGACACTTTGACATTGAAATTGATTTGAAGTCGCTGGGCGCGGAAGCCACTGAAGTCAAGGATGTTCGTAACTTTACGCAACAGTACCGCCTGAAAAATGGTAAGTCTGTGGTGGTGTTGGGAGAAGGGCGTTTGGTTAATTTAGCCGCCGCCGAAGGTCATCCCAGTGCGGTTATGGATATGAGCTTTGCGAACCAGGCTTTAGCTGTGGAATATCTGGTGAAAAACAAGGGCAGCTTGGAAGCTGGGATTCATTCAATTCCAGTAGATCTGGATGGAGAAATTGCCCGTCTCAAGTTGCAGGCAATGGGGATTCAAATCGACACCCTCACAGCCGAGCAAATTGACTACATCAACTCCTGGACTTCGGGCACTTGATGTTTAAGATGCACTAATTGAGAAAAACGGAGGGGCGATCGCTCCTCCGTTTTGTGCTTGAACAACCACTTCTTGGAGTAAAAAGCTAGTCCCGGCGGACATCGCCTGAAGCACAGTCAATTCGAAGGCAGCGCTCAAGTAGTTCAAGTTGATAACGTCGCCAGAATTGATTAGGGTTCATCAAAAAGCCGTTTGTTTTTGTAAAAATGGGCTGGTTGAGAAACTTCCAGAGGGGAAACCGAGTTAAATAGTAAGGTGAAAACATGACAAATAATGTTTAGGTAGCAGGACGGGCAACACCAGCACCATTGGGTGGTTATCAGCTACGACTTTGCGTAACCTCAATCCATTTCTAAGGTTCTATCTAGGGGTGGATGAAACTGAACCTTAGCAGGTGGTCTGCCACTACCTAAAATGCCAGAAACGCCAACAAATACCCCTGTGAAGATCGCTGAATATTTGTCGGGGGGTTTCTTAGGCTTCTGTAATTCTATGGAGATGGATGTTTAGACTCGTCAGCAAAAAGCTGATTCTCTTATAGCTGGAGCCAAGAGCCGTGTGGCAAAGGCGTGTCAGAATGCTTACTTAGCATTGGCTTTGCCACTTTTCCTTATCCTAAGCGTTCTGTCCAAAACTATAAAAGAGCGAGTTTTCAGGTCAAGACCTGTTGACAATTGTTGACTAGAGCAGAAGCTCACTCCTAACCCGCTTTAACGTCCGAAATGACTGAATTGATATCTGAGGATGGCGCTAATTTCCAACCTGCTCTCATCAGTTTTTGATAAGTTGCCCAACCTTTCGAGCCACCGGGCATATCGTAGTCTGGAGCTGCGTACTGGGGAAAGGCGGTATAAGGTCGCCAGGGTTCATTCGGTGCCGTTCTCAAGTGCAGAATTTTGGCGTTGTTGGAGCCAAGCGGGGATAGCCAGCACATTTCATTTAACATGGTCAATTCTCCAAGGGAGGACTACCTATGATGGTGGCAAGATTCTCTAAGCAGGTGTTGTACCCCTAGAGGTAATCTTGCGATCGCCCCTTCTAGCCGCCTCTATCCAATCAGAAAGCCCCGACCTGCTCTGATGCACCAAAAGGGCGCATGGAAACCATACGCCCTTAAATATCTATATTCAAAAGAGCCGAACTTACAGCTTGCTAAGATCCAATCCAGCTTCTTTGGCAAACTGAGACAAACTTTTCTTCTCCAGCGTTTTGATCGCTTTGGTCGAGAGGCGCAACCGCACCCATCGCTTCCCTTCTTCCCACCAAACCCGTTTCCATTGCAGGTTTACCTGTTGGAGCTTCTTAGTATGACGAAGCGAGTGAGAAACGGCGTAGGCGTTGTTCGCCTTTTTTCCCGTTAGCTGACATGTACGAGCCATTACAATCTCCAGATGTTTCTTGCGCGTTTTACTCTTTTATCTCAAACCCTAATTTTTACACAAATCAGCAAGAAACGGAAGCTTCGTATTTATTTCGACGAGTTTGAGTTCAGCGTTTCTTGAGTCCGTTTAGAGAAGAGTTGGAAAAGCGATTTTGTTTTGTCGGCTGCATCTTTCGCGGCGTTGGGGATGGGCTGAGGACTTTTTTTCAGCTCTTGCTTGTAGGCTTTGGACTGTCGCTGAAGCTTTTGTCCGGCTTCTGCGGGTGATTTGGAATGCTCAATTTGGTAAGTGGCTGTGCTAGGGGTGACAGGGGTTGGTTCTGCCCAAGCTAGAACATTCCAACTCATTACAGCCCAACTAACGAAGGTGAGGAGTAGGGTTGCGCCAACCTTACAAATTTTTTGAACATGGCGCGGAACGGCAATTTTCGGCATAAATTTTTCCCTGCTATCTCTGGTCGTGCTTTCAGCTTATGTAGCAGGGATGGATTCTCCGTCTGTCGTTTGGGAGAAGTGGTGACGATCGCCCTAGAACCTATCCGAAACCCATTTTGTAGAGTTGGTATTGCCCACCCTTGTATCTTCAAAACAAGTTTTTCCGATAGGCAGTTAGAACTGCCTCAGAAAACGCAAATCGCTGGTGTAGAGGCGACGAATATCGTCGATCTGATAAAGAACAGCAGCAAGCCTCTCTACGCCTAATACAGTCGCGCTGCTACATCTGTTACACTGAAGCCGTGATTTTCGGCAAATGGATGACCGAGCAGCGTGACGAGTTTGATAGTCCCTGGAAGGAGATTTTGGAAGCTTACTTTCAAGACTTTATGCAGTTCTTCTTTCCCCAAATTCACGATGATATTGACTGGAGCCGAGGATACGACTTTCTCGATCAGGAATTGCGGCAAGTCGTGAGGGATGCCGAATTGGGAAAGCGACTGCTCGATAAACTCGTCAAAGTCTGGAAACTCAGTGGGGAAGAAACCTGGGTCTTAGCCCATATCGAGATTCAAAACCAGGAAGAGAGCCACTTTAGCGATCGTATGTTTGTATACTACTACCGCTTGCGAGACCGTTACCAGCAACCGCTTGCGAGTTTAGCAATTCTAGGAGATGAACGAGCTACCTGGCGACCCCAACCCTTTGAGGAAGAGCTTTGGGGCTGTGAGGCAACCTTTCGGTTTCCAATGATCAAGCTGCTGGATTATGAATCTCGCTGGGCAGAGTTGGAAACTAGCCAAAATCCGTTTGCGATCGCGGTGATGGCACATCTCAAGACAAAGGAAACACGTCAGGATGCTCAAGCTCGAAAAGAGTGGAAGTTTCGGCTCACACGACGGCTGTACGAGCAGGGCTATGAGCGGCAAGATATACTGAACTTATTCCGGTTCCTCGATTGGCTGATGGAGTTGCCGGAGAGTTTGAAACAGGCGTTTTGGACTGACCTTGAGCAGTATGAGCGGGAGCGACAAATGCCTTACGTCACGTCGATTGAACAAATAGGGATTCAAAAGGGGAGAGAAGAGGGCAGAGAAGAAGAGCGACGATCTCTGGCATTAAAGATGCTTCAGGAGAATATCCCCTTGGAAACGATCGCCCGCATCACCGAATTGACGATCGCCCAACTCCAGCAACTTCAAGCTGATCAGCCGCAGGACTAGCGATCTCCCTCGTGATTAGCAATGCAGCGATCGCTTTTAGAAAATCCTAAATGAAGTTCAGTGGTGTCAGGTTTCGCTGTACTTTTGTTAACCATCAAGAACTAGATGATGCTCAACCCGACCTACGGCGAGAGGCGATCGTCAGCACTAAAATCATATTGTTTACGTCTCATTTAACGATCTAGCAAGTTGTTCAAAGTTCGATTGAGAAGAGAACAGACAATATTTCCTTTCCTACTATTATCTGAGCTATACCTTGCTAACGCTTCATTCACAATCTCTACTGTTTCTGGTGGTCTCAGTCGTCCTAAAGCTTGTAAAGTTTTAGAAATAAACATTTGGGTGTCATAGTTCAGATCGAAATCTGTGAACAAAAATCTAATGTCTGTAAGAGCCTGCTCAACAAGTTGAGGATTGTGTTTGCGTAGAACCTCAGCTACTTGTACCGGATGAATATCAATGTATCCATCTGCATCTAGATAGTAAGCTCCAGTATTAAAGCATTCAGCTAAACTGCACATCATACTTGTTACGCTTGAAAAAGCAATATACTCCCCCCCTCCCTGTTTCTCTATGCATACAACTGGGCTTGATAGAGTGCTTTTCTGACTGATAAGTACAGCGCAGTGCCAACCATCCTTCGACATAAAGGGCAGAAGAGTGAAATGAACCCTTGAATTCGGACAGGAGAATGAAGAACCTAAAGAAGTTTTTCATTTATATCATTAACTTCATTTTGTTGTTCATTCCATTTTCTTTCATATTCATCAGGTGTGAGATAACCCAGTGATGAATGAATCCT
>JANRIN010000244.1:0-1717 GCA_033764965.1 Leptolyngbyaceae cyanobacterium bins.302 | reverse complement strand
CAAGCGCTCAAATTCTGCTTGAGTCAGTCCTGTCAAGCTTCTGAGCACTTGAGGTTTGCTTTGAATTTTGGCGTACGATAGCATTGCCGGTTCCGAAATTATTTACTTTCTAGGCTAACCTATTTCCGATTAAGTCTACTAAACGGGTCTACGATATTCCAAATGTATCGTGCTACGCAATTCTTCCATCTCTCAACTATAGATCACCTATGCAAAATCATCTCAACCAGCTAACCGTCAAACACCTGAGATTTGCTCCTGTTCTAGTTTCGACTTTGGCGATCGCAGGTGGAGCAATTCGTGTTGCCCAAGCATTGCCTCAGATGGATCACTCTTCAGGTTCATCGACTCATGCGATAGTTGCTCAAAAAAGTTCGGCTGTAGCCTTTACAGGGACTTTTGTGAAAGCCGAAGCACCCACATCGGGAACGGCTCGGATTGTTACAAATGGCAAGCATCGATTTCTGGAAATTGATAGCGCCTTCAAAACTACGGATCAGGCTCCTGACTTACACGTGGTTTTAGAACCCAGTGCCACGCCTCCAAAAACCTACGGCAATCCAGGACAATTTATTAACCTGGGTAAACTCCAAAAGATTAGTGGCTCCCAGCGTTACCCCATCCCCGACTCGATCAATGTTGCGAACTACAAATCTGTGGTGATTTGGTGTCGGATGGCAAATGCGACGATCGGCTATGCTTCACTCAAAAGTAGTGGAAACGCCAGTCGCTAAATGATGATTTTCTGCGGTTGCTCCATCAAATATACCTAGTAAAAAGTCTCGCAATTGTTTGTTGTCACTGTTTTCAGCAGTAATCAGCACTTGGTTGCGAGACCTTCTTTATTCACTCGAATATAGCCATTGGCACAAAGTATTAGAAGACGTTAAGGCTTATCTAAGAAGTTGATTAGGATAAATTCATTCAATATTAAGCTTAGTTTCAGAGAAATCTTGGCATAGTTTGAAATGATTTAGAAGTAAGGTTTTGCTATGGGTAGATCCTCATCAAAATTAATCTTGGGAGTCATAGAGAATGAACTGGAAAACTTTGATCTTAATTGCTGGCTTGATATTGACAGCTAGTGTAGCAGCCTGTTCTAGCAACTCCACAGGGACTAATCAAGCTGCTCCCAGTGCATCACCTACAGGTGACGCGATGAAAGGTGATGCCATGAAGAAAGAGGGCGATGCCATGAAAGGTGATGCCATGAAGAAAGAAGGTGATGCCATGAAGAGTGACACCAAGAAGTAGTTTTAACCGGATTAGAAACGTCAGGATCACAGGAGACTGCAAAGGTTCGCGATCGCTGGTTGTGTCATATCTGGAAATCAAGTCAATGGATAAACTCTTACGGCATAGACGACACCTGCTTTATTTGGGCTTAGGACTTGCTGGGGTCGGGGTAGCAACGGCATTTGGAGTTCGGTCTCGTCAGGCTGATCTGGATACCGCAAGTTTGGATGTTCCCCCGGCTACACATCCTGTTTTGACATCAAGTTCTGGAGCAACGACTGCTCTGGCTGCAAATAGCAAACCATTGCCTGAATTTCAGGGCATCAGTCAGTGGTTGAATTCGGCACTGGTTCCGCTAAGTGGGGAGACATAAAGCCTTAATATTGTTACATTAGAGCAACTTACAGTGTTTTGAAAACCGCCAATTCATCAGGAGCGGATGATGGATTTATTTTCCCCTAATTGCCCGTACTGTGATAGT
>JANRIN010000212.1:0-24307 GCA_033764965.1 Leptolyngbyaceae cyanobacterium bins.302 | reverse complement strand
GGGATAAGGATTGAGAGGGGGTTGGGAAGAGTAGGAAGGGGATGGGTTATTGCTTGCCTCCTGAATCCTTCTCTATCTCGGTGTATCCTGATTTAGAACGCTATTCATCGGAATGATTTCTGTGCTTGACCTAAAGCTAATTCGAGAAAACCCAGAACTGGTGCAGACGAAGCTAAACCAGCGAGGTGGGAGCTACGACATTCAACCGATCGCCCAACTCGATCTGCAGCAGAAGGAGTTGGAAAAAACACGCTCTCAGCTACAGGCTCGCAGCAACGAAATTGGCAAACAAGTCGGGCAGCAAATGAAATCGGGCAGCAAGCCGGATGATCCCGAAGTGTTGGCATTGAAGAATGAAGGGAATGAGCTAAAAGTCCAGTTGAGTGAACTGGAGCCGCAGGAAAAAGAAATCAAAGCTCAAATCGAAGCTTTATTGTTGACACTTCCCAACCTCCCCAGCGATACAACCCCCATTGGCAAAGACGAAACAGAGAATGTGGAAGTGCGCCGCTGGGGAGACGAGTACAAGCCAACCGCACCGGACCTGCTGCCTCATTGGGAGATTGGGGAGAAGTTAGGCATTCTAAATACCGAAAAGGGAACGAAAGTGGCTCAAAGTCGCTTTGTGCTTCTCCTAGGAACGGGTGCTGCCCTGGAGCGTGCCCTGATCCAGTTCATGCTGGATACCCACATTGCCGCAGGCTATCTGGAGGTGTTGCCTCCCTTTTTGATTAACAGCACATCGATGACAGCAACCGGACAACTTCCCAAATTCGCGGAAGAAAGCTTTCAGTGTGCGGAGGATGATTTGTGGTTAGCCCCCACTGCAGAAGTTCCTGTTACCAATCTCTATCGGGATGAAATTGTTGCAGCCGATGATTTGCCCATTTACCACTGTGCGTACACGCCCTGCTTTCGACGAGAGGCAGGCAGTTACGGAAAAGACACTCGTGGACTAATTCGCTTGCACCAGTTCAATAAGGTAGAGATGGTGAAATTGGTTCGTCCTGAAACTTCAGACCAAGAACACGAAGCGTTGACTCAGAACGCAGAAGCCATTTTGCAAGCCCTGAAGCTACCCTACCGCGTGTTGGAACTGTGTACGGGAGATTTGGGCTTTGGAGCCGCGAAGTGTTATGACCTGGAGGTATGGCTACCCTCTGCCGATCGCTATCGAGAAATCTCCAGTTGTTCAAATTTTCGTGACTTTCAAGCCCGCCGTGGCAACATTCGGTTTAAGGAGACAGGGCAAAAAGGCACTCAATTCGTTCATACCCTCAATGGCTCTGGATTGGCAGTAGGGCGAACGATGGCAGCAATTTTGGAGAACTATCAGCAGCCTGATGGTAGTGTCCAGGTGCCTGAAGTGCTGCAACCCTATCTCAAACGGGATGTCCTCTAAGGTGAAAACAACGGCTACGATCGAAGCTCGGATTGGAGTTCAATCTACGCTCCATCGAGATGACTGGGGAGCAAGAGATAAGTGGGTGTTTTTCAGCAGAGGGCTGATATTTCTAGCTCTGCTGAACCTCATCCCCCAACCGATCCACGCTGCCAACCAACCCCCTACTCAGCCTGCTGCACGGGAGGCTAAGGTTCTAGCTCCGATCCGTCCTCGTTCCATCTGCCCTACGGAGCTAGAACCGTTGACACAAGGCTTACTCCGAGATTTACCTCAGTACATCAATCGGTTAAGTCATCAACGGGGAGGGAGTCAGTCAGGCAAGTATGCGATCGTTGCCAGCCGTCCCAACCTAGAACCGCTGCCCGTAGTTACCAACATTTCTGATCCAGCACGAGGAGGACTGCATCAAGTCTTTTTTACCGTGCTGGAGCGCCAGTACGATACTCGCCAGAAAATCGATTACCAGAATTACTACTGGTTATTTCTTGCCCATACCAGAACGGCAGGGTGGCAACTGGCAATCCTTTACACCCGCCGTGATTCTTCCACAAACTTGAACCAGGTGATTTCTCCCCTACAAGATTCTACCCAGGAGGTGCCTGGATTAGCGGTGCGTCAATGGCTGCGGGATTGTAGAGCGGGTTCTGTCCCTTTTGAACCTGACTAGAAGAAGTTTTAACCCATTCCACTGGGTTTCAATCCGCATCAGATAGTTTATCGGGTGCTTCAAACTTGTACCCAACCCCTCTTACCGTTTGGATCAGGGCAGGTTGGCTGGTATCAATCTCAATTTTTTTGCGAATTTGCCCAATATGAACATCCACGACTCGTTGATCACCCACGTATTCATAATCCCAAACTTCCTGGATTAACTCCGCCCGTCGCCAAACACGTCCAGGATGCCGAGCTAAAAAGTACAGCAGATCAAACTCTAAGGCTGTAAGGGGCACCAGATCTCCACCCAGTTTCACTTCACGCCGCACTGGATCAATCACTAATTTCTCAAAGGTGAGAGACTGTTGCTCTCCCGTTGTTACAGTCCGTTGACGCTTCAGAATTGCCCCAACCCGAACCCCCAACTCTCCTAAACTGAAGGGTTTGGTGATGTAGTCATCGGCACCCTGGGTAAAGCCGCGAATCTTATCCGCTTCATCTGTGCGGCTGGTCAACATCAGGACGAAAACACCTGTCCGTTTCTGCATTTCTTCACACAGGTTATACCCGTTCGCATCTGGCAGGTTTACGTCCAAAATCACCAAGTCTGGATTGAAGGATTCAAATACAGCCAGCGCACTTTTTCCGTCCTCCGCAGCTTCCATCTGGTAGCTCTGTTGAGTCAGGAAGCGAAAAATCAAATTCCGAATTGCAGGATCATCGTCTACGACAAGAATCTTGGCGGCAGCCATAGCCATAACCTTGGGTTGTTGAGGGCGAATAGAGTTTAGGGTTGGGGAAGATTCAGTAGGCAACTACCCACCTCCATAGGGGTCTAAGTCAGGTAACAAACATTTTAGTCAATCTAAAATTGAGCTTGGAACCTCAAACATAGCTCTCAATTAGATTTGGTGGTGGTTTCAGCCATTATTGAGGCAAGTTTTACTCACCCTGATGAGGAAAGATAGAGATATTTGATCATCGAAAGAACTTCAGTTATCAGAATTAGTATGCCCCACCTTTACATAAGGTGCTGCACCCAAACTGGTATTTCCGGAAAAAGATTCTAGATGGATTTGTAACTATACGCTTTTTTAGATAGGCTCTAAGTAGCTTGGAGAGGTAGTAGGAAATAGCATGAGTGAGCAAAATCCATATGACCAGTTAGGAGTTTCCGAGGGAGCTAGCTTCGACGAGATTCAGACTGCTCGAAATCGCTTGTGTGAAGCTTCTAAGGGGAATGCTGATCAGATCAAAAAGATCGAAGCCGCCTACGATGCTGTGTTGATGGATCGGTTAAAGATGCGGCAGGAAGGGCGAATTAAAGTTCCTGATGGAATCCGTTTTGCTGAACGGCAGGCGGAGGCTCCCCCAGCGCCATCAGCTAGTATTAGCAGACAAGCTCCAGCCTGGTTAGGGAGTTGGCTAGATACGCCCTCTAAAGCTGACATTATGCTGCCTGCGGGGGTAATGACTGGGTTAGTGGCTTTAGTCTTTTTTGCCCCCTCTACTATTCAGTTAGCGCTGATCCTGGGTGTTGGAGCGGCACTCTATTTCCTATATCGCAAAGAGCGTAAGCTGGGACGATCGGTTCTCCTGAGTTTTGCTGGGCTAATTGTGGGTTTGCTGGTGGGCGGTTTACTGTACGGGCTGTTACCCAGCCAGTTTCCGGGGTTGGCGATCGGTACAGATGGCTTCGCGAGTGCAGTGACTTTCTTCTTGCTATGGCTCATCAGTAGCTTTTTGCGTTAATGCTCTGCAAGCACTCGATCAGCTTTGAACCTGTCTCGCTACCCAGTATTTGCACTTCATCTCTGCTTTACATTTATTCATCTAATTCTCTATCATACTGACGGGGTTAGGGCAAACACCGTTGCTGAATAGAAAGGTTTAGACGTGAGTTTCACGAAGTCGGTAAAACTAAGTTGCATTGAACGTTAGGAGTGCAGGAAGAGTAATGAAGGGGTTGAGCTTAGTTCAAGTAGAGCAACTAAAGCAGATCGGCGAGTATTTGCTGCAGGTTCGGGAGAAACAATCCATTTCTCTGGAAAGAGTGGCAAAAGATACGTTTATTCCTTTGCGGTTGTTAACAGCGCTAGAGGCTGGAGAAAGCGATCGCTTACCTGAACCTGTCTATATTAAGGGTTTTATTCGGCGGTACGCAGATGCGTTGGGCTTGGATGGAACGGAGATTGCCGATGCGTTTGACATTGATCCTCCTTCAGCCAAGTTAGGGTCAGATGCAGGCAATGGTGAACCTGCCGTTCGGGAAAGTGTTGCAGCTCCTGTGTCTGTAGATCCGCGCCCAATGCCGCCGCAGAAGCCGTCGTCGTCCCGGCAAGGCAAGCCGTTAACCCTGGTTTATGCGTTGTCGGGGATCGCTGCTTTGGGTGTTGTGGGGGCGATCGCCTATGGAGCAGTGAACGCCTCTCGGTCTTCAATTTCTCAGCCTCCTGCTACCCAAACCAGCGCCCCAGTATCTCAGAACACTGATACTGCTCAAGACGCTAATAAAGACTCGAATCCTGGTTCTCCTCCAGCTTCTGACTCAGGTAGTGCTGCAAGTCCTCCAAGTGAGAATAATCCAACCAGTCCCGAAGCAGGAAATGCTCCGAGTGCACTGGCTCCATCTGCCACAGGGTCTAAGACGGCGAGTGATGCGCCTGTTCAGGTGGACATCAGCTTAACCGATCGCTCGTGGATGGAGGTCGTTGCAGATGGGAAGGTCAAGTTTGAGGGAATTTTATCGAAAGGGGAGCAGCGCACCTGGACTGCCCAAAATAGCTTACAAATTCGTGCGGGTAATGCGGGGGCTGTTGTGGCTTCCTACAACCAGGGTCAGTCCAAACCGTTAGGCAAGTTGGGGGATGTGGTAGATGCCAGTTTTTCGCGTGAAGATGAAAAGTTGAGGTCGGCAACGCCTTAACCAGATAAAGCATCTTTCAGGGTTGTAAAAAGTTGAGCTACTTTGGTTAAGTCTTTGACTCCAGGAGACTGCTCAACCCCGCTGGACAAATCAATCCCCGTTGGATGAATCACGTTCAGCGCTTGCGACACATTGTCGGGAGTTAAACCGCCTGCAAGCAACCAGGGAATAGACGGTTGAAACGATCGCAGACTCTGCCAATCCAAAGTTTTACCAGTTCCGCCTGCGAGGGTGGGATGGTAAGCGTCCAGCAGCAGCAGATCAACCCAGTCTTGATAGACACTGGCTTGCTGGAGGGCATCGGCTGATCGAACCCGCAACGCTTTGATCAGCTTGATAGACGGTAGCTGCTGCCTCAATTGCTGGCAGAATTCTGGTGATTCGTTGCCGTGGAGTTGTACGCCGTTGAGATGGGCGATCTCGACAGTGGTTTGAATCGTGTCTGAACTGGCATTCACAAAAACTCCCACCCGATCGCAGGTTGCATGACCTGTACGGCTATCTATTGGGAGAGCGTCTACGATTTGGGCAATTTGGGCTGGCGTAACATAGCGGGGCGAGGCTGGAACGCAAATAAACCCCAGCATCGTTGCGCCTGCTGCTGCGATCGCCTGTCCCTGTTCGGGCTGAGTGATTCCACAAATCTTAACTATCAGAGTCATTCCACACTGCCAAAGAAATAATTAGGATCTGTCAAGTCGGTCGTGTTGCATTAAAACGGCATAGAGCGTCACTGGTCATTCGCCACTCGTCATTGGTTGTGGTCTGCGAATGACCAATGACTACGGACGGTTCGATTCTAAGATTATTGATACTCGCCTACTGAAGTAAAGTTGCGCCTCTTTGTATCAAAACATAAATGGTTTTGTTAAAAGTTCAAACAAATTGAACTCTCTTAGCAGTTACGCCGCGAGAGCTTCTTATAATCCTCCTAAATCCGTTTCTTGACAAAGAGCTTTTTAATTTGGAGGTATAAATTGCACTACACCACGTTGCTTGTTGCCGTTCTGCCCAGAGTCACCAACTGGTCGCCCAGCGTGGGGATCACAATGCTGCTCTGCAATCTAGTTGCGATCGCGATCGGGCGCTTTGCAATTCAACGCAAAGGCATTGGTCCTAAGCTGCCCGTCGAGTTACCAGATCCCTTTGGGGGCGAATTCGGAGTACCAGAGCTACTAGCCACCACAAGTTTTGGTCATATTTTGGGCGCTGGCGTAATTTTAGGGTTAAGTAATGCTGGAGTGCTGTAGCACTTGCGGGTTTAGCAAACCGTAGCTGTCAGCTATAAAGCGCAGTAGAAACAGGTCGGAAAGCCTATTGAGAACTGACGTGAACCCTTTCCCAGCCCGCTTCAGCAGACTTTTACTTTCAGCCCGCACTTTAGTCGCAGGGCAATAGTGGGAAGAATCTTTCTCGGAAATTTCTTAAGCTTTCTACCCAAAGTTACCGATTTAGCCCAGGCAGTTCATTTTGACCTGGGCCTTTTTGTCAGCCAGTTATTTCAAGCGTTGGGTGCCTGGAGCACAATCAACCGTGGCAGTCGTGTAAGTGGGCTTGGTTGCTTCAACGGAGCCAGGGCTTAGGGATTCGCACAAAACGGTTTCCATGCTCAGGTTTCCGGAGGTATCCTGGACGATCGCGGACATTCCGACATAGGAGCGAACCTTAATGTGTTTGGATGTCGCATGGTTGGCGGCGTAAGTACTCTCGGCATTGCCAGGACGCACAACAAGCGTGTAATTATTACTTCTGAGATTGAGGGCAAGCGCGTCAACCGTGTCACTGAATTTGGAATTTTGAGTGTAATACGCTTGCTGAGCGCGGTTCATAGTGCCGACCAACATCTTCCCTTCTGCTTGCTTGGCGGCAGTTGCTCGGCTAAGGAAATATGGCATTGAAATAGCGGCTAAAATTCCGCCAATCACCATGACAGTCATGATTTCTAATAAAGTGAAGCCGCTTACTCGATTTACCGCCCCATAGGACACAATGCGAGTAGGAACTTTGGTACGCACAACTAACTCTCCCTTTAAAAGCAAAATTCATAGCAGGCTGGAACAGCAGCAATGAAAGCATCTCAACCTGGTGAGTGGAGATACGGTCTAAGGAGGTAGTACACACCGATCGTGATATATGTCTTTAGGATGACCTGCTATTTGTACTTACGTATAATTTCGTTCAAAACCGGATTGTAGGGCAGGGTCTCTGTAAAATTGCGGTAAGCTTTCCGCCATGTTCCTTTGAAGACTTTGTGAAGCAGTAATTTCACTGAGGCTGTGTCTGGAAATCTCGGCTGACGTTGAGTAACAACTGGTTCGTAACACCCACTGAAACCGGGGAAAAGGTATACTGTATACACTTAAGAGCACTCTCTAGCTACTTATTAGACTCAACGGTTCTTTTACAAACCTGGCAGATCGGTCTTCTGTCTGTCGCGGTTGAGTGTTCTCCTACTTCGTAATCCATAAGGAGCTGAACAGGTTTGTCTTTTTCATCTAAACCTTTGAAGCGTGCTCAATCGCTGCATGAGCAGACTTATCAAGTACTGCGAAACGCAATTCTATCAGGAGAGTTGGCGGTTGGGATACGATTGGTGGAAACGCAATTGGCAGAGTCGCTACAAGTTAGTCGCACTCCCATTCGAGAAGCGATCCGGCAGTTGCAGCGAGAAAATTTAATTACAGCGGATACCAATGGTGCCCTTCGGGTTGCCAAATTATCGATCGTGGATGCTATTCAGCTTTATGACTGTCGCATCAGTTTAGAGCAGCTTTCCGTTTCAGAAGCGTGCCGTAACGCAACCCCTCACCAACTGGCTCAACTGGAACTGGCAGTGCAGCGGGCAGAAAAAAGCCAGGGATTGCCCGCCAATCAGCTCACGAACTACCAACTCTTGCATATGGACTATGAGTTTCATCGCTTGTTAGCAGAGAGTTCTGCTAACGGTTGGTTGGTGCAAATTTTAGACCAGGTTTTTGACAAGATGGCTTTACTCCGGTTGCGGACAATGGAACACAACCCAGGAGTTTTAGAAATTCGGAGTGAGCATCGTCGCATTTATCAGGCAGTGTGCGATCGCGATCCTGTCGCTGCCACTCAGTCAATTCAGTATCACTTGATCGCCAGCAAGGAGCGCGTAATCCAAGCCATCAAGCAACTGGATAACCAACAGGAGTTGTAGAAATGCCTTATGCCATTGCGGAATTAAATCAAATGAGCCAGGATGCTTTTGTGGCAGCGTTGGGGGCAGTGTTTGAAGATACACCCACGATCGCGTATGCCGCTTGGGGAAATCGCCCATTTTCAGATTTAGCCAGCTTGCACCAAACAATGGTCAAGGTCGTGCAAGAAATGCCTGCTGACGAGCAATTGAGGCTGATTTGTGCCCATCCCGACCTGGGAAGCAAGGCAAAAATGGCAGATGCGTCTGTGCGAGAGCAAGCCGGAGTAGGCTTAGATCAACTATCCCCCACAGAATTTGAACAGTTTCACACCTTGAATCAGCAGTATCGAGAAAGGTTTGGGTTTCCTTTCATCATTGCGGTTAAAAATCACACCAAATCCAGCATTTTGACAGCGTTTGCCCAACGGTTGCAGCATGACTCGGCGACAGAACGCCAACAAGCATTGACCGAAATTATCCAGATCGCTCGATTTCGCCTGGAGAGCCTGGTGAATTAACCGCAAGATGTATGAGCGAATACAGAAGCTGAAGGGCTAACTGACCTTTGATAGAACTAATTTCTATTGAATTTGTATACCGTATACATATCCACTGATAGCAAGATTTACCTTTGGGAGGGATTTATGACCGTTGCAACCATGCCGTTACTGGTGAACCGCGATCGCCTCACCCAAAGCATTCAGCGCTTGGCAGAAGTCGGACAACTCCCCAATGGTGGCGTGTGCCGCATCGCTTTCAGCATGGATGATTTGTTAGCCCGTCAATTGGTGCATACCTGGATGGAAGAAGCTGGGATGACAGTGCGGGTTGATGCAGCGGGGAACATTATTGGGCGCTACGACGGAAAGCAACCCAATGCCCCTGCCCTAGCAACGGGTTCCCACATTGATACAGTTCCGGTTGGCGGACATTTTGATGGATGCCTGGGGGTTTTGGCGGGGATCGAAGTGGTGCGAACCTTACACGAGAATGGTGTACGGCTGCATCATGCGCTGGAAGTGATTGTGTTTACTGACGAAGAACGATCGGTGATTGGCTCTAAAGCGATGTCGGGGCAAATTAAGGAAGGACCGGATTACTACTGCCGTCTGGATGGCACGCCGATTCAACCTTGCCTGGAGAAAGTGGGGGGAAATTGGGAGCAAATTCACACCGCAAGGCGCGATCGCTCGGAGATTGCTGCCTTCGTGGAACTGCATGTGGAGCAGGGCGGTGTCCTGGAATATCTCAAACGACCGGTGGGTGTAGTGACTGGGGTGGTGGGGCAATATCGTTTTGCGCTCAACATTGTGGGTTGTCCAAACCATGCGGGTACAACCCCCATGTCCATGCGAAAAGATGCCTTGGTTGCTGCATCCCAGATTGTTTTAGCAGTGAATCAATTAGCAACCGAAACTTCAGGGGATCAGGTGGCAACTGTGGGATTTTTGAATGTGTCCCCCAACGCAACAAACACGGTTCCAGGCAAAGTGGATCTGCGGATTGACCTACGGGATCTGTCTGAGGAGCATTTAAGTTTCCTGGTGGATAAATTGGAGCAGGAAATTCAAGCGATCGCCCGCGCCACAGATACCCAAATTTCGATGCGCCAAACCCTCCACATTCACCCTACTCTCTCTGCCCCTCACATCATGGGCACGATCGAGCAAGTCTGTGAAGAAATGGGCTGTCCCTACTCACATCTACCCAGCCGCGCCGGACATGATGCCCAGGAGATTGGACGTATTACAGACATGGGCATGATCTTTGTTCCCAGCCGTCACGGGATCAGCCACTCCGAGGAAGAATATACTTCTCCGGAAGAGTGCGAAAAGGGCGCAAATGTATTGCTCAAAACCTTTTTGAAGCTGGATCAGGTTTATTCCGATCGCAAGTAAGTAGACAAAAGTAACCATGAACTGAGAATCTTGCACCCGTTGCAGGAAGAACCTTGAAATAAATTTCAGGCTCAAAGCTAAAGCCCGTTAAAACAGGTTAAAACTCTTTTCTAGTCAACCTTCCAGTCAGTTGAAACTGACTTAAGTTTTCAGCCCGAACTTTAGTTCAGGGCGGTTGTTGAGAATGGTGCAACGATGTAAGTTAACCCTGCTGATTGGCTGACACAATTCCTGAAACTCCTTGAGCGCCGTAGGTTGCGGTTAGCGACAGTGTAACCCAACAGGATCAGGACTATCGTTGGGTTTTACGCTGTTCAACCCAACCTACCAAAGAAGATGTGTCAGTCAACGAGGTTAACCCTGTTTGTCACTGGGCATTGGTCACTTGTCTTTTGCAGACGACCCGTAACCAATCACCAATGCCCCTTTCAACGACTAAGCTTCTGGGTTGAATTCCAGCGAGACCCCATTCATGCAGTAGCGTTGTCCCGTGGGTTGCGGTCCGTCATTGAAAACGTGACCCAGGTGCCCACCACAACGACTGCAATGCACTTCAACGCGAGTCATAAATAAGGATCTGTCGATGGTTGTATCGATCGCTCCCTCAATAGGCGCATAGAAACTGGGCCAACCTGTGCCACTGTTGAATTTAGTTTCTGATGTGAAAAGAGATTGTCCGCAACCTGCACAAACGTATGTGCCCTTGTCGTAGGTCTTGTCCAATGGGCTTGTTCCGGCTCGCTCCGTGCCATGCTTACGGAGAACACGAAACTGTTCTGGAGTTAAAATCTGTTGCCACTCGGCATCGGTTTTATTGACCTCAAACGGTTTCTGAATTTCAGCCATATCTAACAACCTTTGTAACATTCCTTTTACAATTGTATGCAAATCCTGGAAAGCAGTATAGATACGTTCATAGAGCGACAAAGCCCGAATTCTACTGAACTTCCTATGAAACGGATTTTAATCCTCCATGCGTCCTTAGGAGCGGGGCACCTCACCGCTGCCAAAGCCTTGTGTGAAGCATTCGAGCACTTCTCTGAAGTGGAGGTGCTGTGTGAAGATGCGCTGGATTATGCCAACTCGCTTTACCGGAGCACTGTCACCCAGGCGTATAAGCAACTCAGCGAGAAACTGCCCCAACTCTACAAAGCCTTTTATGAGGGCAGCGACATTAGCGACCTCGATCGCTCCCTGGATAGCAATCTGGTGTGGGCAAAACTGGAACGCCCATTTTTCACGGAGTTGGGCGAGTTTGTGAAATCCGTCAATCCAGACGCGATCGTGTGTGTGCAGCAGATTCCCAGTCGGTTGCTGCAACTCATGGAGCAGGAAGAGCAACCCTCCACGCCTCAATACGTTGTGGTAACGGATGTCATCGCTCATAGCACCTGGATTAATTACGGAGTCAAGCGCTATTTTTTACCCAATAGTTTGAGCGCAAATTTGCTCGTGCAGCGGGGTGTTAACTCGGAAGGGCTAAACGTTACGGGGATTCCGATCAAATTGGAAATTACGACCCCCAAAACCAAAGCAGGCACGCGATCGCGCCATGACCTACCGCTGCATCTGCCAGTGATTTCCATCTTTTGCGGAGCGCTCAATCCTCGTCGAGTGCGGACTATGGTGACAGATTTATTGCAAAGTCCCATGCCGATGGTGGTGGTGTTAGTCGCAGGACGGAATGAACGATTGGTGGAAGCCTGGGATAGCCTGGTGGAAACGGAGACAGTGAAACTGCGGAAGCTAGAACTAATTGACTATGTGGATGACCTGGTGGTTGCCAGCGACTTGATCATCACAAAAGCAGGCGGATTAATTACCAGCGAGATTTTGGCGCGGGGCACCCCCATGATTCTGGTAGACCCGATTCCGGGGCAGGAAGAACAAAATGCCGATGTGATTGCGGCGGCGGGAGCCGGAGTGCAAATTCGCTTGATGGAAATGGTAGCTCCAGCGGTGCAGTATTTGCTGAAGCATCCCGATCGCCTGATGGAGATGCGAGAATCGGCGTTAGAACTGGGGCGACCGCGTGCTGCCTTGACGATCGCTGAGACGATCCTGGCAGACTTGCAGCAGCGTGATCAAACTCAAACAATCAACTCTGTCCACGTTAGCGAGAACCTAAAGCCCAATGCAAGCCTGGTCGAATAACTCATTTTTGTGGGGGGTTGCCACCTCCGGCTATCAAAGTGAAGGCGGGTACAACCGTCCAGAAGAACCCAAAAACAACTGGTATTGGGGCGAAATTCACGGTCACGTCATGCCAACCGGGGCAGCAGCAGAATTTTGGACTCGGTATGAGGAAGATTTTCAGACCTGCCAGCAGATGGGCTTGAATGCGTTTCGATTAAGCCTGGAATGGGCACGGATTCAGCCCTCTTCGGCAACCACGATCGCCACCGTCCCAGAGTTTGACAAAGAGGTGTTGGATGCCTATGGCGATCGCATCGCTGCCTGTCGTCGTGCCAATCTAGAACCGATCGTCACTCTGCACCATTTCACTCACCCCGCCTGGTTGGGACTGGATGCCTGGTTACACGCCGAAACCGTCGATCGCTTTGTTGATTACGTGCAAACCACCGTCACTCACATCAATCGCCGCCTAACGCAACATCACCAACTTCCGCCCATCCAGTGGTACATCACCACCAACGAACCTAACATTCTCGTGCCCAACACTTACTTGAGTGGAATGTTTCCCGGCGGAACGCGTGGCTTGGATGCGCTGATTCGGGCTTACAACCTGCTGCTGTCCGCCCATGTGCGGGCATACAACGCCATTCACGACATTTACGCAGCAGCAGGCTGGACAACACCCCAGGTCACACTCAACACCTACTGTAGTGATCTGTACTGGTCTGAAAAGGTGATTTGGGATTTGCTCAGTCTGCGGCAGCAAGATGTCAGAGTGGGGGAACTCCAGGATTTTGCCTACGCCAATGCCAAACAGTTTGAGACAGATTTGTGGAAAGCGAATTTGCCTTTTCGCCATAATCTGCCCTACCAGGTTGGCTTGCTGGCACGTCGATTTAGCAATTGGCTTGGAAAACGCAACTTCGACGGCAAACATCTGCACGATTATTTGCAAGTTCTGGAAGCGTCCCCCCGCGATCGCGTGTTTGATTACCTGGCGATCGACTACTACGATCCCTTTCTGGCGCACATTTTTCGCCTGCCTATCTTCAGCGATTTTGAGTTCAAAACCAAAGATTTTCGCGGCTGGCTGATGAGCGGCATCACCAGCAAATGGTGGGACTGGCGATCGCTGCCCGAAGGACTACACTATTTCTGCCAGTACTATTCCCGCGAGTTTGGCAGCATGGTGGGACAAACCCACTGCCCGATCATGATTGCCGAAAATGGCATGGCAATTCGCCGCAAACCGGATAACAGCATCGCCACGAAGCGATCGGACTCGATGCTGCGGAGCGAATTTCTTAGAGCACACATCCAACAGGTCAAGCGTTTGGTGCAAGAAGGGATTCCCATGCTGGGCTATATGCACTGGTCGATGACCGACAATTACGAATGGGGTTCCTACACGCCCCGCTTCGGACTATTCTCCATCGACTTTCAGCAAGGCAGCGATCGCCTAATTGCTGACCATTTGGGCGATCGTCCCTCTGAAACCTACGCTCAACTGATCCGCGAGTTTGCTCTTAATCCGCTACATGTCGAGTAGGACGCTCTAAAATCATTAATAAAGTTGGAATCGATCGAAATGACCTTGCAGGAATTACAAGAACAAGTACTACGGTTACCAGCAAGTGATCGCTGGCAACTTGTGCAAGCTGTTTTAGAGTCTTTAAAACCAGATGCTTATCTAGTGCCAAAGCAACGAAATCTTTCTCGGCTACAAGGGATTGCGCGAATTCCAGAATCAGAAGTGAACTTAGACCCACTTGAAGATTACACAACCTATCTCATAAAGAAATACCAGTAATGAGGGTTCTAATTGATACGAATGTGGTTCTCGACTTCCTACAAAAAAGAGAGCCATTCGCAGAGTATGCGGCGAGACTTTTTGCAAGGATTGATGCGGGAGAAGTTGAAGGATTTATCGCAGCAACAACAATTACAAATATCTATTACATCGTTCGTAAAGTTGCTGGAGCGATCGTTGCTCAAGACGCAATTACTCAAATTCTCACTGATTTACATATCTGTGCAGTGAATCGAGATGTACTTGAACAAGCACTCAGTTTGAACTTTCGTGATTTTGAAGATGTAGTGCAATATGTTGGTGGAATTGTTCACAGTGTAGATGCTATCGTCACTCGCGATCGCTCTGGATTTCCTGAAGGGGAACTGGTGGTGATGACACCAGAAGAGTTTAGTATGGTCAACGATGGTGATTAAATTTGAGTCAAACTGAGCCGATGTCTAAACGTATCTTCATTTGTGGTTCTGCTTTGCAAGGGCAACCTGATCATGCCAGTCTTCAGTACGAAAAGTTTTTAGGATCTGCCAAAACTCGCCCAACTTACCGCTTGCATTCAGCCGGCGATGGCTGGCATCCGGCGATTTACGAAATTGGCGATGGCGGGATCTCGATTCCGGGTGAAGTGTATGAGCAAACCCAGGAGCAATTTGATGCCCTGTGTGCCAATGAACCGCCCCATATGTATCCGGCGGATGTGGTTTTGGACAACGGCGAGATTTTAACGGCGTTTCTCTATCCCAAGGAATTAATTGAGCAGAACAACTTGCCCGATATTTCCCACTATGGCGGATGGGCAGCGTACAAAGCTGACACACAAAAGCTGCCGACTAGCTAATCGTCAGCCATGATGGATGGGAAGTAGTGAGCCACAAATCCATGTTGCAGCGGAACACGATCGCCCTGTTTTCTCTCTTGCTAGTTTTAGGGTTGTGTTTCTGGGTAAAACGTGCCAGTTCTGCCCCAAGCACCACTCCTCCAACTTCCAACTCGGTTACAGCATCGCAGCGTAGCTCTGCCCTATTTCGCATTCCTAAAAACGGCAAGTTTGGCTTTATCGATCGCACTGGGAAAGTTGTAATTCCACCCCAGTTTGATCTGGCATGGGCGTTTGTAGAAGGTCGATCGCAAATCAAAGTCGATGACCAGTATGGCTACATTGATGAAACTGGAAAGGTGGTAATCCCAGATCAATTTCGCCTTGCTTTTGCTTTTTCCAATGGCTTGGCGCTAGTTGTGGTTGGCACCAAATATGGATACATTAATGCACAGGGTCAATTAGTCATTCCGCCTCAATTCGAGGAAGCACTGGCTTTCAAGGAAGAACTCGCAGTTGTTAAGGTTAACGATCAGTACGGCTTCATTGATAAAACAGGAACAGTGGTGATTCAACCTCAGTTTGGCTATGCGATGTCATTTAGTAATGGACTCGCTCCAGTACAAATTGAGGATAAACGTGGATATATCGATAAGACTGGAAAGATCATCATTCCGGCTCAATTTGAGGGGAGTTGGTTATCGGGAATGTGGACGTTCAAAGACGGGTTTGCAGGCATTGAAGTGGATGAGCAATGGGGCTACATTGACACCACGGGTAAAGTTGTAATCAAACCTCAATTTGAGGAAATTCGAGAATTTTATGAAGGGCTGGCTGCAGTTCAGAAGAATGACCAATGGGGCTACATCAACAAAACTGGAAAACTGGTGATTCCTTATCAATACGATCGCGCGGAACGATTCTCGGAAGGATTGGCGGCGGTGAAAATTGACGACAAATATGGCTACATCGACAAAACTGGAAAAACGATCGTGCCACTGCAATTTCCCCTCGCCCTGAATTTCACAAATGGTTTAGCACTTGTTTATACGCCTGAAGGCGCAGGTTACATCGATCAAACTGGCAAGTTCATTTGGGGACCCGATCGATAGTTATTTTGTACTGCTGAATGCGATCGTTGGACGTAGTGCCATGTTAATGTAAGAACACTCAACGCGAGGATATTGCTGATGGTCGCGCAGCCTCCTATCCCACCTACCGCAGAGATTTTTTACCCGGAAGCAGACGGTCAACCGATGGCGGAAAACACGGTGCAATTTCGTTGGATTGTCACAATTAAAGAGAATCTGGAAATTCTATTCGCTGCTGATCCAACGGTGTTTGTCGCTGGAGATTTGCTGTGGTATCCCGTGGAGGGCAATAGCAAACTCAGCCAAGCGCCGGATGCAATGGTGGTCTTTGGCAGACCGAAAGGCGATCGTGGTTCTTATCAACAATGGCGAGAAGACAATATCCCTCCGCAGGTTGTGTTTGAGATTTTGTCGCCCAGCAACACAGTGGCAGAAATGACGCGTAAGCTGCTGTTTTATCAGCAATACGGTGTTGAAGAATACTACATCTACGACCCCAGTTGTAATGAGTTGGTTGGTTCCCAACGGGTAGAACAACACCTGGTTGAAATTCCCACGATTCAAGGTTGGGTCAGCCCTCGCTTGGGGATTCGATTTGAGCTAGATGGAGACACTCTTTGCATTTATGCACCCAACGGCGATCGCTTTTTGACCCCTGTAGAACTTGCTACCCAACGGGATCAGGAACGGCATCGCGCCGACCAAGAAAAACAACGTGCCGATCAGGAACAGCAACGTGCTGATCGATTAGCCGATCGACTGCGGGCAATGGGTATCGATCCAGATGATGTCTGAGGCTGCTATAATCCCCTCGCAAGTGGCTTTGCATGGAGAAACTCATGGCAGATTGGAAAGAAGTGGCAGGTGGAGTGACAGCCCCAAAAGGCTATAGGGCGGCAGGGATCACGGCAGGCTTGAAACCGTCGGGATCGCCAGATTTAGCATTGATTGTGTCCGATGTGGAAGCGATCGCCGCAGGGGTGTTTACCACCAGCGTTGTGCGGGCTGCTTGCGTTGACTACTGCCGCGATAAGCTGCGTGCCAAATCGACAGCCCGTGCCATTCTGTGCAATGCCGGACAAGCCAATGCCGCCACTGGGGAACAGGGCGTGATCGACGCGATCGAGTCGGCTCAGGCACTCAGTCAGGCTTTAGGAATCTCTTCCGATCTAATTCTGCTGGCATCAACGGGAGTGATTGGTCAGCGGATCAAGATGGATATCCTCAAAGCGGGATTACCCAAACTGGTGAGTGAACTGTCAGACAACGGTTCCGATGCTGCGGCTAAAGCAATTTGCACTACGGATACGGTGACAAAAACGATCGCCCTGGAAACGACGATCGAGGGTCGCCCGGTTCGCATTGGCGGAATTTGCAAAGGGGCAGGCATGATCCATCCCAACATGGCAACCATGCTGGGATTCGTCACCTGTGATGCGGCAGTGTCTCCCCATCTGTGGCAGGAAATGCTGAGTCGCGCTGTCGATAAAAGCTTTAACCAGATTACGGTGGATGGTGACACCAGCACCAACGACACCGTTTTAGCGTTAGCCAATGGCGAATCTCGCACCCCTGCGATCACTGAAATGGGAGTCGATGCCGAGAAACTAGAAGCCATGCTGACGGATGTTTGTATCCATCTGGCAAAGGCGATCGCGCGGGATGGAGAAGGCGCAACCTGCTTGGTGGAAGTACAAGTCACCGGAGCCAGCACCGATGAGGATGCCCGCAAAGTTGCCCGGACGATCGCGGGGTCTTCCCTGGTGAAATCTGCCATTTTTGGGCGAGATCCCAACTGGGGCAGAATCGCGGGTGCCGCTGGACGGGCGGGAGTGCTGTTTAACCAGGAAGAGTTGCAAATTAAGCTGGGTGAGTTCCTGATGATGCAACACGGACAACCGCAAGTGTTCGATCGATCTGCTGCCAATGCTTATCTAAAGCAAGCGGCATCAGGAGCCTATCTCAAGGAAGACACTGTTTTGATCTCGGTTAGCGTCGGGGATGGGGTCGGAACTGGCACTGCCTGGGGCTGTGACCTTAGCTATGATTACGTCAAGATCAACGCTGAATACACCACTTAAACTCTCAAAAAGCCTGTCCTGGCACCATCGCGCCCGACAAGTTAAGCGCAAGGTAGCAGCCCCAGGCAAATGAAAGCCTTAATTCCCTTTATGAGAATTTCAAGGTAGCTTTACCAAGACTTTAATAAGACGAGGTTTCTAGTTAAGTTCACGTAAGTAATATTGCCCATGAAGGGCAGTCTCGATACTCTAGGGAGTGTGCCAGTTGACTTTCTTCATCAAGCCTTAACTGTATTGAGAGCCATGTCGTATAAGTTCAAGGTCATTCCAACCCTAAATTCGAAGCTTCCCTAACTTTCTCATAAAGTCTATGGGAAGTCATTGATCAGTGTTGAGGCTTGTCCATCTCGGCTGTTGATTGTACTCTATTTGCATTCTATTTCTCATCAAAACACTGTTTGCAAAGAGTGCAATTAGTGCTTAATCTTAATTGTCTACTTACTAAGAGCGTCAGTTTATACCGGGAATTGTAGTTCTTTACGGGTGTAACCTGTTATGCATCAATCTCAATCTTTCCAAGCTCAATCCCATAGGGCTGAGTATCCGCTCCTGAGCTTTGCGGTGCCTATTTACAATGGCGAACATTTGATTGGTCATTTACTCGACTCTCTACTAGCCCAAGATTTTGACAATTTTGAAATTGTTATTAGTGATAATGCTTCGACCGATCGCACCGGAGAAATTTGTCAGGAATACGCCCGCCGTGATCGCCGGATTCGCTACTTCCGCAACCCTGAAAACATTGGCTTGATGCCAAACTTCAATCGCCTGATTGATTTAGCGCAAGGCAAGTATATGCGGTGGATTGGGGGCGACGATTGGTTAGAACCAGACTACGCCCGCAAATGTATTGCCGCGATCGAGGCGAGACCGGACGTGATTGGGGTAACGACCTATCAGGATTTCCTAAACGAAGATGGTTCCCAGGATTACGTCGAATATAGGGGTGCTCGCTTAGATTCGCCTTCTGTCTACAAACGCTTTGCTCGGATGATCTGGTTCACGTATCACGATCCTCGCTATATCGACCCAATTTATACAATGGTGCGTCGAGATATGTTGCAGAAAACAGGCGGACATCGGCTGGACATTTTTGCAGCAGATCAGGTACTTGCCGTAGAAATGAGTATTCTTGGCGCATTTACTCATGTTCCAGAGTGTTTAGCTCATCGCGGCAAAGCTTCTGCCCCCCTAACTTACGACGACTTGTTGCGACAAAACTTTAATGAGAACTACGCCAAAGTTCAACAGCAGAAATTTTGGGATCTCATCCTTGCTTTCTGGTCAACGTTGGATAAGTTTCAACAAAATCCGATCGTGAAAGTCCGTTGCTTCTTTCCACTTGCTAAACTTTTCCTGATCGTTTATCCCCGCCAGCAAAAAACTCGGTTAAAGCGACAACTGGTGCTCATGAAACGTGCCTGGTTTGAGCCAGCGATCCGGTCTACCTCTCAATAACTGGCAGGAGTTTATTCTAATTGCCATACTTCATCTGAATAACTGTTCGGGTGTTGGCTCCGGCTAGCAGGAAAACGGCTTCCCCATACTTGGGGGCGCTGGTTTTGACAACGGGATTTTTGGAAAAGCCGTAGCCTTCTGTGGGCATTCCAGCACCATTGCGGTTGAGGTTGCGATCGCCGTTGGAATCATGAAACACTGCAACAGCATAGTTTCCCGCTGCCAAACCCTGGTAGACGAAGCGCATGGGTTGTTCCGTAATTTTGACGCAATCTCGTTTGATGGCGCGATCGTTGCTGTTGGGAAAGCCCTGACTCCCGTTAAACACTTTGATGCAGAGTAAGCCATTTTTGTCCTTCAGTCCATTCACATCCACGATCAGGTTGCCTTTAAACTGCGCCTCCGCATCACAAGCAAAAATCAAGCTACTGAAGCCCGCTAACACAACCGCACCAAACCTCACACTCCGCACAATTTTTCTCCTCAATAATAATGCTTAGACTATGACTAACCTTGATAATACCGACGCAAGCTTTCCTTCAAGAGTTTCCCAATCAATGTAAGGTCGTACAAGGATCTACTTTCGTAGAACAGACGTAATAATCACGGTGATTGTGGCACTGGCGATCAGGGTAAACGCAAGTTGCACCACCCATTGCGTTGCTTTCTGGTAGTTGTCAAAGCGATCTTGGTAGTTGTCAAAGCGATCGTTAAACTTGTCCAGTTCTGCCTTGAAGCGATCGTTGTCAGCTTTAAACCGTTCGTTGTCTGTCAAGGTTTGATCTAACCGGGTGACTAGATCTTGCAACGTGGGTTCGGAGTTGGGCGTTGTGGTCATAGTTTTAAGCAGGATTTACACCTCTATCATTCCCATTGTAGAAAACCCTGCCTCACGTATTTGCTTCTTGAGTCGAGTGTTTGGCAGAAAGGGCGATCGCGATCGCATCCACCACTCGTCCCACAGGCATCACCTCCAATCCCACATTGGAAAAGCTTTGTCCTTTAGGAATCAGAGCTTGCTTGAATCCCAACTTTGCTGCTTCCTTTAGTCTCAGTTCCATCTGGGAAACAGGGCGCACCTGTCCCCCCAGCCCCACTTCCCCAATAATCACCAAGCGCGGATCAACGGTGCGATCGCGGAAACTGGCGACAACCGCAACGGCAACCCCTAAATCGGCAGCGGGTTCATTCACACTCAAACCGCCCGATGACGCGACATAGGCATCCAACTTAGACAAGGGAATGCCGACTCGCTTTTCCAGCACTGCCAGAATTTGCAACAGGCGATTGTATTCGATGCCCGTGGTCGATCGCCGGGGAGAACTGTAACTGGTGGGACTCACCAACGCCTGCAACTCCACCACGATCGGACGAGTGCCCTCACACGCCACGATCGTCGCACTACCCGGAGAAGCCTCTTCCCGATTCCCCAAAAATAACTCCGAGGGATTCGTCACTTCATCCAAACCCTGATCCGCCATCTCAAACACCCCAATTTCGTGAGTGGCACCAAAGCGATTTTTCACTGCCCGCAGCAAGCGGTGACTAGCAAAACGATCGCCCTCAAAATACAGCACCGTATCGACAAGGTGTTCCAGCACCTTGGGACCCGCGATCGCGCCTTCCTTCGTCACATGACCCACAATGAACAGGGAAATGTTCTGTCGTTTCGCTAACTGCATCAACACCGACGTACATTCCCGCACCTGCGCCACCGACCCCGGAGCCGAAGTCAGCGCACTGAAGTACAACGCCTGAATACTATCAATCACTGCCACCTGTGGCTGAAGCGACTCCAGTTCCGCCAGAATCGTGTCCAGGTCGATTTCCGGCAGCAAGTAAAGGGAAGATGGGGGGATGGGGGGATGGGGGGATGGGGGGAAAGGCAGACTTGATGCGTCCTCCCTCTCTTGCTCCCTTCCGCCCGTCCTCCCTCCCTCTGCTCCCTCCCCCCCCAGCTCCCTTGCTTCCTTCCCCCCTTGCTCTCCTACTCCCAACCGCATTGCCCGGAGTTTGACCTGCTGACCCGATTCTTCCGCACACACATACAGCACTCGATAATGGTGAGCCAGTCGATTCGCGGTTTGCAGCAAGAGTGTGGATTTGCCGATGCCGGGGTCGCCACCAATGAGGACGAGGGAACCGGGAACAATGCCGCCGCCCAGAACGCGATCGAGTTCTATGTAACCGGAGGGCAGGCGCTGTTGGGGATGGTCGGAAATTTGCTCCAGGGTGAGCGAGGCACGGGGTTGAGCCTGGGTGGGTTGAGCACTGGTGCGCTTGCGATTGGCAGTTCGAGCCAGGGAGGAAGAACTTTGTTTGCTAGAATTGGCAGCGGCAACAATTTGTTCCTCTAGAGAATTCCAGGCTTCACACGCCAAACATTTCCCAAAATATTGAGAGAACTCAGCCCCACATTGATTACAGACGAAGAGCGATCGTGATTTAGGCATTTGATTGAGAAATTTACTTTAGGAAAAAACACATTTAATAACAAACAGTTACGTGTGAAAGAAATCTTAAAAAAGTCTGAAATGTCCCCCTGTGAAGAATTTTGGCGATCTCAAGTATTATCAATGCAGTACTATTTCTAATCATAGGGTACGAAAATTTAACGATTAGAAATTCTGCTTAAGGAGAGTGGGGAAATTGGAGAATCATAAAGAAAAAATCTTAGTTGTTGATGACGAAGCCAGTATTCGTCGTATTTTAGAAACTCGGCTTTCGATGATTGGTTACGATGTGGTCACAGCAGCAGACGGTGAGGAGGCGTTAGAAACTTTTCGCAATGCCGTGCCCGATCTGGTGGTGCTGGATGTGATGATGCCTAAGTTGGATGGCTACGGGGTGTGTCAGGAACTCCGCAAAGAGTCGGATGTGCCCATCATTATGTTGACTGCGCTGGGGGATGTTGCCGATCGCATCACTGGGCTAGAACTGGGTGCGGATGATTACGTGGTCAAACCCTTCTCTCCCAAAGAACTGGAAGCCCGGATTCGCTCAGTGTTGCGGCGCGTCGAAAAAACGGGCACTTCTGGCATTCCTAGTTCTGGCGTGATTCAAATCAACACGATCCGCATCGACACGAATAAACGTCAGGTTTACAAGGGCGATGAACGGATTCGGCTCACTGGGATGGAATTCAGCCTGCTGGAGTTGTTAGTGAGTCGTTCTGGAGAAGCTTTTTCGCGTTCCGAAATTTTGCAGGAAGTATGGGGCTATACGCCGGAACGCCATGTGGATACTCGCGTGGTTGATGTCCACATTTCACGCCTGCGTGCCAAGCTAGAAGATGATCCCAGCAACCCCGAACTCATCCTCACAGCACGAGGCACAGGTTATCTTTTCCAACGAATTGTAGAACCAGGAGAAAACGAGAAGGCGTAAGCTGGAAGAGACCTTACTCGTTCTAATTCGTCTTCATGCAGATTTACCTGGATTACAGCGCCACAACCCCTACGCGACCAGAAGCGATCGCGGCAATGCACCGCGTTTTGACAGAGCAATGGGGTAATCCATCCAGTTTGCATTCCTGGGGACAGCAGGCTGCAATTGTTCTAGAACGGGCACGAGTCCAGGTTGCGCGACTCATCAATGCCCCAGAAGAAGCGATCGTGTTTACTGCGGGTGGCACTGAAGCCGATAACCTGGCGATTTGGGGTGTGGTTCAGCAATTCAGCCAACCTCAGCACTTGATCATTTCCAGTGTGGAACATTCAGCCATCAGTGAACCGATTGCAGTTTTACAAGGGCAAGGATGGGAGGTAACACGCTTACCTGTTGATGCTCAGGGACGAGTGAATCCCCTGGAACTTCAAGCAGCCCTCCGTTCAAACACCGTTTTGGTGTCTATCATCTATGGTCAAAGCGAGGTGGGAACCCTTCAGCCGATTGCGTCTCTGGGGGCGATCGCCCATGCTCATGGAGCCTTGTTTCACACTGATGCAGTTCAGGTGGCGGGTCGTTTGCCGATCGATGTGCAACAGCTTCCGGTTGATCTGCTGTCTCTTTCCAGCCACAAAATTTATGGGCCTCAAGGTGCTGGAGCCTTGTATGTGCGTCCAGGTGTCAAGTTACTGCCTCTGCTGGGTGGTGGTGGTCAGGAAGCGGGATTGCGCTCTGGAACTCAAGCCCTACCCGCAATTGCGGGCTTTGGTGTGGCGGCTGAACTGGCGGCGCAAGAAATGGCGGCGGAAATGCAACGCCTGGTAGATCTGCGCGATCGTTTGTTTGACCAACTGGCTGATGTGCCGGGACTCAAAATCACGGGCGATCGCTGGCATCGCTTACCTCATCACGCCAGCTTCTGCCTGGATGATGCCGATGGCGAAGTTTTGACGGGAAAATCCGTGGTGCGCCACATGAACCTGGCAGGGATCGGCATCAGTGCGGGGGCTGCTTGTCGCAGTGGCAAAGTGACCCCCAGCCCGATTTTGCAAGCGATGGGCTACCGCGATCGGGTTGCCAAATCGGGCATCCGGCTCACGCTCGGACGACACACCACTTTGGAAGATATTGACTGGACGGCAATGGTGCTCAAGCAGGTGATTGAACGGCTTGCTCCCAAACTGGCTCTATCCCGCGTTTGACCCTTCCCCGACCTGCAAGATTTGCCTCACAGTTAAATTCAATTGTGGGAAGCTTTGGCACAGGATGCGATCGTCCGCTTGAAACACCTGCTCCTCATACAACCCATCCACCAAAGTTAAAACCGTGACGTGTTCTCGCATCGGGTGTTGTTGGGTAGGAGAGAAGAGCATCACTGCCCCTCTCCCCCCGCAGAACCGGACTTGATAGTTTCCCCTCATCCGGCTCAAGCCTCCTGCAACTCAGATGATGTTCTCTTTGTACCATGCACCTGCTGGTGACAG
>JANRIN010000211.1:0-10277 GCA_033764965.1 Leptolyngbyaceae cyanobacterium bins.302 | reverse complement strand
CTGTCACCAGCAGGTGCATGGTACAAAGAGAACATCATCTGAGTTGCAGGAGGCTTGAGCCGGATGAGGGGAAACTATCAAGTCCGGTTCTGCGGGGGGAGAGGGGCAGTGATGCTCTTCTCTCCTACCCAACAACACCCGGAAAGGCAGCAAGTGACGCTGTGTTTGTGGGTGAATGGGCAATATGAAGACACGATTTATACGGGGGATACTTCTCTGACATCGACGGTCGTTCCTGGGTTTAAGCTGAGTGCTGCCCAGATTTTGGCATTTGGACAAAATTAGTGGACTGAAACTGCCCGATTTCAAATCAAAAGATTCGATTTAAAAGCAGAGGCGCAATTTCACCGATCGCCGAAATGTGTTGGGCGGCTCCCAGAGCGATAGCCTCTTTGGGCATCCCAAATACCACACAGGTTTGTTCATCCTGGGCAATGGTGGTGCCTCCAGCTTGAGCGATCGCCTGTAGCCCGTCTGCCCCATCCCGCCCCATGCCCGTGAGCAGGATGCCAACGGACGATCGCGGATAGCAGGCAGCAACGGCTTGAAACAACACGGTGGCAGAGGGACGATGACCCGAAACGGGAGGAGTGTTGACAGTGAGGAATCGCCCTTGAGTATCTAATTGCAGATGTTTTCGTTCGGGGGCGAAGTAGACGGTGCCCGGTTTGGGGAAGTCTCCCGGTTGGGCGATCGTCACACGCAGAGAACATTCCGCTCCTAGCCAGTCCACCAGTCCTTGCAAAAATCCTTCACTAATGTGTTGCACACACAAAATCGGTACGGGAAAGTGGGCAGGCAGTTGCTTCAGAATCGTGTGTAATGCCTGGGGACCGCCAGTGGAAGCTCCGATCGCGACGACTTTGAATGGAGAGAAGGGTGTGGGGCTTCGACGTGAGCGCTCAGCCGAACGGTGTGGGGTGTGGGGTGTGGGGTGTGGAGAAGATCTGATGGGGGATGGTTTGGGCTTGGCTGCTTCAATTCGTGCGGGGTGCCGGGTAAAGACTTTGACTCCTGCTAAAACTTTAATTCGGTTAATGAGATCCTGCTTGATCGGTTCATAGTCTGAGAGGGAGTTGATGCTGGGCTTGGGAAAGACATCCAGGGCACCCGCTTGCAGCAGTTCAAACACATTGCGGGAATCATCCTGGGTGTCAACGGAGGCACTGATAACGAGAATGGGGCGAGGATAATCTGCCATGATGCGGCGGGTCAGTTCCAAGCCATCCATTTTGGGCATATGCAAGTCGGTGCAAATCACCTGGGGGTGGGCGGTTGGAATTTGCGCCCATGCTTCCACACCGTTGGGGGCAGTTCCCACCACATCAACGTCGGAGGAACTTGCCAGAATACGCTTGAGGATGGTTAAGGCGACAGGCGAATCTTCAACTAAAAAGACGCGAATCGGAGCGGCATTTTTCATCGCTACACTAACCGTTTGAGCGTGGATAGCAAGGCTTCTTGATTGAAGCTGCCTTTGGTAATGTAGGCGTTGGCTCCGGCTTCGGCACCCCGTTGTTTATCCTCATCGCTGGCAAGGGTTGTGACCAGGATAATCGGTAAATCCATATATTCCTGATATTGGCGGATTTTGCTAGTTAATTCCAATCCATCCAGATTTGGCATTTGCACATCGGTGACCACGGCATCGACGGAGTGCGATCGCAGTTTATTCAACCCATCCAACCCATCTACAGCCGTGATCACTTGATAGCCTGCGGTTTCCAAAATCCGTTTCTCTTGAGTGCGGGTAGCAATCGAATCTTCGACTAGCAACACAGTGTGTTTGGTGGGCACAGGTTGACGGGTTTGGGGGGAAGAGAGGGTGTGCGATCGCGATCGGGCAGATTTGACCAAGTCCTGAGGATTCAGCACCATACAAACTTCTCCCGTGCCTAAAATAGTTGCTCCAGACACATTGCGGACTCGTTTTAGCAACTGACTTTGCGGTTTAATTACCACATCTTGTTCATCGACTAAATCATCCACAATCACACCCAATTTTTCGTGCCCCACCTGAAGAATGATGCAGGAAAGCGCCGTCTGTTGAGTTAATCCAGATGACAGGGGAGGCAACTCTAATAGATCAACCAATTGCGCGATCGAAATCGGTTGTCCATCGCGAATAAACGTATCGTGTCCTTCTAAAGGAAAAATCTCTTCTGATCGGATCAGGCAAGCGGTTTGGACAAACTCAACCGGGATGGCGTAGGGCATACCATTCACCTGCACAATCAAAACGTGCGCCGTTGCCAGGGTAATACCGAGGTTAACCCGCATTGTACAGCCCTGTCCGGGAGCGGATTCTACTTCGATCGCCCCTTTCAATTTCTCCACATTGGTTTGCACCACATCCAGCCCCACACCCCGCCCCGATACTTCCGTCACCAGTGGCGCAGTCGAGAATCCCGGTGCAAAGATCAATGCTTGAATCTGGCTGGGAGCCATTGCCGTTAATTCATCTTCCCGATAAATGCCTCGTTTCAGTGCCGTTTGTTTGATTTTGGTTAAATCCAATCCGCGTCCATCATCGTTGATTTCCAGCACAATGTTGGTGGCAGTCTGGTAAGCCCTGAGCCGAATGGTTGCGGTTGCCGATTTGCCTGCTCGCTCCCGTTCCTGGGGAGATTCAATGCCGTGATCGATCGCATTCCGCAGCATGTGCATCAGTGGATCTTTCATCTCTTCCAACAGACGTTTGTCAGCCAGCGTCTCTCTACCTTCCAGGATCAACTCTACGGATTTTCCTTCCTGCCGCGCCAGATCCCGCACCATACGAGGAAACAGATTGAAAATCGTCGAAAACGGCAGCAAGCGTAGCGTCCGAATTCCTTCTTCCAGATCACCACTGAGTTGCTCCAGCCGAGTCGTATCTTCCGAGAGGGAACTCCGCAGAGTTTTCATCAACTGTCCCAACTGCTCCAGGCGTTCCTCAGTGCGCCGATGGCAGGTTTCTAATCGCTGAAGTGCGCCATTGCTCTGCTGCGTCTGCCGGAAGGCAAACCGATTGGCGAACAAATCGCGGTTCCAGTCTTCCCACAAATTGGCGATCGCCTCAATCTCACCCAACCGATGAGCAATCCGAATTTTGGTCACGGTTAACTCGCCCGCCTGCGTCATCAACGTATCCAGGTTGCGGGTGCTGACGCGGATGGTTTCGATGCGGTAGGAAGGGGTGTGGGGTGTGGAGTGTGGGGTGTGGGAAAGAGAATTTTGAATTTTGGCTTCCGGTGAGTCAGCCAAACCGAATTTTGAATTTTGAATTGAATTCTCCACGTCCCCGTGTCCCCGCGTCCCCGTGTCCTCTTCCCTCCCCGTGTCCTCTTGCCTCCCCGCGTCCCCGTGTCCCCATGTCCCCGTGTCCTCTACCTCCCGATCTCCTTCCCCCTCTTCCCCACCCCACACCCCACACCCCACACCCTTCCTCCCATCCCCCGCTCCCATCAACTCTGCCAGCGCATGAAAGGTATTGACTCCGGCAGGTTCTCCGGTGACAGCGGCATGGACGAGTTTACGGATGGTGGCGATCGCGTGGGCAAGGCGTTCATATAGTGTCGCGCAACCATCACTCGCCAAGTTTTCTTGTTGCTTCAATTGCAGTAAAACATACTCAAGCTGATGTGCCAGCGTACCGACATCTTTGACTCCTAGCATATTGGCATCCCCTTTGAGAGAGTGTGCCTCACGCATCAAAGATTCTAAAACCGCTAAATCATTGGGATGGTTTTCCAGGTGCAGCAAGCCATCATCTAGATTTTGCAGATGTTCTTCACTGGCTACTTTGAAAATCGATCTCAGCTCTTCGTCGTCGATCATCATAGCTCTCCTTAAACTACGGCTTTCAATTCCTGGGCAGCATCGTTTAATCGCTGTGTGCCAGCTTTGATTTGACTGATGCCAGAGGCGGTTTCTTGAGCGGTGATATTGAGTGAGTTCATGGCGGCAACCACTTGTTGAACGGCAACTGCCTGTTGATTGGAGTTCAAAGCAATTTGTTGACCATTTAAGGCAATGGTTTTCATGGCATCAACAATTTTCTCTACGGTTTTCGTGCCTTCATCCGTGACCATGACGGTAGAATTGGTGGAATTTTGAATGTCGGCAACCAGGGTGTTAATTTTTTCCGCTGATTTCTTGCTCTGATCCGCCAGTTTGCGAATTTCGGCAGCAACCACGGCAAAGCCTTTCCCATGTTCTCCGGCTCGGACGGCTTCGACAGCGGCATTCAGCGCCAGCATATTGGTTTGATTTGCCAGATCACTCACAAGGGTAGAAATGCTGCCAATTTGGTTCGTTTGTTGGCTCAGATGCAGAATTTGATTGGCAATATCGCCCACTTTTTCGCGCAGACTGGATTGGCTGATCTGACCATCCTGGCTGCGACCATCGACCAGCATTAAGACCTGCTGTGCGCCAACAGCAGAGGCTTCAGCTTGTTCGGCAGATTGACGCGAGGAAGCGCCCAATTCATCCATTGTGGTGGTAGTTTGATTGACTGAAGTAGCTTGCTGAAGGGCATTGCGTTCTTGCTGTTCGATCGTGGTAGCAATTTCAGTCGTCGAGGTGGCGACTGTTTGAACAATTTGAGCAATTTTTCCAGTTAATGGTTTAGCAATTTTGTTGCTCAGAAATAGTCCGAGGAAGATTGCCCCTAGTGGTCCGACAATGATCCCAACAATCACCCAACCTGCGGTCATTTGGGCAGCGACGCTGGCAGCACGCTCGGCATCTTCAGCAATCTCCTGATTGATTTTGATCAGTTGCAGCAATGAGTCTGCTGTAGCTTTAAACGAAGCATCATTTTTGGTAACAACGAATTGTCTGAGCCTTGTCAGTTGATCAGTAGCAGCGATCGCCGCCTTCATTTCTGGGGAATTTCCCCGCCCCTGACTAATTAATTCAGCCTGTCTGGCTGTTGGGTTGGCAATTCCCAATTGGACAAAGTTTTGGTAAGCCTGGAGGTAGGCGGAATGATCCTGCTTCCATACCTGCCACTGTTGCTTAAACGTCTGGTAAAGCTGCTCCTCTTCGGGGGTGTTGTCCGTGGCATCATATTCCTCAAAACCTGCATCAATTTGCTTCCAGGCTGTCTGAACCCGGTTTAGCTCAGCCTGTCTGGCTGAAAAGGAGAGTTCAGGGTTGGTCAGTGCTCGCTCTGCCGATTGAATTTGAGTCTGCCCTTCATTAATCTTCCACAACCCGTTGATGCTGGGGAGGCTGTTTTGGCTGATGGTATCGAGATGGCTGCTGAGTTGATGCGTGCCCCGCCAACCAACCGCGCCGATTGCCAAAACAACGCCGCCCATCAGCAAAAAAGAACCCATCAATCGTCCATGTAAGGATATCGTTTTCAACATCGTTGTAACTCAGTAAATTTTTAGTTGAAGCGTAGGTTGGGTTGAGGAAGGAAACCCAACATCTACAAAAGGCTTAGACAACGGCTTTTAACTCCTGGGCGGCATCGTTCAACCGTTGTGTACCGACTTTAATTTGACTGATGCCGGAAGCAGTTTCTCTGGCGGCAATGTTGAGCGAATTCATCGCTTCCACGACCTGTTGCACCGCGATCGCTTGTTGATTGGAGGTAAGGGAAATCTGCTGACCGTTGCGGGCGATCGTTCGCATTGCATCAACAATTTTTTCGACCGTCTTTGTCCCTTCGTCTGTCACCATCACAGTAGAATTCGTAGAATTTTGAATGTCCATTACCAGAGCATTTATTTTTTCTGCCGATTTCTTGCTCTGATCCGCCAGTTTGCGAATTTCGGCAGCAACCACGGCAAAGCCTTTCCCGTGTTCTCCAGCTCGGACGGCTTCGACAGCGGCATTCAGCGCCAGCATATTAGTTTGATTTGCCAGATCACTTACAAGGGTGGAAATGCTGCCAATTTGACTGGTTTGCTCGCTCAGATGCAAAATTTGTTCGGCAATGTCGCCCACTTTTTCGCGCAGACTGGATTGGCTACTTTGACCATCGTGACTGCGACCATCCACCAACATCAATACCTGCTGTGCGCCAACAGCAGAGGCTTCGGCTTGTTCGGCAGATTGACGCGAGGAAGCGCCCAATTCATCCATTGTGGTGGTGGTTTGGTTCACAGAACTGGCTTGCTGAAGGGCACTGCGTTCTTGCTGTTCGATCGTTGAGACAATTTCAGTTGTAGAAACGGCGATCGCGCTGGCGGATTGATTCATTTGTTGGGCAGCCCGCCGAATCACCCACAGCCCAATTAAAACCGATAGCAAGATAGAGAATCCGGTCGCTGACAGGATGGTTAGCTTCAAGGTATTCAACGCCTCTTGCTGTTGTGCCACCGCCATCAACACATTCTGATCTTCTCGTTGCTGAATATCGGTGATCACAGTCGTTAGATCATCCACCATGCTGCGGGCATTTTCCTGACTCCAAGTTCGCACCGCTTCTTCAACCTTGCCCTGGTCTACTCTCGTCAACAAGTCATCTTCCACAACCGTTAACTTATTCAGCAAATCCTCTAACCGATCTAAGGAATGGCGCTCTTTTTCAGTTCTGGCAAGGCTGATCAGCTTTGATAATGATTCCTTAAAGCTTTTTTGAGATTTTTGGTATTCCTCAAACGAGGTTTGGTTTTTTTCCAGTAAATATCCTCGCACTGCTTTAGAACCACTTTGTACATTCGTGGCAAGGATATTAATGGCAGAATTGACGTTATAGGAAGCGACTAAATCCTGCGATCGCTGATTGACCCGATTAATATTAACTAAGATCAATCCAGCAGAAATGATTAACGCCAAGATGGGAACTGCATAGCTACCCATAATCCAGTATCTCAGTTTCCAGTTATGCTTGCTTTGCATGGGGCTATCCTGTGTAAAGTGAATGAGATTTAGATTTTCCAATTGTTGCCGTCGTATAATCCCTGACGTGCTATTAAACGTCTTGATTGACTACCAATACCTCTGAAGTCAACAGTTTAGACAGATTAATGATGCTCATCATCCGATCTTGGTAGGGCGCAACTCCCTGAAGATAGTCGTCTTTATCAGAGTGCATGGCAATGGGAGCGGTGGTCATTTGCGAGGGATGAATGTACGTCACATCAAAAATGTCATCGACGGCAATGCCCGCTACTCGTTGATCCAGGCGCACAATCACGGCTTGGGGCTGCGATCGCACTGCATTCATTGGCAAATCAACCACATCGTTAATGGTGATCAGGGTGACAATTTCGCCGCGCAAATTGATATTGCCCACAATATGCGGCGGGCAGCAGGGAACCGGAGTAATCTTGTGAACCTCGGTAAACTCATGCACTGTTGCCAATTCAAAGCCGAAGTACTCACCGCCCATGCCCACAACCGCCAGGGGCAGCAGTCCCGCAGAGTCCTGATTGGCGATCGCAGATTGCAAGGCAGCCGTTCGCTCCTGCAAAATCTGGCGGGATTGCGCCTCGAAATGGTCATACAATCCCTGATCAAAGCCTGACTCAGAGATGTGTTCCTGGTCGCCATTTACCGCTCCGTTTGGCAAATGAAGCACCGTCTGCCCAACCGCATATTGCACCAGCGGTTCAGGATTGAGTAGCGTTACAATCCCATCCTCAAGGTTGGCAATACTGCTAACTATGCCATTCTGGGGCTTTTCCCTGGATTGATCGAAAGCCAAACCCGCCGTGATTTGCTCAGAGGCGATCGACTGCACCCCATCCACCTGACTCACAACAATTCCAACTCGCTGAGTCTGCCACTCCAGCACAATCACACTGTCATTGAGTTGAAAGGGTGGACGCGGTTGCCTCAATCGCTGATGTAGATCCATGACGGGCAGCACTTCTCCGCGCAAATTAATCACGCCCAAAATTGCGGCGGGAACTTCCGGAATCGCAGTGACTTCTGGCAAAAAAAAGATTTCCTGAACCGCGATCGCTGGAATGCCATAACACGATTGATTGAGTTGAAAGGTTAAGTAGAATCGATCGTTCATACGATGTGCTTCAGAATATGGACTTTTAATTCGGCGATAGTTTGTGGATTGTGATCATTGATCACCTGCTCTTGAGACAAACTGTTCAAAACTTCCAGCAGCGATCGCCAGGTTTTTTGAGCCTGTTTTGCATTACCTTCTTGCTGATAAATCGCACCCAATTCTAGGTAGGCGGAAATAGCATCAGGAGTCAAGTAAATAATTCGTTTTAGAAATAACTTTGCACTGTGAATGTCACCCTGTTCTTCGGCAATTTGAGCCAGCACATGGTAGGGTTCGATCGCCAGTGGATTAATCTGAAGTGCCTGCTGGCAAGCTTGAGCGGCATCGGTATAGTGCCCCAAATTTGCATACGATTCTGCATTTAAACAGTATGTCTGGAAGGGCTGAGAATTTGGATTAAGTAGTTGTTCTGTTTGAATAAAACCAGCTTTTTGAGTGAGCGATTGTTGTCTCGCATCCAGGAGAGCTTGTGGACGAGGAATCGAATTTAGACCCTCGACTTCTTTAAAGAGTAAAGGGTCTGGGTAGGAAATTTCTTTCTGATAAATGACAGATTGAGGAAAGCTTTTGACTTGAAAGGGTTGAGTATTTTGCCCGTGTAACTCGGCGTGACCAGTTAGCAGAAAACCGCCTGGTATCAGAGAATGGTAGAACTTTTGTAGAACCTGGGCGATCGCATTGCAGTCAAAATAAATAAACACATTGCGGCAAAGGATTAAATCCAGCTCATGAATTCTGGAGATGTAATCAGGGTAGGGATCTTGTACCAGATTTCCAGCTTGAAATGTCACCATTGACTGAATACTGGAGTCGATTTTCCAATCTTTTTTGTGCGCTCGAAAATAGCGGCTTCTAATTTCTGGATCGGTTGTCCGAAACGACCAATCGCTATAGATTCCCTGTTGTGCCAGTTCAATCGCGGGTTGATTAATGTCTGTTCCCAGAATCAAAATGTCCCACTCCCGATAATCGGGGATCAGGTCTTTTAGCAACATAGCAAGCGAGTAGGCTTCTTCACCGGTAGAACAACCAGCACTCCAAATCCGTAATGTTGGTTTTTGACCATTGTTAGAGTTGACTAAAACCTGCCGTTTTCGCTCAATTAACTCTGGAAGGATCTGATTTTTGAGCAACCAAAATTGTCCCTGATCTCGAAAGAAATACGTTTCGGTGACTGTCAATAAAGAAATGAGTTTTTGCCACTCCGTTCGACCAGAGATTGACTGATTTCGCGTCATCAAGTGCTGGTAGTAGGCGTTGAGTGATGATAACCCCAGGGTTCTGATGCGGGTCAGGAGCGTTTTTTTGAAGTCAGGTTGGTGCTGAGGCTGGATGTGAATTCCCAAGGTATTCGCAACTAGATCGATGAGTCGTAATAGATTGATGTCATCACCGATTTGAGGAGTTGATGAGAGTAAAGGAGGGCGATCGCTGATCATCAGATTCATCACTACGCGAATTGGACATCAGCCGTTAAATCTTCAATTATGAATATTTATGTCAATCAGACATTGATGGATAGGCTGATGCTTCTAGGATTCCCCTATGAATAACTTGATCGTGTTTGCATGACATATCGCATTGATTGTTTAACTACTGTTACATAGGAGTAGCATTGGTTATTAGTTATTGGTCATTGGTTATTGACGCGATGTGCAAATAATTTGCCCTCACCTCTCTAACTCTCCTCGCTCAAATCTAGATGAAGAGCGAGCTTGAAGCATTTTTTACTTCCTTCTCCCAATCTTGGGAGAAGGGTTGGAGATGAGGGCAGATACAAAATTTATGCGCTTTTCAGAAAAGTCGCACATCACGTTATTGATAACCCCCGAATGACTAATGACTACTAACAAAACCCCCAATGACTAATTAGTCCTGCTGCCAGTCTCGGTCTTTTGAATGCTGGATCGGTCGATGCGTCCTGCGATGCACTTTTAGGGTCTCAGCTAACGCAATTTCTACTTTGCCCTGAGTCTGACAAACTTTGACTTTTGAAGTGCAGTAAGAGTTAGCCGCCTCCCTTGCCTCACGGTATGAAGCAAACTAATCGACAGTCGATCGCTTGGCTCAAGTCGTGGGATGTAGTCCATTGTGTATTCACCTGATTTGCATCAACTGAAATCTTGCACCCGTTGCAGGAAGAGCCTTGAAATAAATTTCAGGCTCAAAGCTGGCACTGGTTCCGGTGGATAGGAGCATTGAAAGCATTGACGAGTAACAGTTATAAGGCATAGCGAATCGTCAACAGTTGCAACCAAGATATGCCAATTTCTAGAATTCCTAGTTTCACCGCAGGGACAACTTTGGTTGT
>JANRIN010000191.1:0-2977 GCA_033764965.1 Leptolyngbyaceae cyanobacterium bins.302 | reverse complement strand
TGGATGAGGACATGACTAGTTACCCCTGTATATCTACTTGTCATTGTATCTCACCTGAGATACAATGACAAGTTAAATTTCAGAGTTCTTAAGGTGCCAGCTGTGGTGTTAGCTTCTTCGTGGACCGATAATATACCTTATATTTCACTCCCAGAACACTAAGCCGAGGAGACATCAAAAGGATGACAGACAGAAACATCCTTGCGTTAAGCGATCTGGTATTCCATAGCGGTAGCCAAATAGAGATGCTCCAACCGCTATCAGATGAGAATCTTAAACGGGTCACTCCCTCGACCCAGGAAATACAAATTGGCACAGAGTTTTCAAATGCTGATTATCTTCGAATTGCAAGAGTTTTAGATGTGGCACCAAATGCAGTATTAAGACGCTGGGGATTGGGTTGCAACTTGGACTTTCTTAAATATTTTCCAAATGTCAAAAGACTCCGGCTCAGCGGTGGCTATGATAGCTGGGAACCACTAAGTTTGGTTGCGTCCCATTTAGTTGATCTTTCTATTGATACGTATTCAATAGGCACAAACATGGGTGATTTGCTGAAAGATTTTAGTCAATTGCGCAAGCTCTCTTTCAATTTTCATCGAGATGGCGGAATCAAAGAGGTTCCAGAATTTGATAATGTTTTTCCAGCTTTAGCGCTACTTCCGAATCTGGAAGTGTTATTTTTCCACTCCGTAAAATTACCGAATGTCGACACTTTGGGAATGATGCTCAAGCTCCGATCTCTTTCGATGGTTCAGTGTTCGATAAAAGATCTTTCGGGAGTAGGCATGGCCAAAGGCTTGGTGCATTTGCATTTGGGATATATGATGAACAAGAATATTGAATTTTTAGAAAGCAATCAAAAGCTTCAATATTTGTCGTTGGCGTATTTGAGCCAAATTGAAACAATTCCTTCCTTAGAAAAACACTTTGATTTGCGCAGAGTTGTACTAACGTCAATGAAAGGTCTAACTAACCTTTCGAATATAGCCCTGGCGCCTAACCTAGAAGACTTGATACTGGATGAAGAGAAATACCTCAAAGCCAGCGATTTAGAATGTTTTAGTGGGCATCCTCATCTAAAACACGTTTGGACTAATATGGGAAGTGTTCGAAAAGATAAGGCTGTTGATGAACTTCTTGGGCTTCCACGTTTAGGTGCTCGATCTCGCTTTGATTTTAAGTTTGACTAGCAGGGGCGGATAACGTCGATTATGGTTATTACAGGAATCTCCGCTTCAGAGCGCTAACAAATGGCGCATAATGTGAATTGTTGTCGGCATAAGAGCCGCATGGACCGTCAATACAAAAAACAAACTTTTCTCCGTCGAACTTTGCATCCTCTGCGATATGTTTTCCGGGTGATTGTTCGTAAACCACCTGAAAAGTGCCATCTCCATGAACGCGTGAAACGATAGCGGACTTGTTGCCGATCGTAATAAAAGAAAACTCTTTGAGTTCTGCAGCCTTTTTTGCTAGGTTTTCTACCTTGGCTTGATCAAACATTGTCATCAAAATGTTCCTGAAGTATTGAAAAATCCCAGCGATAGGCGCTCAGGAGTGGTATAATTGTAGCCACTTATAGTATCATTTGCGATACCATTAGTCAAGCTTTAGGTGTATCTGCCCATCTTTTGGTTTTTTTGTGTATTTAGGAATTTACAAGGGTGGCTCAAAATTCTTTGAGTTCTCATAAATCATCGTCCTTCAGAATTAGTTTGATAAGCCCGTGTTCTAGGATTTGACTTTTTAGTTTATCAAGACTGGCTATTTCTGCAGCATTTAGATTTTTGGAATGTTCGTATTGTCCCCAGTCGGTATTCCATTTCCAATACCAGTGTGTGTAATCACTTTCAGGATTTTTCTTTTTGTCAGGAATTTCATCCTTAAAATGAGTTGCAGACCAAAGTGCGGCAAGAATAGCGCTTGCTCCTCGTTGAGTTAAACCATAAACTTTAACGTTTGAAGTCTGCCTAAATTCGTATTCGTGAAGTAGGCAAAAAAGCAAAAAGTAGTCGTTATCTGACAAGTCAGACTCCAAAAAAGTCTCAACAATCACTTGCTCGTAATGGTCATTAAATGGTTTTCGGCTCATCTAAATGCTAACCATATAAAACTCGCTTCTATTTTAGCTTCCTTCACGGGGAATTGTTCTTTTGTTCCGATCTACTGGTTCTGATAAGGTGAGTTATGTTTTCTGACGAGGTATTTTGGGGCAACAGATTCAACAATGGCACAGATTGATTTAGAAAGAAAATTGATTCGCATCAGTATCGTATATTTCGGTCCCCCTGGATGTGGAAAGGAGACCTGGGTTCGATTTATTCACGATAATGCTCGGAATTCTGAATCGCTGATTGAAAAAAACTATGCTAACGAGAGTTCTATAAGTTTCACGTGGGATCCCTGGCAGGGCATAAAAATAGAAGGTTTTAGCCATATATTTCAATTTCGAACCTGCTCTTTTGACATGAGTGACAAATATCCTGAAAGATCCGCGATTCTCAGTGAGGCCGATGGATTGGTTTTCATAGCTGATTCTTTTATTGAGAATGCCAATCAAAATTCACTTTATTTCAATGAGATGATGCGTCAGCTGCGCTCCTTTGGAGCTGATGTGACTGATGGCAATGCTGAAGCAAGTGAATCTATTTCAACTTTGGTCTCAAACAAAATTTCTAATTTGCGAATCTTAAAAGTCCCGCTGGTTATTGCATACAATAAAAGAGATTCGCCTCATTGTGCTTCAATGGCTGAATTAGAGAAGACCCTAACATTTAATAACGCTTGCAAATTTGAAGCAATCGGCAGAGAGGGATTGGGAACTCATGGTACTTTTGACGTGCAACCAAAATCTTGATCCAAGCCAAGTGGACGATTGACGAAAAATCAGTCATAGTTAGTCCAGAAAGGAAGGTTGCAATGAAAAAGAGCCGATACACAGAAGAACAGATAGTCGCCATTCTCAGAGAGGCTG
>JANRIN010000171.1:0-25073 GCA_033764965.1 Leptolyngbyaceae cyanobacterium bins.302 | reverse complement strand
CCCCGGAACTGAACCCCCGCCCAGGCAAACTCAGCCCGCTCCAGCCTATGCGCCCCCCTACGAACCCGCTCCCCCGCCCACTCAACCGGCTCCTCCGCCTTACTACCAACCCTATGAGCCTGTCCCACCCCCGCCAAAACGGTAGAGCCTTTGCGTTGAATCTCCTGTTATCATGCTTCTAGATCAAGCTCAATTGGGGCTGTAGCTCAGCAGGATAGAGCGATCGCCTCCTAAGCGATAGGTCGCGCGTTCGAATCGCGCCAGTCCCGTTAGTTCAAGAATCGAAAATCTAGCCGTTGGTTCACAGCTTGGTGCCGCATTCGGGACAGAAGCGATGGGTGGAGACGTTCTTCGCACCGCAGTTAGTGCAGTGAATTAGTTCAGCCACTTTTTCGACTCGTTGATGATCGGGCAAGCCAATCATTTGAGCGTTGTTCTTACCCGAAGGCACCATTGGGTAACAGTTCTCGTTTTTCTTCACCCGAACGTCCATAATCACAGGGGCGTTGGTTGCCAGCATTTCAGCAATCGCGTCCTTCAATTCATCCCGCGATCGCACAATCATGCCCTTGATGCCATAAGCTTCTGCCAGCTTGACCACGTCCGGCATTCCCGTCTGCATATTGGATTGGGAATAGCGCTCATCGTAAAAGGCTTCCTGCCACTGACGCACCATGCCCTGCCAGCCGTTGTTGATAATCACCGTTTTCACGTTGATGCCATACTGCGCCAGCGTCCCCAATTCCTGGATATTCATCTGAATACTGGCATCCCCGCTGATACAAATGACTTCTTCGTTGGGAACCGCCACTTTTGCCCCCATTGCGGCAGGCATCCCAAAGCCCATCGTGCCCAGACCGGCACTGGAAATCCAGCGACGGGGACCGTTTTTGAGGAACTGGGCTGCCCACATCTGGTGCTGACCTACATCGGTGGTGTAGATCGCGTTGGGCGCTTGAGTCCCCACCTCTACGATCACTTCTTGCGGCGAGAGGTTGTCAGCGTAACGGGGCACCACCAGCGGATAGTCTTCTTGCCAGCGCTTGATGCGGTTGAGCCATGCGGCATTACGATCGCTGTCAAACTGATCGCCGTCTTCCTGACTGCGACGCAACAGATCATTCAACACATTGCGAACATCCCCCACGATCGGCACGTCGGGCGCACGATTCTTACCCACTTCTGCTGGGTCAATATCAATGTGGATCACCTTGGCATGGGGCGCAAATTCGTTGAGCTTACCGGTGACGCGATCGTCAAACCGAGCACCGACTGCAATCAGCAAATCACACTCCATCACCGCAAAGTTGGCATACGCAGTGCCGTGCATTCCCAGCATCCCCACCGACAGTGGATGGTGTTCATCAAACGCGCCAATTCCCATCAGGGTCGTGGTGACAGGCAGATTGAAGCGTTCTGCCAATTGCTTCACTTCGGCATGGGCACTCGCCGCGATCGCCCCGCCGCCCACGTAGAGTAATGGCTGTTTTGCCTGACGAATCAGCTTCAGGGCATTAGAGATTTGATTGGGATGTCCCTTAACTGTGGGACGATAGCCCGAAAGCTTCGCTGAACCAGGTTCCACTGGAATGTAGTCAAACTCTTCTGTACCCACGTCCTTCGGCACATCGATCAACACTGGACCAGGACGACCTGTACTGGCAATGTAAAACGCCTCAGCGACAATTCGCGCCATATCTTTTGGATCGCGAACCACATAAGAATGCTTGACGATCGGCAATGTAATGCCATAGATATCAGTTTCCTGGAAAGCATCGGTGCCGATCGCGTGGCGAGGCACCTGTCCAGTGATGACAACCATTGGGATGGAATCCATGTGTGCCGTGGCAATGCCAGTCACTAGGTTTGTAGCACCGGGACCCGATGTGCCAAAACAAACTCCCACTCGTCCGGTGGCTCTGGCATAACCATCGGCAGCGTGAGTGGCTCCCTGCTCGTGCCGTACCAGAATATGTTGCAACTCGCCCCGTGCCTCGAAGCGGTAGAGTTCATCATAAATTGGCAGAATTGCACCGCCGGGATAGCCAAAAATGTGGGTGACACCATGACGCTTCAAGCTGTCCATCAATGCGTAAGCACCCGTTGCCCGTTGAACCGCTACACGTTGAAGTTGCACAGGAGATCCCTCACCAATCTTAGAATAAAGTTTTGTATCGAATGTTGCATATGCGCTTGAAATTCAAGTCTAGGACTGATCTTGATCCCTGTCGAGAGTCAATTTACCAAGCTGTAAAGTTCTGCAACACCTTGCTATCGCTGTGTTAAGCCAAATCTCGAAATAAAACTACATCAGCATATTGTGACATTTAATTCACCATCCTTGTTATGGGTGAGGCATTTGGGCAAAAACGCTTGATGATTGGTTGAATGATGACTAAGGCGATTTCCAGAAAAGAGCTTACCTTTCGACTTCGCTCAAGGTGCAAGCTGGCTGAGCGGAGTCGAAGACAGCGGGTAGATTGTTCGCCAGAAATCTCCTAAATGCTTCGCTCCTACTGACTCGCTACAATGGGGCTTGTTCTCTTGCGATCGTGGTTACTCCCTTGGCTGACTCCACCCAACCTACCCTTATTCTGGTCGATGGGCATTCCCTCGCCTTCCGTTCCTACTTTGCTTTTGCCAAAGGGCGAGATGGCGGACTGCGAACCAAATCCGGCATTCCCACCAGCGTTTCCTATGGCTTTCTCAAATCACTGTTAGAGGTGATGGAAACGGAGAAACCGCAATACGTGGCGATCGCCTTCGATCCAGGAGAAAAAACCTTCCGTCACGAACACGATGCCACTTACAAAGAAGGTAGACCCGACGCACCGGAAGACTTCATGCCCGATTTGCAGAACCTCCAGGAACTGCTAACCGTCATGGATTTGCCCATTTTCACGGTGTCTGGCTACGAAGCGGATGACGTGATCGGCACGTTGGCGAGAAAAGCCAGCAGCGCCGGAATGCGGGTCAAAATTCTCAGCGGCGATCGCGATCTGTTTCAACTGATTGATACAAATGGCAATACGTCTGTGCTTTACATGAGCACGGTGTACGGCAAAGGGTTGCAATCCTTGAAAGAGTATGGCGCACAGGAAGTGAAAGAAAAAATGGGCATCCTGCCGGCGCAAGTAGTAGACTTCAAAGCCCTGTGTGGAGACTCCTCTGACAATATTCCTGGAGTCAAGGGAATTGGCGAAAAGACAGCCGTGCAACTCCTAACTCAGTTTGGCTCCCTGGAGGAAATTTACGCCGCGATCGACTCCATCAAGGGCGCAACTCGTAAAAAACTGGAAGAAGGGCGAGAGTCGGCGTTGAAGTCCCAATATCTTGCCCAAATTCACCTGGACGTGCCGCTGGATGCAGACCTGGAATCCTGTCGCTTACATGGATTTAACGATAACGCCGTGATTCCATTGCTGGAAAAGCTGGAGTTTCGATCATTCATCAACCGCATTCAAAAAGTCCATCGTCAGTTTAGTGGCGAACCAGATCTGGAAGCTCCAGAAGCTGAAGCAACTGACATTCCGACCACCGAACCCGAACCTGCCGCCTTTGATGCTGATTTAGACTTTTTCAGCGCAGAAGAAACCGAATCCGCCAATCCAGTTCAGGTTCTCACTCTGCAACCGCGCGTTATTGACACTCCTGAGAAACTATACGAGTTAATTCATATCCTGGAAACCCGCAACCAGCCAGACCAGATCACCTCCTGGGATACCGAAACGACCGCGATCGAGCCACGGGATGCAGAACTCGTCGGTATTGGCTGCTGTTGGGGTGAAGCGCTTTCAGACGTGGCATACATTCCGCTGCATCACAAGCAAGGAACCAATCTAGACAAAACCCTGGCGCTGGATGCGTTGCGTCCCATCCTACAAAGTGCTGACTTTCCCAAAGCCTTACAAAATGCCAAGTTCGATCGCCTCGCTTTGCGGCATCACGGCATTGAGCTGGCAGGCGTGGTATACGACACCATGCTGATGAGTTATGTGCTGAACCCGGAGTCCAACCATAGCTTGAGTGATCTCAGCCTCAGCCTGCTGAACTTAATGACCACCAGCTACACCGACCTGGTGCCCAAAGGCAAAACGATCGCGGATATCAGTATCCCTGCTGTGGCTCAGTATTGCGGCATGGATGCCTACACGGTTTATCGTCTGGTGCCCATTTTGCAGCGCAAGTTGGCAGAAAATCCCAAATTGGATGAGCTAGTTAATCATGTCGAGGAACCCCTGGAACCTGTGCTAGCGGAGATGGAATGGCAGGGTGTACGCATCGACCAGAACTATCTGCGGGAATTGTCGAAGCATTTAGAAATCGAACTAGCTAGTTTAGAAAAACGGGCTTACGAAACTACTGGACAAACCTTTAGTTTAGGTTCACCGAAACAGTTGAGCGACTTGTTATTTAACACCTTGGGGTTGGATAAGCGCAAATCCCGCAAAATCAAGACTGGATATTCTACGGATGAAGCAACCTTAGAAAAGCTGCGAGATGATCACCCAGTTGTCGAAATCATTCTCGAACATCGCACTCAAACTAAATTGAAAACGACTTACGTTGATAAACTTCCTAAGTTGGTGCGTCCTGACACGGGGCGAGTTCACACCGATTTCAACCAGGCAATCACCACCACCGGACGGCTTTCATCTTCTGATCCAAACTTGCAAAATATTCCCATTCGTACCGCCTTCAGTCGGCAGATTCGCAAAGCCTTCATTCCAGAACCAGGTTGGCGCATGATGGCAGCGGACTATTCCCAAATCGAGTTACGCATCCTGGCGCATTTAAGTCAGGAACCGGTGTTGATTGAAACCTATCGCAACAACGAAGACATCCATCGTCTTACAGCCCAACTGCTGTTTGAAAAAGAAGACATTTCCTCAGAAGAGCGTCGCCTTGGCAAAGTAATCAACTTTGGCGTGATCTACGGCATGGGTGCCCAACGCTTTGCCCGTGAGTCGGGAGTCGATCGCCGCACCGCGCAAGAATTCATCGATCGCTTCAACAGTCGCTATTCCAGAGTCTTTGCCTATCTGCAACAGATGCAGCGAGAAGCGATCGCCCGGGGTTATGTGGAGACTATTCTGGGTCGGCGGCGCTACTTCAACTTTTCCAGCGACAGCTTAAAACGCCTGCGAGGATTGGATCCAGCGGAGATTGATCTGGGCAAAGTCAAAGCTCGTGACCAGTACGATGCTCAGTTGCTCCGGGCGGCTGCCAATGCTCCCATCCAGGGTTCCAGCGCAGACATCATCAAAATTGCCATGATTCGGTTGCACGAATTACTCAAACAATACAACGCCCATTTGCTGTTGCAAGTACACGATGAATTGGTATTTGAGATAGAGCCAGACGCGGTGAAAACTTTGCAACCTCACATTCAATCTGTGATGGAATCTGCCGTTGAACTCTCTATTCCACTAGGAGTAGAAATCCGAGTTGGAGATAACTGGATGGAAGCGAAATAACTGGAGGCAAAATACCGATTTTTCCATTGCCCACCCGCGACTGAAGGGCGGACTGAAAGTCAAAGCCTGCTGAAGCAGATTAGGAGAGGATTTTAGTCCATTGGAATGAACTCCCTTATTAGTCTGCAGTTTACTCATAGACAGGCTTGCGGTAAGAATATGGGTATTTTCTTTTGTAGAAATCGCCCGATTGTTAGTAAAACCTCCGAGGTTTACCGAAATCCTCAACTTTGAGCTGAGTAATAACTACACAAAACGCCCATAGGGATACAAATAGCTCAAAGCTTTCCAGGTGTTTCTGCCAATTACACCATCCGCAACCAGGTGATGATCAGTTTGGAACTGTTGCACGTAGTGTTCCATTCTGAAACCAAAACTACCATCAACGGTCAGTGGATAATAATTGTTAAAAGCAAGCCGCTGTTGCACGCGGCGCACCAATTCTTTGTGATTGCTCCCCTGACGCAATACTGGTAACTCTGCATTTTCACGAGCCATCAAAGCATTCCAGGTTTTAGCCCCAACCGTTCCATTAACGACAAGGAAAAATCGTTCTTGAATCTCTTTGACAGCCCCTTCGGTGATTGCACCAAAGATACCATCAACTTGGAGGCGGTCTTCTTCGTAACCCAGATCGCCAAAGAAGCGAACAATCAACTTTTGTAGTTTTACTACTGCGGAACCTTGGGCACCTCGTTGCAGAATAGGCAATTCAGTTTGAGTTGTTGAAACCATGAAAGTTACTCCTTTTTTTGCTTAAGTAAGTTAGTCAGTAACATTGCGAAATATTATTCAAGCTGTGTCGAATGTGTATCGGGGAACATCTTTTTTTGGAGCTTGAATTGGTTTGCTTACTTTCAATTCATCACGCGATTTCTTGTGGATTCCCGATCGCCTAAGGCACCCATTTGAGGGATTTTTTTCTTACGTTCTAAGAGTTTTACGTATCACTCGAATGGATGAGCGATCGCATCTGGAATAAAACCTGCTGGGTGTGTTGTTTTCTATCAGCTAATCAAAGGAGATTCACTGTGAATAAGTTTGTTCCCTTTGCGGCGATCGCCTCCCTTTCGTTTGCCGCTTGCCTTGCTGCTCCCGCCAATGCTCAAGTTGCCGAAGTGCCCAATGCAACTAGGAATGGTGACTTCACGACAGCTAGAGTGATGGGAAACCGTGGCTACTACCAGAACACTAAGTGGCTGGTGGTTGACTCAGAAGGATTTCTCAACTGTCGCACAACTGCAAATGGTGCTGTGAAATCTCGCTTAATGCGTGGATCTGTGATTACAGCCGTGTTCGATCGCAACAATGAAGCTGTGGTCTTTAGCCAGGGCAGTCCCTGGTTGAGAGTCAATCCCCAAATTCCTGATTATGGTTCGGGAACACCTGGAGTTTGCTTTGTGCGTGCGAATGTCCGTTACGTTGCGCCGATCAGTCAGGACTTTATTCGCAATGGGTCGATCAGTCTAACCAATCGCTAAGGATCTTGAACCAAATAATCTACAAAAGTTAGATCTGCTGTCGGGGGCGCACAGATGTGCGCCCGTACCGAGAAATTCCAGGTTAATTAATCCTCGATCCTAACCCCAATCCATGAACTCTACCGTAGCGTGTGTTGAATTTGCTCTAGCAGTTCTGCCATCGCGATCGGTGGAGATAGGATTTGGGTGGCTAATTCACGCACCTGCTGGGGCAACGGAACTGAGGTTGTTTCGCCCAAGCCAGGATCGCGGTGATCCAGCACAATCACGGGGGGCTTGGGATTTAGTTCATGCAACTGAACCAGGCGCTCCATAATTTCAGGTTGCGGCTCACCGTCCGTCCAGCACAGCAATAGCAAATCGACACTTTGAGAGTTAAGCTGCTGCAACACTTCTTGCCAGGATTGACCAACCAAGGCATTCAAGCCAGCCGTTTGCAGGTATTGAACTAGCGCCTGAAGCCACTCGGTTTCGTGCGGGAAACTACCCCTAACATCAGGGGAACACTCTAAGGTGTCGTTGCTATCTGGCGGACTTCGCATCTCGGTTCGCAACGACATCTCGATCGCCAAAATCGAGGGTTGCCAGAGACAGCCCGCAGCCACTTGAATCACTTGCAGCAAGGTTGAGAGATGGGGATCGTGACTAACGGCAGCACTTTCGCCATTCAGCAAGCAGGGAAACACCTGTAAGCCAGGAATTTGATTTGCCGCCTGAGCCACTTTGAGATCCAGCGTCACGATCGGTAAGGATGCCAACACAGGACAATGACTCAAATGCTGTAAATAAACTGTAGGTGAGGGAATTGCACCTTCTAGCAGCAGCACATTTGGCTTCCACACCCCTGCCAGTAGCTCTGCCTGTTCTAAATCGTCTGACTCCAGGATGCGGTACTGGTGCGATCGCAGGGCTTCACTCAAATCCAGCCATTGGGGTAACTCTTCCCCTTCGGAATCCATACAGAACAAGCGCAGGATGGTCAAAGCATTCGGGGGTGAATAAACTTCGTGCCGTTCTGGGCTGAGAAATAACTGTTGCAAGATTGCCTGCAATTTTTGAGTTTGGATGGGGAACTTCAAAAATCCATTCGCCTGATTTTGATGGGCACGCTCCTCATCAATCACCGTAGCAGTCACCACAACTGGAAGATGTTGAGTTTCGGCACCAGACTTCAACAGAGTCAGCACATCCCAACCTGACAGTAGTGGCAGTAAAGGATTGAGAAAAATCACGCAGGGTTGCAACCGGCGGGCTTTCTCCAATGCCTCGGTGCCCGATCGCGCAATCACCACACGGTAGCCCAAGCCAGTCAATTGATCCGTCAAGGATTCAACAAACTGGGGCACTGCATCCACAATCAGCACCAGGCGATCGCGCACATTAGAACCCAAAGTCACTGATTGAGGTGATTCTCGCTCCGTTTTCGAGACATATACCGGCACCCGCCCATTGGGATAATCCATCGTTGGAGTTGGAGCATCCGCGTCATCATCCAGAGCCGAGCCTTTGGTTAATTGGGTTTTGTCTGGAGGCGTTGGAGGCAGAAGAATGGTGAACTGGCTACCAGTTCCCTCTTTGGACAGAAACGTCACATCGCCCCCGTGCAGTCGGGCAAGTCGCCGAGTGAGTACCAGTCCCAAACCTGCCCCTTCAAACTGCCGAGTTAAGGGATTTTCCAGTTGCTGGAACTTTTGAAAAATCAAATGTTGTTTTTCAGCCGGAATGCCAATTCCTGTATCCCATACCGTAAAAGCAATCCAGCCGCCCCAGCGGTTCACCTTTAGCCCGATCGCGCTATTTTCCTCAGTAAATTTAAGCGAGTTGGACAGCAGATGAACAAGCATCTGGCGCAGTCGCAACTCATCAGCAACCAGCGACCCCAAATTAGGTTCAATTTCTAATGAAACCTGAGTTCCACCTGGGTTCTCTGCCGCCGAGGGAGAATCTTTGCCCTCTGCCAATCGAGCCTGTTTTGCTTGCTCAAAAGCCCGACTACAAATCGTTGGAATATCTACTAACCCATACAGCAGTTCAAGTTGTCCAGTTTCAATCCGAGTCAGGTCGAGAATATCATTCACTACTCCCATCAAATGGCGACTGCTCTGATAGATCAATTGAGCATAATGCACTTGCCGCTGGTTGAGTTTTCCCAGGGTTTGATCTTTCAGCAAACTGGATAAGCCCAACACCGCTGTTAAGGGAGTTTTGAGTTCGTGACTAATACAGGCTAAAAATTCATCTTTCAAACGATTGAGTTGAACTAAATCAGCATTTTTGGCAGTCAACTCTCTTGCCAGATGCTGCTGTTGCGTCACATCCTGCGCCATCACCAGCCAAAGGGACTGTAAGGCAGAGGGCACTGTTTCAAGCGACAAACTTGCGGTAGCCGCCCTTGCAACTGAACTGCTAGTTTCTCGATCCAGGGTTGACTCTGAGCTACTCGCTGAACCACTGGGAGTTAGGGTTGCTAGTTGAAATGGGCTGGCGATCGCTGCAGCGATCGTCTCTGGTTGGATTTGCTGAACTTGTGCCTGAACCGCCTCAACGTAGGGTGAGAGCGTTGTTGCCCAATCCAACTCTAAATTCGGCAGGAGTGTTCCTAAGGAAATTTTGATGAACTGCACAACCTGCTCACGTCCATCTTTGAGCGCACAGACACACACACAGCTATCGGGGTGTCCGCCTAATTGACACAAACTCTGATTCGCCGGAAAGGCATCTTGCGGTAAAGGCAATGGGTCGATCGCCGTGGAGCGAAGGGCAAATTCTGAAACTCCCAGGGATGGTTTTGAATCACGCTTAATCTGAGGTTCTGAAGTGCGAGTGCCCAGCCAAACAGAGGCTTCATGCCAGATTCTGACGGGATCGGAAAGTTTCCCCACTTGTTGACACCAAACCGAATTTTGAGCTAAGACCGCTCCCTCATTGGTTTGCAACATCAGAGGCAAAGGTAATCGCTCCAGGAGTTGCAGAAGTGCAGCAAGTAAGGGCGGTGGCGTATTTGTAGCTCCCTGGGATGGAGAAAGAACAGCGCCTAAATCTATGGGAAAGTTAGCCCTTTTCGCCCCTTCCACAGCAGGTTTTGCCAGCGGCAGCTTTTTCAAACGGTTGATTTCTGCTTGTTGAGTTTTAAGGCGTTGCTCCAATTCTGCCCGTTGCACCAGGAGTTGCTGCGTCAGGGTCAGGATTTGCTGTTGTTGCGTGTGCAGGGAGTGCTCTGCTTTGAAGGCATCAAATTCGATTGCGGGAACAGGTCTTAATTTTTCTGAAGAATTGTTTCCGGTGGAATTGGCAGAGCAATAATCTGGCGAAAGTGTGAGCAAATGCCGCATCAGACGATCGCGATCCAGTAGCCCAACAAACTGAGCCTCGTGGTTCACTAGAGCATATTCTTCATTCACAGGCATGGCTGCAAGAAACTGCTCAACTGCCCACCCATCCGGCAGAACAATCAAAGGTTCCACGACGGTAGCAGCCAACTCTTGCAAAGCTCTACCAGTGTCGTTTGGGGTTTGGCTAGAAACCGGTTGAGTGATGGCAGTTGCCAGGTGAGGTAGCAGACTGTTAAGACGAATCAGCCCTAACGGATGCTGATGGGCATTCACTAGAACCAGGCGATCGCTCTGATGTTGATGAAATCGCTCAAACGTTGACCCCAATGACTCGCACTCGTTGCATACGGGAATCGCTTGAGCAAACTCTCTAAGATAGATGCCTTGTAACGACATAGCCAACCTTCCCTTAAGGGAGAAATATCAGAGGATTGGCGAACCAAAATGCATCTGAAGACGAAATTAACCCGAACAAACTCGAACAAAAATCACTCACCAATCGGAACCACGCATTCAATTATGGCGTTGTAAAAGAACGAACCGGGCAACGCTTATAATTAATTAAGTGTTAGCCCTTTACAAAGTATTTAGAATTCTGTCAACAGCTATCCCGAACGGACTTCTACGTTCGATCGCTGCCGTTGATAACGAGAAGTACAGCAATGTTATACTCTCTTCATCAATCTAGATATTTGTTACGTTTCGCAGTTGAATCGTTGCCCTCCGTCCGGTATCTGTTCTTTTTATTCTCCCTTTCTTTGAGCTTTGGATTCTCCCCTATCCGTTTGTACGTTCTTCAACCTGGATTCACTGGCTCAGTTGGCATCAAAAGCGCTAGGCAGTGATGAGCGTTATCGCTTGTACCAGCATTCTTCCCTGGAAGCACTCTATGCCTTTCTGGAAAAAGAAAAACATGACCTCGATTGCTTAGTCCTCCAAAACACTCCCGACTTAGGAAAACTCACTACCTGGCTCTATGGTCACGCGACTCTACTGCCAGCGGTGGTTGTGGCAATTCCTGGGGATCCTTTGCTGTTGGAAACCGCGCCAGAATCTTTTCGCTACCATAGGGCAGAGGTGATAATACAGCCTGCTGAACTGACCCAGATCTACCAATATGTTGACCAGGCGATCGCGCAATTTGTCAACCTTTCTCCCACCTCTTGGTCTAAGTTCGATCCATCTTCTCCCCAGGCACAAAATAGCCCTAGTTCATCGGATCTACTATTACCCCAACAGCAACGGCTAACTGAGAAACTGAAGGAGCGACTTGGGTATCTAGGTGTGTACTACAAACGAGATCCTCAAAACTTCTTCCGCCATCTTTCAGCAGAACAGAAACAAGAGTTGTTAGATACGCTCAGAGCAACTTATCAAGAGATTATTTTGCGTTATTTCTCTGATGATGGTACGTTGAACCAGCGTATTGATGATTTTGTCAACACAGTTTTCTTTACAGATGTTTCTGCCGCTCAAGTGGTTGAGATCCATATGGAACTGATAGACGAATTTTCTAAGCAGCTAAAATTAGAAGGGCGTAGCGAAGAGATTCTCCTGGATTATCGGCTCACCCTGATTGACACGATCGCTCATTTATGTGAGATGTATCGCCGCTCAATTCCCAGAGAAACTTAGCGACCGTGGGTCCCACTTCAACTGCTTCACGGGTAGATCTCCCGCTCATCACCAGTTCAGCTAAAGAAAAAATGAGTCCCCTTAAGAAAACATACGTTCTGAAGCTATACGTAGCCGGAAACACCCCTAACTCTATCCGAGCCTTAAAAACCCTCAACACGATCTTAGAAGAAGAGTTCAAGGGGGTTTATGCTTTGAAGGTGATTGACGTGCTGAAAAACCCTCAACTCGCTGAGGAAGATAAAATTCTTGCGACTCCCACTTTGGCTAAAATCCTGCCGCCTCCCGTGCGAAAAATTATTGGCGACCTGTCCGATCGGGAGAAAGTTTTGATCGGACTGGACTTACTCTACGAAGAGTTGCGAGACGAAGATGCACGAGGGGGGATCGCAGAGTAAACCAATTCCCGACCATCAAGGATGTCTATGGGATCTTTCTAACGGTATAAACTACCCGATCAGGGAGAATAGAATTAATCCAAAACAAATACCATGAATCAGCTTAATCCAGAAACTGGTAACGGGCAGACCGCAGTAAGCCTTCAAAAAATTCGGACGATGATCGAAGGCTTTGACGACATCAGCCACGGAGGGTTGCCCATTGGTCGCACAACCCTGGTAAGTGGCACTTCCGGGACTGGCAAAACTCTCCTGGCAGTCCAGTTTCTTTACAATGGCATCGTTTTTTTTGATGAACCTGGTGTTTTTGTCACCTTTGAAGAATCCCCCGCCGACATCATCAAAAATGCTTTAAGCTTCGGCTGGGATTTACAAAAACTTGTTGATGAAGGAAAACTTTTTATTCTGGATGCTTCTCCGGATCCTGAGGGGCAGGATGTTGTGGGCAATTTTGACCTGTCCGCCCTGATTGAACGAATTCAGTACGCAATTCGCAAGTACAAAGCCAAACGTGTCTCGATCGACTCTGTCACCGCAGTCTTTCAACAATACGATGCTGCTTCTGTGGTGCGTCGCGAAATTTTTCGTCTGGTTGCGCGGCTAAAACAAGTTGGAGCAACCACCATCATGACCACCGAACGAGTGGAAGAATATGGTCCCGTTGCTCGTTTTGGTGTAGAAGAATTTGTTTCAGATAATGTGACGATCGTGCGAAATGTCCTGGAAGGAGAACGCCGCCGTCGTACGATCGAAGTCCTCAAACTGCGGGGCACCACCCACATGAAAGGGGAGTATCCCTTCACCATTACCAATCATGGTGTCAACATCTTCCCATTGGGAGCGATGCGTTTGACCCAGCGATCGTCCAATGTTCGTGTGTCTTCCGGTGTGAAAACTCTGGACGAAATGTGCGGCGGTGGATTTTTCAAAGATTCGATCATTCTGGCAACCGGAGCCACCGGAACTGGCAAAACTCTTTTGGTCAGCAAGTTCTTGCAAGATAGCTGTGTGCGGGGAGAACGCGCCATGCTATTTGCTTACGAAGAATCTCGTGCCCAACTATCCCGCAATGCTTACTCCTGGGGCATTGATTTTGAGGAGCTAGAACAGCAGGGGCTACTCAAAATCCTGTGCGCTTATCCAGAGTCCGCCGGATTAGAAGACCATTTACAAATCATCAAGTCTGAAATTGCAGAATTCAAGCCAGCTCGGATTGCGATCGACTCGCTCTCTGCTATGGCGCGGGGTGTCAGCAACAATGCGTTTCGTCAGTTTGTGATTGGTGTAACCGGATTTGCCAAGCAAGAAGAAATCACTGGATTCTTCACCAACACAACCGACCAGTTTATGGGATCCCACTCCATCACCGATTCCCACATCTCTACTATCACTGACACTATCCTGATGCTGCAGTATGTGGAAATTCGGGGTGAAATGTCCCGTGCTATTAACGTCTTCAAAATGCGTGGTTCCTGGCACGATAAGGGCATTCGAGAATACAGCATTAACGATCATGGTCCCGAAATTAGAGACTCTTTCCGCAACTTTGAAGGTATCATCAGCGGTTCACCCACCCGTATTGCTGTAGATGAAAAATCCGAACTCTCTCGGATTGTGCGGGGTGTTCAGCGAGAAGAGTAAACCCAAGGTAGCTGCGGTCAGGATGCTCAGGCGATTTCCACCTACGTTACATCGTTAATGCTTACTTCGTTGCAACGATCGCCAAGTTCCATGCCATGCGTCTCATGCCAGGGATCTGTTTGAGCATCGCATCGAGTTTTTCCAGTCGGCGGTAGGTGAGTTGCAGGCGATCGTGCTCCACGATAATCTTCTTCCAGTAACGTTCCTCGTTGGGATTCACTTTCTCAATCAAGTAAAAACTGAGGAAGATCCAGAGCGTTGCAATCCAAAAGGTGTCGTAATTGGTTTGGGAGAAGCGCGATCGAACAAAGTTGACGATATTGATATCCAGGGGTGTTTCGTCATCCGTGCGAACTTCGGTAGCCATACGGCGATACACGTTAATCACTGGATTATGTTTAAGCGGGTCCCAGAAGCACATCTTACCACCGGGTTTTAGCACGCGATGGATTTCTTGAATGGTGATTTCTGGATTAGGAATATGATGCAACAAGTTCGAGGCGTAAACAATATCAAATGTGTTGTCGGGATAGTCAATATCCATAGCATTAATGACTTTTCCCTGAATCTGAACGTGATTTTTTTCGGCTAATTTCAGCGCAACATCCACCATGCCAGGAGAATAATCAGAAGCAACACAATCTGCCCCTTTCATGGCAAAATACACGCTATTTTCACCAGCTCCACAGCCTAAATCAAGCAAAAACTTGCCCTGCACGTCGCCCAGTTGTCTCAAAATAAAGCGGTTTTCGGGAGCGGTGCAGGCTTCAAAGTAGTCCGCTACGCGAATTCCATCTACATCAATAACTGAAGCCCAACGATCGTGAAATTCCTGCTCTTTCCGTAAGATTTCGTTTCGCATAGATTAAAAAAACCAGATCGACATAGATCATACCTGTTGTCATCCAGCCACAGCAATAACTGGGGCTGAGAGGGTTGTTTTCCGCAAAAGAAAAAGTTGGTGGGTTGAGCTAACCTTCAACTCAATCGCCAACTTTTACAACGCCTAATTTTAATACTTATTTCATAATTATTGTTTATTTAACTAAACAGAAGAACTAAAGTCCTGCTTATCTCAATACTGATATAGTCATCTTAGACACGTCCTAAAACATAGGTTGAATTTAGTTCAAATGCTTTAAGCTTCGGGATCTTCCGGGTTTAAAGGCTAATTTTCCTAAACGGCATAGGGCAACTTGTCAAGCTTTTCAAAGCGACTCGAATGCAAGTGTTTGAGTTGTTTTGAGACGCATTCGATCGCGATATTACTGACGAATTCACAGGAAGGGAGATTATGTCTTACGCGCAGACTCGAACCCAGACCAAAGCTGGGTACAAGGCGGGTGTACAGGATTATCGTTTAACGTACTACACCCCCGATTACACACCAAAAGATACGGATATTTTGGCGGCATTCCGCGTTACACCCCAACCTGGTGTTCCTTACGAAGAAGCAGCCGCAGCGGTTGCAGCCGAATCTTCCACCGGAACCTGGACGACAGTGTGGACTGACCTCCTGACCGACCTAGATCGCTACAAGGGTCGTTGCTACGACATCGAACCCGTTCCCGGTGAAGACAATCAGTTCATCGCGTACATCGCTTATCCTTTGGATCTGTTTGAAGAAGGCTCTGTCACCAACCTGTTGACCTCCTTGGTTGGTAACGTGTTTGGTTTCAAAGCCCTGAAAGCTCTCCGTCTGGAAGATTTGCGGATTCCCGTTGCTTACTTGAAGACCTTCCAGGGTCCTCCTCACGGGATTCAGGTAGAACGCGACAAGATCAACAAGTACGGTCGTCCTTTGCTGGGTTGCACCATCAAGCCCAAGCTCGGTTTGTCCGCTAAGAACTACGGTCGTGCCGTTTACGAGTGTCTACGTGGCGGTCTGGACTTCACCAAAGACGACGAAAACATCAACTCTCAGCCTTTCCAACGCTGGCGCGATCGCTTCCTGTTCGTTGCCGACGCGATCCACAAGTCTCAGGCTGAAACGGGTGAAATTAAGGGTCACTACTTAAACGTGACTGCTCCCACCTGCGAAGAAATGCTGGAGCGTGCTGCATATGCCAAGGAATTGGAAATGCCCATTATCATGCACGACTTCTTGACCGCTGGTTTCACCGCCAACACCACCCTGGCAAAGTACTGCCGCGCCAATGGCTTATTGCTGCACATCCACCGCGCCATGCACGCTGTGATCGATCGCCAAAAGAACCACGGGATTCACTTCCGCGTACTGGCGAAGTGCTTGCGGATGTCCGGTGGTGACCACATCCACACGGGTACGGTCGTCGGTAAGTTGGAAGGCGACAAAGCTATCACCCTTGGCTTCATCGACCTGTTGCGGGAGAACTATGTTGAGCAAGACCGCTCTCGTGGTGTGTACTTCACCCAAGACTGGGCTTCGATGCCCGGAGTGATGGCGGTGGCTTCTGGTGGTATCCACGTTTGGCATATGCCTGCTCTAGTGGATATTTTCGGTGATGACTCCGTGCTGCAATTCGGTGGCGGAACTCTGGGTCACCCCTGGGGTAATGCGCCTGGTGCAACCGCTAACCGTGTTGCGTTGGAAGCTTGCGTTCAGGCTCGGAACGAAGGTCGCGACCTGATGCGGGAAGGTGGAGACATCATCCGCGAAGCGTGCCGCTGGTCGCCTGAATTGGCTGCTGCTTGCGAGCTGTGGAAGGAAATCAAGTTCGAATTTGAAGCGGTTGATACCGTCTGATGATTTGAGGTGGCGGATTTTGGATTTTGGGTTTACAAAGATTCTTAATCCAAAATCCCATAATCCAAAATCCCCAATTTCCTCATGGATTTGAAGCAGATTGCGAAAGATACAACTAAAACGCTGGTGAGTTACATGACCTATCAAGCGTTGCGGCTTGTGATCGCCCAGTTAGACGAAACTGAACCGAAACGAGCCTACTGGTTACGCCAGTTTTCTCATCGGCACAGTATTCAGGACAGCGAAGCTTATCTCCAAGCGCTTTTTCACGAAGAGCAGCGATTAGCCTTTCGCCTCCTGACCGTCCGGGAACACATTGCAGAGGAAGTTGCAGAATACCTGCCAGAAATGCTGCGATCGGGGATTCAGCAAGCCAATCTTCAGCAACGCACCCAACAACTGGAACGCATGACGCAGACTGATCCAACCGCTTCAAACACCCATCCAGAACAAGAATTTAGTTCTGAAGAAAAGAATGAGTAGTCATCGGTCATTAGTCGTTTGTCCTTTGTGAATCACCAATGACTAATGACCACTAACCACTGACCAATTCACTATTATCTTGAGGAAACCATGAAAACCCTGCCCAAAGAGCGTCGGTACGAAACTTTTTCTTACTTGCCTCCGCTCACCGATGCTCAAATTGCTCGTCAGATCCAGTACACCATTGATCAGGGTTACCATCCTGCCGTTGAGTTTAATGAAGACTCCAACGCTGAAACCTACTACTGGACCATGTGGAAACTGCCTTTATTCAACTGCTCTTCTCCTCAAGAAGTGTTGAACGAAGTGCAACAGTGCCGCTCTGAGTACAGCAACTGCTACATCCGTGTCGTGGCGTTCGACAACATCAAGCAGTGCCAGGTGATGAGTTTCATCGTTCACAAACCCGGCACCAACAGTGGCGGTTATCGCTACTAAGCTTAAAACCTTTTATTGAAGATGGGGTGGGCAGTGATGCTCACCTTTTTTAATGGAGACTTTAGCTGGAAGCAGATGCGATCGCTAATTATGGTTTGCGGGTGGGCAGCGCCATCAACACGATCGAGGAGCGATCGTGTACCAGGTAATGGCTACCCTTTACTCGCATCGCTTCTGTGACGGGCTGAAAATCCTCTGGAGCGGGAAGACTGGTATCCACAATTCGGTGCCAGACGATTCCGCGTTTCAGGCTGGGTAACTCAAACTTTAATGACTCCCAGTAGGCATTCAAGATGATATGCAAATGCTCTTTTGCATCGGGATGGAAAAGGCTGAAAGCAAGGCTGTGAGAGTGATAACTCCAATCGGGCTGGTTTAGCTTGATGCCATGCCACACCACATAGGGCTGATGGGTGCTGTAGGATTTGCCAGAACTATTCGGCAGCACATCTAAAAGGGCTTCGTGCTGAAACAACTCCAGGGACTGGATAAAGTGAATCATTCCAGTCACGAACTGCCTCAAGTCCTGATGTTGGTCAACCAGGTTCCAATCAAACCAGCTAATTTCGTTATTTTGACAGTAGGCGTTATTGTTGCCCCGCTGCGATCGCCGCACTTCATCTCCCATCAACAACATGGGCGTTCCCTGAGACATGAGCAAAGTTGTCAACAAATTTTTGATTTGCTTCTGGCGCAAAGCCTCGATCGCTGGATCATCCGTTTCGCCTTCTACGCCACAATTCCAACTATTGTTGTCGTTAGCTCCGTCTCGACTCTGTTCTCCGTTATCTTCGTTGTGTTTCTCGTTGTAAGAAACTAAATCGTTCAACGTGAAACCATCGTGACAGGTGACAAAGTTGATGCTGCGGTTGGGTTCGCGATCGGGTTGCTTGTAGATATCTGGACTGCCCAAAATGCGAGATGCCAGTTCATCCACCATGCCTGGATCGCCTTTGACAAAGCGACGAATGTCATCCCGAAACGGCCCGTTCCACTCGGCAAAGCGATCGCCAATAAATGACCCCACTTGATACAGTCCCCCCGCATCCCAGGCTTCCGCAATGATCTTGATGCCCGCCAGCACCGGATCAGACTCGATCGACCAGAGTAGCGGTGGATCATCCAGGGGGTGTCCCGTTTTGCCCCGTGCCAAACAGGAAGCCAGGTCAAACCGGAAACCATCAACGTGCATCACATCCACCCAATACCGCAAGCAGTCCAGAATGAGTCGCGTGACGACTTCATGGTTGGCTTTTACGGTGTTGCCACAACCGCTGTAGTTGCTGTAGTAGGCAGGGTTTTTCTCCAGAATGTAGTACGCTCGATTTTCCAAGCCTTTGAACGAAAGGGTCGGACCTTCGTGATTTCCTTCCGCCGTATGGTTAAACACCACATCCAAAATCACCTCAATCCCTGCCTGGTGAAATGCCTTCACCATGTCCCGAAACTCATTCACCGCGCCTAAAGGACATTTCGATGAACTATACGCCCGATGGGGAGCAAAAAAGGCAAGGGTGCTATAACCCCAATAATTTCGTAAGCCGGGACGGGCATCCTGTTCATCAAATTCATGGATTGGCATCAGTTCGATCGCCGAAATGCCTAGAGATTTCAAATACGGAATTTTCTCAATCAATCCGGCATAGGTACCCCGTTTCGCCTCTTCCACGCCGGAGTTTGGATGTCTTGTGAATCCGGCAACGTGCATCTCATAAATCACAGTTTTGGAGTAGGGAATCCCCAGCGGCACATCGCCTTCCCAATCGTAAGTTGTGGGGTCAAACACAACGCTCCGCAATGCCTGAGCGCAGTTATCCCCCGGACGAATTGCCGCTTCTCGACTGTAGTGTTCCCAGCCAACCACGGCTCTAGCGTAGGGGTCGAGTAGCACTTTTTCACCATCAAACCGATGTCCTTTCTCTGGCGCGTAGGGACCGTAAACGCGGTAGGCGTAGACTTGTCCAGCTTGAATTCCGGCAACGAAAATGTGCCAGTAGTAAAAAGTGCGATTCTGTTTCGGGTCGAAGGCAATGACCCGACTGGGTTTGGGATCATCTGGGGCATCAAACAGTAGAAGCTCGATCGCCTCTCCACTTTTGGAATAGATGCAGAAATTCACCCCATCTGGATAAACGGTTGCGCCTAACGGGAAACTGCGACCCGGCTGAATGTCCTTACGCGGTCTGCCCATCGTTCCAATTCTCCGGGAAAATCCACTCGCTGCTGCCTATGATGCCCAGTATGCAAACTTCAATGGCATTTCCTTATTAAGATTTAAGACATTTCAGGAGATTTCTAGCAAACAAAATACCCAGGTCGGACGGGCAAAGCCTGAGTGCCCATCTGCCAACTGCCTTGGGATGAGCACGGTCAAGACCCTTTGCCCATCCTACGATGAAGGTAAGTTCTTGATTGGAAGTCTCCTTAGTTGCATCTTTTGACCTCATTCCTTGCTCACCAGATCCCGCGCTTCCCGCTAGGTCGCACAGTGAGCCAATTCGTCCGAGCCATTGCCAGTTGTTCTTCGGTCATGCGGGCACCGGATAGGTTCGCGCCACACAAATTTGCGCCTCGCAGGTTAGCATTCAGCAAGTAAGCCCCGCTCAGGTTCGCGCCGCGCAAGTCAGCACTTTCCAGATCGGCATAACCCAGGTAGGCATTTCTCAGATCAGCATCCTTCAGAATAGCTTTAGTGAGGCTGGCACGCCCAAAATCTGCTTTATGCAGGTTGGCACCTTGCAAGTTGATCTTACCCATGTTGGATTGGTGGAAGCTGGCACCTGCCAAATTTGCCTTGGGTAAAGATAGCGATCGCAAATCGTGACTGGTGAAATCTCTTTTGCCCTTGATGTAATAGTTTTGTAACCCCTCCGCATCTAACCGCACGGGAACTTTCTTTTTCTCTTCTCCAGTGTCCTTTGCGCGTCCGGCTGAATTTCTGCCACGAGATGCAATGCCGGATCCCAAGCGGCTGGAATCGATGCCACGGGTACGGCTCAAACCAGAGTGCATCCCCAAGGAATCAGGACGGCTTTGACGACTACGAATTTGCATGGCTAGTCGGGCTTGAGGCGAGGAAGGAGATCCTCCGGTATCTGGACCCGCCCCATAATCATGCCCTTTGCGCGAACTCACGCTGTTTCTCGCGCCCACGTTATTCATCCCGCCTGCCAGGTCTTCAACATGATCCACCAGGTCGAGTGCTCGATAAACTTCTTCTGCCGTCTTATAGCGCTGCTTGACGGAGATTTCCAACATTCTAGACAGCACTTTAATGAATTCGGCACTGGCATGAACGTGCTTCTCCCAAACGAGTTCTCCCGTAGTGGGGTCGTAATCCAGTTCTTTGGGAGATTTGCCAGTCAGCAAATAGACACAACTGACCCCAAGGGCGTAGATATCACTGGCGGGCACCGGACGCATGGACATTTGTTCGGGGGGAGCAAAGCCAGGAGTGCCGATCGCGTAGGAGGTCAGCGCTGTTTGATCGGAGGCAGAGGACGATTGTTGAGCATTCTGATACTTCACTGCCCCAAAATCAATCAACACCAGTTTCTGATCCTGGTTGCGGCGAATCATGTTAGCAGGCTTGATGTCTCGATGAATGACTCGGCTCTGATGCACGTAGTCCAGCAGCGGCAACACCTCTCCCAAAAATCGCTTCACTTGCAACTCGCTTAAGGGACCGTCCCGCTTCACTTCTTGCTGAAGCGTAGACCCGCTGATATATTCCTGGACTAGATAGAATATTTCGTTCTCTTCAAAATAATCCAGCAGGGAGGGAATTTGGGGATGGGTTCCAATCCGACCGAGGGTTTCCGCTTCCCGTCGAAAGAGTTCTCGCGCCATATCCATCACATGGGGAGCGCTGGCGTTGGGGCGGAGTTGCTTGATGACGCAGTTGGGCTGACCCGGCAAACTCACATTAGCAGCGAGAAAGGTTGCTCCAAAACCACCCTGTCCAAGCGCCTGAATAATGCAGTAGCGATCGCGCAACAGCAGTTTAGAACCACAAGCCTGACACAGTTCAGTGTGGGTAAGGTTTTGTGGACTGGGACAGGCTGGGTTCAAGCAGTAGCTCATTCAGCTTCACTCGCTCTTTCATCAATATGCTGGAACAGGGGGGCGATAGTTCTATTATCCAAATAGAATCGCCAGATTAGGGTGTTAGTCCTCCGGGAAATTGTTTGAAGAATTACTAAAGCTGCAATCGAATTCGCGTCAAGGAATGGTAAGTACCCATACATTCACTGATTCCAGCTAATCGTCAGAATACACCGCTATGCTCTTAACTTGCCCGTTTTCAGGCAATCTCTAACAGGGATCGTTGTTTAATCCTAACTGAAGGAGGAGAGGAAGAACGCAGAAAGGGGAAGGAGGGGAGGAAGGGAGATAGAATAGTTGGGCTGATGTAGTTGGGCTAAAGGCATCCATGCGTATTTCTTTGAACTGGTTGCGAGAACTGGTTGACATCAAGATGACGGCAGCAGAGTTAGCAGATACGCTGACGATGGCAGGCTTTGAAGTGGAAGAGATTGAAGACCGCCGCACCTGGGCAGATGGGGTGGTAGTGGGTCGTGTGTTGGAGCGAGAACAGCACCCCAACGCGGATAAGTTGAGTGTGTGCCAGGTGGATATTGGCGCGGCTGAACCTTCAACAATCGTCTGTGGGGCTGCCAATGTCAAAGCAGGGTTGTTTGTGCCTGTGGCAACGCTGGGAACGTTTTTGCCGAAAGTGGGAGACACTGGACTCAAAATCAAGCCTGCCAAATTGCGAGGAGTTGCTTCAGCCGGAATGATTTGCTCGTTAGCCGAATTAGGTTTGGCGAAGGAGTCGGCGGGAATTCATAGCTTTGAGCCAACCGATGGCTTGCAGCCGGGAATGGATGTGCGTCCGTTGTTGGGTTTGGATGACGTAATTTTAGATCTCACGTCCACCGCAAACCGGGCGGATGCCTTAAGCCTGGTGGGGATTGCACGAGAAATTGTGGCGTTGACGGGAGCCGCTCTCCGTCTTCCTCAACCGCCAGAACTCGCCATTCCCGCTACTACAGCAGCGTTAACGCTCAAAATTTCGGAACCGCAGGCGTGCCCTACTTACATCGGCACCGTGATTGAAAAGGTGACGATCGCCCCTTCCCCCACCTGGCTGCAACAACGACTGCAAGCGTCTGGCATCCGTCCCATCAACAACGTGGTAGATGTTACGAACTATATCTTGCTGGAATGGGGGCAACCACTCCATGCCTTCGATCGCGATCGACTGCAAACCGTGGGCGGAGATGATGCCTTACAACTTGGCGTAAGATTTGCCGTTTCTGGCGAAATCTTCACGACATTGGATGCTCAAAAGCGCACTCTCAGCGATCAGGCACTGCTAATTACTGCCAACGACAAACCCGTTGCTCTGGCAGGAGTGATGGGCGGGGAAGCAACTGAAGTTCATGCTGAAACCCAAAACTTGATGCTGGAAGCGGCTCTGTTCGACTCAGCCACCATCCGCCGCTCGGCGCGATCGCAGGGTCTCCGTACCGAAGCTTCTGCCCGATATGAGCGAGGCATCAACGAAGCTGAACTCAGTCTTGCCTGCCGTCGAGCGTTGGGACTGATTAGCCAACTGGCAGGAGGCAGCATCGCAACTCAAGCCACTGCTGATGCCCGTGGTGGGGTCGTTATGACGCGATCGGTAGAATTGCGGCTGGATCGCATCAACCAAATCCTCGGACCAGTTCAGGTTGGGGATGATGTGGGCGAGTTGCAAGCGGCTGAAATTGAGCGCATCCTCAAAGCGTTGGGCTGCGAGGTGTCTATCCTGGATGAAGCAGGCGCGTGGAAAGTGACGGTGCCGCCCTACCGCTACCGCGATCTGGAGCGGGAAATTGATTTGATTGAAGAAATTGCCCGTCTCTATGGTTACAACAATTTCTGCGAAACTCTCCCCGACAAAACCGAGCCGGGTTATTTGTCAGTTGAACAAGCCCTTAGTCGCAAATTGCGGGAGGTGTTTCGAGCCGCAGGACTCACAGAACTGGAACATTATTCCCTAACAAAACCAGGGCAGGAACGCCAGATTGTGCTGCGAAATCCGATGTTCCCCGATTATTCTGCCCTACGAACTGATTTACTGTCTGGCTTAATTGATGCCTTCCAGTACAACCTGGAACAGGGCAATGGTGCCCTTTGCGGCTTTGAGATTGGGCACATTTTCTGGTCTGAAGAAGATGGCTTGAGCGAAGCAGAATCCCTGGCAGGCATCTTTGGGGGCGACCCGACTCAGGGTAAGTGGGCGCAGAGCGGGCGAGATCAACCCCTGACCTGGTACGAGGCAAAGGGTTTGTTAGAAAGCGTGTTTCAACGGCTGGGTTTAGTGATTGAGTACCAACCCGATCGCCGCGACGATCGCCTGCATCCCGGTCGCACTGCCTCGCTGTGGATTAAGGGCACGCGGTTGGGAACATTTGGACAACTCCATCCCCAGTTGCGCTTGGAGCGGGGTTTTCCCGATGAGGTATACGCTTTTGAACTGGATCTGAACGTGCTAATGAGCAATCTGGATCAAGATGCGGTGCTGGTGCCGACTTACAAACCCTACTCTGCCTATCCTGCCTCCGATCGCGACATTGCCTTTTTCGTCCCAACTCAGTTCTCGGTGGCGGAAATCGATCGCACCATCCGCAAAGTCGGCGGCACGCTGCTGGAATCTGTTGAGCTATTTGATGAATATCGCGGCAAAAATGTCCCTGAAGGTCAGCGCAGTCTGGCATTTCGGTTAGTGTATCGAGCGGACGATCGTACTCTTACTGATGAGGTGATTGAACCAGTCCAACAAAAAGTTCGCGATACCCTGGTCGAAAAATTCCGAGTGAATCTTAGAAGCTGAGGACGATCGCATGAATCAGCCCTCTACTTTGCCAAGCCTGATGACGATGGACGAGTATCTTGCCCACAACGATGGCACGGACACCCATTACGAACTGGTCAATGGAGCACGGGTTGAGATGCCACCAGAAAGTCTCACAAATTGCGATTTAGCCCGTTTTTTGCTGATCGAACTGCTGAAATTCTTCCCATTCACGCTGATTGCTTACAAAGATCTGGAAATTGAGGTGACTGGACGCAGAGCAACCTGTCGTCTGCCTGACTTAGCCGTTCATACAGAAGAGTCAAGAACTGCCCTGGAGGGTCGTAGCCGCAACACCTTAACCCGCGATATGCCACCCCCCGCCTTAGTGATTGAAATCGTTAGCCCTGGGGCAACCAACCGCACTCGTGACTACCGATATAAGCGCACTGAATACGCGGCACGAGAGATCTCGGAGTATTGGATTGTTGGTGCGACGTGAAAGCTGCGCCTTCTGACTGAGAGGAGTGCCTCTCTGGGGACATCCTTCTCCCCATCGTCACGTAACCGGGTCAAGTACCCCGCCTACGCTGGTAGTAAGTAATGAATCCAGTGGAATGCA
>JANRIN010000101.1:0-17855 GCA_033764965.1 Leptolyngbyaceae cyanobacterium bins.302 | reverse complement strand
GCCTGTCACCAGCAGGTGCATGGTACAAAGAGAACATCATCTGAGTTGCAGGAGGCTTGAGCCGGATGAGGGGAAACTATCAAGTCCGGTTCTGCGGGGGGAGAGGGGCAGTGATGCTCTTCTCTCCTACCCAACAACATTCACGGTTACGCCAAGTCCAGATTTTTCGACGGCAGCGGGCAATACTGGAACTGGTCGCCACCCTGCTCACAGATGATGAAATCACCTCACCCTTGCTTCCGGGATTCAGTTGCACGGTTGCTGCATTCTTCCGTTAGTCGTTCACTCCACCAGTGAGTAAGAGCCATGTCTGTTGCCCCAAAACCCATGACCCTTGAGGACTATCTAAACTATGACGATGGCACCGATACCCGCTATGAACTGGTCAACGGGGAACTGATTGCCATGCCTCCCGAAAGTGTCCTCAATCACCAAATCGCTTCCTTCTTGTTTGCCCACTTTCTGCAAAGCGGCATTCCTTACTACTGTTTGAGCATTGGGGCACAAATTGCAGTCAGCGGGTATCGGGTGACGGCACGACAGCCAGATTTAGTGGTTTTGTCGGAAGAGGCAGCAACAGCATTAGCTGGAGCCAGCCAATACATGATTACTCACGATATGCCACCACCACGCTTGGTTGTAGAAGTGGTTAGCCCGAAGCAAGAAAACCGGGATTATCGCTATAAGCGCACCGAGTATGCCGGACGGCAGATTCCTGAATATTGGATTGTGGACCCGATCGCCCAGAAGGTCACGGTGCTGGAATGGGTCGATGGCATGTATGAGGAGCAAGTTTACCAGGGCGATCAGGCGATCGTATCGCCCCAGTTTCCAACCCTTAACCTCACGGCAGCAGCCGTTCTCAATGCCGGACGTTGAAACTCTATCGCACCGTCACAGTTGAATTTCCTCGCGGCACCTGTCCGACCTTGCGGAGCAAAATGTCCCGGTTTTGTTGAGCTTTCTGGTTATCGGGGTTAATCTTCAGCGTTTCGTTGAATGCCACGATCGCTTCCTGAAAGCGTTCCAGATTTGCCAGCATTACGCCCCGGTTGAACCAGGCAGATTCATACTTTGGTTCGATCTTGATTGCCTGATCATAAGCCGCGATCGCGTCTTTGTATTGCTTCAATCTGCCCAGAGTCACGCCTTTGTTATACCAGGCGATCGCATTCTGGGGTTGCAGCTTAATCGCCTGATCGTAGGCATTGAGAGCGGCTTGCGGTTGTCCCGTTTCATCCAAGGCATTGCCTAACCCAATCCAGGCACCCACTAATTGGTTATTCAATTTCAGTGCCTGTTTGAACGCTGCCAATGAGTCTTGATACCGATTCATGTCGTACAATGCCTGCCCTCGTCCAGTCAACGTCAGTGCATGATTGGGGTACAGTTTCAAAACGCGATCGAACAGTGCCAACGCTTGTTCAGGGTTGCCTGCGTCAATCAATTTCCAACCCTGGTTAAACCATTGTTCTGCTTGTTGCTCCTGGTTGGTTTGAGCCAGTTCTTTGGCAGTGCCCTGAATCAAAGTAGAAGTCATTGAACGGCTAGTGTAAGCTTCAGCCGTCGGAGCCAAAGCAGAAACCATACTTCCAGTCAAAAGTGCAGCACAAACTGAGAATGCAAGTTGCTTGAGCGCCATGATTGTGAATCCTTGAGTGTGTTCAAGGATTTATCTCTCCCACCAATAAGAACATATGCAGAAGGGATTAATTTGCTATTTGCAATGAGTGGTTGATCGATTTTAGGAGATTCTTCCTTGATTTGGAGGAAGATGCTTAATCATTGCATATGTTGTTTTAGCAGAGATGGATATGGGAGTGTAACCCAGAAAAGGATACCCTCATGAAAACGTCACTGATTACCTCTCTTTCTATCGTGTTGGCTCTGGTTGGACAAGGCGCAGTTGCATTAGCACTTTCCACTGAAAATCCTGCTCAAGCAAATGAAGCGATCGCGGCAGTAGATTGCCCAATCAATTCGAGCACTCAACCCGCGTCTGTGATTTCGCCTGGAACGAAACAAGGGACTGACAAGACATCACCCAAATTGCAACCGATTGAAATTTCCCGGATACCAATTTCAGACAGTAGCCCAATTCCTAACGCAACACGTTTACGGCAGATTGCAGAATCCGTTCGGGTTGACCAGAATGCGTCCACTGAGCCACAGCGGATCATTTTGATGAAATTGCCATAGGAGAATCACTACTCTGCTTCGCCAATCAGGGTGAAAGCTGCCCAGTTGAGCGGATCGGGATAACTTTGTTTCGTAGTTAACATCGCCTGACGCAGTGCTTGAGCTTTGTCAGGCGATTTCGGCTTGGGTGTTGAACAGTTTCGCAACTTCATAATGCTTCCTGTTTCGCCCCCGATAAGTCAGTCAAACGATTAGCAAGTAGCCTGTTTAATAGCCCAAAAACTACAAAACTGAGAGTTGAAAGCTGTAAGCGAACAGCTACTTACTCGGTTTGCAAATCTCGGTTTCAATCCTTTCAGCGACTCGTTGCAGTTCTGTGGAAGGACTCTTTACGGAGTAAACTGCTTGTAAGGCATCTGACCACAGTTGGCGTTGGGCAAAGAAGTTCGCTTGTTGTAGAGCGATTTCCTCTGCTCCGGATCGGGTTGTCTTCAATTGGGTCTCTAGTTCTGCCAGAGCAGTCGTAATAACGGCACGCTCCCTGCCACCTAACACCTGAAACGGGACTCGTAACTTCAGCGATCGCGTAGTGGGGTCAAAAAAGAGCCACTCATACTCGCCCGGTTGCAACTGTATTTGGGACACCAGAACGTGTCGAGTGGACATTTGCTGTACAATATCTTTCTGCGTGGATGCGATCGGTTGCCATAAAACTGTTTCTTCTCCCTTTGGGCGCACACTCACTAGTTGACCACTCCCCAACCACACCAAAGATGGACGAAGCGTCCAAACTTTGTCCGTTGGGGTAACCCAGCACAAATCCGGGGGTCTAGGACCGCCTCGGCGGATAGGTCCAGAATCGCGTGGCTCCTTGCGTCCAAAAATGGTATCCACGAGGCCCTTCCAGGATGCCTGAGCTTGAGCCATCATAGACTGAGCCGAAACGGGTGCAGGTTGCTGCTGCCCAGAAGGAGCGATCGCCAGCAGAGCCAACAAGCCGCTGGATAGTAAACCTCTAACGTTGAACATGATTCCTCCTCATGAATGTCAGTAATGCATAAGTCCAGACGGTTGTAGACGGCAACAACCAGGGTAAGAGAACACCTGGAGTAAGATAGAGTTGCAAACTGATCAACCCGTAGGCAACAGTAGTACCTACCAGAATGAGGCTCCACCGTTGGCTCTGGTGGGTTGCCAGCAATAACGCCAAGCCTTTGCCAATTGGAATGACTGCTAGCACGACCCAAACATCAGGAATAGGAATGACAAAGCGATGGTTCAAGTAATGGTGAGTCATATAGGCGTGAACTTCACCACCAGGAAGGTTCGGATTGTCGCTAGGGGGAGTTTGTTGGCTGCGCCAGTAGGCGATCGCTGGATGAAGTGGAAAATTATCTTCACCCCGGTAGCCCCCTCCAGCTTCACTGTAACCGCCCGCCATAATCACCACAAGTTGGGACTCGAAGGAGGTTGACCCCAGCGATCGCAGGACAAATTCTGGTTGCTCCAGCAGTTGCCACGCTGAAATTGAGCGATAAACCCGCTCTGGAGGAATGGAAAAATCAAGCATGGGCTGGAGCCAGCGTTGCTGCAACAGATAAGAAAACGCCGTTACCGGTTGTAATCTCATCTCGTCAGTTGTTAAAGGTTGTTGATTCATTGGCATCGCTTTCGCTGTTACAGCTCTTACCTGGGACAACAAATCCTGTTGATTGTCCAGATTGGGCGAAGGGAGTTGCAAATCGGGATTTGCCTTGAAAGCCTCAGTTTGCAATCGATAAGTTGTTGCCAGCAAATATCCGAACGGCTGTGGAGTCGAATCTTGCCAGGGGAGCAGTCTCAGGTGCCAGAGGGGAATAGTGCCGTCCCCCTGCAAGCTCCAAGTGGGTTGAGCTACATCTGGAGTCACCATGAGCCATTCTCGTCGTTCACTTTCATGCACCACAAATACAAACCAGGACTGTTGCCGCTGAATTGCAGAGGTTAGCGCCTTACGCAGTTGTGGATCTTCTGCATGGGGACGATCCAACCAAAAATCAATGCCAATGACTCTGGCATCAAGAGCAGATAACTGATTGACGAGTTTTGCCAGGTAATCCCGTCGCATGGGAACTGGATCCGCAATGCGTGCCTTTTGCAGGGAGCGATCGTCAATTTGCACCAGCAATATAGGGGGCGTAGAGGCTGTGTTGATTTGCCCTGTCCACTGACGGTAAACGGCTTGCATGAAGACCCGCTGTTCCAATAACCAGCGCTGTACGGGTGGAGCAAGGCTTACAGCAACGAGCATTGATAGGGCGATCGCCTCTACTTTTGTGGGCATCCACTGTTTTAGCTTCTCTTTCCAGCCAAAGGGTTTGAGCCGAAAGGAAATGGAGTCCGGATGGCGAAATAGGGAAGGAATTAAATAAGCAGAGGGATAAGTGAGATTTTTGTCTAACTTGAACGATTGGCAGGTGGAACGGAGAGCATCCTGGACATCTTGATAGGTCGCCATTTGCCGCAGGAAACGCACCAGAAATTCTTGGGCAACACGATTATGAATCGGTTCACGCATGACGGCGACCTGTCCCAGACCTAAGCTAATCAATGAATTGGCAATACTTAAGCCTTGACAGGAATTGAAGATTGCAAACTGTAAGCCATGCTGTTTTGCCAGAAGTAACTGAGGTGCAATTTCACTGACTAAGATGGATTGATTGGGGGAGATGGTCAATTCCCCACCCGTGAGATTTGTTTCGTTACTGTGTCCGGCAAAAAACAAGATGTCCCACCCATTGGGGTTCGCGATCGCCTGTTGAATATCCTCCAGTAGATGTTCTGTTGCTTTTCCCTTTTGCCAACCAATAAAAGTGATATCTGCTAAAGAATTTAAGTTCGTTAGAGCATCTCGCTCAGTTTGAAAGTTTAAGCCCGTATCATCTCCTAAAACAGCAAGAATTCGCATTTTTCCCTTGCGTCTGGAGGGTTCTGTTTCAGCCTCAATATTGGCAGGAGTCCGGACTAAGCGAATTGTGTTTGGAGCCGCAAAGTCCGTGCCGATCTCCCAGGTTTCCCACGGTAGTCGCTCCAATTCTAGAGAATCACAAGTGAGAAAAACATCAATTGGAGAAGCTGCTGAATGATTTTCTTCGATGATGGCTTGTTGTCTACTCGATGCGATTTCTTTCCGAATCTTAAACAAGTCAGCACTACTGAGCCAATGATGAAATTCTGAGGTCAATTCCGCCTCTGTTTGCACTAATCGAGCACGCCAATCGATCGCAGGCGTTGCCATTGTGCCACTCATATCGACTCTTGCCCGCAGGGTAGACTCCTGAAATTCCTGGGACTTGTAGAACTCCATGTAGGCTGATTGCCAGCGTTGGTAGTGAGTCTTTAAGGTGTTAGGAAACGGCAATTTCGCAGTGAGTTGCCGCCCTTTCCCCCAGGACAGTTCAAACACGCAGGTTTGTTCAATATGCCAGACTTTGAGACGAAACGAGGACATAGTTTATGGCTGTTAGCTATTAGTTTGAAAGACAAACGGCGGTAAGGTTACTGCATCACGATTTGGAACAGTGATTGTGACCCAAAATTGTTCTTCTAAACTGCCAATGACTTTGGCATAAAGATAATTATCCTGTTGGGTCAGGGTTTGCTGAGTCAAAGGTGTGTCAGCGGCACTGATTTGAAGCTGGGTATCACGGGGTAGTGGGGTCTGCGATCGCGGTCCCAGGATGAGCAACAGTGTCCATTCGGGTGTTGGATCAGGGGGAAGGGTACCTGCGATCGCGTAGAGTCGAGCTGCCACTTGACCGACATCCAAATCTTGATAAGCAACACGGGCATCAGCAGGTAAGGTCATGCCATCTCGCACCAGTTGTTTGATCACACTCTCAAAACTTTCTTGCGGTGTGGGTTGATTGACAACTCTGGCAGTCAATCGCATCGCATCTTCCAGAGCTAGGGGAGGCAGCAGCACCCAGGCAAGTTGTTGTGCCAGTTCGTCTAGCTCGTTTTGGAGCCAGCGCCGGACGTTGATGAGTGGGGCGGTTAGCTGTTGGAGGTTAGCTGTTGGCTGTTGGCTAATGGCTGTTAGGGGAATGGCGGCGGGTTGGGAGCAGCGCAGGTACAGAAGGAGACGATCGAGATCAGGCTCAAATTGATTGATCGAAAGGGTATACAGACCATCGGTATCAGGTTGCTGCGATCGCAGTTGAGTGGTTAGTTGGTCATAACGGAGAAAGCGATCAACAACAACCTGGGATTGTTCTTCGTAGATAGCAACAGTGATATAAAAATGAGAGGCAAGTTCAGGAGAAGTCATTACGATACTGGGTAGCTCTACTTCATCTGGGTAGCTCTCAACTGGAATGAGACAAACTTTGAAATCATTAATAGTAATGTTGTAAATTACTGGAAGCACTCTAGATGCATACATCATCGAGTGTTGTGATGAGTGGATTGAAATATCGCTGGCTCTTTGATATAACCATTGCTCAAAGCCGGACAAAGCGAGTGCATTCAAATACGTTTGCCATTGTTGGGCGGGGTCAGGAATAGATTGGCTTTGTTGTCTGGCTTGTTTAAGCTGGTTCTCTGTGAGGGCGATCGCCCTTGATGGTAACGTCTCCAAATAATCTGAAATATCCATTGAATTCATAACAACCTCATGCAACTGATAATGTGTCCAGGTATTGGCAAAGCTTCTGGGCAAATAAATTGTCTGAAACATAGCTTTTTGGAGTTTTGGAGCTTGCCTGATCTTTTTGGATCAAATCATTAACTTGCTCTTCCAGAGCTACGGCAATTTGATGATCGATTTGATCTAGCTTGTCTGGTTCGACGTAATTAAGCACTGTACTTTTGATGGAGCTGCGTAAGCATTGAAGCATCCAATGGCGCACATCCGTTCGGAGTTCATCCAGCTTCAATAAACGAGAGACTTGAAACTGCGCTTTCAATCCAATCTGTTGAGCGATCGCGCCCATCGCTAGCTTTTGGCAGTGAAATAATTGCAGGGCTGTGAGGAAGTGTTCCTGCTTAGTCGATTTCAACGCTTGCAGACGATCGCTCACGACTTGCTGTAAGGCATGTTCCAAACATCCTAAAAATTGTTGGCGATAAGTTTGCAGAAACTCAGTCTGAGGCTCGTCATCCCTTGACTGATTTGACTCGCGACTCAATTTGTCAAGTAGAGGAGTGTCAGGTTGATCAAGGGATTGGCTGGGTGGTTTGCCTCCTCCCACAGAGATCCGATATTGCCGTAAGCGAGTTGCTAAAACCGTGAGCCGAGTCAAAACTGCATCGGGAGGGAGAGAGCGAGGGATGTGTTGCTGAAGGAGGTTGCTGATTTCTTGAAGCTGTGCCATCGTTGGAGGCTCACAGGCTCCCTTCTGCCCCTGCAAGATGCGATCACGCCGATAAACCGCATGGTAGCTTTCCAGTAAAACTATTGCCTGTTGAACTTCCTGCTCAGTTAAATGATGGAATTGGGTCAGGACACGTTGCAGTTTCTTAGGCTTGGTGTCATTCAAAATCGCCCAATCACTTAACATGCATAACCCCTGCTCCAGCAAAAAGGCATTCAGTTCATGATGCTGTTTCACGAATCGTGTTGTCCAAGTTGTCAGGCTGGCGCGATCGGGATCAAACTTCTCTAAAATCTGCATTGCTAAAGGTTGATAATCCTTCTGCCCTCTGCCCTCTGCCTTCTGCTTTTCATTCTTCCCCTCGTCATCCAGAACAAAGGCAAACAAATCATACCGAGTGAAACCGTAGTATTCCCCAAACTGAGTTTCTAACTGAATGCACACCTGTTCAATTTGATGAGAAATAAAACAGCGTAAACAAAGTTCGGCGAGAGTGTGATCGCTTGTCTCTACCCCATTTCTAGCCAGATCAATCAACTGTTTTTGGATAATTGTATCTTGCTCTAAAGTTGGATCAAGTCGTTGCTGGAAAAACGCCTTAACAGCAGGCATCTCATCCACTCGACTTCCCCCTGCCGGGTCAAGCCTCACTAATGTCCAGTACCATTCCTTCTCACTCATCTGTTCTATCTCACTCCTCTACTAACAGCTAACAGCTAAAGCCCATTCCCAATCAAAATAAACGGTGCCCAGTAATAGGGGTGCTGCAACGTATCAACGCTAACCCTGCGAGCTTGTCCAGTACGATTATCAACCACTTCAATATCTGCCCGTTTTCCACCGACTGTGCTGTAGTTCCCGGTGATTAAGGCTTTTTGCGCTTCCTGGAGTGCCTGGGCTTTGGTCATGCCTTGCTTGAGTGCGGTATAGAACCCATCCATCAGTACCTGCGTGCCGCCATCATCCACTTGCCAAAGAGAGGCGATCGTGGCTCTGGCTCCCGCCCGTTGAAACTGGTAGCCCAATCCCAAAATCTCCTCGCCATTACCGAGTTTGCCGCCTAATCCGGTTTCGCAGGCACTCAATACCACCAGATCTACATTGGTCATGGTCAGGTCTTTGACTTCATCCAGGGTGACGACATCCGCTTGGTTGTTGCCAAATAGGATGAAAGAGTTTTCAGCCCTGCCTACGACAAATTTGCCGTGGGTTGCCAGATGCACAATGTTGAAACTGTTGAGGCGTTGCAAGGTGGAAGCTCGGCTGAAGTCGCGATCGAGCAAGCCGAGGGTGCCGGGAATCGCTGCAACGAGGGTTCTCACTTCTTTGCTGGCGGCGGGAAGTCCGGCAAACTGAAAGGATTGGTCGCCTACGTTAACCGTGGCAGCAGCTTGCCCAAAGGCTCCTGCCAGAATGCGGGGTTGCTTTTGGGGCTTGGTGTGAAAATCAGTGACGGAGCGAGCAGTGATGTTATTAATCCGGTAGCGCTGGATCAGCCATTGCTTACTGTCGTGTAGAGCCGCTAGGGGAATATAGCGCAGTTGCCCATCGGGGGCATAAATAATCGTTTTGGGCTGTGCCTGTTGCAGATCGGCTTCCAGCGGTTTGATTAACCAGGTATAGAGTTTTTGGGCAAGGGCTTGAGCATTACTACCCGGTGTTTCCAAGGCAGAGCGATACTCGGCAATCACCCGGTTGAGTTCTGCTCGTTTAACCGGCACGGTGCGGCGCAAGGGCGGCGAAGTGGGCGTGGTGATCACCAGTTCCAGGCGATCGTCCAGAATCAACGGATAGAGCAACACCGCGTCCAGCTTCCGCAGGTCGTCCCGCAAGGCATTCAGGTCTTCCAGGTTGAGGCTTTGTTTGCTGGCAGTCAGGCTCAGTTGTTTAACCAGGTCTTGCACCACTTTGCTTTCAATAAATGTGTTGAACTGGCGATTGATTTTGCGCTCCAGTTCCACCAGTTGCGTCAGCCGTTGCTTTTGAGTGGAATTCAAACTATTTTTGACATCCAGTTTCCGCAATTCTGTCAGTTCTTTGCCCACTTCAATCGCAGTTTTTTGCAACTCACTGTACTGGTTCAAAATCTCATCTTCTGGTCGCAAATATTCCAGCTTTTTGCCATCCCCCCGCACATTCCGCAGATACCCTTCCAGCTCCTGCACCTTGAGCAAATCTAACACCTGCTGCGCTTCCAACACCCGATCCTGTTGCAGCAAGATATCGGCTAAGCGACGATAGGTACTGGCAACGGTTTCCGTGTAGGACTGCTGCTGTGCTTTCGGTAGTTTGCGTAAATCTTCCCGGATCGCCTCGTAGGTACTGACGGATCGCTTGAAAAAGACAATCGCTAACTCTGGTTGCTTCTGCGCCTCCAACAAATAGCCAATATTGTTAAGCGTTTTGCCTTCACCAGGGCGATCGCCGACTTCTTTAGCAATCGCCAAGGATTGCTGATATAACTCCAATGCCCTGGAATACTGCCTCAGATTGTCGTAAACCAAGCCAATATTGTTAAGCGTTTTGCCTTCACCAGGGCGATCGCCGACTTCTTTACGAATCGCCAAGGCTTGCTGATAAAACTCTAGCGCCTTAATGTATTTTCCCATTTTGTGATATGTACCACCAATGTTTTGAAAGCTTTCTGCCTCTCCTTTTTGATACCCAATCTCTTTATGAATCGCTAAAGCTTCCTGATAAAATTCTAGCTCTCTAGTATATTGTCCTAAATTCCTGTAGGCACGACCAATGTTGTTGAGTGTAGTACCCTCTCCTTCTCGATCACCTATTTGTCTGACGATAACCAAAGCTTGTTTATAAAACTCTAAAGCTTCGATGTGTTGCCCGAGTTGGCTATAAATGGCTCCAAGGTTATTAAGAGTTCGTCCTTTACCTTCAAGATATTCAATACGTGTATGAACAGCTAAGGCTTTCTTATAAAATTCCAAAGCTTTTGGGTATTGTCCCAGATGGTCATAGATGCCTCCCATATTGTTGAGTGTAGAAGCTTCTGCGGGGCGATCATTTATCTGCTTAGCAATGAGCAATGCCTGTTGATAAAATTCCAGCGCCTTAGGCCATCGTCCTAGTTTGTGATATACACTACCAATTTGGTTGAGTGCCCACCCTTCTCCTTCTCGATTCTTGATCTCTTTGTAAAGAACTAAAGCTTGCTGAAAAACACTTAAAGCTTTTGAGTGCTGCCCTAATGATGTGTAAATTATGCCAATGTAATTTAGAGTATCTCCTTCACTTTTTCGATCTCCACTCACTTGATGCAACAATAATGATTGTTTGTAATACTCTAATGCCTTTACATATTGATATTGGTACCAATATATATCTCCCATACTGTGAAGCGAGTTTCCTTCACCAACATAATCGCTGTTGGAGCGATATATACTGAGTGCATGCCTCAACTTCTCAATTGCAGCTTCGAACTGTTTTTTCTCAATTAGCTCCTGTCCTTCCTGTAGCAAACGGTCTGCCTCGACCCTATAAGTTTGACTTGTTTGAGCAATAACAGGTGATGGGGAGCGTAAAGTAGAAATTAGACAAGAAGTGAGGAGGCAAAGAGCAAAGGGCAAAAGATAAATGGGTAACTTTTTGAGATTGAGATATGTTTTTCTTGATTCTAGGTGCCTGCTCATAAGAAATCCTTTGATTGCTAAGAATCATTCCTTCACAGACATTATCACTCCAAGCTTTGGGGAGGTTATGCAAAAAAGCTGTTAGGTGTTATGCGTTAGCCGTATAGCCTTGTCGAGCATCTAAGAAAAGCTGTTTTGGCTGTTATTATCTCTCCCATGCCCCAGGAAGATATGCAAGTTTTAGCGATTCGCGGTTAGGGCTTCGCTGAGAGGCTTGACCCACACTGAAGCCTGATAAAACTCCCCCTTCTGCTCCAATTCAAAACTACCAAACAACAGACCCAGCCACACCGCAGCCCCAGGAAGGCTTAAGCAACGGCTAGATTCCAACACCCGTCCCCTTCTGCCCCATGCAACGCCTCTGTATCTGCTCCGCTGACAACATGGCACACTTGCGGCACTCTTCTGGCAATACCTTTACCACTATGCCCCCCGGAAAGGGGCTAACAACTCATCAACCCACTGTTGGTCTGCTGGTGTAAGGGGCGGTGGAGGAATCGGTTGACGATAATCAATTCGGGTGCCATAGCGAGCACGGTCAAACAGTTGAGTAAAGACCTCCTGCATGGGCACAATCGGTTCTGCCTCTTCAGGCTTCAACGGAATCGGAAAACTTGGTAGTGGTTGCCGGAGTGTTGCGCCGTAATAATCTGCTGTTGGACGTTGTGGACTGCGGCTAATCAAAATGTGATACGTTGAAGCCGACTGGATTCCCCGCACCGTCATTGGCTTTCCGCCTCGCAGCAAGTCTATCTCCACTAGATGAGTGTCACTGCCCAAAATTAACCGGCGTTTCTTCTCATAACAACAGTCCGGACAGAATTTTGACGAGAAAGCTACCCATCGATTAAGGTGCAAATATCAAAAACACACCCGATGGATAGCTGTATGGAAGCCATTGTACAAAGCCTACTGAGCGAAGTGGGCAATTTCGCAAACCGCAGACGAAATTCTTAATGACCTTATTGACAACCATCCTGTTGATGTGTGGCAAGGTCAACTTCACCAATTTGAGTCGTTACAGCAATTTGAGTGAGCGGAGTTATCGTCGTCAGTACAGTCAAGTGTGTCAGTTTGTCCAGTTGAATCAAGCCTTAGTCCAGCGCGCCAAGCCAGAGGGTGGAGCATTACTCGGAGTGATGGACTGTTCATTTGTGGGTAAGAGTGGCAGGGCGACCTTTGGCTTGGACTGGTTTTGGCATGGCAGCAGCAATCGAGTCGAACGGGGATTAGAGGTGTCAGTCGTGGCGGTAGTAGATGTCCAAACTGGGCAAGGGTATGCCTTATCAGCCGAGCAGACCTATGCTCAAGTGGACTTGCCAGAAGGCACGCGGATGGATCAATATCTCTATCATCTCGACTGTGTGCGACCCCACTTGCCATCCGCAGTCCAATATCTGGCGGTCGATGGAGCTTATGCCAAGGAGGGCTTTGTCTCTGGTGTCGTTGAGTTGAACTTGCACGTCATCAGTAAGTTGCGCTGTGATGCCAATCTCCAGTTCCTCTACACCGGTGCCCAGAAGCGCTGCGGTAGACCGCGCAAGTACGCGGGGAAAGTTGACTTGAGTGATTTGAGCGGCTTCACCTTCGTCGAGCAGGTGCAACCGGAGGTTGACTTGTACACCGCAGTCGTCTGGTCGGTCTCGCTCAAACGGTCTATTCGTGTGGCTTACTTGGTTGACCGAAGTCATTCAAATCGGGTTCACACCTGTCTATTGTTCTCCACCGATGTCGGGCAAGACCCCAAACAGATCGTCGAATATTACAAGCTGCGCTTCCAAATCGAATTCATTTTCCGCGATGCGAAGCAATTTACCGGCTTTGAGGACTGCCAAGCCCGTGATGCTCAGAAGTTAGCCTTTCATTTCAATGCCAGTCTCACCGCACTCAATTTGGCGAAGTTAGAAGCAATCCAGCAGCATTCAGGTCAAGCACCCTTTGTCTTCTCGATGGCGAGTATCAAACGTCGCAGGCTCAATGAGCATCTGTTGGAGCGATTTATTTGCAACTTAGACTTGGAGCCAACTCAGATTAAATCCCATCCCAACTACTCAAGCCTTTGCAACTACGGCATTATTGCTGCTTAATTCTGTCCGAACCATTGCTCATAAGCAGTTCTGCCCTCACCCGAGCGCTTGTTGGTGGGAGACAGAAGCTCAATGACAGTAATCACTGCATCAGTGCCCATTTCTCGTACTTCCAGGTAACGCTGCTTCACTTCCAGAGGCATTGGCACCATCACCTTTTGAGGTCGCAATTGGGTCGCGGTGGATACCCCCTCTAAACCTGAAAATTCAGGGGGCAACCCATCATCCTGTCCTGCAAACACGACAGCATCTGGAATCCCGATGAGTAATTCTTCTTCGCCTTCATCGCTTTGATACGTTCGAGATTCCACTTCCACGTAGTACTGCGAACTCAATTGAGGTGCGACGACATCCGCGATCGCCACCATCAACCGCGTATGAAAGGACGACCAGAACGCTGGATATTCTAGATAGGGATTCATTCCGGGGAAGGGTGATGGCATAGCAGAACTTCTCAAACAGGCAGCATGAGGGAATTATAACCTTTTAGACATTACTCCTCTGTTCTCAGAGGCGTCAGCAACGCCTCCATCCAAGCCAAATCGCCCTCTGTTAGGGTAGGTTTTGGGGGGAGTTCACAATAATCAATCGACAAATTGTAAAACGCTTCATCGTAGATGTCGCGCAGAGCAGAAGCCAGATCCAGCGGTACATCTGCATCTGGATGTCGCAGCGGCACAGGAATAATCGGCAAGGGATCTGGCAGTGCGATCGGCCACACCTCCACTTCTTGCGCTCCAGCACGGGTTAGTGTTACCAAGTAAGGGACGGCAGGCAATCGCGGGTGAGCAAACGGACGAGTCCCACGCCGCAGCAAATCAATCTCAATCAAATGCACATTTGCGTTGTAAAGTCGCTGCCGCTTTTGGCGGTAAGGCGTAATTCCCGGCTCTCGCTTATTTACAGGAGACAGGATTTCAATACTCGTCACGAGCGTGTTACTGGCGGTATCGCGAATCTCAACGGTAGCTATCCGTACTTCAACGGGCGGCATCAGGGGTAGAGTGAGCGGAGCCGGAGTGACCAGAAGATTGCCATTTTCTATGGGTAGAGTTGAACGGATTGAGGCTGGAAGAGCCGATTTCTGACGCAGCACTTCCACATCAGGGTAAAGAATCCCAATTTCACTTTCGGGAGCCGTGTCTTGTACCAAGTAAACCTCTAGCCGCACCGTGTAACCCGGTTGGATCTTAGGAGCAAGCTGCTGCCGAATCTTGCTGGCTAACGCATTATGGACATCAACCCATAAATACCCTTCTAAATAGGGGTCCATTCCAGGAAAGGGTGAGGGCATAACAAGACTCCCAAACAGGCAGTATGAGAGCATTATAATCTTTAACTCCAAATCAAAATCCTAAACTTGTCTGAGCCTCGTCATATTCCAGATAAAATAGTGATTAACCGGAATATAGTGGAGGAGAGATTTTGTGTGACTGTAAGGATAAGCTGAGCAGAATGTTCGCTTTTTATTTACACCGGGAACTACTCAACTTATGGTTCCAAACTCAGTTTCTGATCCAGTGCCTTTTCAGGCTCATAAGAAGCAGATTTTAAAGTACTTGTGATTGTAAAATAACAGGATGAATACACCTGTAATGCACGCCTTGATGGAGTTTTAAGCCTTTTACCCAAATAATCGTGATGTTTGCTCAATGTAGGGTTGCCAAATAGCTAGAGACGGGCGATCGCTCGACGTAGCAATAAGGCTTTCAGCCGCCTTACAGCCTTTCCCTCTGGTTTGTGTAAATAATTATCGACGGCTACTTACTCTTTTAAAGGGAGTTTAGGCGCACTATTCTAACCGGAACCGATCGCGTTAATTGCCAAACGCAGCACGAAATGCTTCCTCTGCAGCTTGTTGACGGGCATGTTCACTGTAGCGACGAAAAGCACTTTCTGATTTGTGGCGAGTCAGTTTTCGTGCCAGGTAGCTATCAACACCCTTCAGCACTAGGCGCGTTGCAAAGGTATGACGTAGCCGGTGAGGGTGACAGTTTTCAATCCCAGCCACTTCACCTAAATCCTTAATCAAATCGTAAATGCCGCGATACCCCAATCGCTTGCCTCGACTATTATGCGAAGTAGACAGAAACAGCGGGGACTCTGGGTTCAAATCTTCTTCTTGCCGCCGTTCTTCCAAATGGGCTTGTACCGCGATCGCCGCTTCCGACACTAATGGCACTTGTCCGACACTATCACGCTTGGCTTTGCGAATCGTAATCCGCTGCCCATCGAAGTCTTCTACATTCAAGCGAGATACTTCATCAACCCGTAGTCCATGCTCTAATACAGCCAAAATAGCGCGATCGCGAACTTCCGTCTCACCTCGGAATTCCAATGCTGCCCACAATGCCGTCATTTCCGTTTCGCTGAAGTGCTGTGCCTGAGGTTCTGCTTGTGACGGAGTACGGACTGCGAATGTGGGATTCTCTGTCAAATAGCGACTATCCACCATCCATCTGAAAAAGCTTTTGAGCGCCGCGATCGCCTGTGCCACAGAAGCAGATGATAATCCTCGCTGCTGAAGTTGAACCTTGAACTCTGCTACATCCTGGCTAGTTACGTCCGCCCACTCCTTATTCGCCCAGCTTAGAAAGCGCTGCAACTCTCGCCGATATTCTTTCTGAGTTTTTGCCGCTAACGCTTTTGATTTGAGAAATTGGTCAATCTTTGTTTGAGGAGCGTCTTCATCCCCCACTATTACGGTCGAGGGATTGGTGTCCGCAGAGAAGACTTCAAGGATTGGAATTAGTTCTGCCATCTCAACATACCTGGACTATGGGTTCTGCAAACTTTTCAGGGAGAGCTTTGCATTTGACAAAAACCGTTACAACAGGGGCTTTCATCGAATTATTGAACTAGGATACGGGGTTTGAGTAGTAATGGAACAGAAACTTACGCTAAGGCTAAAACTCCCGCCAGATGGGTATTTTAGTCGTCATACTCTTTTGGCTCATTGGGATTGCGAAGTGGACGGCTTCCTCCTTGTTGAATTGCTTCAGCCACATCAAACTGATAACGTCCCAGAACGTTGATATGAGCGTGGACGAGGGGAGAGAGCCTTGCGACATCGTCTGGATTGGTTTGCAATCCTTGTGCCCGCAAATGCTGTAACGCAGCATTCATGTAGAAGGTATTCCACAATACCAGCACATTGACGACCAACCCTAATGAATTGAGTTGGTCTTCCTGACCTTCCCGGTACCGTTGGCGAATTTCCCCCTTTTGCCCGTAGCATACCGCTCGAGCCAAACTATGCCGCCCTTCTCCCCGATTCAATTGCGTCAAAATCCGCCGCCGATAGGACTCGTCATCGACGTAGTGCAACAAATATAACGTCTTTGCCACCCGTCCAAGATCGCCAATCGCTTTGCCAAGCGTAGACGGTTTGCCACCTCGTTGTAACACCCGCATAATTTCTAGAGCACTAACAGTACCGAGTTTGAGTGACCCTGCCACCCGCAACATGTCATCCCAGGAAGCCTCAATCAACTCTGTTTTGACTCGCTGCCGTGCCAAGCCATTGAGAACCCCGTAATCCGCCTCTCGGTCTAAGCGCCAAAACCTTGCCTCTCCCGCATCAGCAAGCCGAGGACTAAACTGATAACCCAGTAGCCAGAATAGCCCAAAGACAATATCACTATAGCCAGAGGTGTCCGTCATGATTTCTTGAGGACGCAAGCTGGTGCGTTGCTCTAACAATCCCACCAACACCACTAACGAATCCCGCAATGTTCCTGGAATCACCAATCCATGAAAACCAGTGAACTGGTCAGAAGTGAAGTTGTAATAGGTGATGCCTCGACCTGTGCCAAAGTACTTGCTATTGGGTCCTGCATTGAGTGTTCGAACGGGTACCACAAATCGAACCCCGTCCGCCGAAGCAACGTCTCCTCCGCCCCAAGCTTGTGCCAGGGGAATTTGAGTTTGAGCCTCAACCAGTCGAGCATTGGCGGCAGCGATTGTTTCAGCCCGGATGTAATGTTGCTGCACCCAGTTCAAGCGATGACGGGCCAGCGCTGGCATCTCTTGACGAATGACTGGACGGAGTCCGATGTTGCAAGCAGACGCAATCAGCACTGCACATAAACTAACTGATAAGTCAGATGCCCGCATTCCCTCATCATTCACATGAGTGAACTGGTTTAGAAATTGAGTTTTGGCATGGATTTCTAAAATCGCTTCTGGTAAGTCTATGTAGGGAAGTAGCGCTGTCACGTGATGTCTCAGGGCAAGCAACTGCTCCGACTCTTCCAGCTTGTCTAAATTACGAATGGTCAACGTATCCCGCCCCTTTTCTTGCTCAATTCGGACGGCGGCGTTGGTGGGAAGGTTTCTAGCGGTTCTTTCATATGCCTCATGCAACTGCTGCCTTAACTTTTGCAGTTCAGGTTTTGGCGTTGTTTCCAGATTGAGGGTTCGGCACACTTGGACACGAACTAATTCCCACGCTTCTCCTTGCAAAAGTTTGGCATGGGGATTACTCCAGCGCACACTAGGCGACACAAATAAATCCCGTCGAGTTAAGCCTTCCATCAATTGCTCTAGAACACAAAACGTGTAGGCGCATCGGTCAATTTCTCCATTTGGTAAAACAACCCAACGGACCCATCCTTTGCTCACAA
>JANRIN010000064.1:0-5924 GCA_033764965.1 Leptolyngbyaceae cyanobacterium bins.302 | reverse complement strand
TGCCTTCACCTTTGGGCGTTCTTCTGTGGCAATCTGCATCTTGCTCATCAATGCTGCTGCAACTGGGTTAGGCTGATTGAGAAAGTCTCGCCAGTTGAGTCGATTGAGTTGGATTGAAGCAAAATTGAACTCTAAAACCTTTAGAGTGGCAAACTCGACTCGGTGTTGGTGCGGCTCTTCCCGATAGGGTTCGTCAAAGGAAAACACCACAATAGGATACACCCGTTGCAAATACTTCTGGTAGAGTCGTGCAAAGTAAAAGAACATTCGACGGGAGAAGTTGGTTTCGGAAGACGCTTGGGCTTCCAAATGCACGAGGAATGCCATATCCTCCCCGGCTTGCTTGACCTCCACTAACAGATCGATCACTTTCTCTTCACCGGAGGTTAAGTCTACAAAATACTCTTGCTGTAAGAATCGCATGGAGTCAGGTTCAACCGTGCCAGCTAGGTCAGGGATGAATAGCTCCAGAAATTCGATGAAGAAGGTGGAGAGTAACTCTTTGAAGAGGCGATCGTGGTCGGTCATGGGGCAGGAATGAGGGATGAGGGGTGAAGGCAGTTCAGGTGTTCTTATTGTAAGGAGAGATCGCTCCTACAAGCTCACCAACCTTTGGGCGAAAACTTCCATTTTGAATCGCTTTGTTCTGGCTCACTCGGCGCTAATACAACTGGTAGCTGACGAGATCGATGACGAGATTGATTTAGCGATCACAGGCTCACATAACTTAAATTCAGGTCTCTCTTCTTTGCCTCCACTCATGCAATTCGTAAATTGAATATATTTAATTTTGAGTATGGATATGAGTAATATATGAGTATGCATGAGTGGGGATTCATTCCCTTCATCAAACACTTGAATTTACGAAAGGGTTTTGAAGTAGGCGCGAGCACTTATTTCATTGCTGCACTCTGCTCATTCTCTTGGAACAATTCGCAAGAAGCCATCCAGCAGCCGTTGTTTACTAGTCCGATGGTCAACTCTCAATTTGCAATACAATCGCAATTGAACTGTATGAGGATGTGCATTCGCTATTTGAATTTCTTCCAATCTATGACTTTGGCATCTCCTGGTAATTGGCTTAAAAGACTACTGAGGAAGCATGAAAATCACCAACCACCCGCAACTCCCAGAACCGCTTTTTCAAGCTATCGTGCAGCAGAGTCAAGCTCACTCGGTTGGGCAGGCAGATATCTCCTGTACCCAATGAATTGACGCTCCCTTGATTGCTTGGCTCTGGCACAATTATGGCGATAGCGTTGAAGAAGATGCTTCCGATCACTTGTGGGCTTATGGTTCACTCGCTCACAAAATTCTCGAATGTTAAGCAATATCTATAGATGCAGTAGAGATATTACGCAACTTTCGTCACCCAGTTTTAAGGGAGTTGCTTCCACCTGACAATATATAGACCTTGCACCTAAACTAATCACTTCCGCTCCTTGAAAACGCTCTCCAGTTACATATGCACAACCTACAATCGACTGATGCGGAATAGATTTATGGGGGGGAAGATAGCCCCCACACCAGCTTTCACTCTGACTAGCCCACGAAATTCTTAGTTTGGGTTCACATTTAAGTGGGGCATCGCTAACTTTCTTAAGTTGTGATGGTTTGAAACCACAACGCCAGAGTACTAATGCACAATCTGTATGGCTCATCTGCACCATACGGATCAAGGTTGCCAAAAAGGATGTTTCATAAAGGGTAGTGAGTACTTGGGCAGTATTAATAGAAATTCCTAACTCTTGTAGCCAAGAGCAAAACCTTAAGCCTGGCATTAGCAATTCTGCTGCCCCGTAATCGCAGAATTGCTCTTTTTTCTCCCACATATGACAGGGAATTAAGTGAGCTGAATTCTGTTCTTCAACTGCTGCAAATAACAACTCTATCAGTTCATGTGCTTCAGTAAATCGCTGCCGCATAGCCGGGTCGTTCTCATTAATGACAATTACACCAGTGCTACTGTCCACCAAAATTCCCTGCTGCTCAAGCAATGGGACCCGTAGAGGTTCAGGTATTCTGAAGCGCTCATAAATTCTGGAGAGCTTGATGGGTAATTCATCTTCAAACCCAGACTCCTCTAGCAAAAATTGGGCATACGCAACCACATCACTTTTTGATTTAGGTAACCCATATCGGGACAAGAAAAGATGCCCAGGGTGTTCATAGGAATTGGAGTTAGGGCGATTAGTTGTATTCACCAGCCTTCATTTCCCAGTGGTCATCTTGATAACGTTATATAGCAACTCCCACTTTTCTTTGGTATCTGGCTGCCTTCCGCGGTACTTCAAATTCGCCAGCATTTGGATGTCATCGTGGGGCAGTTTTTTTTCTTGAGCAAATTCTTTCAGTCCGGGCGGGAGCTTAAGATCTTCTGAAACCATCCTATCTGGCTTCCCATCACTAATTCCCAACGCAGAAGCCAAACACTCTCTGACGTGCCACGAAAGATTATTTGCCTGCCCTCGCTCAATCTGCGATAAGTAGTTCCGGGAAATTCCAACCTGTGTCGCCAATTCTTCTTGACTTAACCCCTCCTCCCGTCGTCGTTCTCGAATTTGCCTACCAAAATCTTCTGGTTCCATTCTCCTTAACCTGGCAATTGTCAGCTTTCGTAAGCATCCACTAAAGAAAATTATAAAGCCAAACTTAAATTTTGATAACTATAGTGTGCAATAACTGAAAACCAGTGGTCACATTTGGGGACTATACGCTACCCTGAAAGAGTAAACATTTTTTGATAACTACAGTTGTCAAAAACATTAAGTCAAGGTTAAAACTTATGCGAGAGCAAGTTGTGCTGGAAGTTGCTACACCCCGTGGTGTTTTCAAAGGTACTTTCGCTAAAACTGAAAAGGTTAAGGATGTTATTACTGCTGCCATTAAGCAGCAGGGACTAGCTTCTGGCGACTCATTTGATCTTGTGTACAAAGGTGAAGTCCTCCAGCCAGAAGAGCGACCACTCGTAAGCTTCGGACTTTCGGGAACAGTGAAGTTGGAACTTGTTGCGACTGGCTCTGGAGTGTAATTTGGTGAGTACCATTGCAGAATTGACAGTCGCAGAAGAACTTCAGCCTTTACGAGAAGTTGCTTCTGCAAGGGGATGGAAGTTGGAGAAAGCAGGGACAACCTTACTTCAGCTTGGAATGCAGGGTCGAGACGCAAGCTGGTTTTGGCTTCATGTGAAATGCGATCGCTATCCTACGATACCGCCGGCTTGGCATTGGTACAACCCAGAAACAGAAACACTTGATCAGCCTCAGGATATTCCTAAAGGAGGAAATTTCTTCCATAGCAACTATGTTATTTGTGCACCCTGGAATCGGCTTGCATATAAGACAATCAACGCTAATGGACCTCATGAGGACTGGATGATCGGCGATTGGCTGACTAACCCCTATACAAAAGGTTGTAAAACCCTTGCAAGTATGGCACTGCGTATCTTTGTGGAACTCCAATCTCAGAATTTTGCTGGACGAATGGGATAGCTATGATGAAATTCCTGCTCAAACATCTCTTAGATAAGGAATCCCAGCATAAATATGTTCAAGATTCCATTCAACCTAAAGTTATCCTGACCAAAGCCTGTTTTCAAGCAATGCACCATTGCCTTCTGCCTGAAATTAAGAAAGGACATGAGGGGATTTCCTACTTACTAGGTCGAACTGATAGTAACGTCACTGTTGCAATCACAGCAACACGACCACAAGCTCACACAACTCCAGGTAGCTTCCATGTGTCATCCCCTGCAATGGCACAGATTGTCCGTAGTGCAACAAATTTTGGACTTCAAGTTGTTGCTCAAGTCCATACTCACCCTGGCGAAGCTTTTCATAGTGAAGGGGATGAAAAAGGTGCACGCAACAAATACCCTGGTTATGTCTCAATTGTGCTTCCTAATTACGGAAGGCACCTTCCAAATCTTGAAAGATCTGCTGTCTTTATCTTTCAAGCAAATCAAGGTTTTATTCCCCTTCCTGTCTCTGAACTTATAATCACACCAGAGGTTCTCTGATGGATGAGCATACTTGGCGGCAAGAGCGTGATGATCGTACTCTCCGCTATGCCGGTCGAACACTAAACCCAGAACAGTGGATTTGTATTGAAGTTGAATCCAAGTATGCAAGTCGCTATGACGGGCAAGTAGCAGTAATTGTCTTGGCAAATCTGTTAAATCGAATGACAAAATCGATCGCAATCGATATTCCTGAAATCAACCTTATGCCAGAATTGCTTTGGACTGGAGAGAGCATTGGAGCTTTCATCCTGTCTCAAGCAAAAGAATCTGATCCATTTACGCAAATGTGTTTACGTGCAGCTGTTCCTGGTGATTTCATCATTCGCCTTGGACAAGATGGAGCTGACACAATAGTTCACGGTTCAGGATGGAATACTTATTTAGGTCCCTCACCCTCCCCAATTACACCCGTTGATGACAAGAACCCATTTGGTGCGGCGTTCGCTGCTGTGATTGCCGCTTCAGAAATATTTGTGCAGAATTGTTCACCTCTTTCTGGTCCGTATTGTTTCAATACATTGACTTGGGAAGAAAGTTTTGTAAGAGATGGCGTACCACAACCAGCTTCAGATACTGCTATTGGAAATATTTTGACAGCCGGGGTTGGCTCGGTTGGAACAGCCGCACTCTATTTCCTCACGCTTCTTACTAAAAATTTTTCGGCATCATTAATTGATATGGATCGGGTTAAACGCTATAACCTTGATCGATCTCCCATTTTCACAGAAGCTCATGTTGGTTCATTCAAGGTATTAGTGACTCAAGATTATTTACATAATTTGGGAGTTCAAAACATTCGAGTTGATATTACTCCACTACATTCTTCTGCCTTATGGATAGAACGAACGCAGGGCACACCAGACATTGTGCTCGCCGCAGCTAACGAAATGAATGTGCGTTATTACATTGAGTCTGGTTTTCCCCCAATCCAGATTTACGGTACGACGGGACAGAATTGGCAATCTTCTCTAATTCGCCATATACCATTCAACGAGGCGTGCTCCTCCTGCTTGTTTCCTGAGGAGAATCCCAAGCCACAGATGGCATGTGCAGCAGCAGCGACGAGGCATTCCTCAGAGGAGCGAATTGATGCAGCATTACCTTTCCTCTCATTCGCAGCCGGACTAATGGCTGCTGCTGAGATTGCCAAGCTTACCCTTCCTGGTTTTCCCTTCTCTCAAAATCGTGTCGTGTTAAACAGCCGCCCATTTCCCCACCTAGTACCAGCGCGAATTCCAAAACGTAACAATTGTATTTGCACCGACCGTAGTAGGACAGTTCACCAAGAAATGCTTAAAGGCAGCCGCTACACTCATCTCCTACGGTAGAACACCAGGCATCATTTACATTCATTGAACATAGCGCAACAAAGTTTTTTGAGCATTCGACTCCCTGCCCAAGAGCAGCAATGATACTCTGGTAGCAATTTATGATCGCAGCTTCATAGGCTGTTGATCGATGACAATTCCTCCGTTCATAGCAATAACATTTGACAAAGCACGTCCCCAATCCAGGCGTTCTCACCTTATCGCCATTATTAGGGTTGAGGACGGGTCGAACTTATTAAAGAAGTGTTGTCAACAGCCAAGAGACTGGTGGAGCAAGAACTGGCGGATAGCAGGGTCTTCTACCAGTCCGATCGCACGAGTATACGCAGTCTTCGCTTCAGCGTTTCGACCTAATTGCACGAGCAGATGTGCTTTGAGTGCCCAATAGGGTTGATAGTTGTCCACAACATCCGTTGGCAGCGCCTCCAACAGTGTCCATCCCGGCTCTGCGCCGTTTGCCTCTGCGATCGCGGCAGCTCGACCGACGAATGCACCGAGGGTCGGTGCAAGCTGAATCAGTCCGTCATAGAGCAATACCAGTGCATTCCAATCCACAGTGCCAGAAAATGCTCGTT
>JANRIN010000026.1:0-8026 GCA_033764965.1 Leptolyngbyaceae cyanobacterium bins.302 | reverse complement strand
AAGCGCTCAAATTCTGCTTGAGTCAGTCCTGTCAAGCTTCTGAGCACTTGAGGTTTGCTTTGAATTTTGGCGTACGATAGCATTGCCGGTTCCGAAATTATTTACTTTCTAGGCTAACCTATTTCCGATTAAGTCTAATGTCTTTAGTAGTACATAATGCTTATCTCCACAGTGAATCTAAAAATAGGCGAAAAGATTCTAGTTATCTAGCTTGAGCAGTGTACTATGTAGAAAGATTCTACCTAAGTACCGAATTTGGAATGCTAAGCTGAATCATTCTGCCTATTCACCTCCTGTGGGATCTTAGGCGAAAAGTTTCAGCCTATTAATCGTTAGCTGGATCCGCATCCAGTCTTTGCACTGGTTTCGTGGGGTTGTTGTTTAGCCCGAAAGCACCCAGGAGACTCAAGTTGAGGTCGCCTCACAGAATTTTCTGTGATGTCTACAAACTCATAGGCGTTTGTGGTTAGGGCGATTACAAGAGACAGGATGTGAGGTTGAAAGCGCTCAGGGGATTGGGGATAGAGCGGTACAGAAGGGCGATCGTGCGTCTCTCAGCTAACAATCTCAATGCGCCTGACCATCAAGAGCTTATTTGTGCATGTTCAAGGCATAGTTGCGGCGGGTGATTGGAGTCGTTAGACTGTTCATCGAATTTAAGTGATGACATTCAAATTCTGAGAGTTGTATTTGAAGTTAAATTTTCTTAAAAATTGGAGGTTTTAGAGGTGACACAACCAATTTTGTCAGTTGATCTAGAAGGGCAGAAATTGATATTGCGTCTCTATAAAAGTTCTGGAACAAGTTTTGTTGTTGAAAAAAACCTAAATCAAAGAAGCAAACCTGGTTTAGAGAGTGACTTAAGCCGAAATGACCTAGATAGATTCAAAGAAACTGTTGGTTCAGTGAGTGTCGTACTACAACTGCCCCAATAAGTTTCAAGATTACCGATTTCTATTTTTTATAACTAGCGGAGTATAAATCAATGAGCTGGTTAAAGCTAACAGCAGGTTACTTATACTTGATGAAGGGAGGCTCTGATCAATATATTGATAGAGTCAAAATCAATCAAACCTCATCGACTAATGAAAAAATTGAAGGATCGATAGCTGAATTTCCTCATGAGTGGTTTGAGTCAGAAGTTCAAAGACCGAAGACAATCATCGTTAACCTTGATGAGGAAAGAGATGGGCAATCAAAACTTGATTCATTTACAACAGTTCAGCTTTTGAAAAGATTTGAAGCGCCTGTTAGTTATCAGTTTTTTGAGGATTTAAAGACGAGCAATAAGATTTCTGATCTAGTCAAAAAATTTGAAGATATCGTAGGAACACGATTCTCGGACGATTTTTTTCTATTCAATGATGCAGAAAAGTCATGGAAAATCACATCCAGGATTAAGTTTACTGAGGATTTTGAAATCAAGACTTTTCCATTAAATCCAATTAATCCTGCCGATCCTGACGCTGATGAGGAAGAACCTTCATTTATCAGTATTTTGCTGGAGGTGATTTGGAATTCAGGCTATACAATTAAACCTTATTTACTCAATAACCCTAATGAAGATTCAAAGATCGTTGTTGAGCTAAATATAGAAAAAGCAAAAGCGTCTCTTTCTCCACAAAAGGTAACAGTCTCGACGCTTGAGAAAGCCGTAATTCCAAAGGAATTTAAACGCAAGGATGAGAACCAAAAAGTAGGTGAGGTTTTAAAGCAACTCTCTGACGAAAGAAAGATAGTTGTTAATACGCCTAACGATATGGCTGACCGTGATGCTGAGTTTAACTTTGATGGTCAATTAACCTTCACTGATGTTATGGATATAATCGCCTTGAATCACGATGCTTTTTGGGATTGGCAGGGAAGGGATTCTGCTTTTCTAAGGAGAACTATTGCAGGCTAATTTCATGATAACCAGGAGATTGTCATGTCACGTTATACGGTGAAAGTCAAAAAGTCGAAAAGTAAAACCTATCTCTGGGGAGGAGATGGTATTACGACTCGATTAAATTCCTCATTACTTTTTACATTTCGTGTGGAAGATATGGGAGAACCCATTATTTTTGGTGTTTATAAAGCTGGAATAGGAGGTGCAGCATCCGAAGAGGTTGAAATAGGAACACTAAAGGAAAATGAAACGTTTACTATTCAACTCGATGATTTGACAGGTGTCTACGCCCAATGTCGTGATAGTGATGTAGATACTAAAGTGGAATGTTTTATCGAAAGTTTACTCAGTAATGATTAAGTGGTCATTGATGAATTTCTTCTACTACTCAACTTTCTGGCACTAAAACAGGAGAAAAGTTAATGCCTCCAAAACCTACAAGACCAAGTGGTAAAGTTCGTTCTTTAACGGTACGTCCTATTCAATCTGCCGATTTAGCTTTTGAAATGCCAGGGATGATTTCATTTCAAGATTTTGATAAGGCGAAACTAGGCGAGCGGATCAACAAGTGCGATCTGGAAAGTGAAATCTATGGTGTATTGAATGAAGCAGATCACTCTAATGGATTATTGAAATATGGTGCAGAGGACATCTTGGATAAACTTAAAGGGTTTGTCTTATTTACATTGAATAATCGAACCTTACGCGCTGCACTAAAACAATCAATTCTTGTGCGGGCAAATGCTTATCTTGAAAAGTATTCAAAGACCAAAGAAATTGAGGACTTTTATAAAGAAATTTATGCAAACACTGATGAATCCAAGAACAAGATCAAGCGACTTGAAAGCTTAAGGCAAAGCCATGAAGACAAAATTGCTGAACTTGTCAAGAAATATAATGAACTAGCAAAAAAAGTGATTGTTGATGCTAGATCAACGGTGAAGATTACTCCCCTGGCAACTAAAACATCACAACAAGTTATCTCTGTTTCTCCCAATCAGCATACTGTGCAAGCAACTACCAGTACGCCAAAAATCATGAATGACGGTGTATGGAAAAATCTGGCAAAAAACTCACCGGCAGTACCGCCTTCACCTGATGAACCAGTGATAGATGTAAAAGATTTGGCAGATCCTAAAAATGCTACTCTTTTGTCTCAGGAAACAACTACAGACTTGGTGGATTTTAAATACCCACTTAAAGATGAAGAAATTGCTCTACAGCGTATTCAACTGGAAATTCAAGATGAATTGCTTAAACATCAGTTGATTAATTTAAAGGTTCAAAATCTAAATCAAATCATGAATAATGAGCTTCAACAATTGGAGCTTGATACTACAAAATTGCAAAATGCTTTTTTGCAAACGCTTTTGATTTCTCCGATTTCTGGTATTATCACGGCGATTTATAAAGATGTGGGTGAAACGGTTAGCGCAGGAGAGCCAGTAATCCGGGTAGAGAATGATCAGGAACTGTTAATTGTTGGTTTCATTCAATATCGTGGATCCCTAAAACTTCAACAGGAGGTAACATTAGCGACTAAGATCTTTGAAACCAATGAAACCAAAGAAATTACAGGGCGACTTGTAGCGATTCGAGGTCATGATGCTGACGATGATGAATGGGATGTTATCATTCGATGTCCAAATGTTAACAAGCCCGAAGAACCCGAAGATCCGCAAAGCCCCAAAAACCGTTTTTTCCCAATTAATTATCATTTTGATAAGGATACAACTGAGCTTTATATTCATCCAGCCAGTTAACCCATAACTCTATTAATTGTAGTCATGCCAGACGATCCACCTCCCCTTCCAGACAAACCAACTAATCTTGCAGTTGCTAGTAGAAGTTCAAACTCGCTTGCAGTCACATGGAATGCTGCTGCCAATGCTGATCGCTATGAGCTAGAAGTTTCTTGGATGGGTGAAAGCAGAATCTTTCCAGCTTCAAGTCCTCAAAGGGTGGAAGATTTGCTATTTACTGCCTCCCTACTTTCGTTCTCAAATCGAATTTACAATATTCGAGTCAGAGCGGTGAACAGTCGAGGAAGTTCAGATTGGTCTGACTTGCTTGTAACGGCTACGCTGCTGCCGACTCCAACGCCCCCATCTGCTAGTGGTTCAATGATTGAAGTAGATGCCAAGTTATCTTGGAGCGTCGATCTAGTTGCTCAAGTTGATCGCACTTTTCCCTTATTCGTTGAAATTGCTCGCCAGGAGTTAGATGGAGAGGTAAAAGTCCTACCTAATGCAACTAATCTACCGTTAGAAGGTGGGTACGTCGATGAAAACCCCTTAAATGAAAATTCTTATTTCATTCGATTGTATTCCGATCTGCCTCCACCCATTTCGCGCAATATTTCTGAATGGAGTTCAGCCTGTTTTTTTAGAAAACAAGTCTTTGCCAAGCTGGAAATTCCCGGAATTCAGGAAAGTAATGCTCTTCGTAACCAATTAATGAGGAGATATTATGGACAACGATAGTACGGAACAAACATCTAATAATGAAAGTGATAGCTCAGTTAGGACTCCTGATGTTCATAGTAGCTCTCGGGAGGGGAATGTAGAGGTTCATGACTTTTCATTTTCTGATGAATCATCTGGGACTGGTACTAGCTCACGAATAGATAATGATTCATCAAAATACTCATTGGGAGTGGATTTAGGTACTGATTCTCAATCAAGACCTGTGGATTCTCGATATTCTTTGGGAGTAGATACAAGTTTGAGTGGAGGTTCTAAATCTCCAGTCGATCATACTGAAACAGAAAGATTATCTCGTAGTAACTTACCTCACAGTGAAAGTTGGACTTCTGGATTTTCTCCAGGAATATTTGAACCGACAGATCCGTCTTTTCCGTTGAGCACTGGGGAGAAAAATTCTAATGAAAATAAACCAGCCGAAAAGTTACCAGCAACGCTTAGAGACTCCCAGACAACTACAAAAAGTAGACAGCAACCATCATCAAAAGCTAGTAATTCACAACAGCTACAGCCTTCAGAAAAATCTTTACTAAGAGAGTCATTAGACTGGTTAAAGTCAAAAGTAAATTCGGCGACAAAAGAATTAGAAAGCTGGGTTGATAATATAGAAAAATTTGCCAGCTCTAAAAGCACTAACTCTCTGCCAAGTAGCAAGCAAGTAATAATCTCTATTGAAAAATTAAGCCAGTCTGCTAACCAATCCAAAGTTTATGACAGTGCAAATAAACTTGCAGAAAATTATAGAAACAGGAAAGTAAAATATACTTTAGGAGCTAAGGCTTGGGATGAAGTTTCTAAAGAGTCTGATTGTAGTGCTTTTGTACAAGATACTTTTATTAAAGCCGGGAAACCTATTCCAATTAATCGATTGACAACTGATGTAATTAAAAATACGCCTTCCTTGTTTGAGAAAGTTCCAGAAGGCAAACAAAGAGCAGGTGATATTATTCTTGAAGCTAAGTATAATAAGGAGGAGAAAAGATATAAGGGACATGTTGGTATCTACTCAGGAAAACAGGATGCGAGAGGAATGCCTTTAGGAGTCCAAATGGGAGGTGGGGGAGCGCGAGAAGCTCCTTGGGGTTCCAAAGGCTGGTTTGCCAAAGAATACGGAGGAAATACAGAATATTATCGGTTGATAGAGTAAATGTACAAGTTTGCGTTGACTACTCTTTGCACATTCAGTCTTACTAACTGTTTGTAGCTGACTAGTGGCAGATAATTTTGGTGGGGTACCATCGCATTCCATAACAGGAGTTATGTTTTTAGATTTCATGGCGATCACCCATTCGCTTATAGTCTTCGTGGATATGTCCCTCATCTTAGAAACTGGTGCTCCTCTTACATTAGGTCTAGCCGACTTGGATTTCCAGTTTCCTGACATCGACACAACCAACAGCACAATCGCCACAATTTAGTTGAGTTCACCAAGGTTTTGATCCACGGTAATAGACTCTAGAAATATTTTGGGTGATGAGGAAAAGTTTGAAGGATGGTGGTATTGAAGGTTCCGAGAGGCGAGCGATTGCGATCGTGGTATAACAAATCGTTGCAGCGGCTAAATGGATTTAGTTTGTGACGATGCAAAGGTTATTTGTGTCCGGTGATCGTGACCATTAGCACCAGTCATCAGCAAGCGGTGAGACAGCACTGTAGCGAATAGAATCGGTGTGTTGGCGGGAATGCAAAGGCTATCTGCCACTGTTGGGCGTTGCTGTTCTAGCGAAATGCGATCGCTAAGTGGATGAATCTAATTTGATTTTATCTCTATCGTGATGATTGTAGGTTTGCAGCGATCGCATATATTGGGCGCGTTCAAATGCACTGGGATTTGGGCAATTTTGTTGGCTCATGCTTCCTTGTAGCTGCTGGATAGATTCATATTCGTGTTGCTCCATCCACTCGCGCATTTCCTGCTCAATTACGCGAATTTGCGGGATGCCGTGTCGTAATAGGACGGAACAAAGCATGGTAATGTTGGCACCTGCCATGAGCATTTTCAGCGCATCCTGTCCGGTGTGAATGCCGCTGGTAGCAGCTAAACTGGCATTGACATGACTGTAGAGAATCGCCATCCAGCGTAGGGGCAACCGCATCGATTGGGGTGTACTCAGCAGCACATTCGGCTCCACTTCCAGCGTCTCCAGATTGATATCGGGTTGATAGAAACGGTTGAATAAGACCAGTCCGTTCGCGCCTGCCCGATCGAGACGCTGCGCCATATTGGCAATGTTGCTAAAGTAGGGACTGAGTTTGATTGCAACTGGAATCGTCACCGTTGTTTTGACAGATTGAAGCATGTCGATGTAAGTCTGTTCAATCTCTGCCCCAGTCAGATTCACATCGGTGGGGACGTAATACACATTTAGTTCCAGGGCATCGGCTCCTGCTTGCTCGATCTGCTGAGCGTAGCTGACCCAGCCACCGACGGATGAGCCGTTTAGACTGGCAATGATTGGAATGTGGACCGTCTCCTTTGCCTGGGAAATATGGTCAAGATAGGTTTCGGCATCCACCCGAAAGCGGCTCAGTTCCGGGAAATAGGTGAGCGCTTCAGGAAAACTCTCGGTTCCATAGGTTAAATGATGGTGCAGTTCATAGCGCTCTAGCCGCAACTGCTCCTCAAATAGGGAATGCATCACGACTGCCGCTGCGCCTGCATCTTCCATCCGTTTGATATTGTCGATCTGTTCTGAAAGCGGAGACGCAGAGGGGACGAGGGGCGATCTCAGCTTCAATCCCATATAGGTTGTCGTTAAATCCATTACACACCTTCTTGCTACACGCCCAAAGCAACCAGCATAAACATGGCAACAATGAATGCAGCCACTAGCATCGTGAATATATCTGGATTGGTTTCTGAATCAAATCTGGATTTTGGCATTTTTTCAGTATGACCACACTTTAAGCAAATCCAAACATTATCTTCTTTCAATACATAGTCACGTTTTCCGCATTCGGGGCAGTCTGCAATATCGTGCTCAGACATGGGTTTCTCCCTCTTTACAAGATTCGATGGGTTGGGCAGCCAGATATTGATACAGTTGCCAGCGGGTGTTGACATCCTGTTGGGCTGCTTCTAGTAGGCGCTTGGCGGCTTCAGGCTGGCTTTTAGTCAACATCTTGAAGCGATTTTCCAGATACAGCGATCGCTCAAGCGGAATCTTGGGTGCATGGGAATCGAGTTGCAGTGGGTTGGCTCCCTGCTGGCGGCGATCGGGATGGTAGCGATAGAGTAACCAGCGTCCGGAATCAACCGCTGATTTTTGATTTTGCATAGCGGTACTCATCTCAATGCCGTGGGCAATGCAATGGCTGTAGGCAATAATCAGCGATGGTCCCTCATACGCTTCGGCTTCCAGGAAGGCTTTGAGCGTGTGTTCATCTCTGGCTCCCATTGCTACACTGGCAACATACACATTGCCGTAAGTCATGGCAATTAAACCCAGATCTTTTTTAGGTGCAGGTTTACCGCCCGCTGCAAATTTAGCAACGGCTCCCCGTGGCGTAGCTTTGGACATCTGCCCGCCTGTGTTGGAATAGACTTCGGTATCCAGCACCAGCACATTGACATTGCGACCGCTTGCCAAAACGTGATCCAAGCCGCCAAAGCCGATATCATAAGCCCAACCATCTCCCCCGATGATCCAGACGC
>JANRIN010000025.1:0-3149 GCA_033764965.1 Leptolyngbyaceae cyanobacterium bins.302 | reverse complement strand
AATGATTAGAGGAACACGTTCATGTTGCAAACAACCATCCCCCAAGCCCCGCTGAACTTAAAAGCACAAGCATTTGTGTTGCCGCTTCAAGACGTGGGGATTACCGATATTCCTATCGTGGGCGGCAAGAATGCGTCACTGGGAGAAATGCTGCAACAACTCGTTCCCCAAGGAATTAATGTTCCCGATGGCTTTGCGACAACGGCTCATGCTTACCGCTATTTTATTGAGGCTGCTGGGTTAGAAGAGAAACTGCGTCACCTGTTTAAGGAACTGGATGTTGAAGATACGTTGAGCCTGCGGCAGGTGGGCAAACAAGCGCGATCGCTGATGCTCCAAACCTCATTTCCGGCTGAGTTACAAGCAGCGATCGTCGAAAACTATCAAAAACTCTGTGAACGTTACGGCGCAGATACCGACGTTGCCGTTCGCTCTAGCGCCACCGCAGAAGATTTACCCGATGCTAGCTTCGCGGGGCAGCAGGAAACTTATTTGAATGTGCATGGTATTAAAAGTGTACTGGAAGCCTGCCATAAATGCTTTGCCTCGATTTTTACCGATCGCGCCATTTCCTATCGGCAAATTAAAGGATTCGATCACTTTAATGTGGCGCTGTCGGTCGGGGTGCAAAAAATGGTGCGCTCTGATCTGGCAACGTCGGGGGTGATGTTTTCGATCGACACTGAAACAGGCTTTAAAGATGCAGCGTTGATTACTGCTGCCTACGGCTTAGGTGAAAACGTAGTGCAGGGGGCTGTGAATCCCGATGAGTATTTAGTGTTCAAACCAACACTAAAACAAGGCTTTCGTCCCCTTTTAGAGAAGCGATTGGGCAGTAAAGAGATCAAAATGATTTACGACTTGGGGGGTTCCAAGTTCACTAAAAATGTTTCTGTCTCAACCGAACAGCGACAACAATTTGCCATCAATGATGATGAAATTTTGACGTTGGCACGGTGGGCTTGTGCGATCGAAGATCACTATTCCCATGTTCGCGGTGTGTACACGCCAATGGATATTGAATGGGCAAAAGATGGTATTACGAATGAACTCTTTATTGTCCAGGCGCGTCCCGAAACGGTGCAATCGCAAAAAACTCAAACCGTTCTCCGCAGCTATGAACTGAAACAAAAAAGCACGGTCTTAGTGAAAGGACGTGCCGTAGGTGAAATGATTGGTCAGGGTCAGGCGCGAGTGATTTTGGATGCCCACCAGATTGATCAATTTCAAACGGGGGAAGTGTTGGTCACAAACCGCACCGATCCCGATTGGGAACCGATTATGAAACGAGCCAGTGCGATCGTCACCAATCAGGGTGGGCGTACCTGTCATGCGGCAATTATTGCCAGAGAAATGGGGATTCCGGCGATCGTCGGTTGTGGCGATGCGACCACTGTTTTGCAACCTGGAGAGGATCTGACAATTTCTTGTGCAGAAGGCGAAGAAGGACGGGTTTACAGCGGGTTACTGCCCTTTACGGTAAAGGAAGTAGCATTAGAAAATCTACCTCAGACTCGTACCCAAATTTTGCTCAACGTGGGCAATCCAGAAGAGGCGTTTAGTCTCTCGGCGCTCCCCAATGATGGCGTTGGCTTAGCCCGGATGGAGTTCATTATTGCCAATCAAATTCAGGTGCATCCCCTGGCACTGCTGCATTTTGAGCAGGTGGAAAATGATCTCGATCGCCACAAAATTGCTGAGTTAACAGCACAGTATGCAGACAAAGCACAATTTTTTGTAGACAAATTAGCGCAGGGGATGGGTACGATCGCCGCTGCCTTTTATCCCAAACCTGTGATTGTGCGGATGTCTGACTTTAAGAGCAACGAATACGCCAATTTGCTCGGTGGCAGACAATTTGAGCCGCAGGAAGAAAACCCGATGATTGGCTGGCGCGGGGCTTCTCGTTACTACGACGATCGCTATCGGGATGGCTTTGCCCTGGAGTGTCAGGCAATGAAGCGGGTGCGCGATAACATGGGTTTAACCAATGTGGTGTTGATGATTCCGTTTTGCCGTACCCCCGAAGAGGGAAAATGCGTGTTGGCTGAAATGGCAAAGCATGGGTTAGTGCGGGGTGAAAACGGACTGCAAGTCTATGTCATGTGCGAATTACCCAGTAACGTGATGCTGGCAGATGAGTTTAGCGAAGTCTTTGATGGGTTTTCCATCGGCTCCAATGATCTCACTCAGCTAACATTAGGACTCGATCGTGATTCAGCCCTCGTAGCGCGGCTGTTTGATGAACGGAATAACGCCGTGAAACGCCTGATCCAAAAAGCGATTGCTACTGCAAAACAACGCGATTGCAAAATTGGCATTTGTGGTCAAGCACCCAGCGACTATCCTGAATTTGCCCGCTTCCTGGTCGAGCAAGACATTGATTCCATCAGCCTCAACCCTGATTCAGCTCTGAAAACTCGATTGGAGATTGCTGCGGTTGAAGCAGCCTGCATCTTAAATAACCCTTCTAACCTATAACCAATCCTATGTCCTGCCAACATCTCAACTCACTGACCTCAGAAACGCTAATTCCCAAAGCAAACTATCCTGTATTTCGTTGTGAAGAGTGTATTCGCCTCAACGACCCCTCGCGGGTATCTCGAAGATCGCGCTGGGTGCATCTGCGAATTTGTCAGACCTGCAGTAAGATGTTGTGCTGCGACTCCTCTAAAAATCAACATGCCCACCGTCACTATGAGGAAAGTGGGTATCCCGTTATCAGTTCAGCAGAATTGGGTGAGCAATGGCTGTGGTGTTTTGTCGATGAGCAAACAACCAGCTACTAAGTTGAGCGGCGGCTAATATCCTTTGCATCCTCACCAATATCTCTCGCCCGTCCGCTCCAACGTGTTGTTAAGACGCGCTTTCGTGGCAAGCTAACAACCTCTCTACCGCTTTCGGCTTGCTGCTTTTGTAAATCAGCAAAGATGGCTTTCAAGTCGTGATTAAATGACCGTGAATACTCTTCACGAATTCTGTGAATTTCTTCTACAATTGCATCTCGATACATAAGACTTAATCGGAAATAGGTTAGCCTAGAAAGTAAATAATTTCGGAACCGGCAATGCTATCGTACGCCAAAATTCAAAGCAAACCTCAAGTGCTCAGAAGCTTGACAGGACTGACTCAAGCAGAATTTGAGCGCT
>JANRIN010000019.1:0-51412 GCA_033764965.1 Leptolyngbyaceae cyanobacterium bins.302 | reverse complement strand
TGCCTGTCACCAGCAGGTGCATGGTACAAAGAGAACATCATCTGAGTTGCAGGAGGCTTGAGCCGGATGAGGGGAAACTATCAAGTCCGGTTCTGCGGGGGGAGAGGGGCAGTGATGCTCTTCTCTCCTACCCAACAACATCCCATCGTGCAAAAAGTAACCGTGTTCACGTTAGTCGAAGGGCTTTACGATGGGGCAGAGTTTCACGATCGCGATCGCATTCAATCCTCAACGTTTCCTGAACTCCAGCTTACGGTTGAGCAAGTTTTGACGGGAGAATAACTTATGACATCCATTGTCACCGCAGCCCAAACAACCGAAATTTTCTATCCCAGTTCCGACGGTAAACCCTTGGCAGAAACCTCTGTTCATGTCGATGCCATTATCAATGCCGTCGTTTCCTTGCGGCAGTATTTAGCAGGGCAACCAGCGATCGTCCTGGCAGACCAGTTTCTGTACTATGCCCAAGGCTATCCCCGGTTGCGAGTCGCTCCCGATGTGATGGTGATTCTCAACGTTATCCCAGGTCCGCGCGACAACTACAAGACCTGGGAAGAAGGAGAAATTCCCGTAGTGATCTTTGAGATGACCTCCGCAGGTACGAAAGACCAAGACCAGGGCTACAAAAAAATTCTCTACGAACAATTGGGAGTCCAGGAATACTGGCAGTTTGACCCCAAAGGCGAATGGATTCCCGAAAAGTTGCGCGGCTTCCGCCTATTTCGCGACCAATACGAACCGATTACGGACGATCGCAGTGAGCCGCTGAAGTTGCGGCTTGAAGTGGAAGATCAACTGATTGGGTTCTATCGAGAAGACACGGGTGAAAAGCTCCTGGCTCCCAATGACCTATTGCAAGCCTTACAGCAAGAGATTACCGCCCGCCAGGATGCAGAAGCGATCGCTGCCCAGGAACGACAACGAGCCGAACAAGAGCGGCAACGAGCAGAGCAAGAGCGGCAACGGGCAGATGCAGCCGAAGCTCAAGCCGAGCAGTTAAGGTCACAATTACGATCGTTAGGAATTGATCCAGATGCGTAGGGAAACTATCATGCAAGCGATCGCCGGAGGGCACATGAAAAAGTGGTGGCAAAGAATCATGATTGGGATGGTGTGTGGTTGCATTGCGATCGCGCTCAACGCCTGTAATCCCTCAGCGAACATATTCAGACAAACAGAGGCAAGGGGTGCTCAAATTGTTCTTAGCACTTTGGCAGACTTTAAAACATTCAACTATGCCTTCAATGGTGAGTTTCCCCATATGTTTTTATTCACCTATGAAGGACTGATTGGTGAAAATCCAGAAACAAAGGAAATTGAACCAGGATTAGCCGAATCATGGGAAATCTCGGAGGATAAAAAGCGCATTACCTTTACAATGCGGGAAAACTTGAAATGGTCCGATGGACAACCGTTAACAGTAGATGATGTAGTCTTCAGCTACAACGACGTTTACTTGAATGAGAAAATCCCCACCGATATGAGAGATGTGTTGCGGTTGGGCGATGGCAACCAATTCCCTAGTGTTCGCAAAGTGGGCGATCGCCGCGTTGAATTCACTATTCCTGAACCATTTGCTCCCTTCCTGAGAACTACAGGTGGTATCGCTATCCTCCCCGCCCATCAATTACGCGATTCTATCAATACGCTCGACGCAAATGGCAAACCGCAATTCCTCTCCACCTGGGGTACGGATACGGATCCTAAAAAAATCGTGGTGAATGGAGCGTTCACCCTGGAAAGCTATACCCCCAGTCAACGCTACGTGTTTCGCCGCAACCCGTTCTACTGGCGCAAAGATGCTCAAGGTCAGCAACAACCTTACATCGATCGCCTCGTGTTGCAAGTTGTCGAGTCTACCGATACCCAATTGATCCGCTTCCGGACTGGAGAGTTGGATATGTTGGGCGAATTGAGTACCCTCCGCGCGGAAGATTTTTCTTTACTCAAACAAGAGGAGCAACGGGGCAATTTCCAAATTCAGCAAGGTGGTTTGCGAACTGGTACATTGTATGTTTCCTTCAATCAGAATCAAGGGCGACGGGAAAATGGCACTCCTCTAGTTGACCCAATTAAATCTCGCTGGTTCAACACCAAAGAATTTCGTCAAGCGGTTGCTTATGCGATCGATCGTCCCCAGATGATCAACAATGCTTTTCGAGGGTTGGCAGAACCGCAAAACTCGCCAATCTCTGTGCAAAGTCCCTACTACCTATCGCCGCAAGAAGGTCTGAAAGTTTACGATTACAATCCCCAAAAGGCAAAAGAATTGTTGCAGCAAGCTGGGTTTAAGTACAACGCTCAAGGGCAACTGTTTGATGCCGATGGCAATCGAGTCCGATTTAATTTCATCACTAATGCCGAAAATAAGTTGAGAGTTGCGATCGGTGCTCAAATTAAACAAGATTTAGCTGCTATTGGAATGCAGGTAGACTTTGCCCCGATCGCCTTCAATTCCATCATCGAAAAAATGGATACCTCTCTTGATTGGGAATGTATGCTGATGGGCTTAACGGGTGGCACCGAACCCCATAGTGGCTTCAACGTTTGGAATCCTGACGGTGGCTCCCATTCCTTCAACCAGGGACCCAAGCCTGGTAGCCCACCTATCGTTGGGCGGGTGGTTGCCGATTGGGAAAGAGAAATTGGACAACTCTATATCCAGGGTGCCCGGGAACTGGATGAAGCCAAGCGCAAAGCTATCTACGCCAAAACTCAGCAGCTTTCTCAAGAAAACTTGCCTTTTATCTATTTAGCCAATGCTAAGGCAATGGCAGCCGTTCGTAATCGGGTCGAAAATGTCCGCTACAACGCGATCGGGTTAGGTATCTGGAATCTCCCAGAACAAAAAGTCGCTGCTCAATGAAGGGGATGGAGGGGATGGATTAGAACTGTGGGTTTCGACTCCGCTCACCCCGCACTCGCAGTGTGTTGAGCGAAGCCGAAACACAGATCTAACACACTACTGGGATGGATAGGGCGCGATCGGACGTAGAAACAACTCCAAAATCTCAAATCCAAAATAGTTTGGTGTCACTATGTATGCCCTTGTCTCCCGTGAAAAAATTCAGTTGCCGCCCGGAGCCGTACTGCGAATGCTTGGAAGTTGGCAGGACTACTGCGCCTTGCGGGACAGCCGAGGCGATGGTTCCATTCCTCGCATTAAATTTCGTGACGGTGAAATTTTACTCATGAGTCCTCTGCCTCGCCACGGACGCGAAGCCAATATTCTGGCTGATGTTGTAAAGGTATTGCTTGATAGTGAAAACCGCGATTACGAAGCCTTTACTCCCATCACAATGGACATCCCCGAAGCAGTCGGCATCGAGCCAGATCACTGTTTTTACATCGACAATTGGCAAGCCGCCGTTGGCAAAGACCAGATTGACTGGCAAGCCGATCCACCGCCGGATCTGGTGATTGAAATCGATGTCACCACTTACACGGCAGCAGCAGATTACGCCCCTTATCGTGTACCCGAAGTCTGGCTCTTCAAAAAAAGTGGGCTAAAAATCTACAGCTTACAAGCAGAGTCCTATCAACAAACCGCCTCCAGTCGCTTCTTTCCAGAAATTGATTTGGTTACTTTGATGGATCAAGTCCTGCGACAAGCATCCGAGCAAGGAACAGGAGCTGCCCTCCGCCAACTTCGCCAGCAGGCAGCAAATCAATAGAACTAAGTTGATTGTGGATAACTACGATCGCGATACAGCTTTAAATCAGTTGGACTAATCTCTTCTGATGGTACTAGCCGATAGTGCTTCTCTTGCGAAATTGTGATACCAGTTTCACTTTCTTCAAACTCAAAAAGAGCAATCAAATCATTCTGCATGAACTGGGCAGCAATGGGACGACAAATTAGATTAGGAAACTTCACGGCACAAAGTCTAAAATCCTGCTCAATTTGAACAATACTTAGCCGATCTCTCCCACCTTTTGCTTGAATTGGTAAGACATAGTGTGCTCCCCTACGATCTAGCCCTATGTATATTTCATCAGTTTCTATTTGTCCTAGCTCTGGAATACTTGTTCTTAAATGATTTTGTAGTGAGTAACAAGTAACTCCAGTAAAAATATCAACTAATCTATTATAACGAAGTTTAGCTAGTAAGGCTTGTTCATCACTAAGAGCATACATGATTACGATTCCTGGTGTTGAGTCTGGAACTTTTGTCTCAGACATCATCTGACTTGGTGTAAGTGCTTGCTCGACGACTGTGACAAAACAATAGCGAGATTTTCCGGTTGATCGAATAATCCAATGCTTTCCCTGTGGTGCTGTAGCCTTGATCGTGTCTGGCAACTCTGCACGATATCGAAAGCTGTAGATAACATCTCCTAAGTTTTTGGGTAACTTAATTCCTAATTCTTCAGCAACATGCACAATATCTTCTCTTAAAAAATCAATTCGCTCCGCTCCATCTTGATAGCAAGACAGAAAGATACGTTCGATAATTTGTTGATAACGATTTGGATTAGCCATTCAACTGACACTTTGCCAATTTATTTACTGCCGCCAGCTTTCTCCCCGGACCAGCGCAAAACAACAACTTCTTCCCGCATCTGCTCTTTTGTTGCCGTTGCCAATCGAGTCCGAAATAGATCAATGCTGATGACTTCATAGCCCAGTACTTGGGCGATTTCGGCAAGCAGTTGTCCCGTGCGAATTAAAACCCGCAAATAAGACGCTTGATCCCCAACCACATAAGCTAACTGAGCACCAGGACGCAAAACCGCTCTTAATTCTGCTAGATGCTTTGCCATACCGCCAAAGTAAAGTTTAGTGACTTTGGCATACATCCGTTCAAATCCGCTCGTTTTACCAAGCTCAATTCGCCTTGCCTCAATCGTCTCGGCAATTCGCTGAATTTCAGCATGAGAAGCCACCCATTGGTCATCATCATCTGTTTTATAAACATTCCGGGTGTTTGAGCGGACTAATCCCCGTTTCAAGGCTTGTAACTCGGCTCGATTATGAATGAAACCGAGAAGGACAGTTTCTAACCGGGTTGTGCGAGTGTAATCTTTCTCATTGGGATAGGGGGGTGACGTAATGACTGCATCAATTGAGCAAGGCTCTAAAATTTGTGAAATTTGGCGAGAGTCCGCATGATGCACGATCGCAGGGGTAGAAGGCAGCTTTTGTAGTTCACGCAAATCACGCGCGATCGTTTCCACCTCGGATAACCAGGCAGCAACTACTGGAGCATCTGTTTTGGCTGCGCCAACGCCCACTTCTGGACCAAAATGCAAATTGCTGATCGTAAACACCAATGCTTTTGCAAGTGCCAGTCGCTCGTGACGAGAATATCGCTCGTCATCATGCTGCTGCAATTGTTCCTGTAGAACTAATGCTTTATGCAAAGGTAATGGACTAATTGAGTTGGTCAGCAATAGCTTCAAGCTTTCTTCGGGAAGTGTTAATCGACTATTCCCATAGTGTGCGATCGCAGATTGAGTTACTTCAGCAAGGTTGGCAGCATGGGCGATTAGAGCATCGGGATTAGGAGACCAGTCTACTTTTAACGCACTGGCGAGGTGCGCCATCGGATTCGCTTCCACCCCAACACTGGGAATCCCCAGCTTTTTACACTCAACGATCGTGGTGCCCGTACCGCAGAATGGATCGAGCACTCGGCTATTTTGATTGACCCCAAATCGCTGCAAATACTCTCGAACCAGATGAGGTGGGTAAGACAGGACGAACCGATACCAATCATGGGCAGGTCGATCTTCCCCACATAGTCGATTAATTTCTGTGCGGTATCGACTCTGTTTGATTGTGATATTTGAATTTGCAGACTCAAGATTTTGCACAACTTTAGCTCAACGAGAAAAAACAATCGTCAGGCTCTCTTGCAAGATACCTGCATCAAAGTATCCCAGCATTAGCGTAAAATCAATCAAAATGTGCAACTTTATTCCACGTCTAGCGTGAAGAAAGATTTTTGAAAGAATAAATAGCTAAAACAATGGTACTATAGAATTGGCATCCGTAGGATTGAATGCCGATAAATTTTGAACGTGAAAGGTACGAAATTTAGTCCCTGCGGGATTGAGTCTAATTCAGAGTTATCAACTTATTCTTTCGTAGCGCACAGCAAGCCAAAGCGGATTAAGCCTGTTTCGTAACCGCTTTTCATCAGGTTGAGGGAGAGGGCAGCTTCGATCGTTTTCCAGCCTGAAAACAGCAAACCGACGATCGCCATTGGGTTAAATGCCGAATCAATCACCACATCCCAAAAGGGAGCGACCGCTTGCGACCAGTCAGCAGTGCGGATATTTTGCAGCGGCAGCGATCGGGCAATTTGCTCATACTCTGGCAGCGAGATCACATAGGGCAGGCAATACACTCGATAAATTTCCTGCAAATGATGCTGTTCGTCGTCGGTCAGAGGAGATTGCTCCGTCGGACGGTGACACCAGGTGACCATGAGCAATGTACCACCCGGCTTGAGCACCCGGCAAAGTTCCTGCATGAACTGCGTCTTGTCTGGCATATGCTCCCCACTTTCCAACGACCAGACAAAATCAAAGGAATGATCGGCAAAAGGCATCTTCAGGGCATCTGCCACCAAAAACTGAGTGGATTGAGCTAGACCTGCAAATCTGGCGCGATCGCTGGCTCGTTGCGCCTGCACCGGACTGAGGGTAATTCCTGTGACAGCAGCTTTAAACCTGGCAGCTAAGTAAAGGCTACTGCCGCCAATGCCGCATCCCACATCTAAAATTTCGGCTGCTTGCTGCACCTCTGCCCAGGTCAACAATTCCTCAATCAGATCAATTTGTGCCTCGCGCCGATCCTTGTGCAGGGTGCCGTCTGCTCCATAGTAGCCGTGGTGCATATGCTCGCCCCAAACTTGCTCCCACAGCCCCGATGACGCATCATAAAATTCTTGAATTTGCTGATTAAGTCCACTCGTCATAAAACTTCTCCCCTCCCTCATTCAAATCTCATACCAAATTAAATTGCGATCGCGGCAAATTGAGATCCTCCTGCCTACGACTTCCCCCTTATCAAGCTACCGTGTACATAGATCTTGGCTCCACCCAAAGTCTCTACCGGGGGACTTCCCCCCGCACCCCCGCCTTGTGGGGTCCTCACTCCCCCACACCCCCCGAAGGGTCCGTTTGTTGAGTGCAAGGACTGGGATTGAACGTTCCCCCTTGTTGTACCAGAGACTTTCGCTTTTCACCGTCCACACCTTCTGGTGGGGGTTGGGGGGACGCAGCCGTCCCCTGAGTTCCGGGGGGTTGGGGGTTGCCCCCCAAGGGTCGGATTCAATGGGACTTGTGTGTACACCGTAGCCTTATTAAAGGGGATTGGTGCAAGAAATGTGCAACTATCACTATTCCCCAACCCCCCAACCCCTTACAGCCTCCACGTCACATTACCCTGTTGATCATCCACCCGCACCGTGACAGGTTTCGTTTGTCCCCGACTATCCGTTACCTTACATTGAAACGTTTCTCCTGGTTTCGCGACCCGAATTTTGCCGCCGCAATTTGCTTTCACATCCAGGCGAAATTGTTGCTGGATCCCTTGCTGAATCGTTTTTTCTAGCTTGGGCAGCACGAGCAAACCCTGAGTACTCCAGCGCAGTTCATTTTTCGCTTGCTTCGTTCCACTCTTAGGATTAATGACAACATCAAAGCTTTTCCCCTCGGCAGTTGCCTCACAGGTAAAGGGTGCTTGACTTTCTACATTCACTTGCGCCGGACATTCCACAGTTTGAACCGCGATTCCTGCTTTCTTGATCAACTCTCCCCGCAAGCGCTTTTCAAAAGTTTTGACGGCTTCCGATTTAGTGGGGGTAGGGGCGGGTGATCGCACGGGGGTTGGAGTCGGCGGACTGGAGGCGGACGGAGTGACCGATGGCGTGGTTGTCTGACAACCAACCATGAATATTGCTAGGCAGCAAGCACCGGATTTGAGAGCATGGGAGAGGTTCATTCTGTGGCAGTGCAACGTTCAGTAAGATTTATCACTATGACGATTTCTGATAGTTTGTGGCAAGCGAATCATGACCTGGCGATCGCCTGCTTGCAACATCCCTTTGTGCAAGGGATTGCGGATGGCAGTTTGGCAAAAGCAAAATTTGCTTACTACGTGGGACAGGATACCTTTTTCCTGACGGCGTTTGCTCGCGCCTACAGCATTGCTGCCGCTAAAACAACCGACCTGAACGGATTTGAAGTGTTTCATTCGCTTGCCAGTGGGGTGTTAGAAGAACTGCGGTTGCACCGCAAATATGCCGCAGAGTGGGGAGTTAGTTTATCTCAGATAGACGCAGGAACCGCAACCCAACGCTACACCGACTTTTTATTAGCAACAGCTTGGAGTCAAGACATTGGCATGACTGCTGTGGCGATGGCACCCTGTATGCGGCTGTACCTATTTTTAGGCAAGGAATTGGCTAAGTCAGGAATTCCTCAACACCTCTATAAAGACTGGGTGCAAGCCTACAGCAGCGAAGCCTTTGCAGATTTGACATTGAAACTAGAAAATTTAATTGAGCGCTATGCTAATCCTGTTCCAACCGCTTATTCTAGCTATCGCTATGCCATGTTGTGTGAACGAGACTTTTTCCAGGCAGCTTGGGAAGAGTGAGAAATGCAACAATAGAATGCTTATTATTTTGTAGGCGATCGCCGCATGACTGTCTCTCGCACCATTTGTCTGGGTTTTCTAGCTGTTATTCTGACGGGAACCGTGCTGCTGTCGTTGCCCTTTTCTACCACAGAAGCGTTTTCCTGGGATCATGTTCTGGTGGGATTATTCACGGCGACTTCTGCGGTTTGTGTCACCGGACATATCGTGGTGAATACCGCCACCTACTTTTCTACCTGGGGACACATTTTCATCCTTGCCCTGATTCAAATCGGGGGGTTGGGCTACATGACTGCCACCACCTTTCTGCTGTTGTTGCTGGGGCGCAAGATGGGTTTGCGGCAAAAGGTCGCCATGCAGCAGGCGCTCGATCGCACAGAACTGAATGGTGCCAGTGTGCTGTTGCGATCGATCATTGCCACTACCCTAATTTTCGAAATTACAGGTGCCTTGCTGCTGTTACTTGCCTTTGTGCCGGAACATGGGTTGGATTATTCCCTCTGGCTGGCAATCTTCCACAGCGTAAGCGCCTGGAACAACGCTGGATTCAGCCTCTTCCCTGATAACTTGGTGATTTATCAAGCGTCTCCTGTCGTAAATCTTGTGATTCCAGGTCTAATTGTCTTTGGCGGAATTGGTTACGAAGTTATCTTCGAGATGTATTTATGGTTGAGGGAACGTATTTTGCGACAACCCCGCCAAATTATCTTGTCCCTCAATTTCAAAGTTGCCGTAAGTACAACGGTGATTCTGTTAACGGTGGGAACCGTTGCTTTTTTGCTGGTAGAAGCTCAAAACGCTGCAACCCTTGCCCCAATGAATCTCCCCACTCGGATCATGGCAGCCTGGTTTCAGTCTGCGACTTCCAGAACGGCTGGGTTTAACTCGATCGACAATGGCAAAATGACTGAGACAGGGTTGTTTATCACGATCGGACTCATGTTTATTGGCGGGAGTCCGGGCGGTACGGCAGGCGGCATCAAAACAACCACCCTGCGGATCTTAACCAGTTGCACAAAAGCCATTTTGCGCGGACGCGAAGAAGTCTATCTCTACGAACGGCAGATTCCCGTAGCGCTCATTCTCAAGGCTGTCGGCGTGGTAGTTGGCTCAGTTGCAGTAGTCATTCTCATGACCATTCTGATTTCTTTTTCAGATCCAGAGTTTGAGTTCATTCAGATCTTGTTTGAAGTTGTTTCTGCTTTTGGCACGGTGGGACTCTCGACTGGAATTACGCTAGTACCAGAATTTTCTGTATTTGCCAAATTAGTGCTGGTTGCGATGATGTATATCGGACGAGTGGGAGTGCTCCTGTTAATGGCAGCGATCATCGGTGATCCCAAGCCCAGCTTTGTGCGCTATCCCGAAGAAAACTTACTGGTGGGATAATGAACTGTTCTTTCATGTTTTGCAAGCAACGATGAAACGACAATGGAGTGCCTGGAGATTTACAGTTCTGCTGATCGCGGGATTGCTGGTGGGCTGCGGCGAAACGCCTTCTACTCAAACCGAAGCGGGTAAACCGGCGGGACGCTTGGCAACCGTGCTGAGTCGGGGCAAGTTGGTGTGTGGCGTGAGTGGAGAACTTCCCGGCTTTAGCTTTGTGGGGCAGGATGGCACGTATTCTGGGCTGGATGTGGATGTGTGTCGAGCGATCGCCGCTGCCCTGTTTGATGATCCAGAAGCCGTTGAATACCGCAACCTGAATGCGAAAGAACGCTTTACCGCAGTGCAAACGGGGGAAGTGGATATTCTCAGCCGCAATACCACCTGGACGACCAGTCGCGACACATCCGTTGGGTTAGAGTTTGCGCCAGTGGTGTTTTACGATGGGCAGGGCATTATGGTGAAGCAAGCCAGCAACATCAAAACCCTGGCAGACTTAAAAAATAAATCCATTTGTATTCAGATTGGCACCACGACAGAACAAAACCTGACGGATCAGATGCAAAAACGGGGAATTCCTTACAAACCTGTGGTGTTTGAGGATGTGAATACGACCTTTGCCACCTATGCTCAAGGTCGCTGTGACGCAGTGACTGCCGATCGCTCCCAACTGGTTTCGCGCCGCACCACCCTACCCAACCCGACGCAAAACATCATCCTGGACGAACCACTCTCGAAGGAACCCTTGGCTCCTGCGGTTGCCAGTGGCGATCCAGCCTGGGCGGATGTGGTGCGCTGGACGGTGTTTGCCTTGGTAGAGGCAGAAGAACTCGGCATCACCTCGCAAAACCTGGCTCAATTCAACACCAGCAAAGATCCGTCGATCCGGCGCTTTCTGGGTTTGGAAGGGGATTTGGGCAAAGGCATGAACATCCCCAATGATTTCGCCAGTCGAATTGTGAAACACGTTGGCAACTATGGCGAGATGTACGATCGCAACCTCGGTGCCAAAACCAAACTGAATCTACCTCGCGGGCAAAATAACTTGTGGAATCAAGGTGGCTTGCTGTTTTCTCCACCCTTTAGATGAGAGGCGGAAGATAAATTATTTACGCGACGTTTGCGCGTGCCCCACATTGGGCAGCATAGGCGATCGCGAGTCCATCGGCGCTGTCATCCGGAGAGGGGGGTTCTGGTAAGCCAAAAATGTGCATCACCGCGTGTTTAATTTCAAACTTAGTTGCCCCGTATTGAGCCACTGCCGCTTTGACTTGAGATTGATGCAGAAAAATTAAGTCTGTTAAACCGCACTCTCCTAAGGCGAGTTCAATCACGCCCATTGCCCGCAGCACTTTGTTAGCGTTGGTGTTTTCCCGCCCAAAAAAGGGCATTTCCAGGGCTGCCACATCCGGCTTCACCATCTCGCACAACGTTCGTACATCAGTTTGAATTTGCTTCAACCGTTCATACATCGGTGTGTTGGCAGAAGTGCTGATGACTCCATATTCCAATGCTTGGCTGCCCCGAATTGCCCCAAACCCAATACTGGCGATCGCTGGGTCAATCCCCAAAATCACACAATTCGTCAAGTCAACAGCAGACAGCATTCGCTACTCAATCATGCCAATTAAGTCACCCGTTATTGTAAAGCATTCCGCTAAAACAAATGCACTATATTAGGACTTACGCAAACCTCGGAAGTTTTATCAGAAATGAAGCGTAATCACCAGTTCTGGCTTAAACCTCAGAGGTTTAAGCCAGAACTGTGGAAGGGAAGGAAGGAAGTGAGCCTAAATTATTTGTAGGTTCATTGGCTTGATGCGTTGCGTTGGCACGAATGAACCAGGGATGCTCAATCTTATTCCAGATCTCTGGTTTGGAGTCAGGTCATAGATGCCGCAAGGAATCCCTTTGCCTTGAGTTTTGTATTGCTCCTCAAACCTTCAATTTCTTAATGGCTGCGACGTGTGACACGAATCACGGAAAAGAATTTGGCAAATCACCTTTAGTTTTGAACTAAAGAGGCAAACTAAAAACAAGTTCCATTCCTGAGATCGCTTTACTATGTCTGATTCTGTGTCCACCAAATCCACCATCATCATCAACGCGATCGCCATCACTACTGCCCTCGCTGTCATTTCTGGTTATTTACCGCTCAATTTCAGTCCCATTGCCCAACTGCAATCGTTGCTCCACCAGGCTGCACCGATTCGCAAGTAGTCAACGCCTCCTCTCCAATTCCCCCCCCCGCGCCTAACCCACACTCCTCTCCCTCCCCTACACTGGAAGCAGCGAGTCTGGATGGGTCAATGGTGCGACTTCAGGTGTGGCAATGGGGAATTTTGGGACTTCCAGTGGTGGCAATCGTCACTTTTCTAGTCACGGCGGCGGGCATCCAAATTCACACCTGGGGCTTGAGTTGGATTTGGGCAGTTTTCACAGTCGTTTTTGTGGGCTGGCGATTTTTATTAGTTAGATGGACTCGTCCCGTGTTACAGCAGGTGGAAGCCGCGATCGCAGAAGTCACGGAAGAACTGGCAACCAATGCGGTCACTGCCCAACCCGCTCCGGGCAACACCGTCACGCAAAAAGCAGAAGCCGCACTACAGCAGGCGATCGTTGCTGCCCAGGATGATCCTCCCGTATGGCAAGATTTGGGCACCTTTTGGCAACGCTGTCAGCAGCTCGTGGTTGATACTGCTCACGCTTATCATCCTGAAGTACAGCGTCCCTTGCTGAATATCTACGTGCCGCAAGCCTATAACCTGATTCGGGGGACTGTGGATGATTTAGATCAATGGATAAATAAACTATCCCCAGTGCTGAATCAAGTCACGGTGGGTCAGGCAGTGCAGGCTTATGAGGTCTATCAAAAATTGGAACCTTCTGCCCGCAAAGTTTGGCAGGTCTGGAATTGGGCACAGTGGGTCTTAAATCCGGCAGCAGCAGTAGCTCGGCAAGCAACCCAGAAGTATAGTGACCAGGCAAATCAACAGTTGTTGGTGAACTTAGGTCAGTCTCTAAAAGAAGCAGCATTGAGAAATTTGAGCCGCCAAGCGATCGCGCTCTATAGCGGTGAACTGCCACCCCTGGAAGCCCCTGCGGCCCCCGTTCGTCCCAAGGCTCAAACCCAATCATTGCACGACATTCTGACTCAAGCAGAACCGATAGAGCAGGTGGAGCAGAAACCCGTCAATATTTTGTTAGTTGGGCGGACTGGAGCCGGAAAGAGCAGCTTGATCAATACGTTATTTATTGAACAGAAAGCCGCTACCGATGTGTTGCCCAGTACCGATAAAATTCAGGCTTATTACTGGCAAGCAGACGGCGGCGAAGCTCTTACCCTCTGGGATACTCCCGGATATGAGCAGGCAGATCGGACAGAATTTCGGGAACTGGTGTTGGAGCGAGCCAGTCGGGCAGACTTATTGCTCCTGGTTACACCAGCGCTGGATCCGGCGCTGCAAATGGATGCGGATTTTCTCAAAGATGTGAAAACGGAAGTGTCTGATCTGCCCGCGATCGCGATCGTTACCCAGGTCGATAAGCTGCGTCCGATTCGGGAATGGAAACCTCCCTACGATTGGGAGTGGGGCGATCGTCCGAAGGAGATTGCGATTCGAGAAGCCACCCAATATCGCTCAACCATGTTGAATGAGTGGTGTGAGTTTGTGTTGCCCATCGTCACCCGTGATGCCAAAATCGGCAGAGATGCCTGGAATGTGGAAGAGTTATCCCTCAGTCTGGTGAACTCGATCGATCCAGTCAAACAACTGCGCCTCGCCCGCTTTTTACGTAATTTGCAAGCCAGAGCGGTTGCCGCCGCCAAAATCATTGACCATTACACTTTTCAAATGGCAACCACTCAAGGACTGGCAGCTTTCCTGAAAAGCCCCATTCTCAGATTTCTGTCTACCCTGACCACCGGAACCCCGACCCTTGCCTATCTTCTAGCCGAGCAAATTCCGGTCGAGCAGTTGCCTGTTGTGATTGGCAAACTCCAAATGGCATACGACCTATTTAATTTGTTGAACGAGGGTAATCCTGATAAACGCAATCTAGATTTGCTTGCGCTCTGGTCGGTGTTGCTGGAGAATCCCAATCCGCCCGATCGCAATGCCTGGGCATTTGGACATGCCATCACCGAATACTGGACGCAAGATTTGACCACGGAACAACTGCACGATCGCTTCAACTTCTATCTATCTCAACAAAGCTCACGATCCTCGCTGTAGAAATCAGATTGCTTCTGGTCGCGATCGTGCGGTATGGAACTCTGTGCTCACTTCACAGAAACTTCAAGTTCATCCAATTGGGTGAGCCATGCCTATCTAAAAGGAGGGAGCACAAACAGCGCAGGATCAGCGAATCTGTAATGTAATAAGAGTTCAAACCCCAGTGGAGGGTTGCAGCACAATGATTGCTTACCTCAGCCCCATCAACACCATCACGGTTCGCCAGGTTGTACAACGCATCCTGGACAGTGGCAAAATTACTCACGCTGATGAAAAGTTTTTTTTGAAAGCAATGGTGGCAGAGCAGCCCTTGACCAACGAGGAAATGAAGCAGGTCAGCAATGTGCTCGATCGCCTGCAAATGGGTTTGTTGAAGGTGGAGCCTTAAAAAGACAACCAATCACCAGCCTACTATCACTTTCCAGATCAAAGAACCGATGCCAAGCATGGCGAGGTGTTGAGGAAGCAGGTTGAGTAAGGGTTGACGCGCGATTTTTTGAGTCAAAATGACGCTGAGCCAGAAACCAGCAATCAACGTAACGGCTTGCAGGAAAGCGATAACCGCAGGATGCGCGATCGCTACAGGTAAATTAGCCGTGCCCAAGCCAAAGGTGGCAAAAGTGACGGGTAAAATTTGTCCAGCTTCTGTCAGCCCCAATCGCAGGTAATGTGCCAGATTAGCACCCAATACCAGGGGTAAGTAACCATACGCCAATTCCAAAAAAGGACGGGGTTTAATCGTGCGACTCAGCCTGCGGATGAGTTGGTGGGCAACCAGGGCGATCGCTCCCGGTGTTAGCAATGCCAGGACTGAAACTCCAGTATGAATGCCAAACTGATCTAACCCCAGCGACCATCCAAATGTTGCTTCAACTTCGGGTAAGCGATGTAGTAAAGCCGCGCCCAGCAACAGAAACAGTAAGCAAATTTCGTGGTAGCTGGGGGTGTGGGTTGTCCACAGTTCAATGCCGGGGGGACGCAAGTTAAATTCTACAGAGCGATGGGGACAGGCTTTGAGGCAGGTCATACATAGGACACAGTCGCGGTTGTCCTCCAGTTGTGCCGGATGGGAATATAACGGGCAACCATTGGTTTCTTGCCCTTCTCCCTTCCGCGGTCCGCCTTTGTAGCATTGATAGGTGGTGCAGGTGGCAGAACAAATTCCCTGCTGGGCGCGGAGTTCTGTGATCGAGAGTTTGGCAAAGAGTCCATTCATCCCCCCGATCGGACACAGATAACGGCACCAAAACCGCCGCTCAAACAACAAAGAGAAAATAACGGCTCCAGCCGTAATCAACAGCAGCAAACAACCCGATAGGTAGGCAGTATCTTCCAGATTCCACAACTCTTCCCACAATAGGATGAGGGTAAACAGCCCAAACAGGAACCACCCCCCGATTTGTTCTGCTTCCTGGCGTGACCAGGGTAAAAGCTTGCGGGGAAAAAGCCAGAGGGAAAGCTTTTGGGCAATTTCGCCATAAATCATGAAGGGACACACCGCACACCACAAGCGCCCCACAAAGGGAAATGCCAGCAGGCTAAACATCCACCACCACGCCCAAAAAAGATTGAGGGCAACATTGCGATCGCGACTTTGAGGACCGAGCATCAACACGGCAACCACGATCGCAAACAAGCCAAAGGTAACGCCGTAATTGAGGCGATCGGGATACCAAGGACTTCGCAGGAATTGGCGCAGCCGAGGATAGGTATTCAGCAAATTCAGCCGGAATCGCCGATTGCGGGGACTGGTTGCCCAAAAGACTTCTTCTGTTAGCTCGGTTGCCCCATTGAGTTGAACGATCGCCCGCTCGACCAGCCCTTCCAGTTCGGTTAAGTTGCCTGGAAAGTCATACCCTTGCAAACGGCGAATCGCTTCTGGGGTGATGCTGGGTTTAGGAATTTGCCGCTGGCGGCAATACAAACTCATGTAGTACTCTGTCTGAGCCACGATATCGGCTTTGCGAACTCGCAAGGGGGCAACCTTGATGATGTGTCCCACTAACCCTTTTTGCTCCAATACGGGTAAAACCCGTTCAGAGTTCATCAAAATCCGGGCTTCGCTCTGCTGGAGCGGTGGCGACTCTTCCCCCTCCCGCACCACTGGAGTATACTCGCCCGTTTTTAGCAGCATCACGAGTTTGTCCAGCAAGGCAGGGTTCAAGTCCTGGAGATTATTCAGCAAAACGCTGCCTTTACCAACCCACTCCAGCAACCCTGGTTTACCCCCTGCCCGCCCAAACAATTCTGCTCCAGATGCCTGAAGCGTCTCGCAATTGACCTTAATCATCGGTTCATGCCGATCGCGAGAGCCAAAATGGATCAGTGCCGCTGTGTTGTCTTTACCCAGCCCCGGTTCGCCAAAAATCAACACTGATCCGCGATCGCCCTGTGCCTTACGAATTTCTTGCCGCTGCCGCACAGCATAGCGACTGGTGCCCACAATCCCGCGCTTCACTTTAGGCACCAAGTAGGGGCGTAACGCTGTTTGCCGTTCCCGTTCGTAGGCAAGTTGGCTGGAAACCTGGTTCAGTTCCGTTGCCAGTTGACGGGAAATCACCTGAGCGATTTCAGGATGTTGCTGCACTAGAGATACAAACTCTTCCCGTGGAATCATCCATAAAACAGCATCGGATAAGGTAATCACCGTCCGTTCTGCAGGTTGATCGAGCAAAAGCTCTTTGAGATGAAATACCGCTCCTGGAAGTAGCCCCACGGCATCAGCAACTGTAGTTTGACGAGTGTGGTAGCTCTCCAGGTGTCCCGATTTAAGAATGTAGAGCGCTGTGGGTTGAGTGTCCTCTAACACCACTCGACGGTTTTCTTCAATGGTTTGCTCCTGGATAGCCTGGGCGATTGCATTCAGCCCCACCTCCGACAACAAACCAAACGGTGTGTTCTGGCGTAGCCACTCAATTTGGTTCTGTTCCATGAGTTTACTTCTACCCCAAAAGGGAAATCTCGGTTGTCCAATCCACCCTTACCCCTACCATGAGTCACCGGCGATCATGGGGATAGTGAACTTTCTTAACCTGGTCATGGATTTCTCTTTAAACGCAGAAAACCTCTTGACCCATGCAACTCCAGCAAATGGAAGTTTACACGCAAGAGGCTCTCTTACAGACCCAATTGGCGGTTGTTAGCGCCTTAGTAGATGGAGCAAACAGCCCGACCAGACTTCAGCTTGATCAAACCTTTGTCGCCAGCAATAACGAAAGGTACACGATCGGAACCAGCCGCACGGACTAACACTGGACGAGCATACAAGCACTTTCTGATATCTTCAGCCCAGACTTTGATGTCGCTGCCGATGCCGTACTTATCAGTGATGGGGGTTGCAGAAAGAGACTCATCACTAACGACCTGAACATCAATAGGCAGGGTAAACAGAGCTGGGTGAACAGGAGGGGTAGGCAATGTGTGGGAGGGAGTACCAACGAAGGACTCACGAGGCAAAACGGGAGTAACAGCACTGGGAACCGCTGCCGCAGGTAAAGAAGTCGCAGCCAACATTCCAGCAGCACCAACAACGGACAAAATTCGCATGTTCATCTAAAATCAACTCCTCTCAACAACCTTAACGACAACTGAAGACTAGATATTTTCTTAAAACTCAGTTGCTCCTTCTATTTCTACACTGTTTTGCTGATATGAGCCAGTGCCTGAGACATTAATTTCTCAGAAAAATCTGCGGGATCGCTACCAGGAAACCTGAGCACGTTCATGCAAAACCCTGCCATATACCGCTTCAGTTTGCTGTGCCAACTGCGACCAATCAAACCGCCGCTCTAAATCTTCATAGGCGTTCTCAACTAACCACAAAGCATAGTCAGGATTTTTTAATACTTCCAAAATGCCCCAGGCAAGGGAATCGGGATTATTGGTCCAGGTTACAACCCCTGTTTTGCCGTGACGCACAATTTCAGGAAACCCACCCGTATCAGAGACCACCACAGGCACACGGGCGGCAAAGTTCTCCAGTACCACAATGCCAAACGGCTCATAAAGACTGGGGAATACGGCACAGTCGGCAATGACCCGGAATTTATTTAGCTCCTCATCAGACACAAAACCGGTGAAGTAACAGTTGTCCCAGACTCCCAACTCCCCAGCAAAGCGTTTGAAATCCTCCAGCCGACCCGTGCCAATCAGAACAAACTTTACGTTGCCGCCCATTTCGCGTAAAACTTTGGGGATCGCGCTCAGGAGGACGGTCAAGCCTTTTTCATAGGTCATGCGTCCCACGTAGTACACAATCTTTTCGTGATCAGCGGCAAAAACTCGACGCAGAGCAATTTCATCGAACGGTTCACACTGCTTTTTCTCTAAGTGAATGCCGTTGTAAACCACGTCGATTTTGTTCCACGGAACGCCTAAGGCTCGTTCCACTTCCAGCCGCATATAGTTCGTGCAAACAATAATTCGCCAAGCGTCGTATGCCAATTGTCCTTCTTTGCTGCTGACGTAGCGCTGTTGGTCGGAATAGATCCCGTTAAAGCGTCCATATTCTGTGGCATGGATGGTGGCAACTAAAGGAATTTTGAAGGTGTGCTTGAGGGCGATCGCGGCATCCCCCACGAGCCAATCATGAGCATGAATTAAATCGAATGGTTCTTCCTCGGTGATCAGCTTACCCCCGTGTCTGCCCATGCTTTCGTTCATGTTTGCGACCCAGTGGAAAAAATTGTGACTGGGAGGCACTTCCACGCGATGCACATGAATTCCTTCCACCACTTCGTAGCGAGGAGACTGCCCAAACTCAACCGTAATCAGATGAATTTCATGCCCGCGCTTGACTAACTCTGGGTACAGTTCTGCCACGTGCCGAGCGATGCCACCCACAATTCGAGGAGGAAATTCCCAGGCAAGTACTAAAACTTTCATTAATGCAGAACAGATCTCGATATTTGACCCATACTACTCAACTTTAATCGCAAACGATGGAGAGTAGGGAGTGGGACAACCTGGTGCCTTACAGAATGTTACTCCTGATTATGAAAAAGCCTGGAATCTGACTATCTTTGGTAGATTGAGAGAGTAAGACTACGATGACTCAATTGCCCTCTCCAGCTTTATCCCCGCCCCTATTACTGGCTACAGATGGTTCGCCCAGTGCTCGCATGGCTCAGACCTTGATGCAGTCGATCGCGACCTTGTTCGTTCAGACGCAGGACGAAAACTCGGAAATCCTGGTCGTTGTGACGGTGCAGCCCCGCCCTTCCAAGCGATTGAAGCGATCGTCCAAGAAAATAGCGCCAGCCCCTTCAGAATCGGGTTTAGAGGTGGTTTCAGTAGAAGTGGAGGGGGCAGCGGCTCCAAGTTCCCCTTCTGGACGATCGCAGGGCGGTTTGTCTCTAGGGCAGCTTTCTGAGTTAGTTGCAACGAATTTTCCTCCCAATTTCCCCCTGTCTCTTCAGGTTCGCCAAGGACGACCCGCGACCGAAATTTTGAACTGTGCGCGATCGGTGGACGCTGGGCTGATTGCGATCGGGCATCGGGGCGTGGGAGGAGTTCGGGAATTACTGTTGGGCAGCGTTTCAACGGCGATCGCTCGGTATGCGCCCTGTAGTGTGTTGGTAGCTCGAACCCGTGCCGACCTGCCTGCCCCAGCCAGCCTGAACCATGCGCTGCTCGTGGTGGACGGGTCTCTGGCAGCACGACAAACTCTGGCAATCGCCCGTCAACTGGCTCCAGCAGGCATTCAAACCGTGACCCTGCTCCATATCCAGCCGCCCCTCAACGCCAGTTATCTGGTTACGCCCTTTGTCTCTCGCACCTCAAGCTGGCAACTGAACCAATCCTTGCAGGATGCTCACCGGGAACAAGGCGAACAAATTTTGCAGAAAGCAGCAGCAACCTTGAACAATGTCTCCAACCTGACCGTGCAAACCCGTCTCCATACGGGCGATGCTGGTCCGAGTATCTGCCAGGTGGCTCAAGAAGTAGGGGCAAATTTGATTATCTTGGGGAGTGACTCTACTCGTCGATCGCTGCTGTCTCCCTTACAAGCGGTGCGTCTCCCCCGACGGAAACAGTCTGCAGCAAATAGTACCCGTCCAGTTCTCCGCAATACGCGGCTGAGTGTTACGGATGATTACGTGATTCACTATGCTCCGTGTCCGGTGTTGCTGTGTCGAGCGGTGGCAGAGGAGTCCTAGAATAAGGATTACAGTAACCTGACTTTTTGCTAAAAATCTAATGACTCATTCAACCGATATTACAACGCTGGCTCGTTGGATGGCAGCCGACTTTAGTAACCAGGCGCAAGCTTTTGAAAATCCTCCTTTTTTCGCCCATATCCGGGTTTGTATGCGCCCTTTACCCCTGGAACTGCTATCTGGGGTAAGTTTTTTTGTAGAACAAGCCTATGACTACAACCTCAATGATCCGTATCGTTTGCGGGTATTAAGACTGATCATTCAGGACAATCGCATTGAGATTGAAAACTACAGTGTTCGAGATGAAAAAGAGTTTTATGGGGCTGCCCGTGACCCCAAGCGCCTTGCCAGCTTGACTCTCGATCGCCTGGAGCAGCTGCCCGGTTGTAATATGCAAGTAGAATGGACGGGAAGGAGCTTCAAGGGTAAGGTTCAACCAGGAAAAGCGTGTATGGTTGTCCGTAAGGGATTAACAACTTATTTGGATAGCGAATTTGAAATTGATGCCGATCAATTTATCAGTCTTGATCGAGGACGGGATCCAGAAACCGATGAGCATATTTGGGGGTCGGTGGCAGGTCCTTTTGAGTTTGTACGCTGGGCAAGCTTTGCGGACGAAGTAAAAGTATAACCAAGGTATAGCCTATGTACGATTTGCTCCTGCGCCAATGTCGCTTGTTGCAAACTGACCGCACGATCGCGGAGGTAGATATTGCCGTTGAGGACGGTAAAGTTGCTGCAATGTCGCCTCAGCTTCCGGTGACAGCCAAAATTACCCTGGATATTGCAGGTCAACTGGTTAGCCCTCCTTTCGTGGAATCCCACATCCACTTGGATTCTGCCCTGACGGTAGGACAGCCCCGCTGGAACCAGAGTGGCACCTTGTTTGAGGGGATTGAAATTTGGCGGGAGCGCAAACAAAATTTATCCGTTGAGGATGTCAAGCAACGGGCGATCGAAACTTTGAAATTACAAGCGACTCAAGGGGTGCTGTTTGTTCGGAGCCATGCAGATGTCAGTGAAACAAGTTTGACTGCCCTACAAGCGCTCCTGGACGTGCGGGAGGCAGTGAAAGGTTGGACAAATTTACAAGTTGTGGCGTTTCCTCAGGATGGCATCTACGGCAGTCCGCATAATGCCCTGTTGATGGAAAAAGCCTTGGACATGGGGGCTGATGCAGTGGGAGGAATTCCCCACTACGAGCTAACCCGTGAAGATGGCGTGCGATCCATTCATCGCATCTTTGAACTGGCGCAGAAATACGATCGCCTGATTGACATCCACTGCGATGAAATCGATGATGACCAATCTCGTTTCCTGGAAGTAGTGGCTGCCTGCGCCCTCCGCAGCGGTATGGGATCTAGGGTGACTGCCAGCCACACCACTGCTTTCGGTTCTTATAACAATGCCTATGCCTTCAAGCTACTAGGCTTCTTACGCCGTACCCAACTCAACTTCATCGCTAATCCGTTGATTAACATTACCCTCCAGGGACGCACAGACACCTACCCCAAGCGGCGCGGAGTGACTCGCGTCAAGGAACTCTGGCAGCAAGGAATGAACGTCAGCTTTGGGCATGACTGCGTTCAAGATCCCTGGTATTCTCTGGGAACCGGAAATATGCTGGATGTGGCGGCAATGGGGTTACACGTTTGCCAGATGACCGGCACTGCTGAAATTGATGCCTGCTATGACATGGTGACTTGGAACGGAGCGAAAACTTTGGATCTCGCCGATGCCTACGGGGTGGAGGTGGGTAAACCTGCAAACCTGATCGTATTAGATGCGCGCGATCGCTATGATGCCATCCGCAGACGCGCCAATGTCAGCTACGTCATTTCACAGGGCAAGCTGTTATCTCGCACCGAGTCTCCCCGAACGAGTTGGTATGGTTTGATGTGAAAAAGTCCCCTTGCCTTAGCAGGGTTACGAGCGTGGGACTTTGTGAGTCCGTTGAGCGACGGTTAGCAGCAAATAAACGACAGCGAGATAAATCGCTGCAACAAGCGAGATCAGTACGGGGATATTGATAGAAGGCATAGCGCAACGCAAGGCAATACTAGCAGATAAAGAATAAAAACATAGTTTTGGTTGGAAAGCTTCTGAGTCGGCTCTCCGGGGTCGCCTCTGCCCAGTGAACCGTGACAAAGGCTGTAAGCATTAAAAAGTGACCTTGCCGAACTCAAGGAATAAACCCGCTTCGGAAAGGATAAACCCTACAATCCTGGGGTTGACTCAGCCTAAGTTGACTCAGCCTAAACAGATCGCAAGGCTGCGATCGCATCGAGTCCCATTGAGGCAGACACGCTATCAAACCCTTGCCTTTTGCCCAGAACAATTAGTAAACAAAAGCCCTATGGCAACAGAACACAGGCTCAAACTGCAATTAATTTCAACCGCCAAAAGCCTTCACGAATCGGAAAGATTCACGTACCATCCACATCCTTCACCTAAACTACAGCCAAGAAATAATCTCGGTAATGGTTTAGCACTATGTACAGACAGATACAATACTCACGATTAAATGAGAAGCCGTTGACCCGATCTAATTCAGCTTTGCTGGTGCGATCGCTAATTCAATTTTTCAAATGCTTGTTCTTAACATAGCACAGAACCTAGATAGCGTGGGGATTTGAACCCCAAAATTTTTAGATCAATTTTTCTGTCGTAGACCGGAGCGAATCCCTTAAAATAGGAACAGAATACTTAAAGTTTCGTAACCTTTACTGCCTGAGTCGGAACTCCATGACTTCAGCTACATCCCTATTTGCCCCGGTCGAAGATGACTTAACTCTGCTCGCAGAGAACCTTAAAAACCTGATTGGCGCTCGTCATCCAATTTTGTATGCAGCCGCAGAGCATCTGTTCGGTGCGAAAGGAAAGCGAGTTCGACCCGCGATCGTGCTTCTGGTTTCAAAAGCCACCATGCAAGGTCAGGAAATTACTGCTCGGCATCGACGCTTGGCAGAAATCACCGAAATGATCCATACGGCAAGCTTGGTGCATGATGATGTGGTGGACGAGTCAGAGTTGCGGCGGGGTGTGCCCACGGTTCACAGCAGTTTCGGAAATCGCATTGCTGTTCTTGCTGGTGACTTTCTGTTTGCTCAGTCGTCCTGGTATTTGGCAAATCTGGACAACCTAGAAGTGGTGAAGCTGCTATCTCAAGTCATTATGGATTTGGCAGAGGGCGAAATTCAGCAGGGTTTAAGCCGATTTTCGACGACATTATCGATCGAAGCTTATTTGGAAAAAAGCTACTTTAAAACCGCCACGCTCATGGCGAATAGTGCCAAAGCCGCTGCTGTTTTAAGTGAGGTTCCTCCAACCCTAGCCGCAGCATTGTACGGATATGGTCGGCATTTTGGGTTAGCATTTCAAATCGTGGATGATATTCTCGACTTTACGGGTTCAACGGAAGAATTGGGTAAACCCGCAGGTTCCGATTTAAGAAGTGGTAATTTAACAGCGCCCGTTCTGTATGCCCTTGAAGAGAAGCCAACTCTGGAAGTATTAATTGAACGAGAGTTTGCTCAACCAGGTGACTTAGAGCAAGCCCTCGCCCTAGTCGCAGACAGCCAGGGAATTGAGCGATCGAGGGAATTAGCAAAATACCATGCCCATCAAGCAGTGCAATGCCTGGAAGGTTTACCACCTTCCTCCTCTCATCAAGCCCTGGCAAAATTAGCGGATTATGTTTTGCGGCGGCTATATTAGCCTCTTCTGAAGTTATCTCAAATCTTGCACTATTCTCCATTAGACGCTCCGTCCCAACAGGAAATCAATGTCCTGGCTCATAGCGGAACTTTTCTAAAGAAGACTAAATAGAGCTTTCAGTCCATTTCAATGGACTTTAGCGATCAGCCCAGAATTTATTCCAGGGCGGCTGTTAGCGCGCTACCCATTAGCGCATTTATACCTATCAAAAATTCCTAGAAAACAGCGGACAATCATCAGATTTACTGATGTTAATCTATTATACAGCGAAGTATATTTGATTACCTGTTGAGCCAAGCTTATGGAAAAGACAACAACGACGAAGGCATAGCAGGCTAGTTTACTTCCTCAGAATAAGGTGTTTCGATGCTCAAAGGTAAACTCAGTCTTTGGTGTTTAAATGTTGGCAAGCTCTCTTTTTATACCAAGCAGGGCACTACCCAAAACATGATTTTTCACGACAGCAGAATAAGAGGTTGAGATGTGTGGTAAAGTTCAGGCATTCACAATTGGATGAATAAACGGTTTTCGATTTATGCGATCGGCAGTTTACAAGAGAGTTTGTTTGTGCTCTTGAACTGATAAGCGAGAGGTTGCCTAACCTACATTGAAAGCCCAGTTTATTCAAACAAACGAGTGGATTGAATGTTCAGATCACATTTAGCTGACTAGCTTTCAGCAATGTTTTTAGTTCAGGTTGATAGGTTTGAGGACGTGCCCTTAGTAGTAACTTGAAATGTTTGAGTGTGTCCTTGTTCAAACTTACAACAAAGTTGTTTCCCTGTTACATATCTCGCTGAAATTCATCACTAGCAACGAGCGAATTTATGACTTAAGGGTGGTGATATGGATGTAGAGAAACTCGTAGATTAGTTGCCAGGTTTAGGTTTCACTGATTCAGGGTGCTCCTGATTGGGCTTGGTTAACTATTGAATAGAAGGGATTAAGCAGATTCGTAGGTAGTCTGCCTGCTCGGCATAGGTTCATCAATCTACTGTTTAGACAAGATAACAATCATGTTTCCCAAAAACCAGAAGTGCATCGCTTTAATTTCAGTGCATGGGGATCCATCGGCTGAGATTGGTAAGGAAGAAGCGGGTGGTCAGAATGTGTATGTGCGTCAGGTAGGTGAGGCGCTTTCTCGGCAAGGCTGGCACGTCGATATGTTCACGCGCTTGGCGGATAGTGAACAATCGACCATTGTTCAACACAATGAGAATTGCAGAACGATTAGGATTGCGGCTGGACCTCAAAAGTTTATTCCACGGGATGAGCTATTTGAGTACTTGCCAACTTTTGTTCAAGGATTTCTAAAGTTTCAACGCCAGTCTGGAATTCAATATCCAGTGATTCATACGAACTACTGGCTATCGTCCTGGGTGGGAATGCAATTGAAGAAGGCGCTGTCGGTGCCTCAAGTGCATACTTACCACTCTTTGGGTGCAGTGAAGTATCAAGCAGTTTCAACGGTTCCACTCATTGCTTCTACTCGGTTAGATGTGGAAAAAATGCTTTTGGAAACGGCAGAACGGGTTGTGGCGACGAGTCCGCAAGAGCAGGAACATATGCGATCGCTGGTGTCTACCAAGGGCAATATCGACATCATTCCCTGTGGCACAGATGTTGTTCATTTTGGTTCTGTTTTGCGGGAAGCAGCACGACATAAGCTGGGCATAGCCCCGGATGAAAAAGTTGTGCTCTACGTCGGTCGATTTGATCCCCGCAAAGGCATTGAAACTTTAGTCCGGGCGATCGGGCGTTCGCAACTTAATGGAAGTGGCAAACTGCGGCTAATCATTGGGGGCGGAAGTCGTCCTGGTCAAAGCGATGGGCTGGAGCGGGAACGGATTGAAGCAATTGTGGCTGAATTGGGGATTGGTGCCTTGACTGAGTTTCCTGGTCGATTAAGTCCGGCGGTATTGCCAACCTACTTCGGTGCAGCGGATGTAGCTGTGGTGCCAAGTCACTACGAGCCGTTTGGATTGGTGGCGATCGAGGCGATGGCGTGCCGCATTCCTGTAGTTGCCAGTGATGTGGGCGGGTTGCAATACACGGTTCGGTCAGGAGAAACAGGTTTGCTAGTGCCGCCGAAGGATGAGGTCGCGTTTGCTGAGGCAATCGATCGCATCCTGCTGAATCCGTCTTGGCAACAACAACTGGGGCAGGCGGCGAGAAAGCACGTTGAAGATATGTTCAGTTGGGATGGAGTAGCGAGACAATTGGCGGAATTGTATCTCCAACTGATTGCTGAATCGGAGTCGGCAAAATCCACTCCGGTTAGCGCCTAGATCACCCAACTGCCTGGATGAATACGAACCTCCGAAGTCTTACAGGATTTCGGAGGTTTTATTGCGTTGAACCGGAACGATCGCCTTGTAATTGAGCCTTTCGCATCTATTCTTGCGGCAAAATTCCATTCAATAGTGCCTCTGCCCCAAAACGGATTGGATCAGTACACGGTAAGCCCGTCTCATGCTTGACCTGCTCGATCGCCCGTTGAGCGTCGATTTCATTTAAATGATGAGTGTTGAGGGCGATCGCGGCGACGGGCACTGGGGCAAAGGCTCCGGCAGCACGGGCAACGGCTTCATAGAGGGCAACCACTTCTCGTAGCGGCGGAATTGGAATATCAGGAATGCGATTGATGTGAGTTTGTCCGGCGCGATGCACCAGGATTAGATGGGTGGGTTGACTCCCCCGAATCAAGGGCAATGTAGCAGTGGAGGAGGGATTGAGTAAGGAACCCTGACCTTCAATGTGGAGAATATCGTAGTCGTTGCCGAATTTCATTACCTGTTGCTCGATCGCCCCTGCTGCAAAATCCACCCGCACCGCATCCAGCGCCACCCCATCCCCCGCAATCATCAATCCCGCCTGCCCGGATGCCAAAAATTTCGATCGCCAGCCGCGTTGTTGACTGGCAATGTGCAGGGCAAGACTGGTAGACATTTTGCCGATCGCCATATCAGTCCCAACCGTCAGCACTCGTAAACAGGGCAAGGTTTTCGCCTTCCCGGTGCCAATTTCCAGCCCTGGAGGTTCTTGCCGCATATCCCAGATCCATTGTCCGGGTTGCAACAGTGCCGTCAGTTCCGGGTCATTTAGCAAGCGAGTATGTAGCCCATTGGCGATCGACACTCTCGCTGCGATCGCCTGCTTCACCTCCTGCCGCCATGCTTCTGGCAACGCACCACCCGTGGGCGCAATCCCGATCGCTAAGACATCCGGTTGATACGAGAGAGCGGCTTCGACAGAGGGCACGATCAGCGCAGGACGCGGAATTCCCGTTAAAGCAACCAGATCTTCTCCGGCACACTCGCGATCGATGACAGCGGCGATCGTTGCCTCACTAAATCGCAACAAGGATAATCCAGTTTTGCCATTGCCACCCCGAATGCCGTCATGCAGCAAAATCGCCAATCGATGGTGCGGTTTGATCAAGGAAATACTCCAAGGGTGAAATTAGCGTGTGGTGATGCCATGCAACTTATCTCAAGCAATAATGCTGTACTTCAATAGTACGCTCTGTTCTTCTTACTCGTAAGGGCGGCAACACAAGCGACTTCAACGGGCCAAGTGAACGTGATGCTTAGATACAATAAGTTTATTCAAACAGGCGATCGCAGGGGATAGCAGTATGGTTCAAGCGCCCATCGACCCCCAACTTTTGTATCCTGACTCAGACGGCAACCCGATGGCTGACAACACAATCCAATACCGCTGGATTGTCCGATTAGTTGCCAACCTCAAGCATTTGTTTAAGGATGAAGTGGTCTTTGTCGCAGGGGATTTGCTGTGGTATCCACGGCAGGTAACAACCCCACCTGCTCCGGCTCAAGCTCCCGATGTGATGGTGGTTTTAGGTCGTCCTGATCAAGATCGGGGCAGTTACAAACAATGGGAAGAAGACAACATTGCGCCTCAGGTGGTGTTTGAGATTTTATCGCCCAGTAATAGCGCCAGAGAAATGCTCCATAAGCAGTCGTTTTACCGGGAGTATGGCGTTCTGGAAATGTTCTTTTATGATCCGGATTCCTACGAGTTTTGGGGATTAGTGCGATCGCGTCCTGAGCAAGAATTCTCCCCTGTGACCTCATTAAATTTCCCCTGGACTTCGCCAACGTTGGGAATTCGGTTTGAGCTGTTTGATCATGGCTTGGTTGTTTTCCATCCCAATGGCGAACCGTTCAAAGATCCGGACACGATTTTTGAGGAGTTGAATCAAGCCCAGCAAGAACGCGATCAACTCCAACAGGAACGCGATCGTGCCTTTGCCAAGCTACGCGAGTTAGGAATTGATCCGGCAGAGTTATAGCCCCTTATTGCCCGCTCATCTGCACGCCTAGTCCGACTGGTAGAAAAGCATCTTAAACTATCATCTCTACACCTAGTCCGGGTTGCTGATTGGGGATAATTCGCGCACTTTGGAAACCTGCGCCGACGAAGGGGTCATCAAGTAGGTTGAGATGACTGTCGAGATCAACGTGGTCGGCAAGGGGGGAGAGGTGAGCCAGGGCAGTGTTGAGCAGGGTACTGTCGGAATAGCAGCCGAACATGACCTTCAAACCACAGGCTTTTGCCGTGTGAATCATACGAAGAGCTTCCGAGAGACCACCAGATTTCATCAGTTTGATGTTGATGCCATGCACTCGATCGGCGAGAGGTAAAATGTCGGTACTGGTGAAGCAGCTTTCATCCACAAAGATGGGCAGGGGCGATCGCTGATAGAGTACGGGCAAATCCCCTTCCTGTCCTTTGGCGAGGGGTTGCTCAATATAAGTAATGCCCTGTTCTGCCAGCCAATCTGCCATTTCCAAAGCTTGGGACAAATTCCAGCCCCCATTGGCATCAATGCTGATCTGAGCCATGTGAGGAGCCGCTGCTTTGACTGCCAGTAGCATGGAGCGATCGGCTGCAATCCCAGCCGGACTTCCCAGTTTGACCTTGAGCGCCTGGATGCCATGCCAGGACACTTTAGTTTCACCCTGTCCCAACCAATCTTTGACCCGTTGTTGCGCGGCTTCCGGCGTGTTAATGCCGATCGTGACGGAGGTAGGCGGGATGCGATCGCGATCTAATCCCCACAATTGCCATAGGGGAAGATTTGCTTGTTTACCCAACCAGTCGTGCAATGCTACGTCTAAAGCGGCGCGGGCAGCAGAGGGCAGGCGGGCATCGGCAATAAGACGATCAATGCGTTGCCGTTCTAAAGGACTCAGGGCTTTCAACAGGGGAGCAATTTTTTGCAGAGAACGGGCAATCGTGTCTGTGGTTTGGGGAGTTTCGCCCACGGAAAAAGGGGATGCTTCGCCCCAACCCTCAATGCCGTCGTGTTCTACTCGCAACCAAATGTTCGTGGTTTGGGCAGTTGTCCCCCGACTGATGGTGAGGGCAAAGCGTTTGTTGACCGTAAACGTAGCAATCCGAAGTTCCATGAATTTACTTGCTACTGGCTAGCTCTTGAATCACTTGCCCCGACGCAGTAAAAGCAATTCCTTGCTGGGAACTGGTGCTAATCATCACGGCTTCAATGATTGGATCGGTTGCTGGCTGATCTGTAACCCATTCCACGATGAAGTTTGCGCCCGATCCGCCACTGGCATCCTGTTGCGGAATCAAAAATTCGGTCGTTGCCAGGGGGGCGAGCCGTAAGCCTTCTTGGGTGTACTGCTTAACCTGGGTGCCGCTGGAATCGTAGTAGCGGATTGAGCGTAAAAAAATGGGAGCCGTGAGGCTGGTATTGCGGATGCTGAGAGTAATGGTAAGCAGTTGCTCAATGCCGTTACCGTGGTAAATGTGGGAGTAAGCGGGCACATACACCACCTGTCCTCGACTGATTTTCACTGGAGCCGTCACGACTGCAACCGCTTTTTCATCCTTGCGTAGTCGTTGTAATTGTTCACCACCAGTTGTGGCATTGCTGGAAGCCGACGTTTGGGTTTCGGTGCAAGCCGTGATCAGCAATAAAGACAGCACCAGCACGATCGCAAGTTTGACAATCCTCACACCCTTCTCCTCATTGCTTGCCGCGATTTCCCTCAAAATACCGTGCTTATTTGGAATAAATCTACTGCTGGTTTACCGCAAATAGGGAAGTAATGATGGCATTCACAGCCGGACTGAATCCTGCCAGGATCACAACAGAAGCCGTGGCAATGATGATAGTGTTCGCCATTCTGACCATGCCATCGGTGCCTTTCTGGTAAGCATCAAATTTATAGTCCAACTGGTTTACCGTGTTGTCCAACTGGTTTACCTTACTATCTAACTGGTTGACCTTATCGCCTAACTGATCGACCTTGTCGGTCACTTCCTTAATCTGCTGACCCAATTCCTGGCGCAACTGAATCAACGCATCACGAATATCGTTATTGTTTGGATTTTCTGGTATCTGCATCATTCTTCCTCCACCCACAGTTTAACGTACTCCCCGATCGCGGCTCTGTAGCCATTCGCTAGAATCGATGAGTTCCGCTGCTCGTGGGTTTTATGCGTTCCTCAAAGCGAAATTTTTCCGCACTTTTAACAACTAATTTTTCGAGACGATCGGTGTTGATGGTGGTCATCAGTTTGGCGATCGCCTTTTTAGGGTGGAGTTTTTTACCCACGGTTTCCAGTGTTGCCGCACCGCCAAAAGTGTTTGAGCAAGCCTGGAAAACAGTAAATGATAACTTTTTTGATCCCAAATTTAATGGCGTGAATTGGCAAGCAATGCGGGAGAAGTACGCTCCCCAAGCGGCACAAGCATCTTCTCAGGCTGAACTCGCAACTGTCATCAACCAAATGTTGACAGAACTCAATACCTCCCACACGCGCTTTTACACACCCGAAGAAACTGCTTATTACCAACTGTTGGGTATTTTTCAGCCTCGCAGCCGCGACTTGCAACGCCTGCCCAAAAGCATTTTCCCGAAAGGCAAGCTGGAATATAGCGGCATCGGAGCCTTTACCCAGGTGACAAACGGTAAAACCTTTGTGACTGGCGTGATGGAAGGCAGTCCGGCGGCTCAAGCAAACTTGCAAGTGGGATACGAACTGCTGACCGCCGATGGACAACCCTTTCACCCCGTCAACTCTTTCAAGGGCAAAGCGAATCAACCTGTGAAACTGTTGATTCAACCCACGCCAGATCCGAAAACCCAAAAGGAAATTACCATTACGCCTAAATTGCTGGATCCGCTGACCCTGTTTCTAGACGCGCAGAAAGCCAGTACCCGCACCTTTCAGCGAGAGGGGAAGCGCATCGGTTATGTGCATCTCTGGTCTTATGCAGGTGACCAGTACCAGGAACAACTGGAAGAGGATCTGATTTACGGGAAATTGCGCGATGCCGATGGACTGGTGCTGGATTTGCGCGGCGGCTGGGGGGGTGCGCCGCTGACCGCACTCAACATTTACACGGCGCGTGGTCCTAGTGTGGACAGTGTTCCGCGTAGTCGAGAACGATACACAATCCGCGCCCAATGGCATAAGCCCGTTGTTATGCTAGTGAATGAGGGCAGTCGCAGCGCCAAGGAGATTCTGGCGTATGGCTTCAAACAGTACAAGATTGGCACGGTCGTCGGCACAAAAACGCCTGGAGCCGTGGTGGCAGGTCGAGCCTTTTTGATGGAGGATGGCACGTTATTGTACTGTGCGGTGTCGGATGTATATGTGGATGGCAACCAGCGCTTGGAAGGAAAAGGCGTAGTGCCAGATATTGAGGTGCCATTTACCGTGGACTATGCTCAGGGTGCTGATCCGCAGCGGGAACGGGCGATCGCAACATTAGTGCAGCAAATCCGTTCTCCATCCTAAAGACTGCTCAACGGCTCAGGGGGCTTGTATTGTAGCCATTTCTTGAGCAGTGCAAATCAGTAGATGAGAGTGGACTAGCGATTATGAACACGTTTCTTTTCTGCCTGATGCTGACGGCTGGAGTCACCCTGGGTATAGGAGCCGCCGCCCATGCAGTTCCGCCTGTTGTCGTCAGCCAATCCAGGGTGGAATGGTCACGGGTGATCAATGACCCCTTCGATGGAGCGGTGGTATACGACAAAAACTTTGATCCGGGGGGCAGTTTTGAGTTCATCAGTCGCTGGTCGCCCCAGGAGATTCAAGCCACCTACCGCACCTTTTATTCCGAATGGGTAGGGTATCGCACGGTGTGGCGATCGCGCACAGTTAAATCCTATGGCAAGTACCGTAGTTTTTCCTACCCAGATCAGGAGCCAGTTTACCGTCGCTTCAGCCAGGAGAAAACACCGAGTGCAATTAAATTTGCCATCAATGGGCAGGTGTTGACCTATGAGCAGGGAGCCGTTTCACCCGAACTTGCCGCTGCCCTGGCAAGCGCCCCTGACGAAAATATGACTATTCGCTTGTTGTGGGAGGATGGCGGTGCGACTGACATGGTGATCGGTCGTGGCACCGTCGCCGCCTGGAAAACGATTTTTCGTCCTAGTACACTATGATCAACACCAACGGAGAACGGAGCCAGTGGAGAGCATTCCATGTCTAGCGTCACGAAACCGCGCATGACGTTTGAGGAGTATCTGACCTATGACGATGGGACAGACCATCGATATGAGTGGATTGATGGAGTGCTGATCGAGATGCCAACCGAGTCTGAGTTGAATGCGTGGCTTTCGTTGGCATTGCAGCTTTATTTTATCCATGCTGGGTTGGTAAAGCCCAGGCTTACCCATCGGTACAATTGCGAAATTGAAGTTCCGGTTCTAAAACCAAAGCAAGCCCGCAATCGGTTTCCTGATTTTGTAATCTTGCGACCAGAACACATTGAACTGACTCAAAAACGATTGACGATTCGATTAGATATGCCTGCACCGTTACTGGTGATGGAAGTTGTGAGTCCGGGGCAAACGAACCGCAACCGGGACTATGAAGACAAACGCAATCAGTACCAGGCACGTGGGATTGAAGAGTATTGGTTGCTTGATCCAGAGCAGCAAAGGGTTACAGTGTTGTCGTTGGTCGATCGTGCCTATCAGGAACGTACATTTCAGGGAAGTGAGCGTATTATTTCATCCCTGTTTCCCCTGTTTGAACTAACCGCAGAGCAGATGTTGAATCCTGAAGAATAGGATGGCATCATAGCCGAGATTGGCAAACCTGCCTGGAAGACCACTGTGCAGAGTTGAAGGGACGATCGGGTAGTGTGGCGCAAGGATACTGATCCGTATCGAGTGAAGTTGGTTAAATCTGCACAGCGACCGCAGATTGGTTGTACTGCCCTTAAAGAGAATCATCAAACAAAGCGGTCAGATCCTGGTAACCACTTACCACTCTGAGTACTTCGATATCATCGTTGAGCAAGCGATAAAAAATAAGGTACTGCTCGTAGGACAGACTGCGTGAACCAGGATACAGTTCATCTCGTTTGCGTCCAATTTGAGGAAACTGAGCAATCCGCTGAAGGGTTGAATCAATGCCCGTCAAAAACCGTTCTGCACGGTCCAAACTGTTTTGGGTGGCAAGATAGTCTGCGATCGCTTCAATATCTCGACTGGCAAAAGGTGTAATGCGACAAACTCGACTCATGGTTCAACGTGGCGATCGCGTAGCCGTTGACGAATGGCTTCAATTTCGCTCGTAGCATCCAGAAGCTCTCCCCGCTCGGCTTCTAACACTCCAAGCAACACTTCACGCCGCAATTCTTCAAACCGTCCTTGATAAATCTGTTCCTGTTCTGCCAATACTCGCAGCCCTGCCAGCATCATCTCGTCCAGAGAGGTGTACTTTCCACTGGCAATCTGGCGATCGGCAAACTGTTGTAAATCCGGTGGCAGGGGTAGGGTCATGCTCGTATCTGCGGAAGACGAATACCTGTAAGTTTAGCTTACCTGCGCGGTGGCGACAGCCTGTGCGTAGCACGCATCGACGAGGTTGGCGGAAGTGCTTGGAGGAACACTGTGCAGAGTTGAAGGGGCATCGGGTGGTGTGGCGGAAAGATGCCGATCCATATCGAGCGAAGTTGGTGCGTTCCCTGATTCGGGCTAAGCAGACAGAGCGCAAAGGCGACTAGCTGTCAGTATAGTTTAATATTAACTACTAGGAGAACAGTTGTAAGCTCCTTGAAAGAGGTTTAGTAGTTTAACCAGAATTTTCATCTACTAAAGTCGAAACTATGCTAGTACTGGAGCCTAAAGCAGCTTCGATAAGTAAGTCCAACGGTACATTATCCATCCAAACACCACTGGAAGTAGTAATTTCATATGAAAACTCCGTACCATCAATTGATGAAGAGAGAATTAGTATTTATTCATCAACCAAGGAAGATGATTTAATTCAAGAGGAGTTTTGGCAAGCCTATTTAGCATCCGAGCAAGAATGGGAAGAGGTCTACCGTCGTCTTGCAGAGTCCTAAATTTCCATCAACGTTTAGCGTTAAGAAAATTCATATAGCTCAGATTAAGCGTTTTGGCGGTTCTTCTGGTATACGCGATGAAGGGTTACTTGAATCTGCTTTAGCTCAACCCCAAGCGACTTTTGCTGGTCAGCTATTACACTCGTCTATCCATGAACAAGCTGCTGCTTACCTGTACCATTTAGCGATGAATCATCCTTTTATTGATGGAAATAAGCGAACTGCCTTTGCAACAATGGATTCTTTCTTACGCCTGAATGGCTATGCTTTAAACCTTTCAAAGGAGGAAGCATACACGCTGGTTATACAAGTAATTCAAGGAGAAATAGACAAAGTACAGCTTTCTAAGCAACTTGAGAAGATGATAATTCAAGTTAGCAAATAAGAAGTAGCCAAGTATTTCCTATTTTGCAAAGAGTGAAAACAAACTGAATTATAAATTTTCCTCAGTGTTCTCCTGAAACCAACGACGATAGCTCTCTACATAACTTGTACATTTGAGGCGTATATCAACTTTTTCTACACCTGAATCTCTAGCTTCAGTAAAAGCTTTTCTGATTGATTCTGAGTCGTCCATTAGGGAAACATCTTTAAACGTCACATCAGTTTCTCCCATGTCTATTTTTTGACCTAGGAAAGAGTATTCTGTTTCAGCGGTTATGGTGAGTTCAAAATTTCCATCTTTTTCAAAAATGCTTAAGACTTCTAAAGCCTGTTCAGGCGTGTAGGACAAGGAAACTTTTCCACCAGTGCGTTTAACTTCCCCCTTTCTTATAGAATTCAGTATTAAATCTGCTTGTTCTTCAATCTCGGCAAACATATTTTCTGGATATAAAAGGTTGAGATTGAAAGCTTGATTGATTTCGTCTAATTTTCCAAGAAACCTAATTGCATTTTCAAACTCTTCCTCATCAAAATTACTACTTCTATCGTTAGCTTCTGTGGGTTTGATTAGAATAGCTTCATCTTCCAGTGAAATTACTCTTATTTTGCCATGTCTATATAGAGATAGCATTAGCTCCATAGATAATATAGCTTGTTTTACCGGAATAGAATGCAAATCAAGCCCCTCGTAAGTGAGCAGAGTATTATCTCTTTCAAAAGAAGAGGTAAATAATAGTTTTCCTTGCAATTGCCCCCCGCTTATACAAAACTCTATTTCTTTTGTACCAATCCTTAAAATACGAAAGTAAGCAAAGGGAACTGTAGAAACAACTTTATCATTCTGCAAAACCTCAAAAATGCAAGGAATTTGATACTCAATAATATTAGGAATTAACTCAAGCTTTGTTAGGCTAAGGGGTGAACCTATTTCAGGTAAGCTGATATTCCATCGCCAATCGTATTCATCTGGTTCTAGCTCAATCTGTCTGCCTTCTTCTACCAATAATCTAAATTTTTCTAAGCCACGATTACCCGCTTCGGTCTTTGGAAAAATCAAGTTAGCAAATTGAACTGAACCAGCAGATGGCTCAGCAGATACACTGATTGTAGTAATTTGAGAAGTTTGATTAATAGAGAAAATAAGTCCTGAATTTTCTGCTTCTACTTCACGTAAAACTTTTTGGAGAGCGACCGTAGCATTTGATGCATTTGGCTTTAGAGAGACTACTTGAGTCTTTTTAATTTCTTCCAGTGCTGGTTTAAGATGTTTTTCAAGTATTGATTCAAATGCAGGTATATCAATAATAGGTTTGTACCCAAAGAATTCTTCTATTAGATTTTGGTACTTTCTCGCTTTTTGAGTTAGTTCTACAGCCATTTGTTTGGAGAATATTGGTCGCCAAGTCAAAGCGAACTCAAGAAGTTCCTTGCTGGGCTGTTCATTCAAGTAACTTCTCAGTGCATCCTCGGCTATTGCAAGCCATTTGGAACGATAATCTATGAGATCCTGAGCGGATGCAGTTAAATCTGGAACGATATAAAAGACAACAGAAGTTGGGTTTTCAGGAATTATTTGCCTATAGCAGTTTACATATAGCTTTGCGATTTCAGTGCGAATCTCACCAATGCCTACATTGTTTTGATAGCGCTTGCACTGAATTAACTCTAGAGAACCATCACTTTTATGCCAGACGATATCTCGACCCGCATCACCTGTCTTTCCGTAGTAATAGATGTCATCTTGTGGGTTTTCATAGCGTAATAATAAAAAGCAGAAGATTTCAAACTCATCAGGGCTAAGCAAATGAAAAGGAAGAACATGCTGGTTTTCTAACCAGGGAGGATTTGAGCGTAATTCCCCTAGATCTACCCTAGCGTCATCTTCCCTGCTAATTTTTGCTCTTGCCTGTGTCATAGTCTATGAATCTAGTTTATGAAGTAATTGCTTAACTTGACAGAGTGAATTGATTTAAAGGGCTTCTCATATCTTAGGTCGCTCTATCTAACTTTTGATTCCCCGTCTAGTTGGTACTCCTTTAGCTGTAAGTGTCCAAATATTCTGCCTTTATTGAGAAGCATAGCTGATGTGGATAGGTCGATCGCTCCCATAGTAGTACAGCGAATCAAACGGTAACTGCCGTTCCAGAATCCACTCTACGAGGCGATCGCTTTCCAACCCCACAATCCGAAAATCACAGGCAGCACCGAGGCGATCGCTGGTTTAAGCTAGAGGCAGGGCATGTGCGATCGCTTAAGCAGAGGCAAGTATGGAATCATCAGTCTATCAAGTGAATGCTTTTGGGGATGAAGCAGCGGCGGTCTGGGTTGCGACTAGCGAAGACGTACCAGGATTGGCAATCGAGGCTGACACTATTGAGGCGTTGAGTCAGAAATTACGAGATATCATTCCTGAATTGCTGTTTAGTAACCATGTTATTTCTGCTGATTATGCAGGAGCGATCAATGCCGTCCTCAAGCAGGCAGGATTACCAAAATCTTTTTAAGAACGAAGTCAAATATGGAAAATAATTTGTTACAACGCATTACTCACAATCCAGATATCTGTCATGGTAAACCCTGTATTCGTGGGTTACGCTACCCCGTTGAGTTTATTCTTGAACTTCTGAGTTCCGGCATGACAACTGAAGAAATCCTTGCTGACTACGATGATCTCGAATCGGACGATATTCTTGCAGTTCTTCTGTTTGCCGCTCGTCTTAGCCAGGTCAAAAGCATTCACAAACTGGCATCATGAAGTTTCTCGTTGATGCCCAACTTCCGATTCGACTGGCTCGACTGTTACAGGAAGCTGGCTATGACACCATCCATACCAGAGAGCTTCCTCAGCAAAACGCCACTTCAGACTCAATCATCAATTCGATCTCGATTCAGGAAGAACGAATCGTCATCACCAAAGACTCAGATTTCGTTGATTCCTTCCTCACGATGCAGCAACCCTATAAACTTCTGCTGATCACAACAGGAAACATCAAAAACACAGACTTAGAAATTCTCTTTGCTACAAATCTACCCTTGATCATTGATTTGCTGTCTCAGCACAATTACATCGAATTGAGTAGAGACTCTGTGATTGTGCATCAGTAAGAAAAATAGATTTTAATTCAATGGGTTAGCTGCTTGTATCCAAGTTTCAATCCCTGATACGTGTGCTTTGCGTTACCCGCGAGGCGATCGCTTCCCAGACCCACAACCCGGCAATCACAGGTAGCACCGAGGCGGGCGCTTCGCGTTACCCGTAAGGGGTCGCGGCTTAAACTGGAGAAACGGTAAGCGCGATCGCACTACCACTTGGATGGCACATCGGGATGCAACTGGTCTTTCTGCTAGGACAGAGGGTTGTTGCGAATGTATTGGCGAATGGCTTGCAATGCTTCTTCGTTGCGGATGATGCGATCGTAATAATTGCGTTGCCACACCGGGGTTCCTGCCATTTTTCGACATTGATTAATACGCCGAGCTGAAAATGTTTTGAACCCACGGATGATTTCGGGAATGGCATGACGGGGGATGGGTTCCGATGGATTGGTAGGGGCGGGTTTCGCCGATGATTCATTGGTTAAATCCACCAATTCATTGTCTGAACCCGCCCCTACGGGGATATCGGATAACACCAAAATGCCGTGGATGTGATTGGGCATCACCACAAACGCATCTAATTGCAACCTTGGGTCATGTTTGGGCAAATTCAACCAATACGATCGCACAATCTGCCCCAATGCATTCAACTGCATCTCACCCTGCACGATTTCGCCAAACAGACATTGCCGCTGATGGGTACAGATGGTGATGAAATAGGCACCGGATGAGGTGTAATTGTATCCTGCTGGCAAGCGGAGCGATCGCCGATGATGCTGGTCTGGGTTGTATTTCACACCATTCAATCAATACATCTAATTGCTAGATTGCCCACATCCAGAACCACGATCGCGACAATCACGTAATTAAAAGTTCCACATCACGGGGTTGCCGTCTTGCATGGGAAGAAAGACAGAGTCACCGATCGCGCTAATTTCTGCCAGATCTGCATCTGATAACTTGACTTCGGCGGCTTGGGCGTTCTGGATTGCTTGCTCGGCATGGCGCACACCCACGATCGCGTTGGTTTGAGGTTGGGCGATTAGCCAAGCTAGAGCCAGGTTGCCAAGGGTGGTGTGGTGTCGTTCTGCGATCGGCTTGAGTTTGTCCAATGCATTCAATGCTCGCTCGAAATTTTCGCCGATGAACAGCTTGCTTTTTGCTCGCACATCCTCTGGATCAAATTGGTGTCCGCGTTGAAAGCGTCCCGTGAGTAAGCCTTGTGCCAGGGGTGAATACGCCAGGATGGAAATGTTTTGCTCCACACAGTAGGGTAGTAAATCCTGTTCGACATAGCGCCAAAACAAGGAGTAGGGCGGTTGCAGGCTGTCTACTCGTCCATACTGCATTGCTTCTGCTAGTTGCTCACGGGAAAAGTTTGACACGCCGATCGCCCGAATCTTGCCCTGCTGTTTCAGGTCATTCAATGCCCGCATGGTCTCCTCAATCGGCACAACCTCACTATTCCAGGAACCAGAGGGCCAGTGAATTTGGTACAGGTCAATGTAGTCAGTCTTCAGGTTGGTGAGGGAACTTTCGCAGGCGGCAATCACCTGGTCATATTTGAGGTGATTGGCAAACACCTTGGTCATGTAGATCACACGATCGCGCACCCCAGACAACGCCTCGCCCACCACCCGCTCCGAATGCCCTTTGCCATACACTTCTGCCGTATCAACAGCCGTAATTCCAGCCTCCACAGCAGCCCGAAGAGCCGCGATCGTATCAGCATCCTCAATCCCCACCCACATGGATTTTCCGGCTTGCCAGGTGCCCGTGATGATGGGAGTGATCGCAATTCCTGATTGACCAAGTTGCCGCGTTTGCATACTGGAGTGTGATGAATAACTCTTTAGATTATGTCGTGGGCGGTAAAATCCTGCATGAATCTAGCCCTAAGCCGGATCAAGAACCCGTTTGCCGTGTTCAATGTTGTGGCGATATTGTTTCAGTTCACGACGTTGTTCTAGAATTTGCCAACTGTAGAGTACAGGGCGGACAACTTTCTGCTGAAACGTCGATGCCTTCAGCCATTGCTCGTATCCTGTGGCAATTTCACCGGCTAAAAGGTTGCGCCATTCCAGATTTACGCGATCGACGGTGTAATCCCGCGCCCGGCGAAAACCATTTTCCACCATTGCCCGGTAAAGCTTTGGGTTGTCTTTGAGGGTTTGCAGAGCCGCGATCGCCTCCTCCGGAGTTCGAACCTCGAAGTAATCCAACTCCGACTGGCGAATCGCTTGATAGGCAGGCTCAGGACCTAGAATTGCCGGACAACCTGCAAACCAGGCATTCACAAGCTTGAGGGCTGGCTTCAATGCAATGTCGTACAGGGTGTTGTTTCGGACTGCAATCACGACATCTGCTTGAGTGTAGTCTGCCCACTCAGAAAACGCTGCCGTCGCATTCTCCGTACTCATAACTAAGCGAACGCCCAAGGATTGCAATGCCTGTAAAAACTCCGGGGTTCTAAATGGTTCTGCCAAATTGTAGGAATGTCCTTTGAAGACCAAATTTTCTACTGTTGACCCACGGGACAATTGGCGCGGTTGCAAACTGGGCTGAGGACGATGCGGCAAGTAGTGGTCGGTTTTGCCCTTGATCTGCCCGTGGTTCATGACCGTTCGATGATTGCAGAGAATCGGACGGGGAGTGTCATACCGACAAGCAACCACATAGCTCTTGAACAACCAATCTCTCGGTGTAAGGTAATAGTAAGGAATCACACAAATTTGACCTGGAACTGGCTTGGATACTAGATAAATATTCAGCCCACTCCGCCTTAGATCTAGAAACACCTGAACCGACCATAAATCGTGCCCTGTTGTACACAATCCATACCAGGAGTCATCGGTTGCCAGGTCTGGATTGTCAATCAAGGCTTGCCATTTTGGATCTTTGGTCACAAAATAAACAGGGTATGGCAATGGGGAAAGAGATTCTGAAAGCCTAGAACTGTAAGGGTTTTGAACAGCTAACTCTTCGAAGCGATTTGTTCCAACCATGTTTCAGCACCAGATTATGAGGGAGCAGTTCCCAGGATGATACTGAAATCTTCATGAAGATAAGGCAAGGGCGTTACCAAACTTTATTAAGTTTTGAACAAGAGTTTGCCTAATTCAATATTTTTTGATAAGCAGATACTTCATCACTGATATCCTGCCGCTTGCAGCCGAAACAGATGGTTATAGCGCCCACCCTGCTGTAGTAGCTCTGCGTGGGTGCCCTGTTCGATCGCCACTCCCTGCTCCAGAACCAGAATGTGATCTGCCATACGAACGGTCGAAAAGCGATGCGAGATCAAAATTGCCATCTGATTTTGGGTCATGGCGCGAAAACGATTGAAGATTTGCACTTCGGCTTCCGCATCCATTGCTGACGTGGGTTCATCCAGCACCAAAATATCGGCGTTGCGACGCATGAAAGCGCGGGAAAGGGCAATTTTTTGCCACTGTCCTCCAGACAATTCTCGTCCGTTTTTGAACCAACGCCCCAGGCGAGCATGATAGGTGTCGGGTAAGGTTTCGATGAAGGTATCCGCAGTGCCTTTCATGGAGGCATCCCGCCATAGGGGTTCATCGTGCAGATGGCGAACGTCTCCAGCGCCGATGTTTTCTCCGACGGTGAATTGATATTTGACGAAGTTTTGAAAGATCACGCCGATCCGTTGCTGCAATACTTCTCGATCCCAGGCTTGCAGATCTAACCCATCCAGCAGAATGCGTCCATAGTCAGGGGCGTAGAGGCGGGTGAGCAATTTGATCAGGGTCGTTTTGCCAGAACCGTTCTCCCCCACGATCGCCAATTTCTCTCCAGGTTTGAGGTGAAAAGAGACTTCGTGCAAGGCAGGTTTGGCGCTGTCGGGGTAGGTAAAGCTGACCTGCTCAAACCGCAACCCATCGCCGGGATGAGTCCCTTGCGTTGCGTGTCCCACAACTTCAGGAATGGGTTGTTCTAAAAACTCGTACAGGTTGGAAAGGTAAAGACTGTCCTCGTACATCCCACTAATGGAAGTCAGCAAGTTAGAAAATGTGGATTGTCCTTGGCGAAACACGACCAGGTACATGGTCAGATCACCCAGGGAAATCCGTCCCACGATCGCTTCCAGCACAATCCAAACGTAAGCGCCATAAAAAGCCGCCGTACTCAATAAGCCCAGCAAATAAGTCCACACGCTGCGGCGGATGACCAGATTTCGGTCTTCTCCATACAGGCGATCGAAGGTCAGGCGGTAACGATCGAGCAAGGTTGTCCCCAGTTGGAACAATTTGACCTCCATTGCGGACGTTTCATTCGTCATCAGCCATTCCAAATAGCTTTGCTCCCGTGTTTCAGGAGCACGCCATTGAAACAGACGAAAGGCTTCCCCGGCAAAACGGGTTTCGGCAATGAAAGCAGGAATGGCGGCAATGATCAAAATTGCGACGGCTCCAGTAGAAAAATTCAACAACAACCCGCCAAAGGTAATTAAAGATAAGGAATCTTGCACCAATCCAAACGTGCGTCCCACCAGGCTCAGGGGACGACTGGACGCTTCTCGACGGGCACGAATCATCTTGTCGTAAAACTCGGAGTCTTCAAAATGCGCCATGTCCAGGGTGAGGGCTTTTTCCAAAATCAGCACATTCACCTTCTGTCCCAATAGCATGCGTAATAGGGACTGACACAAATTAATCCCTTGTTTACTGCCTGCCAACAGCGCCACGACGATCGCTTCCAGTGCCAGGTATTGCAACGCCACCCAGCGATCGCTCTCCAGCCCAGATTGGGTCGCCACCACCACGCTATCCACAATCAACTTGCCCACGTAGGCAACCGCCGCAGGCAATAAACCTGCGATCAACGTAAATCCAGCTAATGCCAGGGTCAGGAAGCGGTTGGTGGTCCAAACCAACGCGATCGCTCGTCCGCAGTATTGATAAATCGACAACGATTGACTGAGTTGCCGTAATCGCTGTTTGAAAGAGATTATTTTCCGCTTTGTCATATTTCCAAGATAGGACAAGGGAGTAGGAGAGTGGGGGAGGAGGGAGTGGATAGGTGGGGGAGAGTGGGGGAGTGGGTGGATAGGTGAGCGAGTGAGTGGAGGGGTGAGCGAGTGAGTAATGCTTCACCCCCTACCCATCTACCCATCTACCCCCCTACCCATCTACCCACCTACCCATCTACCCACCTACCCATCTACCCCCTACCCCCCTACCCATCTACCCCCCTACCCATCTACCCATCTACTCATCGCTTCGGCATCATCACCTGTTCCACAAAGTTCGTATACACATCCCCTTTCTGAAACTCTGGGGTTTCCAGGATGCGTTGGTGGAAGTTGATGGTGGTGGGTAGCCCCGTGATGGCACATTCTCGGAGGGCGCGACGCATTCGCCGAATCGCAGAGGGACGATCGCTGCCCCAGACGATCAGCTTCCCGATCAATGAATCGTAGTAGGGCGGAATTTCGTAGTCGGTGTAGACGTGGGAATCCATCCGCACACCGGGACCACCGGGGGGCAGGTAGCCGCTAATGCGCCCAGGATGGGGACGAAAGTTTTGCTCAGAATCTTCGGCGTTGATGCGGCACTCGATCGCGTGTCCTCGCAGCACAACATCTTCCTGGGTGAAGCTGAGCCGTTCGCCTTGAGCAATGCGGATTTGTTCCGCCACCAGATCCAAGCCTGTGATCATCTCAGTCACGGGATGTTCTACCTGGATACGAGTATTCATCTCCATGAAGTAAAAATTATTGTCAATGTCCAGCAAAAATTCCACCGTTCCTGCACCGATGTAATTGATGGATTGCGCTGCTGCTACTGCGGCTCTGCCCATTTTTTCCCGCAGTTCTGGAGTGAGGGCGGGGCTTGGAGCCTCTTCCAACAGCTTTTGGTGTCGTCGCTGGATGGAGCATTCGCGCTCACCCAAATGCACCACATTGCCGTAACTATCTGCCAGAATTTGAAACTCAATATGGCGCGGCTTCTGGACAAACTTCTCCACATACACCCCCGGATTACCAAAGGCAGCTTCCGCTTCTCCTTGAGCCGCCGCAAACAGAGCAGCCAATTCTCCCTCTTCTTTCACCAACCGCATCCCACGACCACCACCGCCAGCCGTTGCTTTAATTAGAACGGGATAGCCAATGGTTTGGGCGATCGTGCGGGCTTCCGTTTCATCCAGCACCAATCCCTTACTGCCTGGGACAGTTGGCACCCCCACCCGTTGCATCGTCTTTTTAGCCGTAGATTTATCCCCCATCATGCGAATTGCTTCTGGCGTAGGTCCAATGAAGGCAATTTGGTGGTCAGCACAAATTTCGGCAAAGCGAGCATTTTCTGCCAGGAAACCATATCCAGGGTGAATTGCCGTGGCGTTACGAGTGAGCGCTGCCGCCAGGATGTTGGGAATGTTGAGATAGCTTTTGCTGCTGGGAGATTCTCCAATACACACTGCCTCATCTGCCAACTGAACGTGCAGGGAGTGGCGATCGATGGTTGAATGGACTGCCACCGTTGCGATGCCCAACTCCTCGCAAGTTCGGATAATCCGCAGGGCAATCTCGCCTCGGTTGGCAATTAGGATCTTTGAAAATTGCATCTTTTATATCGTTGATTCCGTATTCAGTAGAATAGACGGTTCTGGAGACACCCTGAAAGAGCTTGCGCGGTGAATTTTGTTAAGAAAGACAGATTGCCCACCCATCTACTTTCCCTAATCCCCAACCCCTAATCCCTATTCCCCACATTCGCAGCCATTCCGCAGTTGTTGCATTACGGGTTGAGCCAGTCCCGCCCAGAGTGGAGTATTGGCGTTGGCGGCGCGAAGTCCATTCGCAGTCCAGGAGTTGCAGGTGTTGAGAACGGAGTAATTGCCAGTAGCCGCAAAGAAGCCGCTTGCCTGATCCTGCCCACTGGCGAGGCGTTGAGGTTGAGTGCTGCTGCCTTGAAATGAGCCTTGGATGAATTGCATCAATGCCAGGTAGTCAGCCTGATCGAGCTTGATACACTTCATTTGCTCATTGGGAAATTGGGGCAGGGTGGGGTGCCCTTTGAGAAACAATGCCGACTCATTTTGCCAGTAGAACAGGGCGCGGAGAGCGTTGGAGGGTTTGACTTCTGCCCAGGAAGGGGTTTCTACATAAAAAATACGATCGCCCCAACCAAATTGCAGGTAGCGGTAATCCTGGCTAGGACGATTGGCAATTTGATCGAGATTGAGATGAGTCCGCCAATTAAATGCAGCCGTTTCAACAGGGATAAAAAAGTTGGTGTGGAAGCCGTCGCTGGAGACGTAAACCGTGAACTCGCAGGCATAATTTTTGGGAAAGCTCCACTTGCGCGGCATGGAGGCAGCGATCGCCAGTAGCCCTACGATTCCAGCAGCCGCTGCAACGGAATAGGCGATCGTTTGCTTGAACCAATTTTTACGGCTCACAATTTTTTGATAACAACGACGCTTGCACGACTATTCTGGCACCAACAAGCTGTACGGGCGGGTTTAGTAGACCAATCTGCATACTGCAATAGATTTGATGGCAGAACCCGCCCCTACCCAAATATGGATTAATTCGCACTCCTAAGCAGCGATCGCCGAGAAGAAATTCACCATGCCGCCGTAGCCTTTGTGCATATTTTCGGGACGGAGGACGCTTTGACGATCGCCGTAGGCAATCAGGCCGCGATTCAGCAAGATCAGATCATCAAAGTGAGTAATGGCTTCGCCCAGGTCATGGTTCACGACAATCACGGTTTTGCCAGATGTAGCCAGGTCGCCCAGGATGTCAAAAATAACAGCTTCCGTTTTTTGGTCAATTCCGGTGAGTGGCTCATCCAGGCAGAAAAGTTCAGCTTCCTCTGCCAGTGCCCGTGCCAGGAACACTCGTTGTTGTTGCCCGCCAGAAAGCTGCCCAATGGGACGATCGCGAAAATCAACCATGCCCACCCGTTCTAACGCACCCATTGCCACTTGCCGACTCACGTTAGAAAAACGCCGGAACCAGCCAGATTTGCGAACTCTGCCCAGCATCACCACATCCCACACGGTAGCTGGATAAGTCCAGTCAACTTGCGATCGCTGGGGCACATAGGCAACACGATCAAGCTGATCCGCTAAAGCTCGATCGCCATAGACCACTTCTCCTCCTACCACGGGCACCAGACCCAGCATCGCCTTCATCAAGGTACTTTTACCGGCTCCATTCGGTCCAATGATTCCTGTTAAACGTCCTGGCTGAATCGTCAAACTCACATCCCGCAACGCCTGCACCGTTCGATAGTGCACCGTAAGATTTTTTACTGCCACCCGTGGCTGGACAACAGCTTGAGCCACAGGCTTAATCCCGGTTGTTGGTATAAAGGGTTGAAACGGAATTTCGGGATTCATCGCAGTCATAACCAATCTCCAAAGGCTTTCAAGGATGGGAGCGACAAAAATGAAAGGATAATGAAATTATACTGTGAGGATAACGCAAAAATGAAAAGATAATGAAACTCCTAATGCAGATTATCGTGTAAGCAAATGCAACAACCTCGATACCTGGACAGAGCTTTTGTTCAAGGTTGGTGGGCGGAGTTCGGTTCTGTTCAACAAAACTCCTACCCACCGGTCATTTGGGTGATTTATTGTTTTGCACTCTGGCTTTTAGCTTGGGCGGCTTTGGCAATGGAGCCATTGTTGGCAGAGATCGAGGTGCCGTACAGCCGAGGTTCGCCCACGGGAGGATTAGGTTCTGATCCTTGGGGTTCGGGCTTGGCAATGTACTGAATTTGTTGTCCATCCAGGGTTGTGCCAGTTGCCCAACGTCCTTCAGCGCTGTCTTCTCCTTCGGAGTTGTTCCAGAATTGCACGGCTGCTTCTGGTTTCTCCAGGTCACGAGGGAAGTTGCTAGGCACAGGATGGGTTTCGAGACCATCTGCTTCTAGTTCTTCGATCGCCCGAATCCATTGCGTTTGGTGGAAGGTATCACGGGCAATCATGAAGCTGAGGGTATCGCGCACACCGGGATCGCTGGTCATCTCGTACAGGCGCACTGCCTGCAAGCGTCCCTGGGATTCCGCATGGAGATTCGAGCGGAAGTCTGCCAGTAGATTGCCACTGGCGACAATGAAGCGCCCATTCCAGGGAAAGCCCACACTATCCGCAGGCAGAGCACCCAAACCAGAGACGATCGCGTGTTGGGGGTTCATGGCAGCCGCAAAGAGATCCATCATGGTTTCGCTGGGTTTGCTACCACCCATTACGGCTCCGACGATCGGATCTTTGGCTCCATCTTCTTGCAGTTTGATCGGTGCTTTATCTAATAAATGAGCCATCATCGTTGCCAGCATTTCAACGTGACCAATTTCTTCCGTTCCAATGTCGAGCAACATATCGCGATACTTGGCTGGACCTCGACAATTCCACCCCTGAAATAAATACTGCATCATCACTGTCATCTCACCAAAAACACCACCAATTAATTCTTGAATCTTCATGGCATAAATGGGATCGGGCTTTTCAGGTGGAGTGAAGTATTGCAATTGTTTTTTGTGCAAAAACATGAGGAGTCTCCTTGGAAAATATTTAGCAAGTTGTTCAACTATTTAGCCAAAAACTAAATAGATGTAGTGGATATTGAGAAGGCATAACTTTGTTTTATAGGTTGATGAATAAGTTTTAATCAGCCCACAGGAGAGCTATGGTTATCCAACTCTAGAAATACAGGGCAGGTAGAAAAACTGAAGGTTGGACACATATTTCTTTTTTCTTTGATCAAGGTGGTTGAGTAAGGAGAGGTACAATCAAACTCTATCTCATCAGGGAATTTTTCTAATCAAGTTGTCTCCAGACCAAAGGAATTTATGATGGATTGAGTAAAAAACCTGACTCTTTCATTAGCTTTTCAAGCAAAAAATGGTTGAAGAATTTAAACCAAAAAACTAAAATTAACGTAATAGTATCGAGTACAATTCAACCGTCTTAAGATGCAGATTCGAAATTCTCTTAAAATTCGTCGATCGTGGATTTCTCTCAGTATTTGTCTACTTTTGGGTCTAGCCAGTTGTACCCAATCGAACTCCGGTTCAACTAATAAAAATGCAACTACCAGAGTTGTTTCTACCAGTACCATCATTGCCAACTGGACAGAAAGTATTGCCGGGGGCGAAATTCAACACACCAGCATTCTCCAACCTGGAGCCGACCCCCACGTTTATGAACCGACTCCCAAAGATACCCGCGACTTTGAGCAGGCAAACCTGATTTTGTATAACGGCTACAATCTGGAACCCGGTTTAATCCGGTTGATGGAGTCGAGTGGCAAGCAGGCAAAAAAAGTTGCAGTGGGGGAGGTGGTGCAATCGCTGCAAATGAGCAAGGAAGGGGATGGAAGAGTGCCTGATCCGCACGTTTGGGGCAACGTGAAGCATGCGATCGCGATCGTTGATCGTATCCGGGATGAGCTGATCGAACTTTCACCAGAGGATAAAGCTACGTTTACTCAAAATGCTGCCAAACTCACCACTGAACTGAAGCAGCTTGATCAGTGGATTAGTCGGCAAATCCAAACCATTCCTGCCAACCAGCGCCAACTCGTGACAACTCACGATGCGTTTCAGTACTATGCCCGCGCCTACGGTTTGCAGGTTGCCGGAACCTTGATTGGTATGAGCACAGAAGAACAGCCCAGCGCCCAAACGGTGAAGCAATTGGTGGAAGCCATTAAGTCCACAGGCACCCCAGCCATTTTCGCCGAAACCACTATCAACCCCACCCTGATTGAAACCGTAGCGAATACGGCAGGAGTCAAGCTTGCGCCTCAGAAACTCTACTCAGACTCGATCGGTGCTCCCGGCAGCGATGGCGATACCTACACCAAAATGATGGTGGCGAATACCACAGCCATCACGCAAAATTTGGGCGGCAACGTCACCGCTTTTCAGCCCAAGCCCTAACTTTAGAGGCTTCATCTCAAAGCAGCTAACAGAGCTTGCAATTTCAACTGCACTTCCGCCAGTTCTCGTTCTGGGTCAGACCCAGCAACAATTCCTGCCCCAGCAAACAACCGCGCCCGACATCCATCGATCAGGGCAGAACGGATGCCCACTGCAAACTCCCCTTCGCCGCGATGATTCACCCAGCCGATCGGGGCAGCATACAGCGATCGCTCGAATGGCTCCTGGCGATCGATTTCAGCACAGGCAACGTCGCGAGGTAAGCCAGCAACTGCTGGCGTGGGATGGAGTTCTGCCAGAACATCTAGCAAATGCACCGAAGCTGGCAGTGTGGCTTGAATCGGGGTGTGTAGATGCTGAATATTCGACAATTGCAACAGTTTCAAGGGCGAGAGTTGCGGCGTTAGACCCAGGGCGGTCAGCTTCTGGGTAATAAAATCAACGACTACCTGATGTTCGTAGTTATCTTTCTCGCTGTTGAGCAGAGCCGTTGCCAGCAGCGCATCCTCCCGTAGTGTTTGTCCACGGGGAGCGGAACCTGCCAGGGCATCGGTGATCAGTTGGCGATTTTGCACCCAAACGAGCCGTTCCGGGCTGGCACCTAAAAAGGCTTGCCCCATGCCGTTATGCACAGCAAAAAGATAGCAATTGGGGTAAAGTTGCCGCAAATTGTTAAGACAAGCAACGGGATGAAACGGGTTGGCTGAAACAACATCAACCGCATGGGCTAACACAATTTTGTTGAATTGTTGCGCCTGAATGGATTGGAGAGCAGACCGCACCGATCGCTTAAAGGTTTCTGTTGTTGCAACCTCCTGATGCTGCCATTGTTCTGAATATTGAGCTGATGCCGGGGTAAAGCTGGGTTGAATTGTTTGAATTTGGTGTAGCATTTGCCAAATTTTTTCAGCCGTTTTTTCCAGGGAGGTCTGGCGATCGATGATTAAATTATGGGTCGCCAGACCCGCTCGATTCTGATTCGAGACTTGCCATTCAGGTAAAAAGACCGTTGCCCCTGAAAAGTCTGGCGGGCGCAGATTAGAAGGTTTATTTTGAAAAGAGAAGCTACAGAAAAACGTAGGACCTGAATTTTTCTCTGTCAAAGCTCCAGCCATAATGACATCGGCAAGAGTGGCTTGAATAAAATGTTTAACTTGAGCAAATCGTTGAGTATCCTGAGTCTGAAATTGCAGAACTGAATTGAGTGCAGCGATCGCAATTCCCTGAGGTTGAGTCACTGGATATTTAACTAAATCTTGTTTCTCAAAATAAAAATTGAGTTGATTCAATTGTGCAAATTGATCAAAAATAGCTAGCGGATCGATTGCCGGAATTATAAATGAAATACTAACAAGTTGAGGCTTGCCCTTTTGATGAGAATATTCCTGGCATTGAAGCAGAAATTGATAGAGATCGCGTTGATTTTGAAAGAGTTGATTGCAGTACTGTGTAACTGGCATGTAATCGAAGACATCACAACGTGATACCCAGTATAGGTCTGTCAATCACCCACTGGAAGCCCTCAACCGCAAGTCACCAAAGTATTTCGCCAGATAAATGTATCAATTATTCATGATGTTTCAAAATTTAAACAGATCGTTCTGTGCTCCAGTTTGCGAACCTCGTCCCTCTAAAATGATGAAGCGTGATTTCTTTAATTCATATTTATTAACAATTGCGGATCATGACACTGCGATCGGTTGAGCGTCCCGTAAACAAGAAACTTTGGTTGGCAGCGATTAAGCCGCCGATGTATAGCGTTGCAATCATGCCGATCTGGGTCGGGTCGGCAGTTGCCTACGCCACCACGGGAGTTTTTTATGCCGGTGTATTTTTCACGTTCCTGCTGTCTGCCATTTGCATTCTTGCCTGGGAGAACTTGAGCAACGATGTGTTCGACTCAGAGACGGGAGTTGATGTCAACAAAGCTAACTCTTTAGTCAACCTGACGGGGAACAAGACTTTAATTTTCTGGATTGGCAATGCGTTGCTGGCAGCGGGACTGTTAGGCATTGGCTCGATCGCCCTCTGGCAACGAGATTTCACGGTAATTGGGCTGATTTTGCTGTGCTGTGCGATCGGCTACATCTATCAAGGACCGCCCTTTCGCCTCAGCTACAAAGGAATGGGCGAAATTCTTTGCTTCTTCGCCTTCGGACCGATCGCCTTTGCGGCAGTTTCCTATAGCCAAACTAAAAGCTGGTCAGTGTCGAGCTTTGCCGCATCCTGCATCATCGGCATTGCCACCAGCTTGATTCTGTTTTGCTCCCATTTCAACCAAGTCAAGGATGATGCGATCGTCGGCAAGCAAACCCCCATCGTGCGGCTCGGCTCCAAACGGGCTGCTCACCTGTTGCCCTGGATCTGCGGCAGTGTGTACGGTCTAACGGTTCTATTCGTTTTGCTCCAGCTATTTCCAGTCTGGACCTTGCTCACCTTCGCCAGCCTGCCTTATGCCCGCCAACTCTGTCGTGTTGTAGGAAAGTATTACGACCAACCCGACAAACTCACCTACTGCCGTTTCATTGCCGTTGCCTTTC
>JANRIN010000327.1:0-5335 GCA_033764965.1 Leptolyngbyaceae cyanobacterium bins.302 | reverse complement strand
GGTTGACTGACACATCTTCTTTGGTAGGTTGGGTTGAACAGCGTAAAACCCAACGATAGTCCTGATCCTGTTGGGTTACGCTGTCGCTAACCGCAACCTACGACGCTCAAGGAGTTTCAGGAATTGTGTCAGTCAATCAGGTCATCACCCTTACAGAGACTTTTTTCTAAAAATTCGTCCTGATGGGTTGGCTGTAGGAGTGGAGGAAGACGTATCCAAGCTTCTGACCTTGAATAGTCAAGGCGCTCCAGCTTTCGCCGGAGCGCCAGAACAGTAACCACTCTCTATTACTGTGATACCATTTCGTCTTCAAATATTCCGTAAAACCCTGAAAGGGGTATGCCACTTTGTGAACTGATCAGCAGCATTTACCAGGAAGACGGAGCAGGGTACTGTTCTGGAGCGGAGGCTTGCGGCGAATGCCAATTTTTCTAGACTCCAGATGCTATGAAATTACAATATTTGCTCCCGTTTGCGGCTGCGGTTCTGCTGACAAACTCGATCGACATGGTCAGTAGTACCCCAGTTCGCATTGCCTATGAATCACGATCGCAAAGTGCGAATCAGGTTTATCAACAAGTCAATCCTGCGGTAGTCACAGTTTATGCAGGACGAGAAATTGGTTCCGGCAGTATTGTGAGTTCGAATGGTTCCGGTAGTTTAGTCCTCACGAATAACCATGTGGTGCGGGGTGTGGCTCAAGTTTATGTCCGCACTGCTGATGGCAGGCGCATTCCTGGACAGGTGATTGGGACTGACTTACGCCAGGATCTTGCCTTGATTCAACTCAGCGCCTCAGAATTGCTACCCACGGTGCAAATTGCGAGTGGTAGCGGCATTCAACCAGGGCAAACAGTCATTGCGATCGGCAGTCCCTACGGTCGTCCCGGTGTAATGTCCCAGGGCACATTTAGCGGTACTCGCAGCAATGGCGATTTGCAATCACGGGTTGTTCTGGAGCCAGGAAATTCGGGTGGTCCATTATTGAATGCCCAAGGAGAAATGATCGGGGTGAACAAAGCAATTCTGGAATCGTCTAGAGGCGGAAACACAGGGATCAGCATTTCAACCAGCGGAGCCGCAGCCCGTAACTTTATTGAGCGAGTTCGCCCTGGGAGCCTGATGGCATCGAATGGTGCTCAGTTCCAGGCTCAACCTCAACCGCGTTACGCCCAACAAACCCCAACTTATCCCCCTCAAGCAACCAACCCCATTCCTAATAGTGCTTGGGGTGGTCAGACGAATACTCCTTTGTATGAGTCGGCTGGCGTGCCGAATGCCAATCGACGCGGTGAGGTGGTGGTGCCCGGTGTGGATGCACCGTGGACAACACCACCCCCTGCTGCCCAGCCCTATCCCAATAATGAGCAACCGTACCAATCAGCCGCAATTCCAGAAATGCGCTATCCCGATCGATTCTCAGAGGGGAATTACGGTAATTATCCGGGAACCGCTCAAACGCCCGCGCCATCGGGTGCCAGGTTGGGCGTTATTGTGGATGTGCGGACAATGACAATTCAACAGGTGCAACCAGGAACGGCGGGGGCAAACAGTGGACTCCGAGTGGGCGATCGCTTAGTTGCGGTTAACGGCTCTCAACTTCGGAGCTTCGATGAGTTACAAGCCTTTATGAATCAATCTCCACCTGCGGCGGCTTTTACAATTAGTCGTAGTGGGCGTTCCACAACAGTCCAAGTTCGGTTTTAGTAAAGACGGCAAGGCTTCTATCAGGAGCCTTTTTTATCTCACACTTTAATTAACTTACACTTTAACTGAACTAAGACGCATGATTCCAGTCGCTCAATTGCTCTCGCTGGCGTTGGGGCGATCGGCGTGCCTTAGGCTCAGGAGATAATGACGGTTCTGTCGCTGGGTGAGATCTCCCCTTTTTGCGACGAGGGGTTAGCTCAGGTTTACTGACGACACTCGCAGGAGCAGCAGGCATTACGATACCTCTTAGATGATGAGTCACAGCATAACGCACACTACATTCAGTGCTTTATGCCTTAAGTTGGAGAAGTAGCCTCTACATATAGCATGGTTTTTCAATTCGTCAAGCTCTATCTGGCGAGAGATAGCTCTCCAAGTTAACTACAGACTCCTCCAGCCCAAATGCCGGATCAGGAATAAGTAGCTTCAAGGTTTTATGTCAGAGGTATGCTTTACCCTTGTTTGACAGAAGCAGATGTGTTAAATCTGGCAAGCAATCTGCCAGGGAGACAATCTTTAAAAATCTGCTTGGCATTCTAGAAAACCGTTATGCCTGCTGAATCTGCATTTGTGGCACAGTTACGGCTTTATCCGATCAAAGCGCTTAATCCGGTGATGGTCGATCGCGCCATCATTCTTCCCAGTGGGGCATTAGCAGGCGATCGTGCTTTTGCGATCATGGATACCGAGGGCAAGTTTGTAAATGGCAAACGCAATGCCAACATTCATACGTTGCGTGCTTTGTTTGATCTCAATACGATGAGTATTACCCTATCTGGTCAGCATGCAGATCCTGAGACCTTTCACATTGAACAGGAACGCGATCGGCTGGAGGCATGGCTGGGTAAATACTTTGGCTTTCCAGTACAAATTGTTCAAAATTTAGACCTGGGTTTTCCAGACGATACGGTGTCTCCTGGTCCCACGATCGTCAGTACAGCAACTCTGGAAGCGATCGCCACCTGGTTTCTTGACTTAACGGTTGAAGAAATTCGCTTACGGTTTCGGGCAAACATTGAAGTTGCTGGAGTTCCTCCATTTTGGGAAGATCGCTTATTTGGGACAGAAGATGAGCTGGTGCATTTCCAGATTGGGGAGGTGCAGTTTATGGGAGTCAATCCTTGCCAGCGATGTGTGGTCGTAACCCGAAATCCTGAAACGGGGGTTGCCTATCCCAACTTTCAAAAAACCTTTGTTGCCAAGCGTCAGGACGCTTTACCCGATTGGACAAATCGATCGCGGTTCAACCACTTTTTCCGTTTAGCTGTCAATACACGAGTTCCTGTCTCGGAACAAGGAAAAGCTGTCCACATCGGAGATGAAGTCAAAATTTATGCGAACGATCGCCGAGATTAATGACAAAATCAGCCGCAAATCTGCTGTGGTGTGGACGGTGGAAGAAGCCAAGGCGAGAGTGGCGGAAGTTGGCGTAACTCAGGCAGCAAAAGAGGTCGATGTAGTCACCACGGGCACCTTTGAGCCAATGGAGTCCTCCGGAGCAATTATTAACCTGGGACATACCGATCCTCCAATCAAAATTCGTCAATGCTGGATCGATGGCGTTTCAGCTTACTCCGGCTTTGGAGCAGTTGATTTATACCTGGGGGCAACTCATACGGCTGAGTCGGCAGAAGGGGACGAAGTGCGAGAGCGGGGGGGGGGACACGTCATTGCAGACTTAGTTGCAGGTAAGGCAGTGCATCTGCGGGCGTTGGGACAGGTGACAGACTGCTATCCCCGTGCGTCGTTTGAAACCACCATTTCAAAAGATACGATTAACCAGTTTTACTTGTTCAACCCACGCAATCTCTATCAAAACTTTATTGTGGGCGTGAACGGGGGCGATCGTCCTCTTTTTACCTATCTTGGTCCCTTGCAACCCCGCTTAGGGAACGCTGTCTACTCAAATCCGGGAGCAATTTCCCCCTTGCTCAATGATCCTGAATTGCGGCTAGTCGGTGTAGGTACACGCATCTTTTTAGGCGGGGGAATTGGTTATGTAGCCTGGGCAGGCACCCAGCATTTTCCTCTACAAAAACGCTTGCCAAATCGCACTCCGATCGGTCCGGCTGCCACCCTGGCCCTGATTGGGGATGCGAAACAAATGGATTCTCGTTGGGTTCGGGGTTGCTATTTCAAAAGCTATGGTCCGTCCTTAATGGTAGGAGTGGGGGTGCCGTTGCCCATCTTGGATGAAGCCGCGATCACTCACTGTGCGGTACAGGATCACGATCTGGTTGCGCCCATTGTTGATTTTTCTATTCCCAGACGAGTTCGTCCGACCTTTGGTTTAGTGAGCTATGCCCAACTCAAAGCGGGACGCATTACGATCGAGGGCAAACCAGTGCGAGTTGCCCCCCTTGCCAGTATTTACCTATCACGACAGGTTGCTCTGGAACTCAAACAATGGATTGAAGCCGGACGGTTTTTCCTAACAGAACCTGTGGCAGCGATCGCCAGCGATCGTGCATTTTTGCCCCAGGATGTTTGGGGGTCGCAAATGACGATCGATTAATCTAACGACCAATGAGTCTTGCTAGCAATCAATCTTCTGAAGTAGAAGTTTGTTCGCTGCGTTTGATTGGTTTAGATGCCGGATCTCGTGGCTGACGCGGCGGCAATCCTGCTGGACGGGGCGATCGTCCAACGGGAGGTTTCCCAGATCGATCGAATTTGGGTCTACCAGGACGACCCGGTCTTTTAACAAAATCCTTATCTCGCTTTTTGGGTGGAGCCATGCCCACACAAGTACCATCCGTAACTAGGAGGGAATTGTCTTCGCGCTTGATGTGCAGATCCCAAAAATAACCAACTGTCCGGGTACTCTCCAGTTCACCCCGCAAGCTCAACTTAAACGCTTTTGCTTTTTGCGAGTTTTTACGAGGAGTTTGTTGGATTTTGACCACAATCAACTTTTCATCGGGTGCAATGAAAACAATTTCACCCCGCACAGAGAAGTAATCGACCTTTAGTTCAGGGTCAGCAAGGCTGCTGGATAAAGGCTCCTCCGTTGCATCGTCCTCTCCTTCAAGCTCATCTTTTTTCAGGGTTTCGGGTTCCCACACTCCCACAATTTGCAGATGAAGTTCCTTTTCTTCCTCGCGGGTTCGGGGATAAACCACCCAGAGATGCTCTTTTTGCAGATCGATGTGATTTTTCACGAGGCTCATCACCCGCCCCAGCAAAACAGCTTTGAGGTCTGAGCCATCTGCTGCTTTGAAATCTCCACGGGTAAATTCTTCTTCAGATGGAGTATACATTCCCCGCACCAGCCCGATCGCCCGGTACTGCTTTGGCTCACTCGGTGGCGGAATTGGCTGTTGTCGTAATGCTGCTTGAGCCGCCTGATCCTCATTGCTTAACTCATCTTGTGGGGTTGAATTTGAGCCAGTCAAAGTCTTTGCTGGTTCAGAGGCACTTGAAACAGAAACGATTTCCAACTTGGGACTGGCAGGCTTTGCGGGAGATGCTGCCTGACTGGTAAGCCGACTTGTTTCTGTTGCGACTGGTTGAGCGGGAGGCTGAGGACGCACCGGACGCATCGGAGGTTTTCGCAAAATAGGAGCTTGTTCCGTTGCTGCATCCGCTGGCTCGGTACTCGGAGTGGCGTTATCCGTGGGTGTCT
>JANRIN010000311.1:0-5580 GCA_033764965.1 Leptolyngbyaceae cyanobacterium bins.302 | reverse complement strand
AGCGGTGGAATTGTTCATCAAATGTGCTGCGCTCAACCGCATGATTCAGATCGCTAAACCCGATAGCTACAAGGTTGAAGCTTAATTCCACGACGACCGCAAGGCAGGTCTAACCATCTTTCTAATCATGCAACAAAGCCGTCCTGGATCATCAGAACTGAATATTGAATTGAAAGGGGGCGTAATGCGAGCTAATGGTAGCTATACCAACTTCGATGCGTTCCCATTGTTCAGCCAGGGTGAGACAACCATCGATCCAAAAGCGACCATCCTGAATGGCTCCGATCCAAAAGCACTGGTGGATGGCTTCTTAAAAGTTCCTAAGGATGTGGAAGGCAACCTCTTGTCTGGAACCCATATGCACTTTAGCCCTTCTCAAGATAGTCGGGGTAACTTTGCCGATGCCACTGTTGTTCGCTACTTTGAGAACACCCCAACGGATGCTAAATCAGGCACGCTGAAGGGCGAGTTTGAATTGACACCGCAAGAGCAAGCTGCATTGCTGGCTGGCAACTTGTACGTGAACCTTCATACCAACGTCGATGGTGATGGTGATGGCAGAGCAGGCTTCCCAACGGGCGAAAATCGGATCAACATCAACAAGAATGTTGTACAGTTTGCTTAGTTTCTAATACTGCGATCGCAGTACATGATTGGGTGCAACTCTATCCATAATGGCTCCTTAAGAAATTAGCCTGTTGAGAAGTGCAAATCGTAACTTCTCAACAGGTTTTATTAAAAGCGCACTGATATACCTACGAAAGGCTGAAGATCATCCGCAGCGCGTGTTAAGCCAATGTTGATTCCGGCATCCAATTGAAGGTTTTCTGTTACAAGATATTTGATGCCAGTATCAAATGTGGCAATGAATTGTGAACCAAATTCTGTTGTCTTTGCTGTATATAACTCGAAGTACGTACTCCATTGAGAGTTGATTCCATAGCCAAAGCTGATGCTGTTCACGAATCCTGCATTGTATCCAGAGTCAGCTTCGTTCTTATTAAAGTCAAACCGCGTCACTATCCCTACATCCCACTTGTCAGATAGCTCGATCGCTAGAGGGAAAATAACGCCGCCTTCGATCGCATTGTTTCCCAAATTGTTTTGATTCGTTGGAAGTTTGAGAAAGGAGATGATACCAAAGGCTGTTTTGCCACCATCGTTGCCCCAAGCATTGACCTTTAAGCGGAGGGTTAAATCACCAAAGCCAGACTTTTCTTCAGTCTTACCGCCTTTTGGTCGAGTTCGCACAATTCTGTACACTTCTGGAATGATTGAAAATCGATGTTGTTGGTAAGACCGATTTTGAAGTTGGGAATAAACGTATCAAAGGATTCAGTTCGAGTGCCCTCCGGGTTGTTGGTATCTCTGGTGTAGACAAACAAATCTGTCTCGACTTGAAAGGCTCCAGCATCGACCGTATAAGGGCTTTCAGTTCGATCCGGGCGATCGGTTGTCAATTCCCGCCAAAGTTCTCTAGGAGTTGGGTTAAATAGGTTGTACTGGTTTTTGTTGGGGGGTGAGTTTTTGGGTTGCTCAGGCTGCTGAGTATCGATTTGAGAAATGTCATGCTGGGGGACGATCGTGGATCGATCCAGGACAAAGACAGAACCTAAATCACTTGCCTTGCGACTGTAAGCAGGTTTCGCCGGAGGAGGCAACTGCGGCGCTACAGCAGGAGAATCTGCGGCAGTCTTAGCATTTGCTTCTGCGCTGGTTGAACTTGCTTGAATAGCTGTTTCAGTTGGGGCGATCGCCTGTCCCAAAGCAGTTTCCTCACACCCGACGAAAATTAGTGCTGGACAGATTAACACAAGTCGCCAAAAGCGTTTGACACTGGAAATTACGTTACGGTTGCGGGGTATTACAGTTGAGTTGAAGAGGCGATCACAAATCACTATCGTTTTTTTAACATGATTTTTCCATGAACAATTCTTTCATAGTTATTTATGAGCGATCGTCACCGCAAGAAACTTAACAATAGGAACTGGCTTGAAAGACGAATTATACTCGCTCATCCGGAGCTTGAGGGCAAGGGTAATTTGGGTCGCCGGATTCAATCTGTAATGTCGTATGCTCAATGCTGAATCGACTGTGCAATCCTTCAGCTACCTGCGTTAAAAAGGCATCATCGGGATGTTCGCTGGGAACTACTAAATGAGCCATGAGCGCGGTTTCAGTGGTGCTCAACGCCCAAATGTGTAAATCATGAACTTCCGACACTCCTGGCAACTCAGCCAGGTAGGTGCGAACCGCTAATGGTTCAATGCCAGCCGGAACTGCATCCGTCACGAGATTGAGCGCTTCTACAAACAATTGCCAGGTGCCTGCAATGATCACCACGCTGACAATCAAACTCATCGCCGGATCAAACCAGTGTTGCCCTGTTAAAACGATCGCAATTCCTGCCAACACCACTCCAACTGAGACAGCAGCATCAGCGACTAGGTGTAGAAATGCACCCTTGATGTTTAAGTCTCGCTCTCGTCCTGAGAGGAACATCAAGGCACTGATGGTATTGATTGCAATCCCGATCGCGGCAACAATAATCACCGTCTTGCCAGCAACCGAGGCTGGTTCTCGAAACCGCAAAATGGCTTCCCAAGCAATCCCTCCAGATATAACCAATAGAAAGCTGGCATTCAACAATGCTGCTAAAACGGACGATCGCCGCAGTCCAAAGGTGCGACGAGCAGTGGGGCGACGACGAGCGAGGACGCTGGCGATCCAGGCAAGAATCAACCCCAACACATCGCTGAGATTATGTCCCGCGTCTGCGATCAATGCCAGGGAATTTGCCAGAACGCCGTAAACCGCTTCAATGACTACAAACGCACTATTGAGCGTAACGCTAACAATGAAGGCACGGTTGAAATTGGCAGGGGCGTGGCTATGGTCGTGTCCAGGGCTAGCGCTGTCACTATGGCTCATGGATGGGTTACTCCTACGGAATACGGCAACTTGAAATGTTAGCGAAGCAATTCTTCAATCACAATCAACAGCAAAAATCCTCCAAAGAATACACCTGTTGTTAACGGGGTATCTGGAATTTCATGAGCTTCCACTAACAATTCTTCCGTCACCAGGTAGAGCAATGCAATTAAGCCAAAAGCAAGAAATCCCGCTAAAATAACCGCTGGAAGATGACTGAGTAACGTTACTCCAATTACTGCACCAAACGGGAGCAGTAAAGCGATGCCTAGCGTTGTTCTCATGACCTTCTGCCAGGAAGCGTTCGCCTGACTTAAACTGGCAGAAATCGACAAGCTCAAGAATAGCAGTTCAATGGTGAGGGCGATCGTTAACAGAATGCCTGCTTTTGCCTCTGCTGCAAAGCCAACCCCAATCAGCAGCCCATCAATCAAGACATCGATCGCGATCGTCGTAGTCAGGCTATTCGATGATTCAGCCTTTTCCCCCAAATACTTTAAGCTGAGCATGGCAGCAACGCCGATCGCACCACCAATGATCACCGCAGGCAGAGATTTTTCATGGACTAAATCGGGCAAAATTTCGCCAGCAGCGGCAGCAAACACAACCCCTGCCGCAAAGTGCTGCACAAAGCTTCTAACTGCGGGACTGGGAGGTCGTATGGCTGTGATGAAAGCTCCGATCAGCACAGCAACCACAGGAATCAGGGTATAGCCCAACACTTTTAGCAGCAGATCAAGCAAGCGAGTTCGTCCTTAAGCATGGAGTGTTTTTTCAGTTCTCAGAGTTAGCGTTCCCCTGCCACAAGGATACCTGTAAAGCAGAGGAACGCGATCGCCCGTTGACAAATAACGCTGCAAACGTGTCTATTGATGCCTAGCTTCATCTAACACCATCTGCACACGTTATCGCCGCATTTAAGAATGCTTCTCGCTGGCGTGCTTACGACACTCTTCAGCACACTTACGGCACGCTTCAGCGCAACGACGGCAGTGTGCGTGCTTGTCAGCATCCTTTTCGCACGCTTGAGCGCACACCTCGCAAATGTGAGCACACAGCGCACAGAAGTCACCGTGATGCTGAGATTCGCGTGCCATTGCATTGAGGGTGGCGACGCAGGCATCCGCACAATCCAAACACACTAGCGCTTCTTCAGCCATCCCCTCACGAATACACTCAGCCGCACAGTGTTGCGACTCGTGCAAAGCCTCCTCACATGCCTCAATACAACTGACTAATTCTGGACTGATTGTTTCTGCCATGATGATTATTCTCCTTGAATTGGAAGTTTACAGATGTAACCGTATCACAGTTGTGAGAGTTTACAGGGATAACACCATCACATTATTTCGGATATCTCTCGATAGAAAGAGGTGGTATTTCAAGCAAAAAAATCACTCATTCTCAAGAAGCAAACAAAAGAATCAAGTAACACTTTGGACAGTCGTTCAACGCCCTTTCATTGTTTAGATTACACCTCAAAAAAAGATCTGATTAATGTCCTGAATTAGGGGTATTTTTGAAGTTACGCAAGCCCTTGTAGGTAGAGAGATCGGCTAGCTCTTGTAAAGACTTTTCACCTTGAAAAAACTTCCCATTGATTTCCCAGGTGGGAAAGCCTTCAATTTTAGCCGCGTCACACAGATCAGGGCGGGCATTCTGTCCATCGGGATGGCACTCCACATAGTTCAGCTTTTGTACGGCTTCTTTACCAAAAAGTTGCTTCTGATTGTGGCAATGGGGGCAAGTATAAGCCCCATACATCTTGGCTCCAATCTGAGTGAGATGCTCTGCTAATGCAATTTCGGCAGCCCCGGATGAGGTAGTAATGGCATAACCACCTGGAGTTACTTGATCGGCGACAGGATTTTTGACGCTGCTATACAGTCCCAAAGTGCCGATCAACACGACCATACCCACGATCGCACCTGTGAATAGCAGTTGTCCAATGTCTTGCCAGTCTCGACCGACGATCGCCAATACGAACAGACTCGTGGAAAAAATGGCAGAGGCAACACAGTAAATACAAACGGCTTTAATCTCAAATGCCAGCAGATACATCAGGTAGCCGCTAAACAGCATCATGGCAGTGCCGCCGACAAACAGCAGAAGTCCCGTCCACTGGTCGAGGCGCGATCGCAATTCTTTTTTGTCTGCTGGCACCAACAGCGGCGCGATCGCCAACAGGATCATGCTGAGATAGCCCAGGAAGCCAAACAATGCCAGGGGCAATCCAAACACGTTTGCGTAGGGACTGGAAAGAACCGTATCGCAGCCTTTCGTGGGGCAGATAGTAGGATTTTCAGTGAATTTTGCAATAGCCAGGTAGGCAGTCGTCACGGCTCCCAGGGACGCGATCCCTGCCATTAAGGGACGTGACCAGCGGTAAATCCGGGGAACGGGACGTTTGAGTCGTAAATTCATTTCAACCTCTAGTTGAAAGATGATGGAGTAATAAAATTATTAGGCACAATGACAGTAAGAGCCTCCGGAATGACTTGAAATTTAGCAGGTGTGTGAGTTGTTATCTCACCATCGGTATTGATAGGTTGCTGTGGATAGGTAACGATTTCAATTTCCTGACATCGGCAGGCATGAGTACCAGTCCAAGCTGGGTGTTTTCCCAACTTTAGAGTTGGTAACAAAGCA
>JANRIN010000060.1:0-11616 GCA_033764965.1 Leptolyngbyaceae cyanobacterium bins.302 | reverse complement strand
CAACCAAAGTTGTCCCTGCGGTGAAACTAGGAATTCTAGAAATTGGCATATCTTGGTTGCAACTGTTGACGATTCGCTATGCCTTATAACTGTTACTCGTCAATGCTTTCAATGCTCCTATCCACCGGAACCAGTGCCTTGAATTCTGCTCCATTAACCGTTACCGATCTCAAGGGAAATGTTGTTTTGGTGCAGTTTTGGACCTTTGCTTGCATTAACTGCCAGCGGACTTTGCCTTACATTGTTCGCTGGCATCAGCAATATGCCAGTCAGGGTTTGCGGGTGATTGGTATCCATACGCCGGAATTTGCCTTTGAACGAGATGTCAACAACATCAAGCGGGCACTGAAGCAACATCAAATCACTTATCCTGTCCCGTTGGATAACAATTTCACAACCTGGAAGGCTTACAACAACGAATACTGGCCTCATTTATTCCTGGCAGATCGGCAAGGAGTCATACGGTACGATCACATTGGTGAAGGCGCTTACGATACCACTGAACAAACCATTCGGAAGCTGCTGGGGTAGAGGAAATGTCAGCTTCAACCCTATCGATCGGACTGGCATTTGGAGGTGGAATTTTGACAATTCTTTCACCCTGCATCCTGCCAATTCTACCGATCTTAGTCGGTCGATCGCTCCAGTCTCATCGCTATGGTCCAGTCGCATTAGTCGCTGGATTAGTCACTGGATTTGCCGTTGCTGGAAGTTTACTTGGAGTGACTGCAAGCTGGTTCACTGGATTGGCAAATGTGCTTCGTTATGGCGCGATCGCCCTTTTAGTGTGCTTGGGGTGGCTGGCTATCTTCCCAGACTGGAGCTACCAAGCATTGAGTTATTTACCATTCGGCAAATGGATTAAAGAACCCGCCCGCATTGGACTGTCGGGAGAGTTTTGGTTGGGAACTCAACTGGGATTACTCTGGACTCCCTGTGCGGGTCCCGTCTTGGGCGGAATTTTGATTCTTGCTGCCGTCAATCACGAAGTGACCAGTGCCTTTGTGCTGCTGGTTGCCTATGGGTTGGGAACGGCGATTCCGTTGTTAGCGATCGCTTACGGCGGCAGAACCTTTAGCCAACGGTTACTCAGGTTACGTACCCATAGTGTAATGCTACAACGGGTAGGTGGTATCATCATTATCAGCACTGCGATCGCAATTTTATTGGGCTGGGATGTCCAGGTTCAACTCTGGTTAGCCCCCTTCTTTCCAAATTTTTCACTCTAACCCAATCGTTCCTCAAGGAGTTGTATCAAATGGAATTCAATCTCTCACTTGCCCGTCATCTCGTGCGCTCTATTTCTTTGATTTCGCTAACGGCGATCGCGACGGTGGCTGGCTTCTCCTATCTCGTCCGCTCTAGTCCGATGAGCAGCACCTCTGCTGCGATGAAAGGAACGTTTCCATCTCCCGCGATCGATCTGCCAAAATCTACAGTTAAAGGTGAGCAGACTTTGGTTTTGGCAGGAGGCTGCTTCTGGGGAGTGGAAGCCGTTTTTGAACATCTCAAAGGAGTTTCTAACGTGGTCTCTGGTTACTCCGGGGGAAGTGCAAGTACGGCTCAATACGAAAGGGTTGGTTCTGGTCAAACTGGACATGCAGAGTCCGTCAAAATCACCTACGACCCCTCGCAGATCTCTTATGGTCAGTTGCTCCAGGTTTACTTTTCGGTTGCCCATGACCCAACTCAATTGAATCGGCAGGGTCCTGACACTGGCTCTCAGTATCGATCAGCTATCTTCTTCTCAAATCCAGAGTAAGAACGAGTTGCTCACGCCTATATTCAGCAACTTAATCAAGCTCACGTTTTTCCAAAAGCGATCGTAACTCAACTCACGCCCTTAAATAAATTCTATGCAGCAGAGGAGTATCATCAAAACTTCATCGCCAGAAATCCGAATTATCCTTATGTTGTCATCCATGATTTACCCAAGTTAAATCAACTCAAGCAACAGTTCGCATCGTTGTATCGGAATTAACTTCTATGACCACCACGAGCCAGCGAAAAGGCAAATTACCCAGTCAGGCACTTCTAGCAAAGGCGTTTCACTGGGTCAATATCATCAGCTTGATCTTGATGATCGGGAGTGGTTTGCAAATTTACAATGCGAATCCAGTCTTTGGGGGGCGTGGAGGTTGGCATTTCCCTAAGTTTCTACTGCTTGGAGGTTGGTTAGCGGGTGGGCGCGATTGGCATTTTACTGTGATGTGGATTTATTCCCTCAATCTGTTGGGCTACGGATTGTTTATCTTGATCACTCGGCGCTGGCAGAATCGGTTTGCCAGCAGTAGTGACCTAAAAGCAATCCGAGTGAGCCAGAATGCCAAGCGACGAAATTACGCTTGGCATCGGTTCGTGTACACAGCGATCGTCCCGATTTTACTCCTCGCGATCGCCAGTGGTTTAGCTATGTACAAACCGGCTCAATTGCATTGGTTGGCAGCGTTATTTGGCGACTGGCAAACCCTCCGCACGGTACACTTCATCACGGTGCCAATTGTGCTGGCTTTTACTCTAGTTCATTCTCTCCTGGCACTTCGAGTTGGGAGTATGCGGTTAGTCAAATCGATGTTTTTCTAATTCTTCTACTATGAGTCTGAATCTGCCTCAAAATCTCACTCGTCGCCAACTGCTGCAATGGTCTGGGTTATCGGGAGCGGGTTTACTCTTAAATGGTTGTGTGCCTCAATCTTTTAGCCAACAGGTTGGACAACTCGCTGAACCTTTAAATCAAGAGATTGAGGCACTGATACTGTCTCAAAATTCGGTGCCTGAGTTTCCAGTCAGTGCGATCGAACCCGACAAATTGTTAATCAACACCTTTGATACGACACCCCAGATCGATCCAGTCCAATTTCGCTTGATCATTGACGGAGCAGTTCAGCATCCCATGCAGTTAAGTTTGGCAGAGATCCAAACATTCCCCTTAACTTCAATGGTGATTCGTCATGTGTGTGTCGAAGGTTGGGCAGCGATCGTCCAGTGGGGCGGCGTGCGGTTGCAGGAGTTGGCAAAGATTGTGCAACCAAAACCAGAGGCTCGATACGTCTACTTCAAATCCGCCGACGGTTATTACGAAAGTTGGGATCTTGCGTCATCTCTACATCCGCAGACATTGATGGTGTATCAAAAGAACGGACAACCGCTGTCGATCGACAATGGTGCGCCACTCCGCCTCGCCTCGCCGATTAAGCTAGGTTACAAACAAAGTAAATGGGTCACCCAAATCACATTCTTGAACGATTTGATGCCGATGAAGGGGTACTGGGAAGACCAGGGTTATGAGTGGTTTGCAGGATTGTAGATCGGATCTGAATGTTAGGCGGCGGCGATCGCAAACTTGACTCTAAACTTTGCGGTTATCTTCATCCATCAGCAGGCAAATGGGTTGCAAACTAATACTACTCCAGTGGTATAAAAGCAATGATTACCCAAGCTATTACCCTCGATCGCTATCTTCGGCAGCAGCAATCCATATTCAAAACTCCAATCGAGCTATCGATCTTACTCGGACAAATTGGCTACACCGCTAAAATCATGGCGCGTGAGATTAGTCGAGCCGCACTCGTGGGACAATTGGGATTAGTCGGTGAGAAAAATGCCACGGGTGATGCTCAAAAGAAGCTAGATGTATTTAGTAATCAAACGGTCATTGAGGCATTTTCAGATACAGGTTTAGTGGCGGCATTAGTCTCAGAAGAGTTAGAGGAACCGCAATTTCTGGATTGTCGGAATAATACCCCGTATATTCTTTGTATCGATCCGTTGGATGGCTCGTCTAATGTAGACAGTGCTGGGGCGTTGGGCACCATTTTTGGGGTATACCAGCGCGTGACCCAGGAAGGGTGTTGTAATGTAGAAACTGATTTGCTGCGACGTGGGAGTGAAATGGTTGCAGCCGGTTATGTTCTGTATGGAACGAGTACCGTTCTAGTTCTCACCTGTGGTTGTGGGGTTGATTGTTTTACCTTAGATACGAGCCTGGGGGAATTTCTGCTGTCACAGGCAGATATTCGGTGCCCTGGGGATGGCAAATATTACAGTGCAAATCTCAGTTATGCTCAGGACTGGGACCCTCAAATTCAAACGTTCGTGCAATCTCTCAACCACGGACAGCCTGACAAATCACCCGCTTCTTTGCGCTACAGTGGGGCACTGGTTGCCGATGTTCATCGGAGTTTGGTAGAGGGGGGCATCTATTTCTACCCACCCACGCAGCAACACCTCGATGGCAAGCTGCGGTTACTCTATGAATGTGCTCCCTTAGCGTTTGTGATGGAACAAGCGGGAGGCAAAGCCACGACCGGAACACAGCGGATACTCGATATTCAGGCGACCTCTATTCATCAACGATCGCCCCTGGTAATTGGCAGTGCCACCTCCGTTGCACTCTATGAGCAGTTTTTGGGCGGTGAGCAATCCCTATCATCAGAATGGTTATTGACGCAGCAAGGTCTATAAAGTGTTTAATAGTCATAGATTGATTTTAAATTGGTTTTTAGTACGCTCTCCGAGCAGTCACTTATCCAACCAGGCTTCCATGAGTCATGCAAACCCACAGCCACAAAAACAACGATTTTTGGTCGTAGATGATCACGAGGCGATTTTAGAAGGGACTATACCTGCACTCAAACATCAATATCCGATCGTTGATGTCTTAACGGCTCAAGATTGCCGGACGGCTCAACAACTGCTCGAACGGTTCCATCCCACGTTAGTTGTGGTCGATTTGAGTTTGCCAGAGGTCACGGGTGCGGCTGCCACTCCTGAAGTGGGGGTGCGGTGGTTAGAAGCGTTAATGCAGTGTGACTCAACTCAGAAACCAAACATTCTAGTGCTGAGTACCAATATCAAACCGTTAGTGCGATTAACGCCCATGATCAATGTGTATGAGGGAGGATTTGCGGCAATGGACAAATCGCGTCCGATTCGAGAAATGTTAAAGTTGGCTGACTTGTCTCTGAGAGGTTCAATCGCCCTACCGCCAGAAGTGCGATCGCGTCCAGAACTGGATAGTAAGTGGCTAGAGGTATTGAAGTTGAAATTTCAACAGGGACTATCCGATCGTGCTATTCGAGAACGGATGGGGATTGGGGAACGCACCTTACGCAATTACTGGATTCGGATTCAAGATGCAATGGGCGTTGTCGATGATCCAGATATGGATGTGCGGGTGCAAATCGAACTAGCTGCCAGAAAAGATGGACTGATCCATTGACTTGCAAAACGATACAATCCAAGCGGTGTGATGAATAGGGCAAGTTGTGACCACAAACTTCTGGCGTAATACCAGACAACGAACCAGACTTTTACGTGAGATTGTGCTGCCTGGGGCTATCATCCTCAGCTTAGTCGTTATTCTTCGCTTGAGTGGAATTCTGCAAGTTCAAGAATGGATGGCATTTGATTCCCTTTCACACTTTTGTCCATCCCGACGCGAAACCTCACCCGTGGTGGTTGTGGGCATTGATGAAGCCGATTTACAGTTGTTGGGGGGTTATCCGGTTCGCGATCGTGATCTCGCTGCGGCACTGACGCTTCTCCACTCCTATCGTCCTACGGTGATTGGGTTAGATCTCTTTCGCGATGTTCTGATCGAACCGGGTCATGCGGCGTTGGTGCAGGCATTTCAATCGATTCCAAACCTGGTTGGTACAGAAGTTGCCCTGAATTCAGAACCCGCTTTGAATGTTAAACCGCCGCCCAACTTACCACCCGATCGTATTGGCTTTGCAGATGTAATCGTGGATGGGGATGGCAAGTTGCGGCGAGCCATTTTAGCCAGCCCAACCTGGGAGGGCGAGGTGAAATACTCATTCCCATTGCGGTTAGCCCAGATGCACCTAGCAACACGGGGAGTCCCTTTCCAGCATGGCGATCGAGCGAGTGATCCCCTGCGCTTTGGCAATACAGTGCTGCCTCGGTTTCAACCAAATTCCGGTGGTTACATTCAAGCCGATGCCAATGGCAATCAATTCATTCTCAACTTCTGTAGTAGTCAGGGCATGATCCGGGTGCTTTCACTGCGGGACGTACTCCAAAAAAAAGTTCCTGCGGATTTGATTCGAGATCATGTTGTGATCATTGGGATGACGGCTTCTAGCATTAAAGACATTTTTTTTACATCTGCGCTCCGGGAAACGTTAAGCTCTCGCCTGTTCAGCACGCCCATGCCGACCAATCAACTGATTTACGGGGTTGAGGCACATGCCTATACTGTCGGTCAAATCATTGATGTGGTTTTGCAAGGAGTCCCCCCCATCTGATCGTTGCCGGAAGTTTGGGAGTATCTTTGGATTATCATCTGGGGTATCTTCGGGATTGTTTTGGGGATTGGGCTTCAGTCGCCCTGGAAGACCCTTTTGAGCCTGATCATTGCTGGGATTCTCCTGACTTTGATGTGTCAGATGCTGCTGATTATGATGGGATTGTGGCTCCCGATCGTTCCCACGTTATTGACCTTATCTGGGGCAGGATTAACCACGTCATTTTTCGATCGCGATTTGCGATTAGATTTGGAGCAGCGGCGTTTGACCATTGAACGGACCTACGAGGCTGTACATAACGGTCCGCTGCAATATCTGGCGGTTATTCTGAGAAGTTTAGGCGAAGCAGAATTGTCGCCAGAGCAGTTAGGACAACAGTTGCGATTACTCAATGACGACTTGCGGCAGATTTTTGAGCATATGCGCCAAGATCTTTCAAGTCAGTACACTCGACTCTATTTACGGGGCGATCTCGTGTTAGATCTACAGGCACCTGTGACTGAGTTGTTATATCAGGTGTATAACCATACTCGGGCTGAACAACTGCCAGGATTTAACACCATCCGCACGTTTATTCCACCCAATTTTGAGCCATTGAAATCTCATCGGTACAGTGTGGAGCAAAAGCGAGGGTTGTGTTTATTTTTCCATGAAGCACTCTTTAATGTGGGGAAACATGCTGGAGGAGCAACCCGGCTTGATGTGATGTGTGCGGTTGAATCCGGTTGGTATGTGTTGCGGGTAATTGATAATGGACCTGGAATTTCCCAAACATCTAAAAGGTTGGATGCAGGACAGGGAACGCTACAGGCACGAGCGATCGCTGACGCTTTAAGAGGACGGTTTGATCGCCGCCCTAACCAACCTCAGGGGACTATCTGTGAATTAACCTGGCGAATGCGGCAGAACTGGTTGAAGGAGTTGACAGGCGCAGTTTCCCGGATGCACCGGTAGCCTGAAAACAAGTTATCAATCAACAATTTACGCTGGTTTAGGCTGTAAATTGGTTCGGTTGCCCCCCGTGACAAACTCACCTCAATCACCCCGATACCCAAATTTGCTCAGTTTCATAGAACCCACCGCGCTGTTCGATCGCATACTCCCCCAGTAACAAGGCAAGCCACACCTGCACTAGTGGCATTTGGATTGATTGCTGAAGCTGCATTAGAGGAATTGTTGAGATATTTTGTTCCACCATCTACTCAGTAATTGCCCTTGCCCAAGTTGCAATATCTTCATCATGAGCCAGACTGAACGCTTGATTAAATGCCTCTACATCTGTTAGTCTCGGATGCTCCTGCATATGTTCATCTAACGCCTGCAATAAGGCATCTCGATCCAATTCACCGACGATTGAACCTGGTTCATTTAGAGAAGGTAAACGGTTCGGTGGTTGCCTGGGTAAACTGGCTAACGGTTCAATAAACTGTTCTAAATCCACTTCCATCGTCTGACGGACGTAGCGATCGAAGGCATCGGTGTGCATGACTGGACCCTCATCGCTATTGCTTGCCTCCAGATCCTCAAATACCAGCGTCGAGCGATCGCAAAACAGTTGAGCAATCTGGGCAATCGCCTCTGCTCCTACTTGCAACTGCCCGACGGTATCTAACTCTGGTAAGGCTGTATCTAACGCATTCAGCAGATGAGTGAAGTCAGCTGCGTCGGGAGCAATCGTCGCCTCCTTCAACATTTCCCACAATGGCAATTCCAACTGTTCAACTTGCCTCATGCATCCATCTCACTCATGCAACGGACAGGGACGCAACCCACACAGCTCTGGGTCGAGCCGCGTCTGACTGGCAAACTTCTTAATGCCGTAGCGATCCTCCAACACAGTTAGCATCTTGCTCACATACTGATGAACCTGACTCGGCACCATTCCCGCACAATGCACCGCAGGCACGATCGCAATCTTCTCCTGACCCTGCCAAATCTCTGCGCCGATGGCATGAACAGGCGTATCGACTCCCGCTTTGCGGTACACCACTAATACTCCAAACACGATCTGACTCAACGGCTCGAATTCGACCCTAATTTGTTCTAGTTCACCCTCTTTACGTTTGCGACTGCGGGTTTGGTTGATGCGATCGCGATTTCGTGCATACGACCTGCGACTGTAACACACCGATGGGTTCCAGCAGCGATCGCCATCTTCCCCATGCAATACCTGCGCCTGCTCTGCCGACAACATCGCACACTTACGACACTTCTCAGGCAACGTCCTCACCATCACTCAATCCCTTCCAATGCTTGTGGGGGATGCAATCCTCCCATAACCAGCAATCGACGTAAATTAACAATACCAGAGCGATTCATGCGTAGAGCCTGAATCGTTGCACGACCACAAGCAGTTTTACCCAGAATCAGTGTAGAGTCATCGCTCCAAGCGAAATGCTCACTCCAGGCAGAAATGCGCGGGTGAAACAACGGTTCCAGTTGACCTGTTTCAGGATCGATCGCCTGCATCCTTGCCTGTTTGTAGCTATTGCAGCCGACGCAACTCCAAGCCAGGTTATCCAGAACGGTTTCACCACCTGCAACCCGTGGTTTGATGTGCTCAATCGTAAAACTTTCCGTTGCAAAGTCCTCTGGGCTGTAGCAGTATTCACAATACCCCTGTGCTCGTGCGGCAACCAAACGCCGAAGTTCTGCGGAGACTCGTTCGGATGCCATTAAACCGCCCTGGGAATCGGCAGAAACTGCTTGACAAGCACCTTGAGATCAACATTGCGAAGTTGAGCCAGTTGAATCAGGGCAGCAGCCCGTTCGGCATCCTGATGCTCAACCTGCTCCACATACCTCAGGAGTTCTTGATGTTCTGTATCGGTAATTATTCCTGCCTCATTACGGTGACGGAGGTAACCAAGTCGTGCCTGGTCGTTGGGCGAAAGCCGACGTTGGATAATTTCCAACAACGGTTCTTCCTGACTAGCACTGAGCGTGTCTTCAGCTGGCAATGGAGGTTCACCACTCAATGCCTCCAGCCACTCAACAGCCTGCACAAGCTGTGCTTCGGGTAGCTGTTCCACCAAAGCGATCGCCTTTTGACGAATAGAGACAGGTGTGGTCATATCAGGGGCAAAACCAGGAATTCCCTAGATTTTAGCAGAAAGATCAGGGCATGAACCGATTTAACTTCCAAAGTTGTCTGAGCCTCATCATATTCCGGATAATGGTTATTATCCGGAATATGATGGGAGGGGAAAATTGCGATCGCAACCCAGTGTGACATTTGGAATCGCGATCGCTCAATTCCGCCGGAAACCGTATCGTAGAGCTAATTGCCCCTCCTAAAGCCATGAATCGCCGTAAATCTATTCCTGATCCGATTATTGTTCCCCTTCAGTCTGTGCCCCGACAGCCCCAAACCCTTCGTCAAAGCTCGTCAAGTGGACCCGCCAAACTGAGAGGACTGCGGGTGGATGAGTTCTTGCAGGCGCGATCCTTAGCACCTAAAACTCAGAAAGCCTACCGACAGGACTTGCAGGCGTTTTTGAATTGGACAGACAAGGCATGGGGGGAGGTGACACCGCGTCAGATTGCCCAGTTTAAGGGGTATTTGCTACGACAAGATGAGCAGTCAGGTCAGCGGGTGTTGTCGGATGCGACGGTGCGGCGAATTCTAGGGACGCTGAAGAATTTCTATGGCTGGCTGGTGCGATCTCGCTATGTCTCGGTTGACCCGACGACCGAAGTCGATTTACCGAAGTTGAAGGAGCCAGAGGCACGAAATCTGAAGGATGCAGAGGTGGAGCAGATTTATGGAGCAGTTACCCTCAGTTCGTTACCAGAACGCAATGTAGCGTTAGTCTCGGTGCTACTACACGGGTTGCGGGCAGAGGAAGTGTCGTTACTGGATGTGGAGGATTATGACGGGCGACGACTGCGAATTCGAGAGGCAAAGGCGGATAGTAAGGGCTGGGTGCCGTTGACCCAGCAGGGGCAGGAAGATTTGAACCAGTACTTGAGGTGGCGAGAGACTAATGGTGAGGTAGTGCTCCCAGAATCTCCGTTGTTTGTCTCCCACTCTCGTCGAAACCGAGGACAACGATTGAGTTATGACGGGATTCGCAAGTTGATGGACTGGGTGGCGGAACAGACGGGAATTGATTTTCACGCCCATCAGTTCCGCCACACGTTTGCCACTAATCTGGTGTTGCAAGGGATGAATCCCTATCATGTGATGACTCTGACGCGGCATCGGTCGGTGCAGAGCTTTCGGCGTTATACCCGGGCAGCAGACCAGGCAGCGGCGGAAGCCGCTTTTGATCAGATTACCCAAAAGTCGGGGGCGGTCGCTCGACTCCCTAATTCTCCTACATCTCAACCGTAGTAGAGAAGCACTACACTCAGGATGCAAGAGTAGGAGAATTTCTGAACATAGTCCGATATTGTCCGATACAAGATAAGACAAATTATCTTATGTTGTACCCTCGCTTTTTCACCCAAATGGTGACCGGAAGCAACCAGAGACCCTAAAATTGACCTGTAAGCCCCCCGGTAGCGATGGCAACTGCAACCATCGAGCAGCAAGAGCGATAGCAGAACGTAGCATCAGTGGTTCAACACCCTTATAGCAAGCGATCGCGGCTGTAGCGAACTGAATAAATTCATCCCTTGACTCTCGCAAACCGTATCCTGACCAAATCATGCGTCCTTTTCCACCGCTTCCCGATCGCTCACTGCCGCCTTCCACCCATCCTTTGCCCCAACTGGTACAGGCGGAAGTGAGGGAACAAGCGACCTCCAGCCAAACCCCCGTAAGAAGAGGAAAGCCTCGCCTGATTCCAACCGACCTTGCTGATATTCGCCGACCGATTGTGAATGAGTTTTTGCGGAGTAAGCAGTTGTCTATCAACACTCGCAGGAACTACGAACGGGAAGTATTCCGCTTCTTAAGCTGGACTGAACTGTCGTTTCGAGAGTTAACGACCAACCATCTGAGTCATTACCGGGATTACCTGATTGACTCTCCCTGGCGCAAACGCCAAACAGCAGATGGAGAAGAGAACACTCCACTAAAAGGGAGTAGCGTCAATGTGGCACTCTCAGCCCTGCGAACCTTTTTTGAGTGGTTAGAAATCACCCACGAGGATCTACTAACCAAGAATCCCATGCGAGGGTTGGATCTGTTGAAGGTGACGGAACCCGGTGCTCAAGCGTTATCAGACAAAGAACTGGCACGGGTATGGACTGCACTCACCTGCAAATTTTCACCAACTTCGGCAGGTGATTCTCACCTAACTTCGGCACCCAATTCTCACCAAGCTCGGCACCTAAATCTCATCTAACTTCGGCAGGTAATTCTCAGCCAACTTCGGCACCCATGACTACACTGCACTGG
>JANRIN010000059.1:0-5124 GCA_033764965.1 Leptolyngbyaceae cyanobacterium bins.302 | reverse complement strand
CCAGTGCAGTGTAGTCATGGGTGCCGAAGTTGGCTGAGAATTACCTGCCGAAGTTAGATGAGATTTAGGTGCCGAGCTTGGTGAGAATTGGGTGCCGAAGTTAGGTGAGAATCACCTGCCGAAGTTGGTGAAAATTTGCAGTATAGAAGATAAGGTTTTCTCTTAGTTTTATGCTGCCAAAAAAGTATGAGGAACTTGTGAGATTTACGCTCGTGAATATGGCGATCGCTTGCGCTTATGGGAAACACATTCACAGATTTCAGGCAAAATTTACAGCATTGCTGAAAAGCAGTGTGAATCGAAACGAAGTTTTGAGTATACTGCACCTTTTTCGTACCCAGAATCAGCGGCCCTCTGCTGGTAGAATATGGCTTATTTCATTGAACTCAGTTGCCATATCCGTTCAAGCATTGCCCGTTGCTGTTCAAGGGTATGAAGATGTATTCGATGCTTTTTATAACCAATTGCGCCGAGCACAAGGCTGAACAGTATTATCAGAAGCAGTGAATTCAGTAGCAAACTCATTTCTGGAGAGTGAATTCGCTTAACTAAAACGGGTGGAGGATAGCCCTGGTAATAGGAAATGTCAGAAGGTTGAATGGGGAAAGGTTGCATAGTCTTCTCCCTTACAATTTAAGGCGTGTATTTCTTCGTGTGCTGTCACCGTTCAATGTCACCCGTGTTCCTGTTTGACCTGTTAAAATTTTTGTCGCATCCTCTAGACGACCAATACCAGCAATTCCACCTGTTTGCTCGACAAACCGACAGACTGCTTCTACCTTTGGAGCCATCGAACCGGGTGCAAATGAGTAGCGACGCAATTGGTTGGGAGAAATTTGATGGAGCGGCTCAGCAGTTGGAGTCCCCCAATGGGTGTAAACCGCATCCACATCGGTCAGTAGCAGCAGTGCCTCTACTTTCAGCGCTGTGGCAAGCAGGGCAGCCGCCAAATCTTTATCAATCACGGCTTCTACCCCTCGAATTGCGCCTGTGGATGTCACCACAACGGGAATGCCGCCGCCGCCAACACAAACCACCAGTGCCCCCGATTGGACTAGCAATTGAATCGCCGCCAGTTCAATAATTCGGCGCGGTTCTGGTGACGGCACCACTCGACGGTAGCCCTTGCCGTCGGGCGCAATCGCCCAGCCGCGTTCAGCGGCAAGCTGTTCTGCCTCCGCCTGTGTGTAAATGGCACCAATCGGTTTGGTGGGATGGGTAAATGCCGGGTCGGTGGCATCGACTTCAACTTGAGTCAGCAACGTGACAATCTGGCGATCGGGCAATTGATTGCGCAGCTCTTGTTCAATCAAATAACCAATCATGCCCTCCGTTTCAGCGTTGAGCACATCCAGTGGATAGGGCTGAACGCCTTTGTATGCCTCAGCTTGCAGTGCCAGCAATCCCACCTGGGGACCATTGCCGTGGGCAATAATCAATTCATGCTCCTGTGCCAGGGTTGCGATCGCCTGGGCGGCTAATCGAATATTGGCCTGCTGATTAGCAGATGTCATCGGTTCTCCCCGACGCAGCAGGGCATTGCCTCCGAGTGCAACCACCACCCGCATTGGACACCTCCTGAAACGTTAGTCTGCTGATTTTGAGTGAACCGAATAGCCTTGAACACCAATTCCAGCACGATCTAGGAATTGTTTAACCTGGGTAGCAAGACCGGGTTCACTGGCTTCAGCAAATTCGTAGTAAGCCCGCACGATCGGTTTATTCACATCGATCAAAGCATCTAGATCAATCGGTGTGGCAGCAACCACAACATCGGCAGGAGTATTGTTAATCGTGTCTTGCAGGGCTTGGAGCTGTTCGGGAGAGTAGCCCATCGCGGGCAGGATGGAGTGCAAGTGAGGATAGGCTGCATACACCGCCGCGATCGCCGGAACTGCAAAAGGACGCGGATTGACAATCTCCAGTGCATGGGCGTGGGTCGCTGCCACATACCCAGCGCCGTAAGCCATGCCACCATGAGTTGTGGTCGGGTCATCCTCAATCACCAGCACTTGCCGCCCGCGCACTGCCTCCGGATGGGTGAGACGAATCGGAGATGCTGCCCGCACGATCGCGGCGGTGGGATTCACTGCCCGTGCTGCCTCCGTGACCCGCTGGATATCAGCCGTTGCCGCTGCATCGACTTTTGCCACTACGATAATGTCTGCCATCCGTAGCACCGCTTCACCCGGATGATGGGTTGTTTCATGTCCCGGACGCAGTGGATCAACCAAAACGATGTGCAAATCGGGACGAATAAACGGAAAATCGTTATTGCCCCCATCCCACAAAATCAAATCAGATTCCTGCTCTGCCAGGTTCACCACCTCAGCGTAATCGACTCCAGCGTAGACAAGGTTGCCTGCTTCGAGATGGGGTTCATATTCTTCTCGCTCTTCAACGGTGCAGTTTGCCACGGTTAAATCGGCTCGACTGGCGAACCGTTGCACGCTCTGACGCTCCAGATTACCATAGGGCATCGGATGGCGAATCACACCCACTCGGAACCCCCATTGCCGGAGCAATTTCGAGAGCCAACGGGTCGTTTGAGATTTGCCGCAGCCCGTTCGCACGGCAGAAACCGCAATCACAGGCACGTTGGCTTTCAACATGGTGTGCTTCGGCCCCAGCAAGCTAAAATCTGCCCCAGCCGCCAGTGCGCGTGAAGCGAGATGCATCACCTGGGCGTGGGGTACATCACTGTAGGCAAACACAACTTGATCCACCTGCTGCGCTTTGCAGAGTGTGTCTAGCTCTGACTCGTCCACAATGGGAATGCCGTTGGGATAAAGAGAGCCTGCTAGAACTACTGGATAACGGCGATCGGCGATCCCAGAAATTTGAGTCGCGGTGAATGCCACGACCTCCACTTGGGGATGATCTCGATACACGATATTGAAGTTATGAAAGTCACGCCCTGCCGCACCCATGATCACAACACGAGTTCGGGGTCGGTTTGGTTGAGCAAATTCAGGTGTGGTCATCGTTGTATGCTCGTCTCAACCGCTCATAAAGCTTTGGAAAAAACGCAGAGCGATCAACAGACTGATGCTCTGGGTCTAATTTCAAGCTAGATCAACAACTTGAGGAACTTGTGAGGAAGAGCGATCGCTCAAAAAATGACTGGACAGTGAAGTTACATCCAGAAGAATTCCTCACAAGTTCCCCAGGTTTAAGCCTTACCGTTGAGCATGGAGAACATAGATAAGGAGGTGAACAATGGTACGAAAGCTCTTACTCATCTGCGGTATCTTGTCTTCGCTGCTCTATGTCGCCACTATTGTACTCGCGGCTATGCGATGGGAAGGCTATAGTTCCATCTCTCAGACCGTCAGCGAACTAATCGCTATCGACGCTCCGACGAGACCACTTGTTGTTCCGCTTTTCGTCACGTATGCCTTACTTGTGTACGCATTCGGAGTAGGCGTTTGGCAATTAGCTAGTCGGAAGCGTGCTTTACGTTTCGTGGCGGTTGGGCTGATCGGCAAAGAGGTTCTCGGCTTGGTAGGGACGCTATTTTTCCCGATGCACCTACGTGGGGTTGAAGGAACGCTTACGGATACCCTGCACGCAATTCTCACGCTTGTGGGTGTTCTCTTCATGCTGCTCGCTCTGGGGTTTGGAGCTACTGCATTCGGAAAGCGGTTCTGCCTCTATTCGATTGCAACAATCCTGATGCTGATTGTGGGTGGCGTTTTGACAGGTTTGGACGCTCCCCGACTTGCGACAAACCTGCCTACACCGTGGATGGGGGTCTGGGAACGGATTAACATCTTCGCTTACATGCTATGGATCGTGGTGCTTGCTATTGCTCTCTTACGCGGCAGAGTGGCACAGCCCCAAGATAACCTCAGTGGGAGAAATAACTCTAAGTTGAGTCTGGATCATCCGGAATAACGTTTAACAATGACATGAACGACTATGCGTCAAGAGATAACCCAGAAATTCATCATCAATTGTTCGACTGAGACGTTAAGCAAACAATTGATCGCGTTGAGTCAGCGTGTGGATTCTGCCATTACACGATCGGTCAAACCATCTATCGGAGACAAAAGAGGATGATTGCTTTGCTGATTGTGGCTCAGATTCTTTTACCGCTTTCTCTTATTGCATGGATAGCGATCGCCCCATCCCGCAATTTATTAGGTATTGCGCTACAAGCCCTGGTCACAGCAATGGCTTTGTTTGCGATCGCCCGCATGGGAGTCTGGGTGTTTCCGCCCTGGTGGACCCCTTACCTCTATGGACTGCTGTTTGTTCTAGCTGTGGGGCTGGGGTTGCGGCGGCACATGCCCCGGCAAAGGATGCCCTCTAGCTGGCCCGGCTGGATTGCTATTGTAGGTTTTACTGCCTTTGGGGTTTTTGTGGGAAACGAAGCCGTGCAAAGTTGGGTAGGACAGTTTCCGCCCGCCATTCCCGCTGTTGATCTTGCTTTTCCACTGCAAGGGAGTGATTATCTGATTCTCAATGGTGGGAACAACATTCGGATTAATCCCCATCTGAAAACATTGGACGAGTCAGTCCCACGTTTTCGCGCCTATCGAGGGCAAAGCTATGGAGTCGATATGATTCAGGTTGATCAGTTCGGCTTGCGGGCAAACGGCTTAGTTCCCAGCGATCCGGCAGCCTACCAGATTTATGGTCAACCTGTTTTAGCGCCCTGTTCAGGAAAGATTGTTCAGGCGATCGATGGCTTTCCCGATATGACCATTCCCCAAGTCGATTTAGTGAATCGTGCTGGAAATCACGTCCTCCTGCGCTGTGGTGACATCGACGTTTCACTGGCTCATTTTCGTCCCCAGAGTCTCTCAGTGCAGACGGGAACCGTGGTTAAAGTGGGCGATCGCATTGCAGAAGTGGGTAACTCTGGAGCCAGCGACGAACCTCATCTACACATCCATGCCCAGCGCCCCGGATCTCCCGCAGAACCCCTTTCCGGCGATCCATTGCCGATGCGCTTTAATGGACGCTTTTTGATTCGGGGCGATCGCGTGGTGAATTAGAGCCATTTTTGAAGATGCTTCCTATGCTTAACCGACGACAATTTATTCAACTATCGGGGGTAACGCTTATGAGTGCTGTTGGCTCGCAATCTTGTTCTGCTAAAACTGAAAGCTACGAGCA
>JANRIN010000284.1:0-3108 GCA_033764965.1 Leptolyngbyaceae cyanobacterium bins.302 | reverse complement strand
CTCGCTCAACTGAAGCAACGACTCATTTCCCATCTACGTAAGTTGCAAAAGTTACCCTCGCGAATTTGCAAGTATTTCCACCATCCGTTCATTGCTTATGCATCAAACAAGATGCAAGTTCAATTAGTGCCGGGTTAATAGATAAGTTATACATCAAGTAGAACGTTTAGTTAGACATAATTTTCAACGGTGCTATGTCATATTAATCTCTATCCAAACTTTTCCATTAATAAACTGCCCGTTGACGGCACCTATTCAATTAGCATCTCTAATCCAGTTTTTGCTGTTCTAAATCGAAGGTTAGTCGTTTAATGCAGTCAAGTACACCTGATCTTTCGGATGAGCAACTCCAAATTATTTGTGAATCAGCGGAGGTAATCACTTGTGAGTGTCCGGCTCACTTGGTCGATCTATTGCGCCGCATCCGCAGGTTTCGTCGCTACACGCGAGAAGATTGCCTGGAGCTAGTACCCGAAGCAGCGGAAATGCACTATTGGCTAAGTGATCAGATTCTGCAAATTGAAACTTCTCTCATTCAGATACTCATCGAATTTATGCAACGAGAGCAGTTACTTGACGATCGCCAGCAGGTAGATTTAGCAAAACTTGCCCAACGTAGTCTTCAAGCAGTACTTCGTGAGCAAGGGATTCAATCATGAGCGAAACTGATCCCGTCGATTTACGGGTTGATTCTCTGTCTCCTGTTGTAGTGTTAAATCTGGAATTAGAACAACAATGGCAAACCCGGATGGCGAATCTGCAACGATCGCTAGAGTTGGCGCAAGTCTTACGGCAAGTCACTGACCAAATTCGTAGCAGTCTAGATTTTAGAACAGTTTTGACCACCATTGTGCAGGAGGTGCAAAAGCTGTTGAACACTGATCGGGTGGTAATGTATCAGTTTGGGCAGGATTGGATGGGGGAGGTAGTGGTGGAAGCCGTGCGAGAGCCGTGGAACTCCATTTTGGGTAAGCAATATCAAGATGATTGCTTTCCGGCAGATCACGGACAGCAATACCTGGATGGGCGAGTTCGAGCGATTGAGGATGTGGCGCTTTCCGAGCTTGCAACCTGTCACAAAGCCCTGCTGCAAACCATGCAAGTGCAGGCAAACCTGGTTGTACCCATTCGCGTTGTTAACCAGCTTTGGGGCTTGTTGATCGCCCATGAATGTGCTGCTCCTCGTACCTGGCAGGCATTTGAGCTTGATTTGTTGCAACAATTAGCGGATCAAGCCGCGCTCGCCTTACATCAAGCTGAACTGTATGAGCAAAGCTGTACTGCGGCAGCAACTGCCACCGCTCAAGCCCAGCAATTACAGCAAGTAGCCGCTGAACTAACCCAGGCACTACAGACACTCCAGAAGACGCAAAGCCAACTGGTGCAAACTGAAAAGATGTCTAGTTTGGGTCAACTCGTGGCAGGTATTGCCCACGAGATCAACAATCCAGTTAGCTTCATTTATGGCAATCTCTCCTTTGTTGCCAGTTACACCCAGAGCTTGATGGCTATTGTTTCAGCTTACCAAGAATCTAACCCTCAACCCAATCCACGAGTACAGGCAGTGTTAGAATCTACCGATTTAGCTTTCTTAAAGCAAGACTTTCCTAAAGTTTTGGCATCGATGAAGATGGGAGTGGATAGAATTCAACAAATTGTACGATCGCTGCGTAATTTTTCGCGCCATGATGAGGCAGAAAAAAAACAAGTAGATCTGCATGAAGGTATTGATAATACATTGCTGATTTTGCAACATCGCCTCAAGGCAGTGGGCAACCAGCCCGAAATTCAGGTCATCAAGCAATATGATGATTTGCCATTGGTAGAATGCTATGCCGGACAGTTGAATCAGGTGTTTATGAATCTATTGAGCAATGCGATCGATGCTTTGGAATCTGGCGTAGGAGGCAGAGCGTGGGAGATGGAAAATCAATCTCCCCCTCCTCCAAAGATTCACATTCATACGAGCTTGATCGATCCGGATCGGGTTCTGATTTGTATTGCTGATAATGGCGTAGGAATGGATGAAACCGTGCAGGCACGCTTGTTTGATCCCTTTTTTACAACCAAGCCTGTGGGCAAAGGCACAGGGTTAGGACTGGCAATCAGCTATCAAATTGTGGTTGAGAAACATCATGGTTCTATCCAGTGCTACTCAAAGCCAGGACAGGGAACCGAATTTGCGATCGAGATTCCGGTGGGTGGCATCCATAGCTAAACATCGCCTATTGGGATGTCGAAAGGGTGTATTGCTCAACACCCCAAACCAACCCACGTAAGATACCAAAACCGCCAATATTGAGAATAATTCGGCGACCAAAAGCCTTAGAGCAAGCCTATTTCTACTCCTGTAAAGTGGTTTGAATCATCTTAATAGATTGTGCTCCGCCAAACTCACCAGCCAGAATGATTGCCGATGCTTCTTATATATGTTGCGTGCCTTGAATAACAACGTTTAACCCTGTTCAACCAACCAGTAAGATTTGTCGGTCAATCGGGACGATGCCATACTCGTTGGCTTATGCTTCGAAAATGCCGAGCCGAGCGGAGTCGTGACTTGATGAAGCGTCATTAGTAACGAAATACTGCTGCGACGGGTGCATCATCTGGGACGTTCTGTGGCTCAACGGCGTACACCGTTCCTCCATGAAAGAGCGTTTGAATAGCTGCTGCATTCAGTAGGTCTTCATCGCCGGGTTGAGCATCATTATGGATCTCAAGCTCCATTGACTCTGGATCAAAATGCCCCCACTTTTGCACCCCAACCGGAACAAAAAGCTGCTCTAGGTTGAAGCAACTCGCCTATGTCAGATGGGTGCAATTCATGTTTTTTTAGCTCCGCTTCCGCCTGCCGAATTGAATTTTTGAAGCGGACAGAATTTTGCTGTGTTTCCGAGCCGAACTGTACAGTTGGTATGTACAGCGAGACACACAACCCTTGCGGCTGCTCGACCAGGGTTTTTAGTTCTTCAATCGCTACGGGTCGATTCCCCGTCCCTTGGGGCGCATGAGGTACAGCAGTCTAGTGGGGCGCTGTTGAGCGAAGTCGAGCCGCGTAGCGTGTGAGGCGTAGTGAAGTGATACACCGTCCGCTTGCGGCGGTGACGT
>JANRIN010000269.1:0-65808 GCA_033764965.1 Leptolyngbyaceae cyanobacterium bins.302 | reverse complement strand
GTGTTTTAAAACCTTCTAGTCATCTCAGTGCTGAGTGGAGATCCCCCTAAATCCCCCTTCAAAAGGGGGACTTTGAACGGTTCGGCTCCCTCCTTTTTAAGGAGGGTTGGGGAGGATCAAAGGGTTTTAAAGCACGCCCTAAGTTCCAAGCAGCCACAGCCAAGGTGAATAACTTCTTACGCTCTTGGTAGGTGTGAGTCTCATCCAAATAAGGCTCAACAAATGCCTCTAAGACTTCAGACATTTTCACTTCACCTTTAGGATTTGCTATCATACCAGCAAAATTATTGCCCCAAGCACCTGATTCCACCTTGTGCTGTAACTTTTCCAGCCCTTTCTGTTCAGCTTGCTTTCTTTGTTGCAGTTTTTGCAGTTCACCAAAACCTTTAGATTTTCTTGCCATAACCCCTCGCCGTGCAACCCGTTCTAGAATGTTTTCATGATCTTGACTATCTCACTTCAAGATTCTTCTGCCAGTTGGTACAGATAAGATCAGACGTTCCTTTCGCCAATTTTTTCACTAACAATGCACTAATCACAACCGTTAAGGATTGAGGTAAACCTAAACCACTCGTCGTCAAAATTGGGGCAATGATGGCTGTGGCTTTGGCAACCGCTTCAGTTGTTTTCTCATCCATCAATTTACGCAGTTCTTCAGCCAAAGCAGGGTCTTTGATTAGCACTCCTTCCACGGGAGAGCACAAGATTTTGTAAGCTCCTGGACTAACTGACTGAAAAGCATCCAGACCCGCCTGCAACAATTCATCAAAAGCCCCTCTGGGAGTAGGAATTGCTTCTAGCGAAGTGATCGTTGCTTCTGCCTCCGGATTAGATTCTACGTACTGGGAGAGCGCTCCTAGTTGTACTGTTAAATTCTCTTCATCCAATTCTGCCAAGCTTTGGGCTAGTGATTCAACATCTACCATATCGCTTTGTCACTTCCTAAGAATTTTCTAGATTCGTTTTTAGTCAATATTTATTGGTCGATCGTATTATAACTTGTAGCTTTACTTGGAAAAACTCAGGGTACAGTATACAACGCAGCCCTATCTCCAAAACGAGTTAGGGCTGCGTTGCAATGGCACTGGAAACTAGCCTCGATCCCAGGAGATTTTTCTGCCTTACTCGACTGTCGCCGCCGCATTGGGGTTATCTGCCAGACGACCATCTTCCATATAGACGATACGATCGGCAATATCTAAGATTCGGTTGTCGTGGGTGACGAGTAGAATCGTGCAACCCTGCTCTTTTGCTAGTTTTTGCATTAACTCGACCACATCTCGACCCGATTTTTTATCCAGGGCGGCAGTCGGTTCATCGGCTAAGACAATTTTGGGTTTGGCAATCAGAGCACGAGCGATCGCGACCCGTTGTTTTTGACCACCCGAAAGATTATCCGCATAGTAGTCAACTCGATTGCCTAAACCAACTGTATTCAAAATTTCGGCTGACATTCCATCCATATCTTGATTGAGATATTGATCATGCAACTCTAGTGCCATTCGTACATTTTGCTTGGCAGTGAGAAATGTCATCAAGTTGTGTGCCTGAAAGATGTAACCGATATTGCGCCGTAGTGCCGTCAATTGCTGTTTTGTTGCACCGTTAAGTTCCTGTCCTAAGATTTTGAGACTACCTTCCTGAGCCGATCGCAGTCCACCCATGAGTGTCAGTAGCGTCGTTTTACCAGAACCAGAAGGCCCCGTCATGATGATAATTTCACCTGCGTGAATGTCCAAGTTGATGTCATACAATGCTTGCTTTCGTAGTTCTCCTTCCCCAAAGTAATGATTCAAGCTTTGGGCAGAGATTACGGGTTGAGCAGTCGATCGCTCTAATGTTGCTGTCACTAATTGAGATTGCATAAGTACCGCTCCAGTAAGGGTTAATTCAACTGCAACCGTTCTAATTTTGCTAGGGTGGTTGCCCAACGAACTTCCGATTGCACCGCTTTATGAGAGATCCAGATTTCGTAACAGGCGAACATTACACCGAGTAATAGGGTGAGCGTGCCGAGCAGAAATAGGGTGAAGGCAATCAGCGCGAAGGGCATGGTTTGGAGCAGTTTGGCAGCCGCGATCGCCAGCATTGTTAGTAGAAACCAGAAGACTGCCCCATAAAGAGTTAACGCTGCACTCTGAATGATGAGATGGCGACGGGACAAAGACTTTAGTTGGTGATCCAGCAGGAACAGGGCATCATTGAATATGCGCTCTGGCATATCTTGTACCATCAGCAATTCCAATCGTTCACGGGTGAGCGATCGTAGGCGCGTTCCAATATTGCTGTAGCGGGTCAGAATGCCTGATTGAATCAACGTACAGCCTGAGAGCATCACCGCTGGAGCAATCACTAATTGAATCGTTTGAACCACCACTTCTGCACTCATTTTTACACTCCTCCAAATCTTTTAGAACACATCAGCGGGATCAGCTGCTTGCAGTTTTCGCAGGGCAACAGCACCAGATGCCGTACACATCACGATCGTCAGCACTAGCACTGTCACCGCACGGCTGAAGGTCATACCAATGGGTAGTAAAGTTGCCCCTTTTGCAATGAAATAGAGTCCAGTGGAAAGTACCAGTCCGGGCAAAAATCCTAGAAGTGCCAGAATTAATGCTTCCTGCACCAGTACGCCCACTAAATAATTATCGGAATAGCCCATTGCTTTTAACGTGGCATATTCCGGTAAGTGATCAGACACATCGGAGTAGAGAATTTGGTAAACGATGACCAGACCCACAATGAAGCCAATGATTGTCCCAAAACCAAAGATGAACCCGATCGGACTACCATTTGACCAATAATTTTTTTCTCGTGTAGTTAGCTCATCCAAGGTCAACACCAGCACATCTTTCGGCAAATAGTTTTGTAGTGATGTTTGCACTTGTTTAATATCTGTATTTGCCTTGAGTTTGATTAAACCTACATCAATTTCATGGGGTTGACGTTCAGGGAACAACCGCAGAAAGGTTGAATCACTGGTAATCAAGTTACCATCGGCAGCGAAGGAAGCTCCCAGGGTGAATGTACCCACAACATGAGTACTGCGGTTGTTAACTTGTACAGGTAAAGAAGGGGTTTGCTTCAGTTGTTCTGACACATTGCCAAAAAAATTCTCCCGTCCTGCCTGGTCATACAACGTTCGATTCAATAACTTAAGTTTGGGTAATTGTTGATTCACTTCTGGCAAGGAAAAGGGTGAATTAGTGGGATTGATGCCAAAAGTGAGAATCGTGTAACTGAGGCGCGTCTGATTATTGCGCCATTGTCCGCGCCCAATATACATGGCATTCGTGGCTTCGACTCCCACAACCGCCCTAGCTTGATACAGTCGCTCCCGCGAAAAACTCTTCACCACTTGCAGATTTTCAAATGCTGGACTGATGATGAACAAGTCCGCTTGCAGTGGGGCATAAGGACTGGCAGCAGAATCATACAGCGCATCTTTGAGTCCCATTTGCACAAACATTAACACATCCGCAAAGGCAATTCCCGCCAGGGCAACGGCAAGGCGAGTTTTTTCCCGTTTGACTTGTAGCCATGCTAACGGCGTTTTACGAAGAAAATTACGCAGCATTGTTCGACTCCTTTATGGTTGAATGGCGACTTGAACTTGCAAATTTGTCAAGCCAGCGACACGCTTGCTGTCAGCAGGGTTGAGTCGAATTCGTACTTTCACCACTCGCTGATCCAGGTTTTCACCGGGTTGATTGCTGTTTACTTCTTGCTTGTTAACCTGCAAGCCAAGTTCCCGCACTGTACCGCGCAATTCTTCGGTGAATGATTCCCCCGTCACGATCGCGGTTTGTCCTTTCTGGACTTTGCCAATGTCACTTTGATACACCTCGGCAACCACTTCCATCTGGCTAGTTTGTCCCAATTCCACAATGCCGTTATCACCTACAACCTCGCCAGGTTTGGCGTAGATCTCCAACACTTGACCCGTCATGGGTGCCCGAATCGATGCCTGCTTTAATTCAGCTTCTGCTCGTTTCGCTGCCGCGATCGCCTGGTTCACTTCTGCCTGCGCTGCCTGCACATCGGTCGGTCGCACCTCTGCAACTTTATCCAAATTCGCCTGTGCCTCGCTGATTTGTGCCCGGAGTGAATCGGCTCTCAAGTTTTGATTCGAGCGTGACTCCGTAAGTTGTGCCTGGGCTGTTTCTAATGTTAGTCGCCTCTGGTCAAACTGAGAGGCAGAAATGGCTCCCTGTTGATAGAGAAACTGATAGCGATCGTATTCTGCCTGTGCATTTTTGACCTCCGATTGTCGCCGCACAATTTCTGCTTGTTTCGTGGCAATCTCACCCTGTAATTCGGATTGAAACCGCAGGATTTGCGCTCGTTGGGCGGCGATTTCCCCTGATTTTGCTCCAGCTTGAACTTGCGCCAATTTAGTTTGAGCGACACCCACTTGCTCCTGTGCTTCCAGAAGTGCTTTTTGTAAGCGATCGCTGGAATCCATCACAGCAATGACTTGACCAGCTTTGACAACATCCCCTCGTTGTACGAGTAGTTGCGCGATGCGATCGTTATTCAGGGCAGCGGGAACCGAAACCTTGATCACTTCGGTCTCTGGCTCTAACCGTCCTAGTGCGGTAACAGGTTGAGCAACAGTGGTTTGAGTTGATTCTGGAGGTCTACTAGCTGATTGAAATTGATTTAGCCCGTAGAATGCAACCCCACCTGCTAGAAGTGCGCCACCTGCCATCAGTCCAAGCATCCAGCGGGAATTGGGTTTAGCCAGTTGTTGAATGTTCATGATGGTTCTCTGAATTATTCGTGTAGTAAGATCCAATCGACCGTAAATAAAATTCCAAACACACTAAATGGAAATAGAAATAATGCCCAAAATGGATCAAGAGTTTGACTCAATAAAACAATTGTCAAGCACAGAGTAGAAGTGGCGATCGCACACGCAATGAGAGTAAGAATTACCTTGAACATGGCGAACCTCTACTATGTTTTTGCTCTAATTGCTTGATTAAATGATGTGGCGATCGCAGTGAGAAACATCGTTGCTCCAGCAACCACAAACATGAGCGTTAAGTTGATATCCATCAGAAATCCTGAAATTGACTGGGAGAAAGGATCAAGAGCAACTGATGTAAAGGTTAGTAGTCCCATCATCCGCCCTTGCATGGCAGATCCCGTCTGCTCTTGCAACCAGGAGACAGCAATCACACCTACGAAGCCACCCCCCAAACCCATGAGTACAATTACGCTATATGCCATCCACTGTTGTTGCACAAAGCCTAAGCCTGCCGTGCCAATTCCCAACCCATACGCCAGTAGCACTAGAGACAATCCAGGATTTTTGACCACTTTGATCTGACTGGTTGCCAGCACCCCAACAAAAGCGCCTACGCCAAACGCCGCTTGTAGATAGCCATAAGTCGTTGCACTGCCGCCAAAGCGTAACTCTACCAGTTTCGCCACACCGACAACCAATGGACCTAGCGTTGCTAAATTCAGCATGGCGACTATCAATAGACTAATGCGAATTGCCCCATTGTTCCAGGCATAGCGCACCCCTTCCATAATCTCGCCCAACAGTTGTTGGACAGAGGGTGTAATAACAACTTTTTGCTGCTCTGGTTGACGGATAAACAAGAGAAACAGTCCACCGATCGCAAAGAGCATCGCGTTGAGGGTGAAGGCGCTCGGTAATCCAGCAGCTCCAATCACAATGCCTGCTGCAGCCGGACCAATCACATTAGTAATTTGCTCTCCCCCTTGCATCAGTGAGTTTGCTTTCACTAACAGTGACTTATCAATCAAGCGGGGAAGTATCGTCAAAGTTGCAGGATAGAGAAACGCATCCGAGATACCAAAGATACCCGCAATGATGATCAGGTAGGGAAGCTGGAAGGTGTTAAACCATAGCAGCGTAGCCACACTAGCAACCAGTAGGGTGTTAATCGCCGCAGCAACAGTAGCAATCCGATCGGGCGGTAGGCGATCACTCACGGCTCCTCCCACTAAAGTCAGAATGGCGCGAGGAACTGCGGCAGCAAGAAGAACAGTGCCGATCGCGGTTCCCGATCCGGTTTTCTGTAGCACCAGCCAGGTGAGGGCTACCAACCAGAACTGTACCGCACAGAGGATGAGGGATTGCCCGAACCAAAGCAGGCGAAAATTAGCATTTTGCAATGGGTGTTTCATGGTGTAACGCCTCTCATCTGCGACGAGACATAATTTTTTCTAAACGGGCTTGTTGGTCAGGTGTCAAAGTCTGACGGGTTGAATTAGTGATGCAACGATGCAACAAGGCAACGTATTGAGCGACTTCTTGACCTGATCTGACTGTCTTTGATGAGATGGTTGAGTGCATACTTTTCTCCCTCAACTGGATATACAAACTGTTTTCAATCCATTACCTTTGATGAAGGTAGTACAACAGCAAGTTGTCACTGCTGCACTTCTTCCACTCCTCACAATTCACTCCGCCGCCTCAACTTGAAATAGATTAAGACAACAAGGTTTCAAGAATTCTCAAGTTGACCTCCTCGTTCATTTGCCGCAGGGCGATCGAGTCAATGGCTGCTGTTGGTGTGGCAGCTAATTCCCAATTTGTCCAGGCTTGTTTGAGTCGGTTGGGCGATCGCGCAGGGTAGGAATAATCACCACAAATATCGACTCCCACAATTCGCTTGTGCTGCTTGATCAGGGATAGGATTTCCAAAACTTCCTCAGTTGTCAAGGTGCCTTGTTTCGAGTTCTTGCCGTCGTAGACATTCGTGAAAGAATCGGCTTCTCGAATCCCGTCTTTGTCGATTGTGATGTAGACTGCATCGGTGGAAATGTTGGATAAAATACGCTCCATGCTGACTTGTACTCCGCCGTGGTTGCGGAAGTTTTTCCAGGTGGCAGCAGAGGTAAACAACCCATCAGGTTTGAGGTCTACACAGGGCGTACTGGCAGTCACATGACCGACAATTTGGGATTTCTGCATCACGTTTGGATACAGTTCAACTTTACCACTGACGAGCAAATCAATTTCGTAAGTAGGTGTTCCGAGTGGTGCAATAAAATCATCGGGTAAGTCCAATGTGAAGTCGCGATCGATACCCAATAAAACTAACTTTTGCACGTGAGGTAGCTTTGCCGCGAGAGGCACCCAGGAACCGGCCCAGGTGTAACCAGGAACAGTTCTAAAACAATCGGAAGTACTGTCAAATCCGATTACGGTTACAGGTTCATTCAGCAAGCTGATCCAGAGATACGCCATGTGATGACTGTTATTTGTCCCATAGAATGCAATCCGGGGTTTGTTCAAATCAATGCGATCGGCAACATACGCCCGCAAGCTGTCCATCACATCATTTGGACACCAGTAACGCAGTTCGGCATGACGTTCTTGCAAGGGAATAATCTTAGGATTGTAGCGTTCTAGCAATCGCTTCTGTTGTATCACCGCTCCATCAATATCGAGAACCACGATTTCAAAGTCACGTTGCTGATTGGAATATGTTGCTAGGGTCATTGGTGTTGTGCTGTTCATAACGACTCCTGGTCATTGCTAAAAGATTTCAGTGTATTCATTCAAAGTGCTGGAAGACATGATGCAATCACCAAAAAGATGACTGCATCATCCTCTGACTTACTGACGCACTAATGGCAGCGTTGTGCAGCGGAAAGAACCGCCCAATGGTGTCACCTCATCGTAATCAACGGGAATAACCGTTAACCCCTTCTGTTCAAGCTGGTTGATCAGGCGATCGCTGCTGCTTTTGACCACAACCTTACCATCACCTAAAGAAACCACGTTGATTTGCACATCCAGGGCTTCCTCGCGAGTTGCCACGATGAAGTCAAATCTTTGTTCCAAAAACTTCAGACTTTCTGGCTCAAAGCTAGGAGGATAAATCAAGGCAGTGTTGGGGGCGACAATGTTGAACTTGGAATCTAAATGAGTGATGCCACGATGGGAGAAGCGAATCGGGATAACTTCTCGCTCAATGTTTTGTTGGTGCAGCAAATGGCGCAGGGCATCAACTCCATCTAAATCAGATTCCTCACTCAGCCCAACTAACACAATGCCGTCGTGCAGCATCACATCCCCGCCTTCAAGATGCCCGTAGTCGAGGTAAGCAACTTTGGAGAGGCGATCGACAATAGGACGAATGCCCACCAACTCCCGCTGTCGATAGTTGCGACGAGCACGAGCCGGAATGAACACATGATCAATCACAAAGCCAATATCACGCGGACCATACTGACTAAAGGTGTCTCCTAGAATTTTGACCTCATGAACAATCACTCCATGCGACTCTAACACCTGCTTAAATGCAAAGTGTTGTTGGCTGGCACGCTCAATATCAATGAAGCGATTGCGGTTGTGTAACACTTGATGAATAAGTGATACATCAATCAGTTCAGGAATATCTTTGAGGGTGAACTCAAAAGGAGTAATTGCACCCCAAATGACATGTTTTAATTGACCAATCTCAGAAGTTTGTAGCACATCAATTTTTTCGGTTGTCGTTGAAACAAATGACATAGTGTTGACTCCTTAATTAAGGTCAAAATGGTTTTGGCTGCGCTGTGAAGCAACAAATGAAACAGACGAGCAAAAGTAACTTGTCGTTTAGTCACCCGCAGTAGCAGGAGTGGTATCCTGTTTCTGTAATGCAGCAAGAATTCTCAGGTTGGTTTCTTCGTTGATCTGTCGCAACTGATCAGAGTTCGTAAACTGCTCAGGCACCTTTTTCTGCATCTCTTCTGAGAACCAGCGCCGCAGGGGGTCACGCTTGGCAGTGGGATAGAAGTAATCGCCGCAAATATCAACACCAACAATCCGTTTGCTGTGCTGAATGATTTGGAGGGCTTCGAGCAACTCATCCAGGGTCAGCGTTCCTTGCTTGTTGTCACCATAAAGGTTGGTGTAAGCATCGGGTTCTTGCAGACCGTCTTTGTCGATCGTGATGTGGACGGCTTCAGTCTCAATGCGTTGCACAATCCGTTTCAGGTTTGCCGTAAATCCTTCACCACCCCGTAAACTCTGCCAGTGAGCTTGAGTTTGAAACACGCCCTTTGGCTCAAATGTGGCAAAGGGGAGATTCGCCTTCAAAGATCCCTGAAAGACGGATTCTTCCATTGTTGTGGGGTAGATCTCAACCTTGCCCTGCTGGAGCCAATCCAGTTCATATATTAAGGTGCCATCAGGAAACCCGTGCATCGTCCACATATCGCCATTGAGGTCGCGATCTTGCCCCAGCATGATGATCTTTTGCACTTGCGGCAGTCGCAAAGATGCGGGTGCCCAACTCCCATGCCAGACAATTCCAGGCACCGATCGAAACAAATCGGTATGGGCATCAAAGTTAATCACAGTAATCGGTTCTTGCGCCAAACTGATCCAGAGATATGCCAGATGATGATGCAGATTTGAACCATAGAATGCAATCCGAGGACGATCGCTGGTCATCGTTGTGCGAACCAGATGTTGCAGCCACGCGATCGTTTTTGTGTCCATGTAGTAGAGGGCTTCTTCGTCATCAGATGGACGCAAGATAGTGGGCTGATATTGCTCAATCAAGCGGTGTTGACGAGTGATTGACCCATCTACATCTAAAATCACGACATCAAAGGGAAACATTGTTTGTTGCTGCTGATTGACTTGCATAGTGCTTCACCCCAGTGGTGTGGATTAGAACAAGACAGGCAGCGATTTGAAGCCATGCACATCGGGAACGGGAACGAGTTCTAATGTGGCAGTGGGATCAATTCGGAGATTGGGCAAACGTTCCAATATAGCCCGTAAACCGATTTCAGCCTCCAGTCGAGCCAAAGGCGCACCGAGACAAAAGTGAATGCCGTTGCCAAAGGCGAGATGTTCATTCGGATCACGATCGATGACGTATTGATCGGCACGATCGAACTTGGTTTCATCTCGATTGGCTGATCCCACATTGACGAGTACCAATTGTCCCGCTGGAATGGTTTGCCCGCCAATTTGCGTCTCGACCTTGGTGTAACGGGGCAAGATTTGAGCAGGGGAACGGTAGCGCAACGTTTCCTCGATCGCTAAATTCAATAGCTCAGGCTCGTTTCGCAGGCGATCGTATGCCTCTGGAAACTCATGCAAACACACGATCGTATTAGCGAGTAGATTCGTTGTCGTCTCATTTCCGGCTACGAGCAAGACCATACAAAAATCAACCAATTCCTGGGCTGAGAGCGTTTCGCTGCCTTCGTGAACCGCAATCAAATCACTGACTAAATCATGACCGGGTTTACCCACCCGTTGTTGAATCAGTTCACGGAAATAATCGCCCATTGCTCGATACGCGGCTTGATTGCTTTCCATGATCCCGTCTGACCAGTGTTTGAAATCAGCCCGACGCTCCACGGGAACGCCCAAAATCTCAGCAATTACAATCACAGGCAGCGGAATGGCAAAGTCATGAATAAAATCCATTTGTCCCTGGTCTTTGACGCGATCGATCAACTCATTGGTAATCTCAATCATGCGCGGTGCCAGTTCTTCTACCCGTCGAGATGTGAACACTTTCGCCACCAAAGACCGCAGCGATCGATGTTTGGGTGGGTCAGTGAAGTTGAGACTTTGAGTAAAGTCGGTTTGCTCTGGCGGGTGGGGCACTTTGGATGAGAACAACTGCCAATTAGCAAAAACATTTCTCACATCATCGTAGCCATACACAGCCCAGCATTGTTGCTCTGCGTTATAGAACACGGGGGATTCTCGCCGCATCCGGGCATATTGCTCAAACAGTTGATTAGACAACTTAAGTGGTGCCAATTGAGTTTGCATGACAAATCTCCTTGAGTTGAGTAAAAAATTGCAGGCGAATTGGTTTGATGAAATCTCAATTCATCAACGCTCAACACCCGAATTGGAAAAGTTCAAACGATCGAACACCGTCCAGACGGTTAATTCATCACTGAATTTACTGTACCGTCCAGACGGTTATTCGTCAAGGGGGAACTCTTCTATCTTTCGATAGAGATAGGACTGACGTTTGAGTTGAGTAGCAAGTGAAGTTAGATGTGAGGAATGAGCGATCTCAATGAGAACAATTAGCGCAAGTTAGAAAGCAAACGATGCTCTCAGCAGAGTGACGAACGCATCTGGGTTACGATCGTCGTGGTTGGGGGCAGTCAGCCAGATGAGTCCGGGTGTGAGGGTGATGCGATCGTTAACTCGAAGTGCGTAGAAACCTTCAATGTGAAAGCCCGTATCCCGGTCAGATCGCAATCCATCTTGCAGCCCGATCGCGGTTGCAACTCTGGCGTTGCTAGTACCAACCACTTTAGGCTGCACCCCAAACACCAAGCCACCTAAGTTACCTTTACCTCCCAAGTCGGGAAATGCCAACGTAGCTGCATAGTTCAGTACTTGAACATCCCCTCGATTTCCGGTTGTGGCTCCCAAAAAGTCTCTACCTAACACGCGAGCATTAGAGTAACCGACCCATCCACCGAGATGAAAGCGATCGCTGAATTTGTAAATCAAATTTAAGCCAAGATGATTTGCCGAAACTCTGTCATTTTCGGCACTACTGAATCCACCCGTACTCACTTTGGCAGCATTACCACCCGTCAACGTGTCGATCGCCAGGTTAGGACTGTAGGTGTTTAGATAAAACAACCCTGTGGATAGCTTGCCAGCGTAGAGAACCACGTTGGCATAAGCGCTGTATCCACCACTAAAGAGTCCAGAGCTAGGGCTGGGGTTTGCCGAACTCCCTGGTTGCCCCAACGTTTCCTGTCCGGCATAACCTACCGACACATTCAACCAATCGACTGGTCTGTAGGTAATTCCAATTCCACCAGCATTGGGAATTGCAAAGAGTGTAGGATTAGCAGCAGCAAAGAGCGAAAACGCTGTATTGGTGGGTTCAATAAATAAACTCACTGGGTCGGCTCCTAATGAAACCGGATCAGCAGTACCAGGCGCGATCGTCACAGATAGACGTTGCCCAAGAGCAAAACTGTAGCTGATCTCAAGGTTTCTCAATTTGCTGTCGTTGATAAATTCAGAGAGACCATTAGACACTAAATGCGTTTCATCGGAAAATGCTGAGGGAAACGAGGAGAAAAGTCGTTGTGGTGTACCAAATCCGCCCTGGGCATTATCAATGACTGGATTGCCTGCATTAAAGAGACGAGAATTGGAACTGGTAAAAGTAAATCGTAAGAGATCGGTGCCTGTGAAACTGGCAGTAAATGTGAGACGCGACTGATAGTTAAGGGTTGTATTATTGACATCGCTGGCGACTCTGCCAAAGGCATCCCCTAAAATAAAGATGGCAGTTCCACTTAACTTTGCAGTAGCAGAAAACTGCTGTTTTTCTAGTGTTGCCGTTCGCACATCCAGACTATCAACCTTACCTCGTAGCGTAGCCAATTCTGGCGCAAACGCTTCCATCAACTTCTTGACGGTTTCTACATCCTCTTTCCGAGCGAGGGTTGTGGTACTAGCGGCAAGCAGTTCTTGAATGCGATCGAGACAAGCGTTGAGACCTGCGGCAAATTCGTAGCGAGACAAACTCCGATTACCGCGAAAAGTTTTATCTGGATAACCTGCAATGCAGCCATATCGTTCAACCAGGGATTGCAGAGCTTGAAACGCCCAATCTGTGGGCTTTACATCAACTAACTGTGATACAGAAGTAACTTGCTCCAATGATTCATCGAGTGATTCTAAATCATTTGAATCGCTATCTTCTAACAAACTTAGCGATTCAATCTCACTCAAAATCACTGATGGCTCTCTAGACGCTATAGATTGCACTGTCTTTGGTGAGCGATCGTCCGGGGCATCAGAGGCTATTGCTAGTGTTGTATTTGTTGCCAGCCAACCGCAGTTCATCAATGCCAGAGAGATCCCTAAATTGATTCTGAGCCGTTTCCAATTCAGATTTACCACTTCTCACTCCTTAAGTAAGACTACAATTCGCGACACTTTCTATTTGAAATCAATAAGTCAATTACTTGCACCACACCTAGCTAGTTTTAGAGTCATTCAAACGAATGAGCAGGTGAAGTATTTAGGAACTGAATATCTAGTTCAGATGCCCTGAAACAGCCCTGAGCCGACAAAAATCAAATTTACTTGCTATTTTCGCAACTTTACTCAAATAAATATGCTTTTAGAAGCATGAATTGCAGAATAAGTTACGAATTAATTACACTCTGTATATCTGAACACTGTTTTCGCAGAGATTTACAATTACTCTTTCATCAAGAAGCGTAAATACTTCAGCAAAGCAGTATTGCTTCGACCTCTAGCTTTTACCCATGTAGAGCAATGCTGGACAATGTTTGTCCGCGAACTCATCTAAACCGAGGAGATAAGGAAACGTATGGTTTTTACTGAGAAAGTGAATCAATCACGATCGATCCCCTCTCCGTTTTTGCAGCCTTGGCAACCTTCAAACCTGACTCGCGAAGCGGTTACCCTACCGTCTGTTCTCTACACCTCTGATGAAATCTATCAACTTGAGCAAGCCCGTATTTTCGGTAAAGCCTGGTGCTACGTCGGTAATACGAGCCGACTGAAGGAAGCAGGCTCCTATTTCACCACTACCATCGCGGGGCAACCGTTGATCGTATTGCGCGATCGTGCTGGCACTCTGCGTGCTTTCCTCAATGTCTGCCCTCATCGCGGTGCTCCTTTAGCGCTGGAGTCGGGGCAATGCAGCAAATTGACTTGTTTGTACCATGCCTGGACGTTTGATTTAGAAGGCAATCTTCGGGGTGCGCCAGAAATGGACACCGCCGCAGGATTTGATTTGGCTGAACACCACCTGCAATCCGTCAAAGTCGATACCTGGGAATCATTCATCTTTGTCAATTTCGACCCTGACTCTCAACCTCTAAGAGTGCAACTCAGCGATCTTTCCCAAAAGTTTGAGCGTTACCACTTAAACGAGTGGGTTGAATTTCATCACGCTGACTATTGGGTGGATGCAAACTGGAAACTTTTCTATGAAAACACCGCTGAGAGTTACCACGAACCGCACGTTCATCGGTCTGTTCCTAAGTTCTACACAGGAATGCAGGCAGAGGCAAAAGATTATTACTACTCACAGTACGTTCCTCATACTGGAATTGATCAAGAGTCTTTATCTGAAGTGATGTCAGCCCTTCCATTGGAGAACTCCTTTTTGGAGAACTTGAATGAGTCTGAATTGAGTGGTAGTTCCGTTTTATGTCTTTTTCCCAACTTCTGTTGGACGCTCAGTGCAGGTTTTGGCACAACCTATCTAATTGATCCACAAGCGGCAACTCGCACCCGGATCCAAATTAGTTGGATTGCTCCAGCACCAGTGGCGAACTTACTGGAAGATAAAGATCTACTGGTTCAATCCTTTGAGTCACTGTTACAAGAAGATTTGAACTTACTGCCCCATATCCAGCAGCGCGTGATGTCATCAGGATATCGTCAAGGTCGGCTATCCCCGGTGCGGGAAATGGGAGTCCATCTGTTTCAGCAGCGAGTCATGCAATATTTGACTCAAGCTGAAATTACTCAAGCTCTTCAACCTGCTTCTTACAAAAATTAGTGAGCAGTTCAGCACAGCAATCTCAACCATAAACCTTTGCGACATTCAAAATGACAACTCTTCTACAACAATGGCAACCACTCGACCTTACGAGTGAAGCGGTGACGTTTCCAGCAACGATGTACACCTCACCTGATGTGTACAAACTTGAGCAGGAATGTATTTTTGGTAAAGCCTGGTACTACGTTGGTAATACCAGTCAACTGCAAGATCCAGGATCATATTTCACGATCGACATTGCTGAACAACCACTGATCATTCTGCGGAACCGAGCAGGTGATTTACGTGCCTTTTTCAACATCTGCTCTCACCGAGCGGCTCCTTTAGCATTGGGCAGCGGTCAATGTAATCATCTGACTTGTTTGTATCATGCCTGGACATTTGATTTGGAAGGTAATCTAAGGGGCGCGCCAGAGATGGATGATGCTGAAGGCTTTGACCCAGCTTGCCATAGTTTGCGAGCCGTCAAGGTTGATACCTGGGAGTCTTTTATCTTCGTTAATCTCGATCTAAACGCTAAACCTCTGGCAACACAGCTAGGCGATTTACCAGAAAAGTTTAAGCGCTATCGTCTGAAAGATTGGGTTCTCGTTCACAGCATTAATTATGAGATGGCAGCGAACTGGAAACTCCTGACTGAAAACAGCGCTGAAAGCTATCATGAGCCGTCAGTACACGCGCTTGTACCAAAGTTTTATAAGGGGCTTCGCACTGAGGCAAAACAGTTTTACTACTGGCAGTACTCTCCTATGATTGCGGAGATGGATGCGGCTGCCCGGGCGGTGCTGAAGCCTGAAGGATTAAGCCTTGAGGGTTTGAGTGAGGATGAAAGCAATGGGGTTTCGATCACGAGCCTATTTCCCAACTTTGGTATGTCTGTTGGTCCTAGTTTTGCAGTGAGCTACCTGATTGACCCACAAGGACCTGCAAAGACACGAGTTCAGCAGCAATGGTTGGTTCCGAATCAATCAGCCGCTCTATCCGCCGAACGGTTGGAAGCCATGATCGGCTTCTTTGACACGGTGATGAAAGAAGATCTGGACTTGCTACCGCACGTGCAGAAGCGGATGCAATCTTCAGGATTTCGTCCGGGTCGCTTGTCTCCAAGCCGCGAAATGGGGACTCACTTATTTCAGCAACTCGTGATGCAACACCTAACCTCCGGCTCATCGCGAACAATTTCAACACCCTACTGAATCAATGGCAATACATCAGAAAATACAAAGACGATCGCTGTTTCCTCTCACCTTAGCGATCGCAGCCGGTTATGCCTTGGGAGCACTGCCCGCCGGAATGTCTCCATTTATTGTGGAGGCGGCAATCAAGCAATTTGGTTTTTCTGAAGTGCAAGCGGGCATCATGGTTTCGGCTGAACTCGCGGCTTTGGGATTAACCGCCGCGGCTTCCGCCATCTTCATCAAAAAAGCTGATCTTCGCCTGCTGGGAATTGCTGGCGCGATCGTCGCAGGATTGGGTAATCTATCTACGATTTTCGCAGTCGATCCGATTACATTCGCAGTCACTCGTGCCTTTGTTGGCATTGGCGAAGGACTGGCTGTGGTGAGTTCGGATGCCGCCGCCTCATCGAATGAGAATTATGAACGACTCTATAGCAGAGCCGTCCTTCTCACCATGCTGATGATGGTGGCGCTGTTTGTCAGCGTCCCCTTTTTGTCAGAAAAACTGCCTACCGTGGGAACATTTGCGGTGCTTTCAGGCGTAGCGTTTAGCATGATTCCCTCCCTGCTGTTTATGCAACGGGGTCATAGAACCTTGGAGGAGCAGCCTTTAGCTTCCTCAAAGGCATCAACAAGGCTAAGTAAAATCGCGCTGATGGCTTTGATAGTGGCACTGTTTACCCGACTGTGTGAAACTGTGTTTTGGGCATTTAACCTGCAAGCTGCTACGCGATCGGGCTATTCGGTGAATGACTTTGGTTTAATTCTGTCCCTGGCAATGGTGTTAGGATTAGCCATTCCCTGGTTAGTCAATTGCCTTTCCAGACGCATGGGGCGGATTCGTCTCCTGGTTGCAATCATGCTGATCAAAGGAATTTCCGAAATGCTTCTCTGTCAAGGCATACAGCCTATGTTTGTCGTTCTACAAGTGCTCATTCCCCTGACAATGGCAGCGAGTGGGTTGTGCATTCTGCAACTTCTTGCAGATATTGACTCGACCGGAAGCATACCAGCGCTGGGTATTGCGGTCGCAATGGCGGCTGAAGCTCTGGGTCCAGGCTTGGGAGGCATCTTCTACTCTACATTTGGCTTGTCTAGTGTTGGTATGTTAGCAATGGCGATCGCTATGGTCACTATTGTTTGTGCGATCGCTCTATCAAAGCAACTGGCTCAACAAAGGTCGGGCAAACCATTGGGTTCAGCGATCGCTGAACCTGTTCGGCTTCTAGAGTGATAATAATTTGTTTGAAACCTAAAGCAACCCCCAACTGATAAAGGGGAAAGGATAAGGAGTTTATCAATCAACCCTTTCCCTTTTCCCCTTTTCTTCCTTCTTGTGCCTTACTCTTGCTTAAGTTTAAGTTTGAGAAAATCTTGAGTTTTGTACAACTTGATTACTGTTTGTACTTCAAACCCAAGTAATCCAGGAATGTGTTGCAACCGCAGCAAGAATTTCTGTAGATCTTCATAGCTGTCGTGAACAATCTCCACCACAAGATTGTATCGTCCCGTGACAAACACAACATAGGACACCTCATCAAGCGAGCAAAGCTCGCTGGCTATTTGATCCACTAGCCCAGGATTATTAATCAACAATGCAATGGCGGCAATATTGCGATGCTCAAGCTTCTCCAGGTTGAGATTTGCCTGAATGGTAATAGCACCCGACTCAAGCAGACGCTGCACTCGATAGCGAATCGTTGCTTCCGCCACTCCCACTTGCTTGGCAATGTCGGTGTATGGCATACGTCCATCTTTCTGAAGGAACTGCACAATCTTAGTATCTAGCTCATCTAGTTTGAGATGATTAGAATGTTGCGATTGGTTATCTGTAACCATACAAACAGTTGCGAATTCCGTAATCAATAAACGTTTGTATTGTACAACGATTTGCTGGAGATCAGATCGGAATAGACAAACTCGCGATCGCTCAACCAATTCATGCCTGAGGCGATCGCGAGTGCTGTAATCACTCCATACAAGGTGATGCTAATGAAGGAGAACAACAGAATGCGTTTAGGGTGAATGCCTGTGATGGGTGCCACGACGGCGATCGTCCAACTGCCCAAAATCGGAGTCATGAGGATCAAAAACCAGGCACCAGATTGAGTCACTCAACCTTGAGGATTGCGCTTCATCGCCCAGTACTCTCGATTTGCAAACAGCCCTTGCTCAACAATTTCAAATCCATGTCGCTGATAGAATCGCATCGCCGCAGCCGTAGATGTTTCCAGATAGCAAGGGGTCTTTGTGCGATCGGCGGCTTGCAGCACAGGTTGAATCAGTTTGCTGCCAATCCCTTGACCCTGACATTCTGGCGATACGCCTAACATGGCTAAATACCAGTGAGGTTCCGGCGCAAATTTCTCATGGAGTTGGATCTCTGTGCGAATGAATGAAACGAAATCAGTCACTCGATCCCAACGCATATAGAACGGCAGGGTGAGCAATCCCGATGTTGTGACTTGCCAGAGTTGTGACAGCGTAACTTGATTCGCTTCTGGAGGTAGCCAAATTGCCACACCCTTCGGCTCATCAGCGGTAGTATAGATGTGATTATAAATCTGGGCATAGTTGAGTAATGATTGACTCAGTTGTTTGAGAGCCGTTTGCTTTGCTCCTTCATTTTCAGGTAAAAAGTGTGCCATCAATGGGTCTTGATTGAATGCAGCAGCAAGGTAATGAGATGCGATCGTAAAGTCTAATGATTTCAACTTCACAATGTCTGCATTTGCTACTGTTTCTACTACATCTTCTATGACGTTCTGTCTCTGATCAATCTGCATAGTAGTCTCCTTGAATGGATGTGAAATGAGGTAAAAATTTTCAGACCAAACCGGATGAGCAACCTGCAACGGTATCATCACTCAATTAATTAAGCTGTTGAATTCAGTCAAGTTATTGAGGTAATCGCGTCATCGCCAATAGTGTTTCGATTACTTGAGTTCGGCGGAATTCTTCCGGTGCGCCCAGTTGAAACAACTCTGAAAACCACAGCCCATCGATCGCTAATTGAATAATGGTTGCCTGCGTCGGATCAAGACCATCGCTTTCAATCCGCTGCCGACAGCGTTGCTCATAGGCATCAGCCGAGGTTAGTAACTCCGGCGGCATTTCCACAATCAGAGAAGACAAACGCGCCACCAGTGCTAAGGTTTGTCCGCTCATGCGTAGGGTCGAGCGAATATAGGCTCTTGTCCACTGTCCCGGTGTTCCCGGTGCATCATCCTGGTCAAACTCAGTTTGCAGCGCTGTTTCAAACTCGTGTATCAATTGCTCTCCTAACCCTACCACCAGCGCATTTTTGTTGGGGAAGTGGTAGAGCAATCCACCTTTGCTCACGCCTGCCTGCCGTGCCACTGCATCCAGGGTCAACGCCTCTACACCGTGTTCCAGAATGACTTGAGTTGCCGCTCGCAGCAACGTTTCCCGGGTGAGCGATCGTGATTTAACCGATTTAGCAGGAGCCATAGCAGCCAATTGAAGGGGGACGGGGTTTGTTACCGTCCAGTCAGTATAGGGCATCATCTCACCTCTTTGACAATCAAGATTTCAAGTGAGCAGTACCGTCTGGACGGTACTGCTCACTCCTGAATTAACTATACCGTCCAGACGGTTATCAGTCAAGGCAAAACCTTTTTACCCGACTACGGCTCGCCAAGTGCGTTTTCGCACGGCTTTGAGAAACTTGGTCGTGTCAAATTCCGTATCTGCTTGCCCAATCACGACCCTGCCTCGGCTTCACTGAGTTGGCAACGGTGCCAACCACTTACACGCCCGTTGCACCGGACTCGGATAGCCCTTACCACGCCAGACCCGAAAGCGCCAAAGCACTCGCTATGTCCCAATCACCAAATACAGAACCACCAGATGCAACCCGCGCTTACCCTTGAGCATCCTCACCCACAGGTCAGGCAGTTGGAAGTGGGCGTTCGGATTCCCAAGATGAAGAAACTTGCCGCATTTCTCCGGGCTGGTTAAGTCGATCAATACCCGTGGGGAATCCGGCGTTGAGGGCGATGCTGGGCAATTTGCCCCAGCACGGCTTGCCGAGTCGCGCAAATCCCTCCACGAGCTGATCTGCCCCTACCCCTACCCTATTCTCTCCGACTAGAAGATTCTCCTACTGAAGATAGCTGACGTTTTGATAGGGTGTAGGAGCTTGTAGGAGATGCCTGCGATCGAATTACGATTCGATTTTGATTAGAAAACAAAGGATGTGCGAACCACACCAATGATCGCATCGGGGTTGCGACTGTCGTGGTTGGGAGCGGTTAACCAAAACACACCGGGCGTGATGGAAATGTTGTCGGTCAGTTGAATTCGATAGAAGGCTTCGATATGAAATCCGGTGCTGCGATCTTCTCGCCGTCCTTCCGGTAGCCCGATCGCTTCTGCCACTCTAGAGTTACTGGTATCAATTACCTTTGGCTGCATTCCAAATACAATGCCACCTAGATTTCCTTGTTTGAATAAATCTGGAAAGGCTAGAGTCGCTGCGTAGTTAAGCACTTTGACATCGCCACGATTGCCAGTAGGCACGCCCAAAGTGTCTACACCCAAGACCCTTGCATTCGACAAGCCAACCCATCCCCCCAGTTGAAATTTGCTGCTGAATTTGTAGTTCGCAATGAACCCATAGTGGTTGGCAGACACGCGATCGTCATTGGGGGTACTGAAGCCGCCAGTACTGACTTTCGCTGCATTGCTACCAGCCAGTGTGTCGATGCCAAATTGGGGCGTGTAGGTGTGCGTATAGAGGAAGCCAGCCGTCAGTTTGTTGACGTACAGCGTCAGTTGCCCAAAGGCGGCGTTGCCCCCGTTAAAAATGCCGGATGAGGCTAAGGGAATGTTGGGTCCACCAATGTCATTCACGTCTTGCCCAATGTAGCCCCCCGCGATCGTGAGCCAGTCCGCAAGTTTGAAATTGAAACCAAAGCCTGCCCGGTTGCCCAGGGGATAATAGACGGGGTTGGAATTACCAAAGTTGGAAAGGGAGCCAGTGGCAAAGTCGGAGAAGGGCGAAATTGGATCGGCTCCCAGGAAGGTTGGATCGGTAACACCGGCTGCCGTGTAGATGGAAAGGCGATCGCCAAGGGGAAAATCGTAACTCAAGATATGAATTCTGAGCGCGCTATCGTTTTCTCCTTGAGATGCGGGTGAAGGGAGCAAGCGAGCTTCATCCGAGAAAGCCCCCGCAAAGGTGGAAGCAAATCGCTGCGGTGCGCCAAATCCTCCAGTTGCGTTATCGATGTTGGGATTGCCAGCGCTAAATAGGCGCATATTGGCAGCTTGAAGGCGTATCCGGAGCCGATCTCTACCCCAAAAACTGGTGTCGAGATTCAAGCGCACTCGATAATTAAATGTCGTTTCATTCGCATCCCCCGCAGCGTCTCCAAACGCATCTCCCAGATAGGCAATCACTTCACCGTTTAACTTAGTAGTGGTGGAGAATTGCTGTTTTTCCAGGGTTGCTGTGCGGACTTCTAAGGCTTCAACGCGACCTCGTAGAGCAGCTAGTTCTGCGGCAAACTCCTCTTGCAAGCGCTTCACTGATTCCAGATCTTCTTTGCGAACAAAATCAGCCGTCGCTGCTGCAATCAGTTCTTGAATCTTGTCTAAACACGCATTGAGACCTGCCGCAAATTCATATCGACTCAGGGCACGATTACCGCGATAGGTTTTGTCGGGATAGCCGACGATGCAACCATAGCGCTCAACCAGGGACTGCAATGCTTGAAATGCCCAATCTGTTGGTCTGACATCTGATAGCTGCGATACAGATGTGACTTGTTGTAGAGAACCCAGTTCAGCAGCGGAGTTACTGCTGAGTGATTGGGGAGATAGATCGTCGGCAATCGCCCCATTGGGCAAGAGATTGCAACCGGCGATCGTCAAATTTATTACCAGCAGTTTCAACGTCAAGTTTGCCATGACAGGTCCTCACACTAATTACTAAGTTGGGTTCAATTTTAGAGCTTGTTAACTTCTACAGAATGTGCATAGTGATCAAAAAATCTATAAATATAGAAGTTATATATCATTAGTTTATTTTTTCACTCCTTTAAGAAGTTAGTTTTATTACTTCATTGCTTTACTTTTATTACTAATTTAGATAAATCAAGTCAGTTTTATGTAAATCACTTCTACTTTAATTAATCCTTACTAATTAATTGTTTTAGTATTAACTCTACTTAGATCTTGCTCTATTCTCAATTGAATGTTCTGTCTCGCCAAGAGATAAATTTTCTATCTCATAGTAAAAGTCTTCTCAAGAAGGCTGGATAGTATTTTCAGTCTATTTGAACTGATTATAAGATTGACTAAAAAGAGTCCTAACCTGGTTTAATAGGTTTTAGCTTTGAGTCTAAAATTTATTTCAAAGCTTTTCCTACAACGGGTGCACGATGTGAGTTGACCTTCCTGCTGGGCGATCGCACTCATGCTGGACTGCTTTTGATTAAAGTCACAACGGCTTCAACCAATGCTTCCGGATCGACTGGCTTGGATAGATGGATTTGAAAACCTGCCGCGATCGCTTGCTGTTGATCCAGTTCTCCAGCATAGGCAGTTAGAGCAATGGCTGGAATTTGCCCCAGTGATGCTCGTGCCCGAATTTTTTGCAGCAACCCGTAACCATCCAGATCCGGCATTCCAATATCACTGATGATTAAGCCAGGAATAACCTGTTCAATGACTTGTAGTGCTTCAATGCCCGACGCAACCTGGGTAGTATTCGCGCCCGCCTGTTCTAGCACAAATGCAACAAGTTCTCGCGAATCATGGTCATCATCCACTACTAAAATCAGTAATCCGGTGAGGGGCTGAGACGTTGAAGGGCTGAGGCGGGGTGGTTCCTCCGCTCGCCCCGGCTCCCCCTCTGCCCAACGCTTAAACAGCGGTAACCTGACGATAAACGTTGTTCCTTGCCCTTCCCCAGAACTCTCGACACTGATTTGACCGCCATGCAGTTCCACAATTTGACGGGCGATCGCTAACCCCAATCCCAATCCACCAAATTTGCGCGTGGTTGCTCCATCTTCCTGCCGAAAATGTTCAAACACGTAGGGCAGAAACTCAGGACTGATACCTTTGCCGCTGTCGGCAACGGTAATTTGGGCGTGCCTGTTCCCTATCTCCTCCAGTCTCACCTCAATCCATCCCCCGGGGGATGTGAATTTGACTGCATTGGACAACAAATTCCAGACAACCTGCTGCAATCGTCCAGCATCACCGTTCACAGTACCAACCGTGGGTGAGAGGAGTGTTTGAATTTGCAGTGACTTCGCCTCGGCAGCAAGTTGAACGGTTTCTAATGCGGCAGCGATGACAGCGCTTAAGTCCACAGGTGCTACAGTCAGGGCTAACTTGCCGCGCAGGATGCGCGAGATGTCAAGGAGATCCTCAATGAGCTGCACCTGGAGTTGGGCGTTGCGTTCAATGATTTCTATAGCATTAACCGTTCTGGTGGCATCAAGTTTGCCGTGACGGAGCAGTTTAGACCAGCCAAGGATGGGGTTGAGGGGCGATCGCAACTCATGGGACAGCACCGCCAGAAATTCATCCTTAATCCGATTGGCAGTCTCAGCCGCTTCCCGTGCCGTTTGTTCCCGTTGCAGGAGTTGTTCCCGTTCGGCTTCGGCTTGAATGCGATCGTCAATATCAATCACAGAGCCAATGTAGCCCTTAAATTCACCATCTGCCCCAAACCGGGGTTTTGCCGCATCAATGCAGGTGCGATATTGTCCATCCTGGCGACGCAGCCGATATTCAATTTGAAAAGCTTCCTGGCGCTCGTTGGCAGCAAGAAAGGTCGCTTCGGAGAATGCGCGATCGTTTGGATGAACGATATCCAGCCAACCAAACCCTAAGCCGGTAGCCTCAGTTTGCCCCGAAAACTCATACCAGCTTTGGCTGAGATAGGTGCAGTAGCCTCTGGCATCCGTAACCCACACCATGATTGGAGCGTAGTCTGCCATGTTGCGGAATTGTGCCTCACTAACTTGCAGTTCAGCAAGAAGGCGCAAATTCTCGATCGTGTTCCAGGTTCGTTCAGCAACAGTACTGATCAACACCAATTCCCGCTCTGTCCAGGGGTGGGGTGTATTCATGAACACGCCGATCGCAGACACCCACTGTCCCTCGCGCAGTAGGGGCACAACGACAAAGGAACGGATATCGAGTGGTTGATAGCGTGTTGCGTAGAGTGCTGCCGTTATTGGGTCTGTCATCGCATCAGGGACATTGACAGCCCGTCCAGCTTGAAGCGCAGTGATCACCTCTGGGGGAAACGTCGAAATGGAGTGATTGCCTACCAGCGAGGGGAGTTCGGCAATGGAAGTGTAATCGTGAGAAACAGTCCATTGATCGGCTGCGCGATCAATTTCAGCAAAGCAACAGCGCGATGCGTCCAGGTATTGACCCAACCGTTGCGCGATCGTCTGCATCACATCATCAACGCTCTCACTGGCACGCAGGCGATCCTTTGAAGCTTGGCGGAACCAATCGCCCAAGTCTTCCAAAAACCGCGCATCCAGATCCCGCATCTCGTTTTCATGAATGTCGGTACAAGTACCAAACCACTTCACAACTTGCCCAGCATCATTTTTGAATGAAATGCCCCGCACAAGTTGCCAGCGCCACTGCCCATCCGAGCGACGGAAGCGATGCTTAATGTCGATCGGTTCACCCGTTTGTAACGCTTCTGCCCAAACGGTTAAAGTCGCTGGCAAATCGTCAGGATGCACAATTTTCTGCCAACCCCAGGCGTAAAACTCTTGAGGGGGAATGCTGGTATAGCTCAACCACTGCCCATTTACATAATCCACTTTGCCATCTGGTTGAGCCGTCCAAACCAACTGTGGCAGCGCATCAGAGAGTTGGCGAAAACGTTCTTCTGAATCGCGTAATGCGGCTTCAGCACGGGCACGTTCCACGGCTGCCCAGGTTTGTTCTGCGGTTTCTTCAACCCGTTTGACTTCCGCTTCTGTCCACTGGCGCGGATTGGATTGATGCACCGCAAGCAGCGCCACAAATCGGTTGTTTTTAATCAGAGGTACATCGATGTGGGCAGCAACGTCGATCGCGCGATACCTCGCCTTCTCAGCATCCGTATACCTGGGATTATTGGGAATATCAGTGACAATCTGAGTTTGCCCTGCCTGATGATTCTCAGGCAGGTTGCGCCGATATTTTTCCAACAGGTAGCGCCCACTCAACTCCGCCACGCCGTTAGTGTAGTTTTTATGAACCAGCACTTCTGTGCCATCCGAGATGACATCGGTGTAGATGACGCGGTTTACACCAAGAGACTCGCCCAAAATCCGCGCGGCGATCGCTTGAATCTCAGTCGGGTCACTCAGTGGACGCAGAGCCTCCGTCAGTTTGCCGCGAAAGTCATTTGCCTGAGCCGTTTCTTGTAGGATAATAGCCACAATGTCTGCGGGCGGCAGGTCAGCGCTCAACGGTTGTTTTTCCAGGAGCTTGGCTCGATCAAGTTCGATTAATAGAGTCTGTACTGCTGTTTTCAGGCTATCCGACCAGGTTTCGATCGCGCCAAGCTGTGTTTGTGACCAATCGTGCGAGCGTAGCAACGCTCCCATCTCGCCGCCGCCAACAAACAACTCCTCAGCCATCGCCTCGTATTCCTCTGCCCTCATGCGTTTGACCTTCAACATTAAGGTATCGCTGATAGAACGCGATCGTGCTCAAAATTTATAATGTTCTTGATTTCTATTTCTGGCTATTGGGGGCAGAAAAAACAATCTGTCTTAAGACATAAGCCCTTTTTGATAACGGACTGGACCGAGAGTTTTCAGTAGCAAGGAGGATTGGTGCAGCGGTGCGGCGGTGCCTGACAGATCCTACGCAATCTACGCAATCACAACTCACTTAGACCCACGATCGGGACGTTGACTCAATAGAGTGGCAGCTAGAATCAACCCTGCCCCAAAAACAGCTTGAGTGCCTAATGTTTCTCCTAACCAGGCGAACGAGAAGGCACTGGCAAATACAGGTTCCAGGGTGTAAAGCAGTGCTGCCTCAGAAGCCGGAACCCAACGCTGTGCCAGCGCTTGAGTCCAGAGCGGCAACCCACTGACGCCCAACCCTAAATAAAGCAAGGTGTTGAAGTGGGGCTTGATGGCAATGAACACTTCACTCAGTTGCCCTGGGAATGACAATACAGCCCAACCCATGCTCAATATCGCCATCGTACCAAGCTGAACTGCCACCAGCGGGAGCGGTGAATGCTGTGGAGTCATGACCTCAAGCGTCAGGATATAAATGGCAACTCCGATCGCGCAGCCGAAGGTCAACAGGTCGCCCCACCCCAAACTGCCCGTTTCCCAGGACAAGAGACTCATTCCTGCGATCGCCACGCCGCCAGCAGCTAAAATTCTTAGGGATACCCGCTGTCCCAGAAAGCTCCCCAATAGAGGAACCAGGATCACATTCAGGCTGATGATGAAGGCGGAGCGATGAGCAGAAATCGTTTCTAATCCCAACAATGCCAACAGACACTCTGTAAAGTAGATCAATCCCAGGATTGCCCCATCACGCAGCAATTTCAGCTTGAGTCGATATAGGTAGGGAATGAAGGCGATCGCAGCAACAGTAAACCTCACTGCCAGAATCATAGGTGGAGTCAAATCCTGGAGCACTTGCTTCAGCAATGGAAAAGAAGTTCCCCAAACCACTGTAGTCACAAGCAACAGGAGAATGCCTTTAGTGTGATCAGTTTTAGATAGAACAATCATGAACTTAGGACGTGTTCCTGGTCAGTTAAAAGTTGAAATCAACGGGTTATTGATTTCGTTGTTCAATCCAAACTCGCATTTCTGCTTCGGAAATTCCATAGATAGAGCGTTGCGTGATGGGGTCGTAAGCATTCCAGAAACAATGTTCTGCTTGATCAAATTCTTGCCAAACTTGCAACTCTGTTGATTGATGCAGTTGAGACAGTAACGATCGTGCAATCTTGCCTAAATTGATTCTCTTCAAGTCAAACTTGGGTAAGTGGGCGATTCTGCTTAAATTCAACGATGTCATAACACCAATCCTCTCATTTCTGAAGTCATTGAGTTTGATCGTCCGCGATCGCACCCAGAACCGACAACCGATGCAGCGAATCACAACCATGAATAAATTCGATAGGAGAAACAAACTGCTATTTTTATGTTGAGATAATGCAGAAGATTTCAGGGATTTTGGTATGGGTTTCAGCCAGCTTAAACTCTCGCAACTTCGGATTCTGGTCACGGTTGCTGATACAGGCAGCTTTAGCGAAGCTGCTCTCACGTTGCAAATGTCTCAATCGGCTGTGAGCTACGCTATCGCCACCTTGGAGGAGGCGTTAGGCATTGTGTTGCTGGCACGAGGTCGCTATGGCTCCCATCTCACCCCTGTTGGCGAACAAATTGTCGAACGCGCCCGACAAATGTTGCGCTTGTTAGAGGATATTATTCAGCAAGCCAATCTTGCTAAAGGATTAGACGGTGGGCATTTGCGCCTCTCCACGTTTCGCAGTCCGGGGACTCATATTTTGCCGGATGTATTAGCCGAATATTCTCGACGTTATCCAGCGATCGCCATTGACATTCGAGAATATGACGATCGCAGCGAAGTTGAAGACGACCTCCGCAAAGGGCGATCAGACATTGGCATTACCTGGCTACCTGTGGGAGACGAGTTCAAAACCTGGGAATTGATGCGGGATGAATTTGTGGTGCTGCTTCCACCCGGAGTGGAGTTTGCCGATCGCAAATTGGAGTGGGCAGAATTGACTCGGCACCCACTGATCATGGCTCCCGTGGGCGATAGCTGCGATGCGATGGTATATGCTCACTGTGCCAATCATGGCATCACCTTGCACGCCACCTATCAAATTCGTTCGGATGCGACGATCGTCAACATGGTTGCGAAAGGTTTAGGGGCAGCGATCAGCCCGCGATTAGCCGCAGAACCCATTCCTTCTGGTGTTAGGGTGTGTAGTTTGCCTGTGCCTTTGTTTCGCGTCATTAGCGTTGCAGTCTTAGCTGATGCGCTGTTACCGCCCGCTGCCTTCGCATTTTTGGAGTTGCTCAAACAAGCGATGAGTGGAGAGTAGAGCACTGGTGCTGTTAGCTAATAGCTATTAGCCAACAGCCAATCGCAGTTATTTCTTAACCGATCCTGAGCACTGTGAACTCGAAATTTTAAAACCATCCCGTGTTGTGTATCCAAAGCGTCCATTCTAAACAAGCTTGGGACAATAAGCGCTACCTCATTGGGATGATTAACAATCTTATCGAATTATTTTATTTGCATAATAAATACTGCAGCATAATAAAGTTTTTTACTCCCTGGGCTTATGCTCAAAGTATCGATGATTCGGGTCTTCGTGCTGATCAAAAGTAAACCTCTTCTCAATCAGCGATTGATCTATTGGCAAGTATTGGGAATCCTAGTTCTGATGATCAAATGATCAAATTCTGATGCTTTAATGCCGACCAGCTACTGGGTTCCATTTCAATTCTCCCCCTGACCTCTATGACAGAATCCACCGCCTATCAATCTTCCAGTGCGTTAGCCGCATTTCTACGATCGCTCGCTCAAAACCTTAGCCTTGCTGTGATTGCGATCGGCATTGTTGTCATTGTCGGGTGGGTCTTCGATCAATCAGTGCTGAAAACTGTTTTGTTTGGTTTTCCCACAATGAAATTTAATGCTGCATTGTGCTTCATCTTCAGTGGAAGTAGTTTGTGGCTGTGGCAGCAACAATTAAAAATAAAAAATGAAAAATTTAAAAAGAGTACTCAATCTCTAATTTTTAGTGGTGCATCTTTAATCATTCTGATTACCTCGCTCACCCTGATTCAATACGGACTCAATCTCAATCTAGGGATTGACCAATTGTTGATGCAACAACCAGAACCCACTGGTAGCTTGGCAGTACCCGGACGGATGGCTCCCAACACGGCATTGGCGTTCTTGTTAGCTGGGTCAGCGCTCTTGAGCATGAATCGTCGCCACCCCAAATTTGGACTGGCTCACAGTCTGGCAATTCTCATCTGGTTAATTAGCTTGATTGGATTGTTAGGGCACATCTATGGTAGCGTCTATTTCTACACCGCAGGGTCTTATACCGGGATGGCACTACACGCCGCGATCGGTCTCCAATTATTGAGTCTCGGAATCTTGTGTGCGACTCCCAACTGTGGACTCATGCTCTTACTGATCAGCGACGGAGCCGGAAGCATGATGATGCGGCACTTGTTGCCAGTGGCGATCGTTCTGCCCTCGGTGGCGGGCGGGTTGGCGTTGTCAGGCTATCGGATGCGCCTCTATAGTCAAGAGGTTGAAGTTGCCCTGGCGAACACGCTGAATATTCTAGTTTTTGCTGGGTTGGTGAGTTGGAATGCCCATGCCCTGAACCGCATGGATCGGAAACGGCGACAAATTGAGTATCAGTTACAAGAGTCAAATGTTCGGTTAGAACAGCATATTGTTGAGCGCACAGCCCAACTTCGGGACAGCGAACAACGCCTCAACCTGGCAATCCAAGCGGCGGAGATGGGGACGTGGGATGTTGATTTGCAAACTGGAGAAACCCTTTGGAACACCCAGCATTTCAAGTTGCAAGGGTATGATCCCTCCCTTAATGGAGAGGCAAGCTTTGAAAAGTGGCTGAATCGGGTGCATCCCGATGACCAGGAACGAGTGCTTCACCAGGTAGAACAGGCAAAGCAGGAGCGATCGCTTTACCATCCAGAACACCGCGTGCTTCATCCTGATACGGGAGTTGTTACCTGGTTATCGTTATTTGGGCGATTCATCTACAACGATGCAGGGGAAGCGCTACGCTTTACCGGTGTTTCCTTAGATATTACCAATCGTAAACAAACAGAAGAAACATTAAATCGACTCAATCAAGAACTTGAGCAACGCATTGCAGAGCGAACTCTTGAACTCCAAGAAAGTAACAGTCATCTACAATACGAACTCTTTAGACGCGAACAAGCCGAGCGCCAATTACAGCAAACGTTGACGTTGCAAAATGCCATTTTGAGTAGTGCGAACTTCAGCGTCATTTCAGCAACCCTAGATGGCACCATTACTAGCTTTAATACAGGTGCCGAGAAAATGCTGGGTTACACTGCCTCAGAGATTGTTGGGAAAATAACGCCTGCTATCATTCATGACCCACAAGAAGTTGTGGATCACGCCCAGAGGCTTTTCCAAGAATTGGGGATTTGGGTTGAACCAGGATTTGAAGTGTTTGTTGCCAAAGCAAAGCAAGGAGAAATCGAGGAACGGGAATGGACTTATATCCGTAAAGATGGCTCTCGTTTTCCCGTCTTGCTTTCAATCACTGCATTGTGTGATCAGGAGGAAAATATTACTGGTTTTTTGGGCATTGCCAGTGATATCAGCGATCGCAAACGCATAGAGACTGCCCTGCGTCAGAGTGAGGAACAATTTCGTCATGCCTTTGAAGATGCCTCAATGGGGATAGCACTCGTGTCGTTGGAGGGGCGCTGGCTCCGGGTAAACCCTGCCCTGTGTCAAATTGTGGGGTATACCGCCGCCGAGTTACTATCTCTCACCTTTCAAGACATTACCCACCCAGATGACCTGGAAGCAGATCTTAATTGTGTGCAGCGACTTTTAGCAGATGAAATTTCTACCAATGAAATGGAGAAACGCTATCTTCACAAAAATGGAGAGATTATCTGGATTTTGCTGAATGTATCACTGGTGCGAGATGAGCAGGGAGATCCACTGCACATTATTGGGCAAATCCAAAATATTACCGATCGCAAACAATCTGAAGCAGCACTGCGGGAAAGTGAAGCTCGCTATCGAGCCATTGTTGAAGATCAAACTGAACTAATTTGTCGGTTTTTGCCAGACTCTACCATCCTTTTTGTGAATGATGCCTATTGTCGCTACTTTGGACTGAAGCCAGAGGAGATTGTTGGTCAGAGTTATCAACCTAAGATTTTTGAAGCTGACCAAGAACGAGTGATACAACTTGTTGCAGCAATGAATCGAGACCATCCCACAATGATGGTTGAGAACCGGGTGATTGTGCAGGGAGAAATTCGTTGGACTCAGTGGAGCAACCGAATGCTCTTTAATGAGCAGGGAGAGTTTCTTGAATATCAATCGGTTGGACGAGATATTACAGACTTAAAGCGGGCAGAGTTGGAGCGGCAAGTAGTTAGCGATCGCCTCAATTTTCTCCTTAATTACAGTCCAGTTGTGATTTTTAGTAGCGACCCCAATCAGGATTATGCTGCATCATTTATTAGTGAAAATGTCAAAGACATATTAGGTTACGAAGCCCAAGCATTTTTAGCCGATACTAATTTTTGGTTAAGTCATTTACACCCCAGCGATCTCGATCGTGTTTTAGCAGGATTAACTCGTCTACTTGATGATGATTTTCATACGTGTGAATATCGTCTACGGCTATCGGATGGCGTTTATCGCTGGTTTCTCACTCAACTGCGCCTCATTCGAGATGCAGCCAATCATCCTGTTGAAATCCTGGGATATTTAATTGACATTAGCGATCGTAAACAAACCGAAGCCCAACTCTATCGGAATGAAGCAGCCCTGATTGAAGCGCAACGCATCGCCCATCTAGGCAGTTGGGAGTTAGACCTGACCATTCCCAAAATTACCTGGTCAGAAGAACTCTTTCAGATGTTTGGCTTCGACCCAGCAGAGTCGCCTCCCCCCTATGAGGAACACTTCAACTACATTTATCCTGACGATCGGGAATTATTGCAATCTTGCATTACTCAAGCCAGTCAAGAGGGAACTCCCTATAAAATCGATCTGCGGTTTTTCCGCCAAGACGGCACAATGGGCTACATGGAAGCCAGGGGCAGAGCGTTTCGAGATGAGCAAGGGCAAATTACCCGCTTGTTTGGAACTGCCTTAGATATTAGCAGCCGAAAACAGGCAGAGGAGGCGCAGCGCCAAAGCGAGTCAACCAATCGGGCGCTGATCAATGCCATTCCAGATGTATTGATTCGAGTTCAAGCCGATGGGACTTACCTCGATTTCCTTGCTAACAGCAACATCAACTTCATTGATCCCGATCGCGTAGAAGCAGGACTTTCGATCTACGATGTGCTGCCCCATGAGCAGGCAAGGGAGCGATTGGGCTATATTCAGCAAGTTCTGCAAACGAATCAAGTCTTCACCTACGAATATGAGTTGCTGATTGACAACCAACTGCACTATGAAGAAGCCCGCATTGTGCCAGTACAAGAGAATGAGGTTTTGATTGTCGTTCGAGACATTAGCGATCGCAAACTGCTGGAGGAAGAACGCAAAGCCTCAGAAGCTGCCCTGCGTCGAAGCGAAGCTCGCTTCCAAATGTTTATGGATCACAGCCCTGCGGCAGCCTGGATTACTGATGCCAATGGCAGAATGCTCTACGTCAGCCAAACGTATCAAAGCACATTTCAGTTACCCACTTCTCACGTAATCGGGAAATCAGTTTTTGAGCTTTATCCGACTGAGGTTGCTCAACAATTTCTAGCCAATATTCAAACAGTATCTCAAACTCGGCAAGTGCTGGAAGGCAATGAATCAGCCCCCCGCTCAGATGGAACCCTGGGCATTTTCCGGGTGTATAAATTCCCGATGCCTGATGCGCTGGGGCAAACATTGATAGGAGGAGTCGCGATCGACATTACCCAACAATACCAGGCTGAGGTGGCTTTGCAAAAAAGTGAACAGCAACTACAAATGGCGTTAGAAGCCTCTGGCGATGGCTTGTGGGACTGGAGCATTGCGACTGGAGATGTTTATTACAATCCTCAATATCTGTTGATGTTGGGCTATGAGGTTGGCGAATTGCCCAACACCTTAGCAACCTGGGAATATTTGACCCATCCCGATGATCATCCCTGGGTTCTTGATATTCTAAATGCCCACCTGAAAGATACTTCAGCCCCTTACGCCTTCGATTATCGGGTGCGAACTAAATCAGGCGAATGGAAATGGATCGCTGTCTATGGCAGAGTTGTGGCTCGTGATGAGCAAGGCAATCCTTTACGCATGATTGGTACTCACAGAGATGTTAGCGATCGCAAGCAAATTGAAGCTGCTTTGCAGAAGAGTATTGAGCATGAACAAGCGATCGCAGAAGTGATTCAACAGATGCGGCAAACATTGAATCTGGAAACTATTTTCACCGCCACCACTCGTGAACTGCGGCGAGTTTTGAACTGCGATCGGGTTCTCATTTATCGATTCAACCCCGACTGGAGCGGCACTGTGGTGGCTGAGTCTATGACTAATGGTTGGATTTCGGTGATGAGTCACCTGATCCATGAAGATGCTTTTCCCTTACACACTCTAAGCCGCGATCGGTGTTCTATCCAACGCCGGGATCACCAGGAAACCGTAATACAAGATACTTACCTTCAGCAAACGCAAGGCAAGGTGTACTGCGAAGGAACTCAACATACGAGTATTTCCGATATTTACACAGCAAACTTTGAACCTTGCTACATTGAACTTCTGGAAAGTTTGCAAGCACGGGCATACCTGATGGTGCCGATCTTCAGCAATCACAAACTTTGGGGTTTGCTCGGCAGCTACCAAAACTCCAGCCCGCGAGAATGGAGCGAAAGTGAAGTTCAAGTATCGAATCAAATTGTGACTCAATTAGGCATCGCTATTCAACAAGCGGAAATGTTTACCCAAATTCAGCAGCAATCTAACGAATTACAACAGGCAAAAGAAGTGGCTGAAGTTGCAAACCAAGCAAAAAGTATCTTCCTGGCAAACATGAGCCATGAACTGCGAACCCCGCTGAATGTCATTTTAGGCTTTACTCAAGTGTTGCGACGGGACACGACTCTGGCTCCAATTCATCAAGAAACCATTCAAACGATTCATCGCAGTGGCGAACATCTACTGAGCTTGATTAACGATATTCTTGACCTTTCCAAGATTGAAGCCGATCGCACCCTCATCGAAGCAACCAGTTTTGATCTGTTCGAGCTACTTCATAATCTGGAAGAGATGCTGTGCCATCGAGCCATTTCCAAAAATCTCCAGTTTCGCCTTGAACTAGCTTCAGACGTACCACAATTCATTACCACTGATGCCAATAAGCTCAGGCAAATTCTAATTAATCTCCTCAGCAATGCGATCAAGTTTACAGAACAGGGATATGTGATGCTGCGGGTGTCATTAGATAATGGTCATTCGTCAGATAACAGTCATTCGTCATTCGTCATTCGTCATTCGTCATCAGATACGAACCAAGTAACTCAACAATCAATGACCCATGATCAAGGGCAAATAATCAATAACCAGGGACAAATAATCAATGACCAGGGACAAACAACCAATGACCAAGGACAAATAACCAATGACCAAGGACAAATAACCAATGACCGAGCATCAATGACTCTTCTTTTTGAAGTTGAAGACACAGGTGTGGGAATTGCGGAGGATGAAGTTCAGGATGTGTTTGATGCTTTTGTGCAAAGCCGTTCTGGAAAAATGGCAGTGGGTGGAACTGGATTGGGATTAACGATTAGTCGCCGCTTTGCACGTTTGATGCACGGAGATATTGTTGTCACCAGTTCGCCTGGTCACGGAAGTACTTTTTGTCTACAACTTCCGGTTCAAGTTGCAGATGTGGCGAGTGTTCCCCTACCTACACCTCAGCGCCAATTCATTGGGCTGGTTCCTGGTCAACCCACCTATCGCATTTTGATTGTGGATGACCAACCGGAGAATCGATCGCTCCTGGCAAGACTAATGACCCAACTTGGCATGGAGATTCGAGAAGCCACCAACGGGCAGGAAGCCGTGACCCTCTATCAACAGTGGCATCCTCACCTTGTCTGGATGGATATTCGAATGCCTGTGTTGGATGGATACGAAGCGACTCAACAAATTCGCTCCCTCTCATCTGAACCAACTCCCGTTGTCATTGCTTTGACGGCTCAGGCATCGATGAGCGATCGCGGTCTGGCTCTCAGGTCTGGCTGTAATGATTTTGTCACAAAACCTTTCAACGAAAATTTGCTTTACGACAAGATGGCAGAGTACTTAAACCTGCAATTTGCTTATGCAGAAAGCCCTCAGCATTCAAACACTCACGCTTTTGCCTCTCAAAATGCTCATCCTGTCCTGACGGCTGAGAGCTTTGCCGTGATGCCGGAGGAGTGGTTGACTGCCGTGTATCATGCGGCTCAAGTGTGTGATGAGGAAGAAATTGAGCAGCTTCTGCACCACATTCCAGAGGCTCATGTCCTTTTAGCAAATCAATTAAGGCAACTAATCCATGATTATCAGTTTGGACAAATTAAACGCTTGTTACGAGAACACTTCGATCGCGATCGTTGATCGATATTATGGGGCAATAGAAAAACATAATCATATGAAGCTTAATCCCAGTATCTTAATCGTTGATGACCAACCAGACAACATTCGTACCCTTTCTGCGATGTTATCTGGAGAGGGTTATAAAGTTCGAAAAGCCTTGAATGGGGAAACTGCCTTAGAAGCCGTTCAAACCTTTCCGCCAGATTTGATCCTGCTGGATATCATGATGCCAGAAATGAGCGGTTATGAAGTCTGCACGGCGCTCAAATCGTCTACAACCACCAATGAAGTTCCAGTCATTTTTCTCAGTGCGTTGTCTGAGATTACAGACAAAACTCAAGCATTTGCTGTAGGCGGTTTGGATTACATCACCAAGCCCTTTCAGGCAGAAGAGGTGCTGCTGCGGGTGCGGCATCAACTCACCATTCAGCAACAACGACGAGAACTGGTTGAGCAAAACGATCGCCTGCGCCAAGAAATTGTCGAGCGGCAACGGGCGGAAGCAGTGGTTCGACGGCAGGCACAACAGGAACAATTACTCAGTGAAATCATTCATCACATCCGGCGATCGCTCCATCTCCATGAGATTTTGGAAATTGCCGTTGATGAAATTCGCTATTTGCTGAAAGTGGATCACGTGCTGATTGTGCGGTTTGACTCAGATTTGAGCGGCACTGTGGTTGCTGAATCGACAACCTCAACTGGGACTTCCCTCCTCAACCAAACCTTTGACAATTTGCGCTGGAAGCAATATTGGCACGAGTTATTCTGTCAGGGGCAAAGTGATATTGATGCGGATCTTCGTACCACCCATTTGCAAACTAATTATGGTGAATTACTGAGCGCTTCTAACATTTGGGTGAGCTTATCGTTCCCCATCCTGCATTTAGACACGTCCTGGGGCATTGTTGTGGCTCATCATGACTTCACTCCTCGGACCTGGAAGGAATGGGAAGTCAGCTTTTTACAGCAGTGTACGGCTCAGTTGGCGATCGCCATTCAACATTCCGACCTGTTTCATAATCTGGAGCAACAGGTACAACAACGCACGATTGATCTCCAACACGCGCTTGAGTTTGAAACCCTCCTCAAGCACATTACTGATACTGTGCGGGATAGTTTAGATGAGCATCAAATTCTGCAAGCGGCGGTGAACGAACTGTCTCAGGTTTTGACGCTGGAGTGCTGCGAAGCCAATCTCTACAGTCCAGATCAGTCCACATCCACCTTGACCTATGAAAGTGAAGCCTGCAATTCTCCAATGATTGGGCAGGCTCAACCCATTGCCACCAATCAACTACATCAACAATTGCTGCAAAGGCAACTTTTACAATTCTCCTGGCATCAACCCGATTTTCCCTATCAGCGCTACACCCGGCACAGCGTTATAGCTTGTCCCATTTTTGATGACCATCAGGTATTGGGAAGTTTATGGTTATTCAAGCCTGAAGATGCGGTTTTCAGCGATTTAGAAGTACGCCTGGTGAAACAGGTGGCAAATCAGTGCGCGATCGCCCTGCGGCAATCTCGGCTCTACCAGGCAGCGCAGGCACAGGTCAGAGAGTTGCAGAAATTGAACCAGCTTAAGGATGACTTTCTCAGCACGATCTCTCACGAACTCCGCACACCGATCGCCAATATCAAGATGATCATTCGGCTGCTCATGATTATCCTCAACACCCAGAAGCAAGAGATTGAAGCAGCCAAAAATTCCAAATTGACAGATGAGAAAATTGCTCAATATTTGGAGATTTTGCAGGAAGAGTGTGAAAAAGAACTTGGTTTAATTCAGGATTTGCTAGACCTGCAACATCTAGAAGCTGGAACTCAACCGCTGGAACTGGTTTCCATTGATCTATCCTATTGGATTGCTCACATCCTTGAATCCTTTGAGAAACGTTGTTCCAATCAACAACAAACTCTGCAAATGGATGTTTCTGCGGATTTGCCCCTGTTGATAACCGATACTTTTTGCTTGAATCGGGTTTTGATTGAACTGCTCAACAATGCCTGCAAATATACTCCCAGTGGTGAAACTATCACGCTGTCTGTCTGGGTAACGGAAGCTACCGTTTGCATTCGCGTCTGTAACTCAGGGGTCGATATTCCAAGGGATGCCCTCGATCGCGTGTTTGATAAGTTCTACCGCGTTCCCAACAATGATCCCTGGAAGTACGGCGGCACAGGCTTGGGTTTAGCCTTAGCCAAAAAGCTAGTCGAACATTTAAATGGCGCGATCGAGGTAACGAGTACAAACAACCTCACCTGCTTTACCGTGAGCTTACCGAGCTTGCCCCCTGCCCTGCCATCCTTGAATTAGCAACAACCTGGTTCTGAACCACTCAGGAATTATTCTCCAATCAAGTAAAGCTGCCCTTGCAACCAATTCGTTGTATGGGCTACTTCATCCATCGTTCATTTCTAATAGCTTCAAACTGTAACCCATGACAGATGATGATTTTCGTTATGGGAATTAGTATCATACTGAGTGACATAACGTAACTTAAGAAAACGCTTGGACAGATAAGACTGCTTGGAGAGGGGTAATGTATCGAATTGCGATCGTTGATGATAATGAAGCCTGGTGTTACGTGTTGCAAACGGTGTTACAACAACACGATTTTACAGTCTTAACGTTTACGGATGCTCATGCTTTTATAAAAGTTGCCCAACAATTTGATCTGGCACTGATTGATTTTTCCATGCCCGCCCGCCCCTTTGCCCGCGAATTGGATGGGTGCGAGGTCATCAATCAGCTAAAGCAAACGTTAAAAAATCCTCCATTTATGGTGCTAACGTCTGCCTTTTTTGCTCAAGACACCTTAGCGATCGCTCGTGAACTCTGTCCCAAGGCAGATGCCTACTTGAGTAAAACAACCAGTGTAACAAAAATCGTCGAGCTGATCACAAGAACAAAATCCGGCAAATCCTCAACCGCTCAAAATACACCGAATCATCAAACGAGACTGAATCAGTTAATAACTCAGGGATCAAATATTGGGATTGCCTGACAATTTGGCGATCGGCAGGTCTCAGATAGGCAACTTTTACAGAACCCTTGCCAAGACTGCCCTCTCCCTAGCCATTTCCTAAGAGGCGAGAGCACTAGAAATGTCCGAAAGCTCTTCTCCTTGGGGCGAAAGGTGGGGATGGGGGCAAATTAGTTGCCCATCGCATCAGTGGCGAATGACCAGGGATTAATGACATCAATACCAAGAAAACTCAGATTAAAGTTACTACTCTACTGTATTCATTAGATTAAACTCGCCACGGCATTGATAAGTGTATCCGGTTCAACGGGTTTGGCGAGGTGACGGTGATAACCCGCGGCAAGCGTTGTTTGTTGATCGGCATCGCTGGCAAAGGCGGTTAGGGCGATCGCCCGCATTGTATTGGCGAGATCTGGCTCCAGGAATTGAATTTGTTGCATCAAGCTATAACCATCTTCATCGGGTAATCCAATATCGCTGATGAGCACCCTGGGTTGAGTGTATGCCAATATCCGTAAAGCTTCTCCCACGGTTGACGCAATCGTGACCTGTGCTCCTGCCTGCTCTAACACAATCCTGACAAATTCTCTAGAATCAGCATCATTCTCCACCACCAGAATGGAAACTCCACTCAGCGACACTGGTAGGCGAGGTTGTTCTAGCAAAACTTGCCCCTGTTGCCCTTGCTCTGGCTGCACCAGAGGGAGTTGCACAGTGAAAATTGCTCCCTGTCCCACGCCTGGGCTGGCGGCTTCGATCGTTCCTCCATGCAGTTCTACCAGGTGACGCGCGATCGCCAACCCCAACCCTAATCCACCATGAGTGCGTGTGATGGAACCATCTGATTGTCGAAAATAATCGAAGATATGGGGCAGAAAACTAGAGTCGATTCCCCTACCCGTATCACTCACCTGAATTTGAGCAAATCCGGCAACAGGTTGCACAGATACGGTCACGCGCCCCCCTTGAGGTGTAAATTTGATCGCATTAGAGAGCAAATTCCACACTACCTGTTGCAACCGCAGTTGATTACCTAATACCTCTGTAGTGTCTGCATCCAGGTTCAGCTCTAGATGAATGGCTTTTGCTTCGGCAGACAGACGAATAGTGGCGATCGCGGCTTCCACCACAGCAACCACATTCACTGGGCAAAAAGTGAGATTCAGCTTACCTCGCAAAATCCGAGAAACATCCAGCAAGTCATCGACGAGTTCGGCTTGCAGGCGGGCATTTCGCTCAATGCTTTGTAAAGCACGGACGGTTTGTTCCTGGTTAAATTGACGGCTTTGTAGAAGCTTTGTCCAGCCGAGGATGGGGTTGAGAGGAGTACGAAGTTCGTGAGAAAGCACCGTCAAGAACTCATCTTTGACTCGGTTGGCGGCTTCGGCAGTTTCGCGGGCAGCCCGTTCCAGTTTCAACAAACGATCGCGTTCTTTCTCGATCGCCTTCCGCTCACTCAAATCAATCACAAAAAACACCCCACTAGCCCGCTGATCTTCAAACGCCGCTCCCCCAGTCAACACGGGAATACGAGTACCCTGCTTGTGCATCAGTTCTTTTTCAAAGGCTGCACAATAACCCGTCTCGGCAATTTCCTGCAAGGCTTTGGCTTCCAGTGCTTCATATTCCGGTGGAGTAATGCTTTTCCAATTCACTTGCAACGCCTGAACCTCCGCCTGGGTGTAGCCAATCATGTGCAGCAGGGCATCGTTTGCCAGGGTAATGTTGCCCGCCGGATCCCAAAATCCCATGCCAATCATGTTGGATTCCAGCACCCGCCGAAAGCGATTTTCACTGGTCCGCAGCGCCTGCTCAATCCGCTTTAAGTCAGTAATATCGCTGGTGATGCTGAGAAGAGTTGCCACGTCTCCTACACTGTTGAACTCTGGGATCAACCGCGCCAGGTAATAACGGGTGCCATCCGTCGCAGGAAAATCAAACTCATAAGATTGGGGTTGTCCAGTGTTAAAAACGCTCTGCACCCGCTTTAGCAAGGGCTGATAAATGTCTGCTGAGATGCCCAGTTCTGGCAGCGTCTTGCCTACAAAGGTTTCTGGTGGTAAACCAGTGGCTTTTGTAATCGCTGAGTTGACATAGAGATGGCGAAACTCTCGATCCATACGGGCAATTACGTCAGGAGAATTTTCTGCCAGGGTTCTAAACAGTTCTCCACGGGTGGCGATCGCGATCTCGGCTTGCTTCCGTTCTGTAATATCTCTGGAGGTAATGGTAATGCCATCTTCCAACGGCACCACTTGATGGTGTAACCACTCGGCTGTCACTCCTGGCATTCCCACCGTGGAGAACTCTTCCTCCAAAGACGTTCCCGTTTCCACCACGCGCTTATATTTCTCAAAAAATCCCAAACTGCGGTTAACGGGTAAGAGTTCACAGAGTTTCTGATGCAGGATGTCTTGTTTATTCAAGGAGACTAATCTGGCTCCCCGCTCGTTTAAGTCAATGAAGCGAAAATCAATAATTTCACCCGTGCGATCGCGGACGCTTTCTAGCAGATAAACAGCATCGAAACTGCTTTCGACCGCTGCTCGAAACATTTTACTGCCTCGCCGTAATTGCACCTGGCTGATGCGATGATGCTGACTCATCAACTGCAAGTGGTCATCCAGGGAGTACACAATGAAGGCAACCAGCAGCATGGCGATCGCACCAATCAACATACTGCTTGAGAGCGGCACTACCGTATACAGTGGTGGAATCAAGAAATAACGAGCGGCTAACACGGAGCCAAGGGTGGCAACTAAACCCGATCCCAATCCTCCGTACCAGGTACTAAAAGCTACCGCCACAAAGAAAAGTGGAAGAATCGTCGGACTAATCAGCGATCGTAGGAGTAGAGTCAGTATCAGCGATAAAGCCACGGCTGATACCGCTACACCGTATTGCTGTAGTCGTATAAAAAGAGAACGAGCCATGCGACTTTTACTGAATCTAGTTTTTTAAATTACTTACAACTTAGGGAATGAATTGAGTTGATACATGAACCTCTAGACTTAGTTTCATTAAAGATTAAAAATTTTGTTTAATTTTGCACAGAGACTTAAGGAATGACAATTAATTAATATCGAGAAGTCGTGCTTCTGAGCGATTAGCGAAGAATCGCAGAGATGCTTCACTTCACCTCGCTCCGCTTGTTCAGGATGACCAACTTCGGATGTTATTCACGTCACGCCTCTAAGGATCGTGGATTTAATACCGATTTAAACAGTGATAGGGGCACATTCCTTGCACCGATCCCCCTCAGTCCCCCTTATCAAGGTAGATGCCGCAGGCAAGGGGGATCTCAATCTGTAGCTTATTGAGATCAAATTGGTATAATAGCTTGCCATTTTGCGTAGGATGCTGTTAGCGCAGCGTCAGGTATCGCTGACCATCGATTGAATTGCTAATTATTCAATAGGGACTGATTCAACGTGGCGAACTGTTTGACAAGCTGAGCAATCACACCAACCAATTCGTCTGCATTCACGGGTTTTGCCAGGTGGGTGTGAAATCCGGCGTTGAGGGCTTCCCGCCGATCTTCTGGACGCACATAAGCGGTCAGAGCGATCGCGGGAATTTCTTGAGCGCTGAAAGCCCGAATTTGCCGGATTAATTGATAACCATCTTCTCCCGGCATGGCAATATCACTCACGATCACGTGGGGCTGAGTATTGTTCAGGAGGGTAAGCGCATCTTCTGCACAGTTGGCTGTAATCACCGTTGCTCCAGCATCTTCTAAGATCCTTTGCACAAATTCTCGACTATCATCATGATCTTCAATCAACAACACTTGCATCTGTTTCAGAGGGGTTGAGTCTCGCTCAATAGTGATGTCAGGATTCTCTGAGGGCGGGTTGATCGCTTCTCCCGCCTGGGTTGAAACGGGAAGCTGCACAATAAAGGTTGAGCCTTGATTGCAACCATCACTGTAGACGCTAATCTCTCCGTGGTGCAATTCCACCAACTGCCGCACGATCGCCAAGCCCAAGCCTAAACCGCCATGAGTTCGGGCAGCAGAACTATCCGCCTGACGAAAATGATCAAAAATATGCGGTAAAAATTCTGGTTCAATGCCAATTCCTGTATCTCTCACGCTGAGTTGTACCCAGGAAAATTGAGCATCGGACATTGAATTCTTGTCTTCATGCTTCATTTTCCATTCTTCATTCCCTAGCCTCACCTGCTCCAACTTCACCTCGATCTGTCCTCCCTCTGGTGTGAATTTAATGGCATTGGTGAGTAGGTTCCAGATAATTTGGCGCAGTCGTCCTGGATCTGCCTCAATTCTGGGCAGGGTAGAGTCTAACTGCACACTGAGTTGAAGTGCTTTCGCTTCCACTTGCGGGCTGATGGATTCGATCGTGGTGTGAATAAACGAGTTGAGATCAACGGGCTGTAGCGAGAGTTCGACTTTGCCCCGCATCAGCTTAGAAATATCCAGAATATCTTCAATAATTTTTGCTTGAGCTTTGGCATTCCGGGCGATCGTTTCCAGGGCGCGTTGAGTCGTTGCGGTATCAAATTCTCGTTTTAATAGCAGTTGCGACCAGCCCAAAATGGAGTTCAACGGGGTGCGGACTTCGTGAGATACGATCGCCAGAAATTCATCCTTCAAACGATTGGCTTCCTCGGCTTGCTGACGAGCGGCGTGGGCACGAATAATTTCAGCATTCTTAGCAATCAGTTGAGTGGCTTGCTGCTGAACTTCGAGATTCTTTTTAAATAACTCGATGAATACTGAGACTTTAGAAGCCAAAATTGCAGAGTTAATTGGCTTATATAAATAATCCACTGCCCCTAAGGTATAGCCCAGCGATCGCAACTCATCCCCTTCTTGAAACGCGGTGAGAAAAATAATCGGGGTATGCTGCGATCGTTCTCGTTGCCGAATTAACCTTGCAGTTTCAAACCCATCCATTCCTGGCATTTGCACGTCCAGCAAAATCACCGCAACGTCCTTTTGCAACAGGTATTTCAACGCTGCCTCACCCGACTGAACTTTGATCAGGTTTTGCCCTAACCCCTCCAAGACTGCCTCTAAGGCAATCAAGTTTTCAGGGCGATCGTCCACCAGCAGCACATCAACCTTGGTATCAGGATGGGACTGTGTCCAGGGGACGGAAGTTGAGAATAAGCTTTGAGGTTGATTCTTCATCTGATTATCCTTAACGATCTCCTGTGCTACGCAATGAATCAAGCAACTCGATGATAAAAATGCGCTTGGGCTTCTAATGGTTCGTAGCACTGGCGATAGGGCGAAAACTTTAAAGTTTCTTGCTTTCCCAGACCCAAAATGCCAAATCGACTCAAACTATGGTGGAAAAGTTGATGTACCCGTGTTTGAAGCTGAGGATTGAAATTGCTCAAAATATCACGACAAAGAATGAGATTAAACTCATTAAAAGAGGCATCTGTCACGAGATTATAGGTCGCAAACACAATATTTTCTTTTAAGCAGGGATGAATAACAGCATTCTCATAACTAACGGAATAGTAATCAGAGAATTGCTGTTCACCACCTGCCTGCTGATAGAGAGCAGCATAATTTTGAATGTGTTTAAGGGAAAAAATTCCAGCTTTTGCTTTCAACACCAGGGATTCATTGAAGTCAGTTGCATAAATTCGGCAACGAGGATAAATGCCTGCTTCCCAAAGCATCATGGCGATCGCGTACACGTCCTCTCCAGTCGAACAGCCAGCGTGCCAAATTCGGATGAAGGGGTAGGTTCGCAACACTGGCACCACTTGAGCCTTAAAGGTGTGAAAAAAGATGGGATCGCCAAACATTTCAGGGCTATGAACAAACAGATTTTGCAGAAACCGTTCTAGATAAACAGGTTCATGCAGAATCTTTTCTTGTAGATGGGAGATGCTGGATAGCTGATCGGTTTGAATCAGGCTTTCGATCCGTTGCTTAATCGATGCGATCGTGTAATTGCGAAAGTCAAAACCATAGTAGAGATATACCCCTTCTAGAAGTAGTTGAATTTCGAGATCTTCGAGTTCGGCAGGTGGCATGAGTACAGACATAACGGGGTTTAGGGGAGAGAGGGAAAGGGAGCGCAGAGAACTAACAAAGTTTACCCCTGGCAAGGCGCGGGGTAACGCACCCTCATCCAGACAGAGCGCTTATTGCTGGAGCCAAACTCGCAGCACGGAGAGTAACTGATCCGTTTCCACGGGTTTCGTAACGTAGTCGGAGGCTCCAGCTTCCATACATTTTTCCCGATCGCCCCGCATGGCTTTTGCCGTCAAAGCAATAATGGGCAATTGAGCAAATTGGCTCACCTGCCGGATGGTGCGCGTTGTTTCGTAGCCATCTAGCTCTGGCATCATCACATCCATCAATACCAGATTAATGTCTGGATTGTTTTGGAGGAGTGTGATTCCTTCTCGCCCATTCTCTGCATAGAGAACATCAACCTGGTAGCGTTCTAACACACTCGTCAGGGCAAAAATATTGCGAACATCGTCATCCACAATCAAAATTTTCTTACCTGCCAGAACTGAATCCTGCTGCTGCGATCGTGCCAGCATTTGACGCTGCATTTCTGGGAGATTTGCCTGGATGCGATGCAAAAATAGGGCGGTTTCATCCAGCAATCGTTCCGGCGATCGTACATCTTTGACGATGATTGTATCGGAGATGCGCCGCAGTTCCCGTTCTTCCTCCAAGCTCAGGTCTTTTCCGGTATAAACAACGATGGGTAAGTGAGTCAGGTTTAAGTCTTGCTTCACTTGCTCGATCAGGCTAAATCCATCCATATCTGGCAGGACTAGATCGAGTACCAGACAATCAAACCGCTGCGATCGTAGCGCTTCCAGAGCTTCTGCCCCCGTCCCAACCGCCGTACTCTCGACATCCACTCCACCGATTAAATCAACCAGGCTCCGCCGCTCCACATCGTCGTCTTCCACAATCAGTAGAGTCTTCACGGGACGCTCAACGAACTCTTTGATACTTGCCAGGGCATTGAGTAACGAGTCGCTGTTGATTGGCTTTTGCATATAGGCGATCGCACCCTGGCGCAAACTGCGCTGTAGCCCTTCTTCCACAGACATGGTGTGCACGGGAATGTGGCGGGTTTCGGGATGATGCTTCAGGCGATCGAGCACCATCCAACCATCCAACACTGGCAGGCGAATGTCTAGCATAATCGCTGTGGGCTTGAACTGTTGCGCCATTTCTAGCCCCACATTGCCACGAGTTGCCACCAATCCTTTGAAGCCTTGCTGTCGTGCCATGTCCAACAAAATTCGGGCAAAGTTAGTATCATCCTCAATGATCAACAGTGTCAGATCGTCCGGTTGAATGGCTTCCCGATCGTCCTCAATCACGCGATCGAGCACCACAGTGGCTGACTCTGAGGGCACTTTGGGTAAGGGCTGAGAAGCGGGTGGGATAAAGGGTCGGACAGCATTGGCACGCGCCGTAGCAGAGACGGAGGAATCGGAGCCATTATTGCTGAGTCGCCGACTGTTATCAAACTGGGGTAAGTAGAGGGTGAAGGTGCTTCCCTGCCCCACTTCGCTCACCAGTCGAATTTCCCCTCCCAGCAACCGAGCAATTTCCCGACTAATGGACAAGCCTAAGCCTGTACCACCGTATTTGCGGGAAGTTGTGCCATCGGCTTGCTGGAATGCCTCGAAAATGATCTGTTGTTTATCGGGCGCAATGCCAATTCCTGTATCGGAAACAGCGAAGGCAATCACCCGATCGGCTTGATTTAAGGCAATCTGATCAAAACTCCAACCTGCCGTTGCCAGACTCACGGTTAGCCCGACTTGCCCTTGCTCTGTGAACTTGAAGGCATTGGAGAGCAGGTTTTTCAACACTTGTTGCAGGCGTTTGACATCGGTATACACGCTGCGAGGGAGTTGGGGATCAAACTGGATTTGGAACTCGAGATTCCGATCTTGGGCAACCTGGCGAAATGTGCGATCGAGGTGGTTGCGTAAATCCATGAAAGACATGGTTTCTAGATCGATCGACATCGTTCCCGACTCAATCTTGGCAAGATCCAGGATGTCGTTAATCAAGCCCAATAAATCATTTCCAGATGAATAAATTGTTTGGGCATATTCAATCTGCTTGTCGCTCAAGTTGCCATCGCTGTTATCGGCAAACAGTCGCGCCAGGATTAACAAGCTGTTCAAGGGAGTCCGCAATTCATGGGACATATTCGCCAGGAACTCAGACTTATATTTGGAACTCAAAGCCAGTTGTTCGGCTTTTTCTTCCAGCGATCGCCGTGCCTGTTCAATTTCCTGATTCTTCCGCTCCACTTCCTGGTTTTGCACTTCTAGCAACTCGGCTTTTTCTTGCAGTTCTGCATTGGTGCGCTGAAGTTGCTCTTGTTGGTTCTTGAGCAGTTCTTCGGATGCTTTCAACGATTGGGCTTGTTGTTCCAGGCGTTGGTTGGTGCCGGTGAGTTCTTTCTGTTGACTTTGTAGTTCTTCTGCCAGGGATTGCGATTGTTTTAGGAGTTCCTCAGTTCGCATACTGGCAGCGATCGTGTTGAGGACGATCGCGATACTTTCCGTGAGTTGGTCAAAGAACGTGAGATGAATATCGCTGAAGCGCGAGAAAGATGCCAGTTCAATCACCGCTGTCACCTGTCCTTCAAACAACACGGGCAACGCGACAGCATTCAACGGGGTGGCTTCACCCAGTCCAGAACTAATCTTGATGTAGTCGGATGGAACATCGGTGAGGAGAATGCGCTCTTTCTCTAAGGCACACTGTCCGATCAACCCTTCGCCCAGTTGGAAGTGGTTGCCCAGGTGTTTCCGCTCTCGATAGGCGTAGGTGCTGAGGAGTTTGAGGTAAGATGACTGGTTCTCGTTCGCCTCCATGATGTAGAACACCCCATGTTGGGCGGATACCAGGGGAGCCAATTCTGACAAGATGAGCTTGGATACCGTTTCCAGATCCCGCTGTCCTTGGAGCATTCGGGTAAACTTTGCCAGGTTGGTTTTGAGCCAGTCTTGTTCGGTGTTCTTTTGGGTGGTTTCGCGCAGGTTGGCAATCATCTGGTTGATGTTGTCCTTTAACGCGGCAACCTCACCCTGTGCTTCGACGGAAATCGATCGCGAGAGGTCGCCCTTCGTCACCGCCGTTGCCACTTCGGCGATCGCTCGTACCTGAGTCGTTAGGTTTGCAGCGAGTTCGTTCACGTTGTCGGTCAAGTCGCGCCAGGTTCCTGATGCCCCCGGCACCTTCGCCTGACCTCCCAACTTCCCTTCGATTCCTACCTCGCGGGCTACGGATGTCACCTGATCGGCGAAGGTTGCCAGGGTGTCGATCATCTCGTTGATCGTGTCTGCCAGGGTTTCAATTTCGCCCTTCGCATCCAGCATCAGCTTCAGTTTCAAGTTCCCGTTTGCTACCGCCGTCACCACTTTGGCGATGCCTCGGACTTGAGCCGTGAGGTTACTTGCCATCGAGTTCACGTTATCCGTGAGGTCTTTCCAGGTGCCAGCCACGCCCACCACTTGAGCTTGCCCCCCCAGTTTGCCTTCGGTGCCCACTTCCCGCGCCACCCGCGTCACCTCAGAGGCGAAGGAACTCAACTGATCCACCATCGTGTTAATGGTGTTTTTCAGGTCGAGAATTTCCCCTTTTACGTCTACCGTGATTTTCTTCGAGAGGTCGCCATTGGCGATCGCGGTTGCCACTTCCGCAATGTTTCGCACCTGTGCCGTCAGGTTGCCTGCCATCGAGTTCACGTTGTCAGTGAGGTCTTTCCAGGTGCCGCCAACCCCGCGCACGTAGGCTTGCACCCCCAGTTTGCCTTCTGTCCCCACTTCCCGCGCCACCCGCGTTACCTCAGAAGCGAAGGAGTTCAACTGATCCACCATCGTATTAATGGTGTTTTTCAGTTCGAGAATTTCTCCTTTTACGTCCACCGTAATCTTCTTGGACAGGTCACCGTTTGCCACCGCTGTCGTCACTTCGGCAATATTCCGCACCTGTGCCGTCAAGCTGCCTGCCATGAAGTTCACACTGTCGGTCAGGTCTTTCCAGGTGCCCGCCACCCCCGGCACTTGTGCCTGCACCCCCAATTTCCCTTCCGAGCCGACTTCCCGCGCTACCCGCGTTACTTCAGAAGCGAAAGAGTTCAACTGATCCACCATCGTATTGACGGTGTTTTTCAGTTCCAGAATTTCTCCTTTCACATCCACGGTAATTTTCTTGGACAGGTCGCCGTTTGCCACCGCTGTCGTCACGGCGGCAATATTCCGCACCTGGGCGGTCAAGCTACACGCCATGAAGTTCACGCTGTCGGTGAGGTCTTTCCAGGTGCCTGCCACCCCGCGCACATCGGCTTGTACGCCCAGTTTGCCTTCCGAACCCACTTCCCGCGCCACCCGCGTCACCTCAGAAGCGAAGGAACTGAGTTGATCCACCATCGTATTAATGGTGTTTTTCAGTTCCAGAATCTCACCTTTCACATCCACGGTAATCTTCTTGGATAGGTCGCCGTTTGCTACTGCCGTCGTCACTTCGGCGATGTTCCGCACCTGCGCCGTGAGGTTGCCTGCCATTGAGTTCACGCTGTCGGTGAGGTCTTTCCAGGTGCCAGCTACCCCGCGCACATCCGCCTGTACCCCCAGTTTTCCTTCCGTCCCCACTTCTCGCGCTACCCGCGTTACCTCAGAGGCGAAGGAGTTGAGCTGATCCACCATGATGTTGATGGTGTTTTTCAGTTCCAGAATTTCTCCTTTCACATCCACCGTGATTTTCTTGGACAGGTCGCCGTTTGCCACCGCTGTCGTCACTTCGGCAATGTTCCGCACCTGTGCCGTCAAACTGCCAGCCATGAAGTTCACGCTGTCGGTCAGGTCTTTCCAGGTGCCAGCCACGCCTTTCACCTGTGCCTGTCCGCCCAGTTTCCCTTCGGCTCCCACCTCTCTTGCCACCCGTGTTACCTCAGAAGCAAAAGAGTTCAACTGATCCACCATCGTATTGACGGTATTTTTCAGTTCCAGAATCTCCCCTTTCACATCCACCGTGATTTTCTTGGACAGGTCGCCGTTTGCCACCGCTGTCGTCACTTCGGCAATGTTTCGCACCTGTGCCGTGAGGTTGCCTGCCATTGAGTTCACGCTGTCGGTGAGGTCTTTCCAGGTGCCAGCTACCCCGCGCACATCCGCCTGTACCCCCAGTTTTCCTTCCGTCCCTACTTCTCGCGCTACCCGTGTTACCTCAGAAGCAAAGGAGTTGAGCTGATCCACCATCGTATTAATGGTGTTTTTCAGCTCTAAAATTTCCCCTTTCACATCCACCGTGATTTTCTTGGATAGGTCGCCGTTTGCTACCGCTGTCGTCACTTCGGCAATGTTCCGCACCTGTGCCGTGAGGTTGCCTGCCATCGAGTTGACGCTGTCGGTGAGGTCTTTCCAGGTGCCAGCCACGCCAGGAACATCCGCCTGTACCCCCAGTTTTCCTTCCGTCCCTACTTCTCGCGCTACCCGCGTTACTTCAGAAGCGAAAGAGTTCAACTGATCCACCATTGTGTTAACGATCTGGGCGGTCTGGAGAAATTCGCCTTGCAGCGGTCTGCCGTCGATCTCGGTGGCGATCGCGTGAGACAAATTCCCGGTTGCCACCGCCCGAATCACCCGTGTGGTTTCGGTCATGGGCTGCACCAGATCAGTAATTAGGGTATTCACCGAGCCGATCGAGGCTTTCCAGGCTCCTTTGGCATTGTCGATCGAGGCTCGTTCGCTGATCTTCCCTTCTTTGCCCACCACAGTACTAATTCGTTCTAGCTCTGTTGCCATCTGCTCATTCATATCAATAATGTCGTTGAGCGTATCGGCAATTTTGCCTGCTAAACCCGTGCGATCGTTGGGCATTCGAACTGAGAAATTGCCTTTCTTAACCTCAGCCAGAGTTCTCAAAAGCTGTTGCAAATCGAGGCTATCAGATTCGTTAGTGGAAGAATTCTTAGGAGAAGCGGTTGTCATAAGAGGCGTAGAGTTAGGTCGGTGGTAGATATATCTCCAGGCACGTTAATTTCATACTAGGGATATACTCCGACTATTATCTGTTCCCCATGCCTCTACCTGCCTTCTACCAATAGTAATAATTTTGAACTTTTCTACCTGAAGATAGAGGACATTCATGGCTGCGAATCAGATTATAATCAAGGGTAAATTTATAAAAAAATGTCATTGCCTTTTCAGGAAATATTAAGGACATATTTTGTCAGAGTCATCTTTTAACGAAACTGTGAGCGCCGCAGACTTTCAGCATCTGGTTGAGGCGATCGTTCGAGCCGTCATTAAAGTAGGTCAAACGAAAAACTTAGAAGAGGCGTTTGTGATTCGAGATGAGTTACGCCGTCTTCCCAGCAGTTTGTTAACAGAAGTATTAAATCAGGTTATTTTGCAGCTAGTGGCGATCGATCCATTACTGTGTCGCTGGTTCATTGTCGAGGTTTTTCTCCAGGATGCGGCTCCAGAAGGTCGAGCCGATGTCGCTGAACGGATCAACATTCTCCTGTCAGATTTGCAGCGTTCCAGGCTTGATTCTTAGGATCGAGGATTAATTAAGCTGGAATTTCTCGGTACGGGCGCACGGCTGTGCGCCCCCTACAGCAGATCTAACTTTTATAGATTATTTCGTTCAAGATCCTTAGGAGATTTCTGGCAAACAATCTACCCGCTGTCTTCGACTCCGTTCAGCCAGATCGCACCTTGAGCGAAGTCGAAAAGGCACTTCTTTTCTGGAAATCGCCTTAATGTATTTATTTTGGCTGCAATCGTTAAATATAGACATTAATGATTTAATTCCTGCGGCAGACAAAGCATTGTACGAATCAAAGCAGCAAGGACGCGATCGTGTTTCTTTGGGATCGTGGGTTATGGAACCTGCAATTCTGGTTTTGCTGTGTAATTTGATTGAGGCAAGCATTCATCAAAAGCAAGTTTGGATTTCACCTACGAAATCCATCAAGTTTAGTTGAAACAGCAGATTATCTCCCGTTGCCCAATCTTAATTGGGTACAGAATTCGCAACCGACCTGATCCGCACTGACTGATTCCTATTGTTTTATCCTATAAATCAACTATTCTTGATATAAAAGCCAGCCAATAGAGTTTGCAAATGGGGGAAGCGATGACTGTACGGGTAGGAATTAACGGGTTTGGGCGAATTGGTCGGTTAGATCTGAGAGCTGCTTGGGGTTGGTCAGATTTGGAGTTTGTGCATATCAACGAGGTAAAGGGTGGCGTTGAAGCAGCGGCTCACTTGTTGAAGTTTGATTCCGTGCATGGACGTTGGACACCAGAAGTCACTCCGGGGGACGATCGCATTTATATTGATGGGCAACCCCTGACTTTCTCGGAACACGCCCAGCCAGGAGATGTGCCCTGGAATGACCTGGGAGTGGATATAGTGCTGGAGTGTTCTGGTAAATTTCGTACCCCTGAAACCCTTGATCCCTACTTTAAGCAAGGGGTGAAGAAGGTGATTGTGGCGGCTCCAGTGAAGCAGGGGGCGCTGAATGTGGTGATGGGCGTGAATGACCACCTCTACGATCCGGCTCAACACCATCTACTCACGGCTGCTTCCTGCACCACGAATTGTCTCGCGCCTGTGGTGAAAGTCATTCATGAGGGGATTGGAATTAAGCATGGCGTGATCACCACGATTCACGACAACACCAATACTCAAACCCTGGTGGATGCTCCCCACAAAGACCTCCGACGGGCACGAGCTTCGGCACTATCGTTAATTCCAACTAGCACCGGTTCCGCAACCGCGATCGGACTCATTTATCCCGAACTCAACGGCAAGCTGAATGGGTTGGCTGTGCGAGTGCCGCTGCTGAATGCCTCCCTCACGGATTGTGTGTTTGAAGTGTCTCGTCCAACCACAGTCGCAGAAGTCAATCAGTTACTTCAGCAAGCCTCAGAGCAGGAGCCACTCCAAGGCATTTTGGGTTATGAAGAACGCCCCCTAGTGTCGATCGACTATTTGAATGATCCCCGTTCCGCGATCGTGGATGCCTTGTCCACAATGGTTGTCAATCAAACTCAAGTCAAGATTTATGCCTGGTATGACAATGAGTGGGGTTATTCTAATCGCATGGTCGAACTGGCACGCAAAGTTGCCTTAAGCCTAAGTTAAGAGGTTTCCCAGCATGACTTCTACAACCACTTCGAGCGGCAATCTCAAAAACTACGCCCTCGTGACCCTCGCCTATTGGGGTTTCACCCTGACGGATGGTGCCCTGCGGATGCTGGTGTTGCTCTATTTTAATGAAATCGGCTACACCCCAATTCAGATTGCCTTTTTGTTTCTGTTCTACGAAGTTTTTGGAATTGTCACCAACTTCTTCGGCGGGTGGATTGGTTCCCAATTGGGCTTGAAAGTAACCCTCTACAGCGGCATTGGGCTTCAGGTACTTTCACTCATCATGCTATCCTTGCTCAACCGTGACTGGGCACAATGGTTTGCGGTGTTGTATGTCATGACTTCCCAAGCGTTTTCGGGCATTGCCAAAGATCTCACAAAGATGAGTTCCAAAAGCGCAATCCGATTGGTTGTGCCGCAAACAGCCCAATCCTCTTTGTTTAAATGGGTGGCAGTGCTAACAGGTTCAAAAAATGCGCTGAAAGGGGTCGGTTTCTTCCTGGGAGCCGCATTATTAGGTACGTTTGGCTTTGCCACTTCCTTGTGGATCATGGCGATCGGGTTGCTGCTGATCCTGTTTACCGGGGTCATGCTGCCCAGGGGAATGGGCAAAATCAAGGCAAAGGTTAAATTTACCCAACTCTTTTCTAAAAGTCGTGAAATCAACATTCTGTCCGCCGCACGATTCTTTCTTTTTGGTTCTAGAGATGTGTGGTTTGTAGTGGGGCTACCTGTCTTCCTGCGAAGTGGGTTGGGCTGGTCATTTTTCCAGGCGGGTGGATTTTTAGCCTGCTGGGTGATCGGGTATGGAATGATTCAATTTCTTGCGCCTACTCTGCTGAAACGCTTTGGCAACGGAGAGCCACCCAAGTCGAAAACAATTCAATTTTGGACGGGAACGCTCACGGCGATACCTGCCAGCATTGCTCTCGCGCTGCAACTCAATGCCCCCCCAGCGGTGACGATCGTGGTGGGTTTGATGATTTTTGGAGTTGTATTTGCGTTTAACTCGGCAGTGCATTCTTACCTTGTGTTAGCATTCACCGATGATGACAAGGTTGCGTTGAATGTTGGTTTTTATTACATGGCAAATTCTGGTGGACGGTTAGTAGGCACGGTTTTGTCCGGAGTGATTTTTCAACTCTTTGGCTTAGTGGGATGTTTGTGGACTTCTTCGCTATTTGTCTTAGCTGCATGGCTCATCTCGCTAAAGTTGCCCGATCCACAACCTGGCAGCGCGATCGCCTGGAACGCAAGCGATGGAGACTAACTTAGGATCGAGGATTAATTAACCTGGAATTTCTCGGTACGGGCGCACAGCCGTGCGCCCCCTACAGCAGATCTAACTTTTATAGATTATTTCGTTCAAGATCTAAGGATCTTGAACTATTCTCAATTGAACGCTCTGTCCCACCAGGAAATTTATTTCCTGGCTCATAGCAACAGTCTTCTCAAGAAGACTGGATAGAGTTCTCAGTCCACTTCAATAGACTTTAGCTATCAGCCCGGAGTTTACTCCAGGGTGGCTGCTGCCCAAGGTGCAAGATGTGAGCTAATCCAATTTCGGCAAATTTAAAAAGCAGTAGTGAAACTAGCACTTGAGTGACGCGGACAAGCAATGCCATTGGGATTTCAGGAAACAGGGCAACATCAAACATCAAATCTTAGGTATCAAACAATGCAACATCTCAAAGCTACTTGAGCTTAGGATTGCTAGAAGTGCCTGTCTACAATGCTTTTCATTGCTTTACTATTTCCAGTAGTGTCTAATAGACTAAAGTTGCGTATTTCAGTTGAGGGTATGAATGGCGGATCAACTCTATGATGTGGTGGTGGTGGGGGGTGGAGTGGCAGGAGCTGCACTCCTCTATGGGTTAGCTACATTTACAGATTTGCAACGCATTGCCTTAATTGAGAAATATGGTGGAGTTGCGACGGTCAACTCCAAAGCTACAAACAATAGTCAGACAATCCATTGTGGAGACATTGAGACGAACTACAGCCTGGAAAAAGCCCTCAAGGTGCGGCGATCGGCTGAAATGATTGTGCGCTATACCTGTGACTTGCCGCCATCAGTGCGAGATCGCATTATCTACCGGTTTCCCAAAATGGTGATTGGTGTAGAAGCGCAGGAGTGTGAGTTTTTGCGCCAACGTTACGAGCAGTTTAAGCCGCATTTCACCGGGATGCAGTTTTTGGAGAAAGCCCAGGTGGCTGAGGCAGAACCAAATGTAATCCAGGTGCATGGGCACGATCGTCCGGAACAGGTCGTGGCAATTTCTGTTCCAGATGAATATACGGCGGTCAATTATGGTCTCTTAGCGCAATCCTTTGTTGAGCAGGCGCAATCTGTGAGCCATAAAACCGTAGATCTCAAACTAGGCAAGCCAGTGCAGACGATCGAGCCTGTAGGAGCAAACTATCGAGTCACAACCCCAGAGGGTGCAATCATGGCTCGGTTTGTTGTGGTGTCGGCAAGTGGGCACAGTCTGTTATTTGCTCATCGCATGGGGATCGGGCTGGAATATTCCTGCTTACCCGTTGCTGGAAATTTCTATTACACACCTCAAATCTTGAACGGCAAAGTCTACACTGTGCAGAATGACAAATTGCCCTTTGCCGCGATTCATGGTGATCCCGACGTGACGATCGCGGGCAAAACTCGGTTTGGTCCCACTGCGCTGCCGTTGCCATTGCTGGAGCGAGGCAATTTACACACCTTTGTGGATTATTTGCAGGTGTTACGGCTCGATCGCACCGTGGCAGAAGTCATTTGGGATTTGTTTAAGGTGCGTGACATTCGGAATTACATTTTTAAGAACATGGCATTTGAAGTGCCAGGGCTGAATCGACGGCTGTTCCTAAAAGATGCGCGTAAAATTGTGCCGTCCTTGCAACTTCAAGATTTGGAATTTGCTCACGGGGTTGGGGGAATTCGCCCACAATTAATTGATCGTAACCAGCGGAAGTTAATTTTGGGACAGGCAGAAATTGATCCCGGATCTGGTATCCGGTTTAACATCACGCCATCCCCAGGAGCTACAACCTGTTTGGGAAATGCGGAGCAAGATTTGCTGCGGATTCAAGCACATTTAGGCTGCAAATTCGATCGCTCCTGGTTTGAAGCGGAGCGATCGTCCTCTCCTGCCAACCCTGCTTCTACCTGAGGCTTCAGGAGCTAACGACTGCAACTTGCCTGCTGCCAGACTGAGCGTTAGCAACGGATTCCGCCAGGGTGCGGAGTAGGGTAGTCGTGGTAGTAAAATCCACACAACCATCGGTGATACTTTGACCGTAGGTGAGTTGGCTCAGATCTTGAGGAATTCGCTGATTGCCAGCAACCAGATGGCTTTCAAGCATTACACCCATGATGTGGGGAGAACCTGACGCGACCTGTTCAGCCACATTCTTCAGCGCGATCGGTTGGCGGGTGTAGTCTTTGCCTGCATTATCATGGCTACAATCGATCATCACCCGTGAATTCAGTCCCTTCTGAGCAATTTCGGCAACTGCCCTTTCTACGTGCAGAGCATCAAAATTCGGACCATCCTTCCCTCCTCGCAGCACTAAATGAGTATCGGCGTTGCCAGTCGTGGTCACGATGCTGGCTAAACCGTGGGAGTTAATGCCCAAAAAGCGATGAGGATGACTGGCGGACAACATCCCGTTAATCGCGATCTGGCAACCGCCATCAGTTCCGTTCTTAAAACCAACTGGCATCGACAAACCAGAAGCCATTTCCCGGTGCGTTTGACTTTCAGTGGTGCGGGCACCGATCGCTGTCCAGGAGATCACATCTGCAATGTACTGAGGAATGATCGGATCTAACAACTCTGTTGCTGCGGGTAAACCCCAATGAGCTAAATCCAGCAGCAGTTTACGAGCCAACCGCAACCCCGTATTAATGTCGTAGCTGCCATCCAGGTGGGGATCGTTAATTAATCCCTTCCAGCCTGTGGTCGTGCGCGGCTTTTCGAAATACACCCGCATCACGATCTCCAAGTGGTCTTCCAACTCAGTTCGCAGCACCGCTAGCTTTTCCCCGTACTCATGAGCCGCCTTTACATCGTGGATTGAGCAGGGTCCGACGATCACTAGCAGCCGGTGGTCTTCGCCCCGCAAAATGTTGCGAATGCGATCGCGGGTCGTGGCTACCAAATTGGCGGCAGTTGCGGTGATTGGTAATTCCCCATGAATAAAGGCTGGACTCAGGAGGGGTCGAGTTTCAACAACATGGAGATCAGCAGTTTTGTGCATGAATCCTTCAAACTCTCGGTAGAAAAACACGGGTGACAAGACAGCGTAAGAACTCACTGTTTCTTAACGCGAGATGTGAGCTTTAATCACACCTCGTTCATCATAATTCAAATCTTATGGAGAAAGAGCATTGAGGGGCGGTGCCAGCGGAAATATCATGTTCAGTTCATCGAACCTTCAATAAACTCAAACATTGGTTCCTGGTGATTTACTAAAGGAAATTTGTAGAATGACTGATTGTTGGTCACTGACGCGATGTGCGACTTTTGCAGGGGGAAAAGGATTGGGAGCAGGGCAAATTAGTTGCCCATATCATAAATTGCAAATGCTTTCAATTTAAGAAGGTGTTTATGAATCAATGTTTCGATCCCCCTAAATCCCCTTTCAAAAGGAGGCTTCGGACTTTGGGACTGGTTCCCCCTCGTTAAGGAGGGTTAGGGAGGATCTCTTCAGATCTGGCTTTCTAGCCCCATTTACACCTGTGTTCAAACAGCGTCTAAGAGGCAACTCTCTTAGGCAGCTTGAGGGTGAATGTAGTGCCATACCCGACCTGACTTTCAACGGTGATTTCTCCACCATGCAATTCTGCGGCTCGTTTGGCGATCGATAGCCCTAATCCAGTTCCAGGCACTTTGTTAACATTGCAACCACGATGAAAGGGTTCAAAGATATACTCCAAATCTACCGTAGGAATACCAATTCCATAGTCTTTTACTTCAAAGCAAACTGTTCCCACTGTGCAGAATAACCGGACAATAACACGATTGTTACTGGATGAATACTTAATTGCATTACTAACTAAATTACTAAAGGCTTGCCAGAGTAGTCTTTGATCAACCTTAAGATAAATATGGTTTAGCTGACAAATAAAATCGATTAAATCTTTATCAGTATTCCACTGAAAAGTTTCTAGCAATATTCGACAGAATCCAACCAGATCCGTTTCTTCAAGCTGAAGTGTTGTAGTGTGATGCTCCGTTTGACCTAATGTGAGTACATCCTCTATTAACTGATTCATTGTAGCGGTAGAGGATTCAATTCGTTGCAATAATTGTTGCTTTTTGGCTTCATCAATTTGACCATTCTGTGCCTTCAACATCGTAGCGGCAAGTTGAATAGCCGTGATTGGATTGCGAAGTTCATGGGAAAGAATTGCCAGGTATTCTAATGAGGATGAGAGTTGGTTCTTCGGCGTTGGCTTAGTCTTCTCATTCGTGTAGTTCTCAAACATGGCTAAAAGTGCTTGAGCTTCTCTCAACTCTACCTGATGTCGAGTCAGAGCGATTTCAATGGCAACTCGCAGATCGCTTTTCTTGAATGGTTTAAGAATGTAGCCAAAGGGTTGAGTGAGTTTTGCGCGTGCTAGAGTGTGATCGTCTACATAGGCAGTTAAATAAATCACTGGAATTCGGTAGCAGGCTTGCACTTGTTCAGCCAGGGCGATGCCATCCTGGTCTCCCTGAATCACAATATCAACCAGAACTAAATCGGGCTGAGTCTGAGAAATTTGCTGTAGGGCGGTTTCCGAATCAGGCGCAATGCCAACAACGCTGTACTCTAATTCCTGTAAACAGCCCTCAATTTCTCTAGCAATTAAAATTTCATCTTCAACGATGAAAATCCTACTATTTGCCATACTGCAATTATCATGCTTTTGATGTAGCCTGGATATCTAGGATTGCATCCTTGACGTTCAAGTAAGGCTATTGATGGCTAGGTTTGCGAGGGACGGAATAAACTACTTCAATCAATGAAGAAATAGCCAATGCAGAGACAGCAACCTGGGCTATTCTGCTGGACTATACAATTAAGCTATACCGTACGCTCCTAATTTTACAATGATAGCATAAACAATAAATAAGAAATATTCACTTGTTCATTTTTCATCACAAATCTTTATCTAAAAGCGCTGATGATAGTCCAACACCGAAAAAGTAAGCTGAAATTGAGTGCCGCAGGTGCGATCGAGGGTTAGAGTGCCGCGCAGTTGAAATGCTAGATCGTAGGCAATCTTGAGTCCTAAGGATTTAAGTTGGTTAATGTCAATATCGTCCGGGATGCCTATTCCGTTGTCTTGCACCATCAGAATGTAATGAGTTAGAAGTTGTTCGGGGGCAGGAGTGGCTGATGGAAGGGATGGTGTAGCTTCAGTGATTGCTGCATCAGGTTCTGGGCACGATCGCTGCTGTAGAGTGATGCAAATTTCACCTATTTGAGTGTTAGGGAAGGCATGCTTTACGGCATTCGTGACTAATTCATTCAGCAATAAACCACAAGGAATTGCGGTTTCTAGGTTCAGCACGATGGGTTGCAGGTGGTAGGTGACCTGGATGGGGTTGGAGCGGCTACTGTGGGCTGCCAAGATATTGCTTACTAACGAGCGAATGTAATTATCAAAGTTTAGTTGCCCTAAATGAGTCGATTGATAAAACGTTTCGTGGATCAGTGCCATTGCTTGCAACCGATTGCGAGTATCTGCCAGCGCACTAAAAACGATTTCATGCGGAGTCGCCTTAGCCTGTAACCAAAGCATAGAAGAAATCACTTGTAAGTTGTTTTTAACTCGATGGTGAACTTCTTTTAGCAACACCTCTTTTTCCTGTAAAGAAGTTCGCAGTTGGGCTTCAATTTGGCGACGTTCCGTCAGTTCGGCTTTCAGTTGTTGGTAAAGATTTGCTTGTTGAATCGCGATCGCTAATTGATTCGCAACTTGCTGTAATAAGGCAGCTTCTGAAGCCTCCCACTGGCGATAATCCGCGCAGCTATGCACGACCAAAATGCCCCAAAGATGAGGCAAGGTATTTTCAATGCTCAACACGATCGGCGCAGTAATTTTTGATTTTACACCGCAGTTTTGCATAAACTCTATCAAGCAATCGGCCCATTCATCCGTGGCGACATCTGCAATAATCCGAGGATTTCCTTGCAGATAGTACGTGTGGCATTCAACTGGAAAACACTCCTCCTCCCAGAGCATCGCAGCAGTGACAGGATACTCCGGCAGCACCGACTCTTTGAGGACAATTCCAGTGGAGGTGGAGGTGAGATGAAAAATGAGTGCGCGATCGGCTTGGAGCATCCGCCGGACTTCATCGACGGTCGAAGTGAGGATACTGTCTAAGTCTAAGGACTGGTGGATGTGTTGAGTCACCGTTCGCAGCAAGTGTTCTCGCCCAGCAAATCGCCGCAATGCTGCTTCTGTTTGCCTGCGCTCATCTTCAACTCGTTTGCGATCGCTAATGTCAGTGGCGGTACAAATGATCTGTTGCACTTCTCCCTGCTCATTGAGTTGTGGTTCTGCGGTGGTGAGTAGCCACACTCGGTCTTGGGTTGCAGGACGATAAACGCCTCCCAAGCTATCTTTTACCGATTGGCGAGTTGTGAGGGCACGAAAAACTGGGTGCTCCATCAGCGGGATAGGGGTTCCATCTTCTCGAACTACATCCAAAACTGGCTCCGACGGGTTCATATTCAAAATTTCATCAACACTGACTCCTAATAATTCTGCATTTTTGGAGTTAACCAGGATGGGCTTCAGGTTGGCATCAAACACAATCACTCCCACCTGTAAGTCCTCAATTAGTGTCCGAAAGCGGGTTTCGCTGGCTTTGAGATCGGCTTCTGCCTGTTTGCGATCGGTAATATCCAGCACCACCCCATCCGAGAGGACATCGCCATTATCCAGATAAACTCGACTGGCAGCATTATGAATCCATTTAACCTGACCAGATGGCGGAACGATGCGGTACTCAAACTGGAATGACTCGTGATTAATCAAGGTGCGTGAGACTTCTGCCTGTAAAGGTTCAATATCCTCTGGATGCACCATCGACCAGAAAAGCGTCGGATCTTCCAGAAGTTGGGCTGGTTCCAGTTCAAATAAACGCTGGAAACCAGAACTGACGTAGTGGAAGTGGCGGGAACCATCGGCTCGAATTATCGATTGATAGAAGATTCCAGGGATATTCGCAGCCAAGTGTTGAAACCGGGCTTCGCTCTGGCGCAGGGCAGTTTCTGCTTGTTGCCGATCGGCTTCGGTACGCTTGCGATCGCTAATATCTGTAATCCGTACCAGAACCATGAATTGATTAGAAACTTGAATCCGCTTAGATGCTAAATTGCCCCAAAAAGTATGTCCCTTGAGTGTGCGGTATTCAATCTCCTGACTCCACACCCCTTTCAGACTAAATTCTCCCAGCATTTGAGTCCGTTCTGTTTCAGATAAAGGAGTTTTGTGGAGGGTGTGTCCACGAATGCCAATCAAATCTTGCTTGTGTTCTGCCTCGAATAGTTCTACTGCTCGCTGGTTGCAGTCTGCAATCAACAAAGAATCAGAATGCACCAGAAAAATGGCATCTGCCGACTCTTGAAAGGTTGCTGCAAATAAATCGCGACTTTTTAGTAGTTCGGCGGTGCGTTCCTCTACCCGTTGTTCCAGTTCCTGATTCAGCCGATGCAAGGCAGCTTCAGCCTGTTGCCGTTCAGCTAATTCTAGTTGGGCTTGCTGGTAAAGTGTGGCTTGCTGGATGGCGATCGCCAATTGATCGGCAAACCGCTGTGCTAACTGAATTTCGGCATCCGTAAAGGTGGCGGGCAGGGGGGATCTATCTCCCGCTAAACACCCCCAAACCTTGCCGTTGACTTCCAGGGGAACTGCCAACCAGGCAGTCGGGGCGCGTCTTTGGGAAATCTCTTGACTCACTGAGTTTTGCACTGTGTGGCTGTCTTCCACCACCACAATCTCTCCCCGCCTCAATTGCTCAGCCAGAGGATGGTTGTTATCAGGTAGTTCAACCCCTACAAGAGTCTCATAGCCTGGTTTGCGAATATGTTCAACGATCGACACCCAACAGTGCCGATCCGGGAAGTATTGGGCAATGCTCACCAAATCTAGCTGCAACAGTTCAGCAAATTCGCGGGTTGCAGTGGCAAAGATCGCATCTTGATCTAGAGAACTGCGAATCGCTTGAATAATTCGGCTAAATGCCTGCTCTTGGGTTGTTTGCTGCTGCAACGCAATTTCTGCCTGCTTGAGATCGGTCAGGTCACGGGTTGTTACCACAACGCCTGAAATGGTGTTGTCAAGCTCCAGGTAGGGAGCATAAGTAACTGCTATGAGACGATGCTGACTATTGGGAAAATCAAACCAGGCTTCGTAATAAATTGTTTCACCCTGCAAACAACGATCGAACTGAGGCTTCACAATGTCCTGAAACAGTGCTTCTCCCATGACTTCGCTAACTGCGTGCCCAACAATTTCTGCCCACTGTTTGTTCATCCTGCTGAGATAGGTTTGGTTCACCAGGCGATAGGTATAGGCGCGATCGACCAGAGCAACCCCATCGGGAGTTGAGGATACGATCCGCTCGTATTGTCGGAGCACTGCTTCAGTTTGATGGGTGCGTTCTAGCAAGAAAATGAGTAACCCACTAATTCCTACTCCCAGCAAGACCATCCCCAGTTGCATCATTGTGCTTGCTCCTCTGCGATAGATGATTGCCTTCTAAAAGCGTTGGAATTGTTTGGGCGTAACTCCTACAATCCGCTTGAAGTGAAGGGCAAGATGGCTAGGATTGGCAAATCCGCACTCTCTAGCAATTTCAGCAATGCTCTTTTTGACTGGTGACGCTACTATATTTTGATCAGTAGGCAGCGCCTCCCCTCGCAATAGCTGCTTTGCCCGTTCTATCCGTTGGTGGATGATATACTGATGCACTGATCGTCCAGTAGATTGTTTGAACAGTCGCGCAAAGTAGTAAGAAGACATTCCCACAACTTGAGCAAGTACCTCTAAGCTTAAGGGTTGATTGAGATTGTCCTCAATGTAGAGGAGCACAGCCTGTAACTTGTTGGGGGGCAGTCCCTCTGGCGAAAACTCGACTGAGGCGGGTTGCGACGATGCCGGAGTGATTTGCTCCTGATGGGTTTGCTGGCGAGAGAGGGCAAGTTCAACCGCAACCCGCAAGGCTGGCGCACTAAAGGGTTTCAAAATATATCCGTAGGGATCGGTTGCTTTTACCCGGTCTAGGGTGGCAGAGTCCGTGTAAGCAGTGACATAAACTACAGGAATGTGAAAGCGATCGCGAATATCTCCTGCCAGCGTAACCCCATCCTCGGAGCCTGGTAAATTAATATCCATTAGCACTAAGTCTGGTAAGGTTGTGGCGACCTGTTGGATCACTGTTTTAGGTGCGATCGCAATTCCAACAACCGTATAACCCATCCCATTCAAGTGACTCTCAATTTCCCGTGCCACTAGGACTTCATCTTCTACAATCAGAATTCTGGCGCTCACTGGATTCTGCAAACAGACTGTTGAATTTTGTTTATATTTCAGTAGCAGTTTACTTGAGCAAACTATTAATTAATAAAGTCTAGCTCTAAAACTTAATCATTGCGAACAGATTCTTGCATTTTTGAATAGCTTTTTGCAGCATACTTCAGAAAAGTCATGATGAATTAACACAGTAAACACTCGCCACACCGCTGGTTTAAAAAATAAAGGTTCCATGTAGCGGCTTTATTTTCGGGGGAACACTGAACATCAAGGCACCAACAAAACCCTCCAATGCAGGGCTGAAATGTGTTTCAAAGTGCAAAAATGTACTCTGTTTAAACAGAAGGAATAATCACGAGTAGGGTAGACGTGTAGGTCACTGCTATTAATCTGGCAATAAAAGATCCAGGGTGTGCTTTAAAGCTCTTTGATCCTCCTTAGCCCGCCTTAAAAAATAGGGAACCAAACCGCTTAAAGTCTTTCTTTTTAAGAAGGGATTCAGGGGGATGATCAAGGGTTAACTTAGGTCTTGCACTATTCTCAACAGTCGCCCTGAACTAAAGTACTGGCTCAAAACTTAAGTCAGTTAAAACTGACTGGAGGACTGACTGGGAAAGGGTTTTAACCCGTTTTAGTAGGTTTTAGTTTTGAGCCTGAAATTTATTTCAAGCCTCTTCCTGTAACGGGTGCAAGATCTCAGGTCAACAATCCACTGAAAGGCTTTAAAGCACTGCCTGGTATTACTTGATTAGCAAGTAATTCTTACAAGCCCTCAGCACTAATATCTAAACTCTCGCTTCTACCTGTGCCATATTCAGCATGAGTTGTTCTAGATTTTTGGGGTGCATGGCATTGAGATATTTATGAACGATCGCTGGGGTCAGTAACTCCAGCATCAGTTGATTCTCAACCCAAAATTCAACCACATCAAATAGTCCATCTCGATTACAGAGCAAAACTCGCCATCCTTCCCGCGCGGCGATGCGTTCAATCTGTTCCAGGCTTGTGGATATCGAAATTGCGGCATGAACAGCATTGTAAGTGGCAGGATGATTATTTTGTTGGAACCAGGCTTGGCGATCGCCTACTCCGGGAACAATTTCGCTGTTTGCGGGATAGATTTCAATTAACGTGCCATATTCATCACCTGCCACCACCATGTAGCTGTTGAGGTTGGGTGGAAAAACGCCAACCTTTCCATTCAAGACTTCTGCTAATACCTCGGCAACATGGAGCGGATCATTTGCCGGAATTGAAATGTGATGAATCATCATCATGGTTTCTCCTTACAATTGAATTGATAGTTAATTCATCTCACCAAGCAAGGACAACAAGTGCAGCACATGGCAATTCAAATCAGCGGACAAGTGGAAGCAGAGTGGGCAGATCTGTTAGGTCAGCGGAAGATGGCTCAACTGCGTCGCCTGCTGGAAGAGTTATCAGATGTTCTATGAATTCTCAACTAGCATGTTCCATCGTCTGTTTGAGGTTTGCAAGACAAATGCGTTGGGCAGTTTGAAATGGATGCTTGACCAGTGCCAGAAAGGCAACATAAGCGAGTAGATGGTGCATCTTAAAATCAAACTGCCAGGTGATAGTCGTGCCTGAATTGCTCGTCCGGTATGACCACTGCCCCGATGCCGATCGCACTAGCCATGAGAAGGGTGGCTTAAATCCACGTAGCAATGTGTAGGCTTGCAGCGTCGGACGTTGCAGGGAGACGATCGCCTCCTCGATCGCAGAACCGTCACTGTTTTGCACAATGCGTATACTGCCTTCGTGCAGAGGTAACCCATCGGTTGTGGTTGCACGCAGGATGGCAGGAATGGCTTGATACCCAGTAAAAAATCTGGGTAAGTTTTGACTGTCGATCGACCAATCAAACACTTGCTCGATCGGTGCGTTAATGAAAATTTGCACCCTGGTGTGAATCAGCATTCTACATTCCTGCACTGCACTGGGCATAGGTCTTGGAACGCAATTGCATTCCTGGCTATTGGCTCAACAATCGAACCAAACCGTTCGGTTCGATTAACTTCATAATAGGTTGAATATTCGACTGCCAAGTCCCCCGATCGGGTGGTTTTTAGACTGTACGGTACGGTACGATTAAATCGGTTGAGTCAGGGTTTGTGATGCCGAAGGAATTCAGGCAAACTGCTAAAGCCGAACAAATTTTGCAGGGAGCGATGCAAGAGTTTTTGCGAGATGGCTATGCCGCCGCCAGCATGGCTCGGATTGCAGCGACCGCAGGCGTGTCAAAGGAGACGCTCTACAGCTACTTTGAGAGCAAGGAGAAGCTCTTTGCGGCGATCGTTCAATATACGGCAGAGCAGCACTTACACCAGGTATTTACCTCAGAGCCATTGCCATCTGACCCAGTAGAACAATTGCGTTTGTTGATGGCTAAGAGCATTGCTCCTGAAAATCTTGATCCAATGCGAATGAATTTCTATCGGCTAATTGTGGGGGAATCAGGTCGGTTTCCTGAGTTAGCAAAATTTTATGTTGAACAGTTCGAAAAACCTGGTTTACAAGTGTCAACGGACTATCTAAAAAACGCGGCTGGACTTCGCAGTTCTGATCCAGAAGCCACTGCCTGGATTATTTCTGGCACATTGAGCTACTACTATCAAATGATGGAAATGCTGCAAGGCAAAGATGTGATGAATATAACCCTCGATCGCCTGGTAGAAGCTCTAGTTGAGTTACTGTTTGATGATTAAGGGTTGAATGCCTTCCCATCATCCCATTGTTATGCGTTTGATGACAGAAGAACGAATGTAGCATAGGAGAAGAGAGTCAATGCAATGGTTAAATGAACCTCCCAATTGGTCACACTCAGGGAATCAAATCGTTATCAAAACTGCTCCCGAAACTGATTTTTGGCGTATCACCCATTACGGCTTTATTCGCGATAGTGGACATTTTTATTTTAGACTTTATTGGAAATAAGAATGTACTAGAAAATGAATAGCTTCCTCTAAGAATTGGTTGATTAAGCTGCTTTCTTTTGCACCTTAAGTTGACGATGAGTGAGCCGGAAGTTATGTAATCCGCAAGCGGTTTCCATGAC
>JANRIN010000267.1:0-22746 GCA_033764965.1 Leptolyngbyaceae cyanobacterium bins.302 | reverse complement strand
CGCCTGCGCTCAATGCCACGTTGGGGGTGTTACCAAAACTGATCCCAATATTGGACTTGATCCGGAAGCATTATCTCTGGCAACGCCTCCCCGCAATAATATTGATGCTTTGGTGGACTACATGAACGATCCCACCAGCTATGACGGTGAACAGTCCATTGCCGAAGTCCATCCCAGTCTCAAGAGTAAGGATACCTTCCCCGAAATGCGAAACCTGACCCAAGATGACCTGGTGGCGATCGCTGGACACATTCTGCTGCAACCCAAGGTTGTAGGTGAGAAGTGGGGTGGTGGCAAGATTTACTACTAAATCCTGCCAGAGTTTGATTTATGTAGGGGTCATGGATGCTGTATCGCACGCCTTCATTGCAACTGGGTCGCGACCTTGGTCGTCTACCTGTCCAACTGTGCTGACATGATGCCTGCGAAAGCTGTGGCTGACCCCTATATTGCTGGCTAGACGATTAATTCGGTTTTACGTATCCGACTTCTTCACAATTGTCTTAAAATTTGAACTGTACGCAAGCTGTAGATTGTAGGCACGTTATGAAATCAATCACTTCCATTGCAAAAAGCTTTTGCTTAGTTGTTGCGGCTGCTCTGCTTATTGTTAGCAGCCTGTTTATCTCTGTCGCTCCTGCATCCGCTGAAACCTTCACCGTAAAAATGGGGGCAGATAACGGAATGCTGCAATTTGATCCCGCTAAAATCAGCGTAAAACCCGGTGACACTGTGAAGTGGGTGATTAACAAGGTTCCACCCCACAACGTTGTATTTGATGTGGCTTCTGTTCCCGGTGGAGACAAAGCCCTCGCCACCTCTCTGTCTCACAAAAAGTTAGAGATGACTCCCGGTAGCAGCTTTGAACTCACTATTCCGGCTGATGCACCTGTAGGGGACTACTCCTACTACTGTGAACCCCATCGCGGTGCTGGGATGGTTGGTAAAATTACCGTTGCTGGCTAGTTTCTGGAGACTCTATTGAAAAAGCTGATCATCACTCTTAGCTTTACGATCGCGTTCTTTGTGCTGTGGCATTCAGCGATCGCAAGTGCAACCGAACTGAGCAATGGAGCCAAGATCTTCAACGCCAACTGTTCCGCTTGCCACGTTGGAGGTAAAAACGTCATTATCAACAGTAAAACCTTGAAAAAGGACGCACTGGAAAGATACGGGATGTACTCCTTAGACGCAATTAAATTGCAGGTAACGAACGGCAAAAATTCGATGCCAGCTTTCAAGAGTCGTTTGAACAGTGCCCAGATTGAAGATGTAGCAGCTTTTGTTCTAAATCAGGCTAACAAAGGCTGGTAGTCAAGACATTACCTAATCTTTTTTGATTGCTATCCCTCTCGGCTCACACCAAGAGGGATTTTTTATGACATCACAACTAACAAATCCTTCTTGGGAAGGGTAGAAAATTAGCAAATCTCCATGTATCGTCTTTGTAACATCATGACTGCAAAGGATAGCCACTGTGGTTCCACTGAGAGATGAAAACCCAATTTCGATTACGCCCTACGTGACCTACGGGTTAATTATTGCCAACGTTTTGGTATTTCTATACGAGCTTTCTCTAGCGCCAGAACAACTGGAGCAATTTTTGCGGGTTTGGGCAGTCGTTCCCAAAGAGTTAACCGCCAGTTTTTCAGGAGGAGGAAATGCCCATGCCGTTCCAGAATGGGTCACGTTATTTACCTCTCAGTTTCTACACGGTGGGTTTCTGCACATTGCTGGAAATATGTTGTTCCTATGGATTTTTGGCAATAATGTCGAGGAGTCCCTGGGACATTTGAAATATTTGATTTTTTATTTGGCGTGTGGAGCTTTGGCGGCACTAACTCAGTGGTTCTTCTCTGCCTACTCGCCCATCCCATCTTTGGGGGCAAGTGGCGCGATCGCCGGTGTGATGGGGGCTTACATCTTGAAATATCCCAATGCTAGAGTACTCACTCTCGTTCCTCTGGGCTTCATCCTGGCACCCATTCGCATCCCTGCTGTATTTTTTCTAGGATTCTGGTTTGTTCAGCAAGCGCTCTACGGGTTGATTAGCCTAAACGCACCCATGAACATTGGGATGCAGAGCGGTGGAATCGCCTACTGGGCACACGCAGGTGGGTTTGTTTTTGGCGCGATCTTGGGTCCGCTTTTGGGTTTATTCTCTGACTCTCGCTCCAACCGCAATGGATACGATTCGTTTTGACCCGACTCCACTTACAATGGGGCGATATAATTTGTCCTGTTTAAAAGCCAGCGAGTCGAACTGCTTGTGGATTACCAAACTGCTCATAACCTGTTAATTACACAAGGAATGGATGCCACTCAGCATTCTGATAGTCTGTTGAGCCGCTTAAAACAGGGAAGCCCTCCGGTTCCAGGTCAGGTCACCCAAATTTTGCTGGCATTGAAGGTTGTATTAGATGCGTTAAAAGACGCAACGGCGATCGATCGCGACCTGGCGTATTCTCTGCTGCTACTGTCTATTCAAAGTCATGAGTATTTTGACAATGGTGATCGAGCTGGAGTCGAGTGGGCACCGATGTTGAAGGAAGATCTCGATCGCATTAGTGGCGCAGTCGAAAGCATTTTTCGAGGCAGCTAATGGTTTTAGATCTATCTCATGCACCAAAGGAACCCCACATTGCTGCCTTGGCAGAAGAGCGGGTAGTTTTGCACAACATCAGTTGGGAGACCTTCGAGCGCCTTCTGACAGAATCTGGCGAAAAGCGCAGTGCCCGATTTTACTATCTTGAGGGAACATTGGAAATTATGTCGCCCTTGTCTCGCCATGAGGGAAGTAATCGATTCATCGAAAGCCTCATCACTGTGATTGCAGAGGAACTCAATCTCAACCTCCGTAAATTGGGTTCTCTCACGATGAAGCGACGTGACCAGCAAGCTGGAGGAGAACCAGACTCTTGTTATTACATTCAAAATGAACCCCAGGTACGCGACAAAGAGGAGATTGATCTGACGATCGATCCACCGCCTGATTTAGTGTTAGAAGTTGATATTACCAATCCGTCTGACCGAAGGCTACCGATCTACGCCAACTTGGGCGTTCCAGAACTGTGGAAGTATGATGGCAAAACGCTGCAATACTACGTGCTGCAAAATCAAGCTTATGCTCCAGTTGATCGCAGTTCAACATTCCCCTGGCTCCCAGCCAGTATCGTGCTGGAGTTCCTGGCAAAACGATTTGAAGTTGGTGAAATTCAAGCGATTAAACAATTCAGAGTCTGGGTTCACCAATCAGTGCATTCTGATCACTAAAAGGAAGTATTTCAAGCATTTTGCCCAGAAGAACTCTCTTTTTGCTCAGAACTAGGTAGCCATGAATTGGGAGAGCCAGGATAAACAGGAGATGGGGCAAATGCACTGCCACCAGATGATTGGTCGTTTCTCAAAATATAGTAGACTGCACTACATTTCGGACCAAAAACAATCTCGTCTTCATGCTGAAGATCACGGCTTAAAACTTTTCGACCATTAACAATAATGCCGTTTGCACTTGGCTTACCTTTTGGGGCACCGTCTATAATTCGATAGTTGAAGTCATCGTCATCATTACGCAATTGAATCAATGTTGCATGGCAACGGGAGGCAAATTGTGTACGCAAACGAATATCACACCTTGGACCGCGTCCTATTGAGTAAAACGGAGCCTCAAGACTCAATTCACGCCTTCCTTTATCGTCCGTGACAATTAGCAAATGAATTCGCGTCATCTGAGCTTACGAATTTTTTGGTTTACTGGGGCGAGGCGATCGCTGTTTCAAATCCTTGAAAGCCTGACGCAGTTGGTTGATATCCGGTGATTTGCCGCCATAGCGCCACTGCACGTAGGCATGGGAAATTTGTTCGATGACGGCAGCACGGTGGGCAGGTTGGGTTGCCTGTGCCTGACGCACGTACTCAAAGGGCGTTTGGGGGGCTTTTTTGCCCAAACCTTGACTATTCAACCAGTCCATCATTTGGTGATAGAGCGATTCGATCGGGGGCAAACTCGCTAGCCAGCGCCGATATCGCCAATTACCCCAACCCTGCCAGAGCAACCAACCGACAAAGGCTAACCCGACCCCCAGCAACAGCAAAGTAAACAACCCCACCCATCCTTGCTGAAACAGATTAACCACCCAGGCGATCGTGCCCATAACCCAGGCAATCACACCCCCAAACAGCCTGCTGAAAAAACTACTCACCGGTGAAGGGAGCCATCCGGCGATCCAATTCCAGAACTGTTGCAAAACACTGAAGGTTTGATCCTCTTCAACCGAAGGTGGAATTAATTCGTGTCCGGGGATGGGATCAAAGGCAAACCAGCCAAATTTTGGAAAGTAAACTTCCGTCATCGCGTGAGCATCGGTATTACGCACCTCATACAAGCCTGTAAATGGGTTAAATTCACCTGGAGCAAACCCAACGACCAACCGTGCCGGAATCCCGATCGATCGCAGCATGATAGTCAATGCCGTGGCGAAATGATCGGGATAGCCCCCCTTGTATTTGAATAAAAAGGCTTCAACTATATCTTCCTTGGGGTTGAGGTAAGGCATTTCCGGCTGAATCGAGTAGCGTTGCTTTAGAGCTTGTGCCAGGAATAATGCTTTTTCATAGGGGCTGGAGATGGGAGTTTCGGAGGTTGCCAACAGAGCTTCTGTTTGCGATCGCACTTTTGCTCGAATTGCCGCTGGCACCTCCAGAAACAATTGCCGTGTCACAGGATGGTACTGCGTTGAGGCTTGGCGCAGACGAGTGCGATCGCGGATCGGCACCTGAGACACGATCGTGTAAGTTAAGCCCTCTGGAAGTCCCACGGGCGATCTTAAGCCACCTTCCAGATCCAAGGCAATTTCTGGAGTCGGAAAGTAAACTTCACGGGGATGAACCATTGCTGGGATCACATTGGGCAGATCGGACACGATCGTGTAAGTCTGAACCACTTCTTTCCTTTGAGTGAGGGTAACGGGAACAGGCAGATAAAACTGGTACGACCAGAAGGGACGCTTAATCGTTTCGGTTTTGTCGTTGCGAGACATTTCCCAACCTTGCCCCAGGTAGCGATCGAACGCCATCACCCGCCAGAAACTCTTCGCCTGCGATCGCACTCGCATCACGACCTTGGGCTTCATCATGCCTCGCAGGTTCTGGTTAATCCGACTCCCAAACCCGTAGTAATAATCCTCATCCATTTCTCCCGGACCCGTTTGCTGCCCTTGTCCGGATCCTGTTCCGGTTCCACCCGCCAAATTTCCCTGACGCACATAGCCCGGATTAATAATTTGCTGATTATCTTGAAAATCTTGATTGATTTGTCCACTCACTGGAAAAGTTCGCAGTTGGTATCCTGGTAGACGCGGCATCATCAAAAACAAACTCAACCCCAACGCTAAGATCACGACTAGAAAAATCCCTAATCGACGCAACGAGAGTCCAACTCGCTTGAAGGGTGAGCGTTGAGCAATACCCAGGTTAAGGCGAGAGCGATAATCCAGAACCAGTACAGGTAAGGAAATGATCAAAAATGCCAGCAGCAGTAACCCAAAAATCATGGTTTGACTCAGGGTGCTGGCAACCCCAATCAGGATCAAGCCAATGATCATGGAGTAGCCTAAGTCCTGACGGCGAGGCATATGGAAGCTATGCAAAGTCTGAAGCTGAATCAGCAGACCCGCTAGAATGATGCGCGTATCGTTGAGGCTTTCGCGCATACTCAGGAAAAAAAATACCAGCGCCAGCAACATCCCAATCGCGATACAAAACTTGGTGATGATGTTGCGTCTGCGCCGATGAGACCAACTCCAGTATCCGCCCAGCATGGTCAGTGGAATTGCCCAGATGCTCGCCTGAGTTTCTGCAGCAATATCCGTTGCAAGGATGCCCACAATCACCATTGCTTGAGTCAACACTCGCAGCAAAATGGACTCTTCAACCTCTGGTAAAGGCTGACTTTCCAGACGATGCCAAATTTTTTTAATCCCAGGGAGCGATCGCACCCAATTTCCACGAGACGAAGTAGCCATAGGCGCAGGACTGGTGAAGGAGCGAGACGGTCTTTATCCGTTATCGCCTATTCCTACGATTTAGACCACTTTTCGTTGCTCAATAGAAACTGACTTGGCAACTTCCCCAAGGAATGAGAATTTATTAACTCCGAAATTTTCCTGTACGGGCGAAGACCGTTCGCCCCAACCCACTAACAACTTTTCGATCTTATTTATTCCACAATCCCAAGAATTCAACTAGCCCTGCTAGCTCACCCGCAGCGCAAAGGTGAGCGGTTGCTCGATTTCTGCTAGATAGAATTCCACCGTGTAGACATGGTTAGGCTGGGGTTCAAACAGTTCAGCACTGAGCCGTCCAGCGGTCGTCCGTTGAGCGGTGGTGCGTAGTTCCCCATTGCGGACTGCCAAAGCGCCAGCCGTGGGCAAAATGGCATGAATTCGCACACTGGGTACAGAAGTCTGAACATATTCCAGATGCAGCGACAGCAACCCGGCATCGGTTTGCCAGGAGCGATCGACTACAGGTTCAGAGGCAGACACTTTCAGAGACAGGGTATTGAGAATTTCTCGTGCTGCCAACAACGACAACACCATCTGCTGATCCGGCACCACTTCCTCGTACTGGATTGGGGGTTCAGCCGTCGTTGCTTTGGGCGATCGAGCGGGAGCCATCATCACGTTACCCGCCAGATAATTGAGGGCTTCGTCTTGCCCTGGGAACAATTCTTCCACTGCCCGAACCAACTTCGCGCCTTCCTGCAAAGAAGATTGCACTGCTTCTTGGCAGCGTTGAAATAAAGTTGCCAACACCGGTTCAGGAATTTGCGCGGGTACAGGTAATGAGAGATTTTTGACCTGGCGCAACCAACCCGGAACACCGATTCGCGATCGTGGGACTGCATCGATCAATACGCCTGGTTCAACAACCGCTTCAGGCTCGGTGCCATAATCAACGAGTTCCGTCTCCCAGGGGAAGAGCGGGGGATTTTTTTGGATTTCGCTTTGTAATCGATGTTTCAACAAAGCTTGAAAGCGTTCTTGCACAACTGGTACATCTCCAAGTTCAAGGGAAGGCTCTTTCTGAAAAGAGCGATTAGACTCAGAGAAATCAGATGTTGATGAGTTCATAGATGGAAACCCCTGTAACAGCATCAGTATACGCTTCTGAATATCTTCTGAGTCACGATTCATGATACAAATCCCTATTCATGGGTAGATTCACCTTCTCCGGATTCATCCACAAACTTCTGCCCTTTGGCTGGCTCGATCGCATCATCCACCCCATTTGCCAGATAGTTACGAATTTCCCAGGCGTGTTCCAACAATTTGAACCATTGCTTCTGCACCTGGGTAACGCTGCATCCCAGTAATTGAGCGACTTCCGCATCTGGTAATTTTTGTTGCTTCAATTGCAGGAGCCTTTGCTGATTCGGATCCAGATGCGACACAAAAATTTGCCACTGCTGAAGCGTGAGACCCAAATTTTTCTCCAGGTCTGCCTCTAGCCATTGGTGGACTAATTCCCAACGATGAGACAAAGCAAAACGAATCAGGTGATATTTAAATCGTTGCTGAAGATAATCCCGTTCCCGGGGCGTTTTATTCATAATTGCCTCGATTTCACTCGCAGGCAAATCCTGTAGCCGCAGAATGAAATAATCCGCACAATCACTCTGATTCCGTTCATCCAGATAAGCGATAAGTTCCGAAATAATAGTTTGCCGTAGGGTGTCTTCTGCGGGTTCCGGCTCCTGAGCGACCATCTGTTCTCGGACTTGCTGCATGGAAGCTGCACTCCAGGAGTTCTCTGCATCTCCAGACATCCCTTCTGCGGCTTGTTCAATATCAACGGGAGTTTCTATCGGTTGTTGTTGAGAGAAGGTTTGAGCACGCAGGATGATGAGTTGCTGAGTCCGATTGCCTGGTAGCGGAATCCGGCGCTTGGCGTAGCGCTCGGTAAATGCCATATATTCAGCCAGTTCCAGCATGGTGCGGGGCTGGTAAGTTGCTGGCAATTGATTTTCTCGCCGAAACGCATTAATGGCTTCGATCAAAAAAAGCTGCAAAAAGTCTTCAATCAGGGGTAATCGAGCCTGGTAAGTCGATTGAGACTGCGGCGGGGTGATGTAGCGATAAACCACGGCGCTCAGGGTACTTGCCAGTTCCACCCGTCCCCGTTCGGAACCTAACTTGTAATAGTGCAAGCATTGCTGTAAGCGGTGTTTTGCTAAGGTCAAAGCCCACGATTCCGCCTCACCAGAAGCTTGAATCCGTTTGCTTTCGGTGCAGATACGATGGACTTCTTTTGAAATTCGGTCTGCCACATCCTGGCAGTTCTGCTCGGAAGCGCTGGTTGAAAGCTTAAATTCGCTCAACAGTAGTCGAAAAATTGGCTCCACGCTTTGGCAGATTTCCCCTAAGGTATTCAATGTGAGAATTCCAAATAGCTACAAAACTGTTCCAATTCTGGCAACATTCAATTGCCCACGTCCAGATCAAAAATCAGGTTAGATGAGATAAAAGGTTAAGCCCAAGCACTACTCCTGAGGAAAAACTCGTGAATTTAGATGAGCAAATCCAAGACCTGATTGACCATGCACCCCAGGATGGAGTAACTCCAGCGCTGATTGAGGCGATCGCACCCGTTCTTAAACAGTTTGCCTCCCAACTCCGCCACTTGCAGTACTACATTGTGCAGTCGCTCGATCAGAACTGGGTTGTCAACATCATAAGCCACCAAGACCAGCCAGAGCTAGAAACCCATGTGATCTATGCCTTTCCAAGTTTGAAAGACGTGGCTTCGGGTCCAAATCCTGTTAAAGATCCCCAATTGATGGCACTGCCTATCCCTGTCACCCACATTCTGTTTCAAATGGTGGCGTTAGAGGGAATTGACAGCATTATTTTCTTTGAAGTTCCCGGCAACACGCTGGCTGGCACTCAAATTCGTCGGGCTGACATCCAAGAAGTGATCCAGGCTCAATTGCAACAGCAGGCGGTTCCCCCTTCAATTCCACCGGATATTGCTTGAGGCACGGGTAGGCGGGTAGATGGGTTAGGCGGGTAGATGGGTTAGGCGGGTAGATGGGTAGATGGGTAGATGGGTAGATGGGTAGGTGGGTAGATGGGCTTTATCCACTCACCCACTCACCCACTCTCTTACCCACTCACCCACTCACCTACTGTTCTAGCAACCAATCTACGGCTTCTGATAAATCTTTTGCAATGTAGTCAGGCTGGGTATGGTGCTGGTAGCTGCCGCTGAGGACTTGTTCCCCGAAACCAGTGGTAACTAGAATTCCAGTGCAACCGGCGTTATGTGCCATGTCTACATCGGTCGCTTTATCCCCAATCATGAAACTACGGGAAATATCCAGGTCGTGATCCCAGGCAGCGGCAACGAGCATGCCGGTATTGGGTTTGCGCCAAGTACTCCAGCAGGTGTATTCGGGATCGGTGCCCCCTTCAGGTTGACTCAGGTAGGGGCAATAATAGAGGGCATCCAGGTGTGCGCCAGCTTCTTCTTGCAGTAGCCAACACAGCCTTGCGTGTAAAGCGTCTACATGGCTGGCGGGATAATACCCACGGGCAGGACCCGACTGATTGGAGACAAGACAGCAGAACAAACCCCGATCGTTCAATTTGCGAACTGCCTGAGCCACACCAGAAATCAGGTTTAAATTCTCGACTTCGTGAATGTACCCAGCCTCGATATTGAGTACACCATCGCGATCCATGAATACGGCAGGTTGGGACATAGGGGAATGGGGAAAAGGGAGTGGGGGTTGGGAAGAAGCAAAGGGAGAATGTAAAAAGGAGACAAGGGGCAGAAGAGAAACAAGTGGGTGGGGGCAGTGCTTCATACCTGCCCAGTGCAAAGTAAAGAGGAAAGGATGACCGAGAAGCACATCAGTCCGCAGGAGTTGGTGGAGTGGGTTAGGGGGGAGTTTGAGCGTCAACAAGATGCTGAAAAAGCGATCGCGATGGCGGCATACATGAAAAATTTGTTTCCATTTTGGGGCATTCAAGCGCCGGAACAAGAGCGAATTGCCAAACAAATTTATCCACAACTCAAGCCATTGGTGACTGAAGCCTGGCTAGGAGAAACAGCATTATTACTTTACCGTCAGCCGCAACGAGAATTTCATTATTTTGCGGTTGGGTTACTGCGGAAGTTCTTTGCTGAGTTGACGGCTTCTTCCTTGCCGATCGTCGAAGAACTGATCCTCACTCATTCTTGGTGGGACACGATCGATCCGCTTGCCTATCGCATTACAGGCGGCTTAGTGTTGAAGTTTCCTGAATTACTGCCCACGATTGAGGCTTATAGCACCCATGAGAATCTGTGGTTACGGCGAGTCGCCATTCTGCATCAATTAGATTACAAGCAAAAAACGGATGTGGAGCGATTGTTTCGCTGTTGTACTCTGAATGGTGCTTCCAAGGAATTTTTCATTCAAAAAGCGATCGGGTGGGCATTGCGGGAATATGCCAAAACAGACAGTGAAGCCGTGATTACGTACATTCGGCAGCATCGCGATCGGCTGTCCAATTTGAGCAAACGGGAAGGATTGAAGCGAACCGCTGTTGATTGGCGCACAATTTAATCAAAAAGCAGCCGCGATCGCGACTGCTCTTCAAAAGCAAATAGGTTTTGAGAATTACGCAGCCAAGTTAGCGGCAACGAAATCCCAATTCACGAGCTTGTCCAGGAAATTGGCGATGAAAGCGGGACGAGCATTTTTGAAGTCAATGTAGTAAGCGTGTTCCCATACATCCAACGTCAACAAAGGCTTTTGCCCTTCAGCAATGGGGTTAACCGCATTGGGGGTTTTGGTCACTTTCAAGGTGCCGTTGTCTTCCACCAACCATGCCCAACCGCTACCAAACTGGGTGGTTGCAGCCGTGGTGAATTCTTCCTTGAACTTGTCGAAGCTGCCAAAATCCTTCTTGATCCGCTCAGCTAGTTCACCAGTCGGCTCACCACCGCCACCCGCTTTGAGGCAGTTCCAGAAGAAGGTATGGTTCCAAACTTGAGCCGCATTGTTGAAAATGCCCTGCTTGCTGGAATCGTTGTAGGTGGCTTTGATGACATCTTCCAAAGACATCTCTGCCATTGCGGTGGCTTCAGTCATTTTGTTGAGGTTATCAACGTAGGCTTTGTGATGCTTGCCGTAGTGATAGTCGAAGGTTTCGGCTTTCATGCCATACGGCTCTAGAGCATCTTTATCAAAAGGTAAGGGAGGCTGTTCAAATGCCATGAGTTCTTCTCTCTACTAGATTGACAGGTAATCGGTCTAAAGCCTGAACATGACCAGAACACCAGAGTTGGCTTGAATGAGAATCTGTGGTTCTGGCAGTAATAGAAGTTAACAATGTCGATTTTAAAGCAAATGTTCCAATTCAGGAAAATGTCTATGGGGGATGTTCAGAATTACGATCGCTGGTTCCAATAGGAATAGGGGAATAGGGATTAGGGGAGGGGGGTTGGAGGTTGGAGAGAGAGAGCTTGGAGGGGCAGTGCTTCATGCCTGCCCAGGGCAACGAAATAGAAGGGTAGCGAGGAATGGATTCATGAAACGGACGATCGCCTGGATGATGGGGGGACTGTTGCTGGGAGTTAGCGGTTGCGCGACAACTTCTGACACACCTGCAAAAACACAATGTACGGCGGCGATCGCCCGTGTTCGGGAGAGTTGGCAGGTGACTTATGTGCGCGAGGGTACTGATCCAAATCCTTTCAATGCACGGATTGAAGAATTTAACTCAACTGAATTGACGACTCAGAATCGAGTCAAACCTGCGAACGGAGGGGTTAGTTCTGACGAAAATGGGGTTTGGTTTCCCGAAACGCCACCACAACCAACCACTCAAGCGCTTGAACAAGCGCGACAAGTCGGGGAAAAGATTCAGTCGCCTCCCCAACTGCAACGGCAGGTCTTGTATTTCCTTGAATGTGAAGCAGGACAGTTGCTTGCTGACGAAGAGCTTTACAAAGATGCCGCTTTAGCCGGACAACAGGCACAATCCTTTCAGGTGCTTTATAGCCAGGGGCGCGTGTTACAACTGTTTCTACCATCTGGTGGGATGCGGGTCGGGCAGGGTCATTCTGAGAAAACCTACGATCCACGCAATCCGCCCAAGCCCACTCCAAGCGATAGAGTTGACAACACTCCTGATATTTATGTGGATTCGCAGAACGGCAGCGATCGCAATCCTGGCAATGATTTTCAACCCTTTAAGACCATCACCCACGCCATGCAGCAGGCGAAGTTTGGTACGGTGATTTACGTGTTGCCGGGAATTTACAATGCTGCCACAGGAGAAAAGTTTCCCCTGCAAATGAAGCCTGGAGTGTTTTTGCGAGGAGAGCCAAATACCCCGCCCCAGGAGATTCAAATTACGGGAGGTGGTAAATTTCTCAGTCCCACTTGGGCGGGACAGAGTGTGACGATCGTCGCCAACAAAGACTCCCAGATCGCCGGATTGTCGATCACCAATCCCAACACTCGTGGCACAGCGGTTTGGGTTGAAACGGGATCGCCCACGATCGAGCAAAATCGGTTTGTGGGCAGCGATCGAGAAGGCGTGTTTGTTTCGGGCAACGCAAAACCTAAAATTTGGTACAACACCTTTGAGCAAAATGGTGGCAATGGTTTGGTGTTCACCCGTGATAGCGGCGGGGTAGTTCAGGGGAATGTGATTCGGAATCAGGGTTTTGGGATTGCGATCGGCGATCGAGCTACTCCCAACATTTTTGCGAACCAGATTCGCCAGAACAAAGATGGCATTGTCATCAATGGGGATTCTCGCCCAACGCTTGAATCAAACAAGATTGAAGGGAATGGACGAGATGGCATTGTGGTGACGAACAACGCTAGACCAATTTTGGTGGCTAACACTTTCGCCACCAACAGCGACTATGACCTGCACAACGCCACTAAAAATACCCTTCAACTACAGCGCACCAATTTAGCCAGCCTGAAGATACAAGGGGCAGTGAACTGATCACACCCAGCCAATTTTCAACCGCGATCGGTTACTTGTTCCAACCAGGCTTGCCTACCGGACGCACATAGCGATAATTCGCCCGCACAAAGCAATCTCCTTTCCATGTGTTAACTCCCAGCCAGGGTTTGCCCTGATCATCCAGTTTCATAATTTGGTTAAATCGCCCATTGCCAATGACGGCTCTCAATTGTTCACCAGTCTTGAAGCTAAAGACTACATTCCAACTGGAAACATCGTGTTGGTAATCTTGACCCAGCGCAAGGGGGTTGTCGATCGAGTCGAGGGAGGCTGGCTGGAATCGGCTTGCCATGCGGCAGTTTAACCCTTTTGGATCAGGGTCAACCACCTGCCAGGTCATGTAGCCGTTTGTGGTAGAGCCAACGTAATCGCCGTTGTCGTTCAAAACGGGGGTGGCTAAAGCGGCACCGTTACCAAGACCAATGACGCTAGTGAGAGCGATCGCGAAAAATTGAGTCGATTTCATAGTGAGTAAACCCTTTGAGTGATGAATTGGAACAAGAAAGAAGATGTTGACAGAAGCCACTCATAGGTAGAAAAACTAGGCGGCAATGCGGTTTTCGAAGTCATCCAGTTGAGCCGCTTCAATGGGGTTGCTTCTGCCGTAAATGCGAGAAAGTTTACCCGTTTGGTGCAAAACACGGCGGACTTCCAGGTTGGAAATGTCTGCGAGGTTGCGTCCCTGAGAGAGGGCGATCGCTGCTGCAATCCCCACACCTTGCCCCACGGCACAGTTGAACTCCACAATGCGTCCTGCCGAACAAGCGTAGCCATCAAACCCCGATGCAGGGCTGATGATAGCCAGATTTCGCATCGATTTCACTAAAGCGTGTTGCATCCCCACATTGAACAGGGGAGCTTTGAGCGGCACCACGTTGCCAATGCCTCTAGCCGATGCCCTGTCCCCCAAGCCAGCGATACCACCACGGACATCAAAATGGTAGCCAAACGTGCCAAATGCCTCATTTGCAGGCACTCCTCCCGCTAACATTTCGCTGCCACTTAGAGGATCGTTGACCTCCATCACATTGCCAGCATGGCGAATGTAGAGTTCCAGCGCCGGACGAACCCTGGTTGCACCCAGACTGCGAAACCACGTTTCAACCTGAGCCATTTCACGCAACATCGCCGGGGTAGGCTTGGCTTTACCTCGTGCCAGAGCTTCTGCCTGATCGGCGTTGACATCAAATAACAGAGCGTTCCAGGACAATCTGCCGTCTGAAAATCTCGCCACATTGCCGTTATCTAAAATGGCACCACTCTCTTGCAGAGAAAGGGCTGTTCCCCGGAAGGCGTGATAGGCGATCGACAGCGCTTTGCAACGCACATCGATGTAATCCCTTCCGACGTACATTGGTTTCAGGTTGCCATTGCGATCGCGGAGATCCCGTCTCAACTGGTCTGCCAGGGCCGGGTTTCCTGCTGCTGCGATATCGATCCAGTGTTGTGCCTCAGAGTCCTGCAAATCAGTGAAGCGTTGCAGATATTGCCATTCATGCCGCTTCAACGTGTCTAGGCTCAACCCTTCAGTTTCAAAAGTTAACGTGACCGACAGTTCGGAATCTGGTAGACCCATGACTCCAAACCCTTTGAGTTTCGGCACTCCCGCACATTGGGCAAGCTCCGCATTGACTGTGGCATCAATGAATTGCTTTGCCAGATAGGTGTCTCCGTTCGTCAAGCGAATGCCTGTGATGGTGGTGCGATCGCTCAACACCGCGTCAATTTCGATATTGCTGAGTAGACTCACTTGTGCCTTTCTGAGCATTTCTCGTAAAGCCTTATCTGCTTGGCGCGGATCTAATCCAATTTCCAAGACTCCAGCGGTTTCCAGGAATTCTTCATAAATTGCTGCGGGATCACCAAAGGTCGGCAAGCCCAGGGATTTGCGAATATCTTGAGGAATGCTGCTGCGATCGAGGTAGGACAATCCGCCGCGAACTAAATGTCCTCCTACTCCTTGTTGAGAATTCCCTTTGAACATCAAAAGGGTACGAGGATAGCGATCGTGCAACCGATAGAATTCCCGTGCAGCAGAGATCAATGCCAAAATACCGGGAACTTCATCACCAAAACCAATGATGTCATAAGAGCGAACTGGGGGCTGAGTAGCAGGCATGACAAAAACTCACTGATGAAAGATTTGCTGTCGTCGGATTTTCATCCGCTAAATGAAACCTCATCAGGGTGCAAAATTATTTCGGATGCGATCGTTCACTCATTTTGGGTATTTTTATGATTCTCAAACTATGGGTTAAAAATCACTCAAATGAGGCACTGTCTATATCCGAAAAACTTTATGGCTGGACTGATGTAACCAAAAGACAACGCAACCAACTGAAAGAGTTCATCCCTAAGTAACCATACGAATCTCTTTCGGGAGTTACATAGCATTGTCAACAAATAACACTTTTACCTAAGCATCAAACTCTATGACGACTAACATTCAAATCAACAAGCCTATCCTGCAACTTGGCTCTCAGGGTGCAGCCGTAGAAGAACTTCAGTCCTTAATTTGTACCTTCTTCCGTGCGCCCTATATTCCAGTGGATGGTATCTTTGGTACTCGTACTGAAATCACCGTGAAAGAAATGCAAGAACGGTTTTTCTTGACTTCCGACGGGATTGTGGGTGCGAAGACTTGGAGAGCATTAATTGCTCGGAAAAATGAGTATTTGCCTGTACTCAAAATTGGCAGCCAGGGAGACTTAGTGCATAAAGTCCAAACTCGTCTGGCAATCAATGATTTCGTCGTCGGTTCCATTGATGGCATTTTTGGGGCGAAAACAGAAGCCGGTGTGAAACAATTCCAGGCAAGTCGCTCTATTAAAGCTGACGGTATAATTGGTTCCCAAACCTGGATTCAGTTGAGCTATCTGTATCCTTACTTGTCTGGAATTTAATCTCATACCAGTTTGCTTTCTACATGCTACAGATTAAGATCCCCTTGCGGCTCGATGACTCGACTGAGCGATCGTCGAAGTCTGAGCATCGTTGAACGTCCTGCGGATTCCTTCTTATCAAGGGGGAACGGTGCAAGGAATGGGACTCTATCACTGTTTAAATCGGTATCAAATAGGATTGTAGTTTCCCGAATCTTGTTGTGGTGGAGGATTCAGTCCATCACAACAAGAACTAAGCGGCAAGATAAGTTGGTTGCTTGATGGGAATCTCAATCATAAATTCAGTACCTTGCTTTGATTTTGACTGACAATAGAGTTTGCCACTGTGCTTTTGGGTAATAATTTCGTGGCTAATAGATAGTCCCAAACCAGTGCCTTTACCAACGGGCTTTGTAGTGAAAAAGGGTTGAAATAATTTTGTTTGCACTGCTTCGTCGATGCCTAACCCATTGTCAGCAATACAAATAGTAACCCAGTCGTTATCTAATAACCTGGTACGAATGTGAATGGTCGCAGGTTGGCTAACACTCTCCTCTAACGATCGCTGTTGATTGTATTCTTCCAAAGCATCGATCGCATTTGACAAAATGTTCATAAAAACCTGATTTAGTTGCCCCGCATAGCATTCAACTAAAGGTAACTTTTCATAGTCCCGAACCACTTCGATCGCGGCATATTCGGGTTTAGTTTTCAAGCGATGTTGCAGAATGGTGAGAGTGCTGTCAATCCCTTCATGAATATCGATCGCTTTAATTTCAGCCTCATCAACGCGCGAGAAGATCCGCATCGAAGTCACGATTTCATGAATCCGTTGTGCTCCAAGGGTCATGGAATTGAATAGCTTTAAGAGATCATCTTGAATAAAGTCCAGTTCGATCGCTTCTTGCTCCGCTTGAATTCGTGAGGTGGGATGGGGATATTCCGACTGATATAACTTGAGCAGCCCCATAATATCTTGAATATAATCTTTGGCATGGGCAAGATTGCCATAAATAAAGTTAACTGGATTATTGATTTCATGAGCGATTCCAGCCGCCATTTGCCCTAAGCCAGACATTTTTTCGTGTTGGATGAGTTGGATTTGCATCTGCTGTAGATCACAGTAAGCTTGATTAATTTCCGTAATTTTTTGCTCCAGAAGTGCATTATTTTTTTCCAACTTCTGAGATATATCGGATAGTTTTAGATGTACCTGGATCCGAGCCAATACTTCTTCCTGCTGAAAGGGTTTTGTAATGTAGTCTACTGCTCCCAGGCGTAATCCCTGCACCTTATTTTCTGTATCAGAAAGGGCTGTCATGAAAATAACTGGAACATCTTTCGTGACTGGATTAGCTTTTAATTGACGACAAGCTTCAAACCCATTAATTTCTGGCATCATCACATCCAGTAGAATCAAATCGGGCAAAGCATATTTGACTCGCTCTAAGGCAATTTTTCCAGATTGCGCGACCCACACTTCTAATCCTGCTTGATCAAGTGTTTCAGAAAGAACACTCAGGTTAGCAAAATTATCATCAACAACAAGAACGGTTGCAGTCTGGCTCATAGTTGGATTTTTGGATGGCTGAATATACGATCGCTACTGATAAGGCTGAAGGAGTGCTAAAATTTCCTGGTCTTGGAAACTCTTTGCCAGTTGATATAGTTTTTTGGTAAAGGGGCTATACTTTACGTCCATTTGTTCTAACAATGCAGCCTGCTTTGTAATACCAATAAAGTTTCCTTTCATGGCTAACTCGCGCAGTTTTTGGAGTTCTGGGGCGGGCGGAACAACGATTTCTTCTGATTCCAGAATTGCTTGTGTGGATGATTTCTGCTCTTCATATAACCATTGCAACTGTAGATATTTTTGTAGCTTTTGCAGTAACTCTCCTGCCAGTACTGGTTTAGGTAAAAAGTCGTTACCACCTGCCTCAATGCTGCGGTACTGATCTGCCTCAAACACACTCGCCGATGAAACAATAATGATTAAATCTTTGAAGGATTCTGAATTGCGAATTTGATTGATCAATTCAAACCCATCCTTGTCTGGCATCATTAAATCAGTGATGACAAGATCCGGGCAAAAATCTAAAAGCTGTTGCCATCCATCCCTACCATCGATCGCTTCCAACACTTCAAATCCGATCGGACTGAGTAGGTTAGAAATGACTGATCGGTTCTCCCATTTATCATCCACAACTAGAATTTTGGGCTGCCGATTCTTAATTCCAATAATCTGCCCGTGGCGATCGACTTGAGCGGATCTGATCCATTCTTTTGCGGCTGGCAACAACACATCAAACCAAAAAACACTGCCTGATCCCAGTTCACTTTGCACTTGAATGGTGCTGTCCATTAATTGCACAATTTCCTGGCTAATGGCTAATCCCAAACCTGTTCCTTCCGATTGGCGCTTGGCATCACTCACCTGCTCAAATGGTTGAAAAATTGCTTGAAGTTTTTCTGGAGGGATGCCAATTCCTGTATCTCGCACTTCAAACCGAATTTTTGCCTCGTTGGTAACGCTCACCGCAAAGTTGACACTGCCCGCATCCGTGAACTTAATGGCATTGCTGAGGAGATTGATTAAGACTTGGCGCAAGCGTTTTTCGTCTGCGCGGATGCCGATCGGCAACTCTGGAATCGACTCATAGTGAAAGTGAATCCCTCTCATCTCGGCTCGAATACGACACATTTCCGCTACTCCCTGGAGAAACGCCGGAAAATGAAAATCACTGGGTAGTAATTCTGTTTTCCGTGCCTCAATTTTTGCCAAGTCCAGAATGTCATTAATCAGGGTTAGCAAATGGGTGCCGCACTGGTGAATGATTTCAATTCGCGATCGGTCTTCTTCGTTTAACGTTTTAGTTCGTTGCAGAATTTGAGCATATCCAATCACTCCATTCAACGGCGTTCGTAGCTCGTGACTCATGTTTGCCAGAAACTCACTTTTAGCCCAATTTGCGGCTTCCGCAGCATCCTTCGCTTGAGCCAGCGCCATCTCAGCTTGTTTTTTCTCTGTGATGTCGGTGTTTGCACCAATCCATTCGCGAATTGAGCCATCCGGATGCAAGATGGGGACAGCACGACAACTCATGTAGCGATACTCGCCATCATGACGACTCAACCGAAACTCTGTTTCATACAGTGAACGGGAACCCAAAGCTTTTGCCCATGCCTCGGCAACAGAGCCGCTATCTTCTGGATGAATTTTGGTCAGCCAGCCCCAACCTTGATAGGCTTCAAACGGTTGCCCAGTGAAAGCACTCCAGCCAGGTTGCTCTGTGACTAATTCACCCTCTGCATTGGTATTCCAGATGATTTGCGCTGAGGCTTGCATGAGGGAACGAAACCGTTCTTCGCTTTGCCGCAGAGCCGCTTCACTCTGTTTGCGATCGTTGATATCTTGCAAAATTCCCTGAAACCCGACAATTGCGCCCTGTTCATTTTTTATCGGAGCGACATTGCTAGATACCCAAAACCAACTGCCATCCTGGTGCTGATGCTGAAACTCAAATCCGCTCTGTCGTTCCCCGGTTTCAATCACCTGGTTGAGAAATGCCAGACAGTCTGAGCGATGGTCTGGATAAACCAGCGGCAGGAAGGTTCGCCCCAAAAATGCGGCAGGCTCGAACCCTGACATCTTCTTGAAAACGGGAGAAACGTAGGTTAGGGTGCCGTCTAATTTAGAAGACCAGATGAGATCGGTGGCATTTTCGACTAAGTAGCGAAACTTGGCTTCATTTTCTGCCAGTTCGGCTTCAGCTTGTTTGCGATCGCTAATATTTCGAGCCACACAAATTAATCCCACAATATTGCCCCGATCGTCGCGCCAGGGACTTTTAGCGGCTGAGTAGGTTAGGGGTTGCCCATCTTTGACCACGATGTTTTCAACCGTGGAGGACACACCGCTACTAATCACCGCTTGATCCGTTGCTATCACAGGAGCGGCGATTTCCGGCGGAAACAACTCCAGATCAGTTTTGCCTACAATGTCTGCCATCGCTATGTTGAAAAACTCAGCAGTTGCCGAATTAACCACAACATGGTGTCCTTGCAAGTCCTTGACCAAAATTACATCTGACGTACTATCAATTACTGACCGCAGTAGATTGTTACTTTCCTGCAACGCCGCTTCTGCCTGCTGCTGTTCAGCTTCGATGCGTTTGCGCTGAGTAATGTCATTCCGAATCGCCACATACTGATGCGGTTTTCCTCGATCGTCTAGTAACGGCACGATCGTTGTGTCTACCCAATACTCAGAGCCATCCCTGGCACGATTTTTAATTTCTCCCCGCCATACCTCTCCGGCTGCGATCGTTTGCCAAAGCTGATGAAAAAACCCTTTGGCATGGTAGCCAGAGTTAACAATGTGGTGGGACTGTCCAATCAAATCCTCACGGCTGTAGCCAGAGATTTCACAAAATTTGTCGTTGACATAATTAATGATGCCTCTGCAATCGGTAACGGCAACGATCGAAGATTGATCCAGGGCGTATTGGATGTTGGCGAACTCTCTGGTGCGATGCTGAACTTGTTCTTCTAGACTGGTGTTGAGTGACTGAATTTGAGTTTGCAGTTGATACTGTCCAATGGCAAACGCAAAATGAGTTTCAACCACTCGAATCAAATTCAGGTCTGCTTTTGTCCACTCCCGCGCTTGATTAGGCTTGTATTCCCGCCAGCGTTCAAACGATCTCCGGGGAATGCTCTGCCGTTCATCTGGATCAAACTTTCCTGCCCAGAGTCGTTCCGTTTCCACTTCATTCCGAAAAATGGTCAAAAATCCTACCAGCAACGATCCGCGATGCAACGGGAGAATCAGCAAACTCCGAATTGGGGTGGCTTGAAAGACGTGCTTGAGGGGTTGACAGCGATCGTCCAGGTAAAGATCCGCGATCGCAAGCAGATCCGGGGTGGCATCGGTTTGCCATAAAGCATGATGTTCTAATGGCGTGGCATCAGTAGTGACAAGCTCCAGGGGTTGGACACCACAGGTATACAGTTCACTCGCTTGATGGAGATTGGCTGGGAGCAAAAACAATCTACCGCCCGTGCCGTCCATCGATTCAACTGTGGCTTCCAGCGCAGATTGAAAGGGGCGGGCAGAACCACAGTGCAGTAAGGTTGCAACTTGATTGGCAACACTTTCTTGATATGCCAAAGTTTGCATCTGGCTGTGAAGAGTAGACTGAGCGATCGCGATCGCAACCTGGTCAACCACTAATTGCAGAAAATGTAATTCTGATTCAGATACCGTGCGAGGCTGAGAATGATGAGCCACCACCAACCCCCACAACGTTTCCCCCTGCACGATGGGCACCACCACTGATGTCTGCACCCCCATCGCTTTGAGATATTCGGCATGGCAGGGGTCAACGGCACGATATTGAATAGCTCTCAATTGCCCAGATCCGGCGGAGACACTCCAGCCAATTTGTAATGTAGATAGATCAACAACTGAGCATTGCCGTAGATGTAAAAATCCTGCTCGCGCTTGGGGTGGGATATCATCAGCCGGAAAATGCAACCCCATGAGGGACGGCAAACTCTGGTGATCGATCGCTTCCGCAATCACCTTGCCATGCTCATCGGGATAAAATCGATACACCATCACCCGGTCAGCTTGCAAAAACGATCGAACTTCGGTGACAGTCGCCTGCAAAATTTCTTGCAACTGAAGAGATTGACGAATCTGGTGGGTAATTCGGTACAGCAGGTCGTATTGAGAGGATGCAAGTTGTAATTCAGGCATAACGAAAGCAGCTATGGCAAGGAAACCTAGCTTCCATAAAGTGGAAATAGAAGAAAGGCACTGGCTATAGCATTCCCATTGCAGCCCTCTTGTTAACACTTCTTAAAAACTAATTTTAGACATTTTCTAGACTGAGGAAAAAACCAACTGTTGGCTTCTTTTTACAATTCATTCCATCGATAGATTTCTTACCAACAGATAGTTACTCCGCTGCTGATTCATTGATAAGCATGGCACGACCATGATTTCTCATAATTCTTAGGTTGAAGTAAATTAAAGTACGTCAAAAGGTAGAAATACTTAACTGTTCTTTACAACACCCGCGATCGAGCTTTACCATTGAAAGCATGATAATTACCTAGAATTACTAGCATTAAGTGGCATTACTTATACCGTGTTTCCCTCAGTAGTACTTGAATTAGTGATGAATTTCCCGACTTAATAATTTCTCTACTCAACAATCGTTATTAGCTTTTCAAAAATTGGTTATGAAGGATTACGAGTTTATACTCTGACTTACTTTTAATAATTAGCATACTTCCCTGAATGTCTCTCTAGCTACCATGAGGCTGCCTGTATGTTGCCGACCAATTTAGGAAAAAAAGCACTATCTCCTTCTCGCGATCGTGTGTTGGATACCGTTCCCCTCGTTGTGGATGAAAATCAGGTCGCCCCGTTTACATTTTATTGGAACGGTGCAGTGCGATTAGGAATGCGTTACGACCATGAACTGTATGGTTTGATGCACGAAGTAAGCCTTTATGCCCGCCTGGACGCTTACCAGATGGGTTGCGAAATGCTGGCGCAAGGCTTACCAGTCTTGATTACAGCATCCAGACAGCGCTATGCCCTGTGGCTCAATTTGCGAAATCCAGCAGCTACTCAGCAGGAACTGAAGATCTTTGAGCCAAAAGCGTGTAGAAGCAGCTAGGGCGTGCTTTAAAACCCTTTGATCCTCCCCAACCCTCCTTAAAAAGGAGGGAGCCGAACCGTTCAAAGTCCCCCTTTTGAAGGGGGATTTAGGGGGATCTCCACTCAGCACTGAGATGACTAGAAGGTTTTAAAACAC
>JANRIN010000252.1:0-4389 GCA_033764965.1 Leptolyngbyaceae cyanobacterium bins.302 | reverse complement strand
CAAAATCCATTACTCTCCCCCACAATTGGTGCATCACAAAGTACTAGTGGACTTCGCGTTCAAGCTGGAAAGACGATCGCTCTAATTGGTGGCACGGTGTCTTTAGATGGGGGCATTTTGACGGCTCCCAGTGGACAAGTAGAGGTTGCTGCCGTTGATTCAGGAGACGTCAGTTTAACCGCAATTCCCCAAGGCTTTGCCCTCACACCTGGAACAGTTAGCGGATGGAAGCCTATCCAATTAAGCAACAGAGCCTTGCTTGATGCCAGTGGGCTTCCAGGTGGCAGCATTCAGATCAACGGTGGAAAAGTATCTTTTACTGAAGGCGCTACCGCACTTATCCAAAATGCTGGTGTAGCAGACGCGGGATCTATTGAGGTCAATGCCAAAGAGCAAGCGCTTTTTTCTGGAGTCGGTTTTCAGGGAAATTCTCCGTTTCCCAGTCGTTTGATTAATGAAAGTGTTGGACCGGGCAAAAGCGGTAACGTTATTATCTCATCCCCAAACCTGACGGTTGAAGCAGGAGCAAACATCTCAGCCCGAACTTACGGATCTGGGAAGGGTGGGGATGTCATTCTCAATGTTCCCAATGCGATCGTAGTTCGCGGGTTCTCTCTGATATTTCCAGACCTCTTCAGCCATATCGTAGCCGCAACAGTAGGCGCTGGGGATGCTGGCAACGTCATTGCTACTACCCAAACGCTGATTGGACAAGATGGTGGGGCTATTGGTGCTGCTGCTCTAGCAACAGGACAGGGAGGTAACCTTTCAATAAAGGCAGCCGATATTCGTTTTGATGGTTCCTCGCCTCAACTACAGGGAAGTGGGCTATTTTCAACCACGACAGGCTCTGGAAACGCTGGTAATATTGTTGTCGAAACCGCTCGATTATCAATTACAAATGGGGCAATTATTTCGGCAAGTGTTGGAGCATCCGGAGACGCTGGAAATGTATTCATCCAAGCATCCGATTTTGTGTACCTTGCTGGTGTTAACCCTTACACTCCAGTTCCACCTAGAGACACATCTTTCCCTTTCCTACCAAAGCAAAGACCTGGCGGCCCAAGCGGATTGCAAAGACCCTATGTATCTAGCACTATCCAGGCGGCAGCGGCTAGACAAATTCCTTTCTATGAACGGGTATTTAACTTACCACCATCTCCTACAGGGGCTTCTGGCAGCATTACGATTGAAACGCCACGTTTAGAAATCACTGACCGCAGCTACATCAATCTCAGCAATCAGGGAACACAGTCCGGAGGCACTCTAAGAATTTCTACAAACACGGTTAAAATTTCAAGCTTAGGCGTACTAGAAGCTACCACTTTTTCCGGTTTTGGTGGAGACATTGAGATTCGCTCAAACATATTGTTTCTAAATAGGGGAGCGATTACTGCTTCTGCACTGAGTGACGACGGCTCAGGAGGCAACGTTTCCATCTTCTCTAAGGTTTTTGCTGCTGTAAACGCTCCAAACCAAATCACGGCAAACTCTGCTGGGGCATTTGGAGGACGAATCCTTATTCAAGCAAAAGGGGTATTCCTCTCACCCCAAACAATCCTAACGGCATCCTCAGAACTTGGACCTCGATTCAGTGGTGTGGTTGAAATCCAAGCCCCAAATATTGATCTTAGTCGCGGACCTCTCACCACTCCTCCACCGATTCAAGTCCCTCCAGTCGTCTCAGTTTGCCAGAGTCAACAGTCAGCTAACCCAAGCCAGCTCATCATCAGCGGTACAGGCGGAATGCCCCAATCGCCTGAAGATGAACAACATAATCGCACCGGCTGGCTTGAACAACCGGAAGTAGAGCCAGTACTCTCACCTCAAACGTTCTTACCTAAACCATCAGAACAACCTGTCGAGGCTCAAGGGTGGAAGTGGAATTCAAATGGCACAATCAGCCTCGTCGTTCAAACCACAAATCCTACTACCTACTCTTCACTTCAGGAACCACCTTGCATTAATCCTCTGCCAACAGTTGATGACAAATTATCGACGACAACAAGTCCTCACGACACAAAGGACTCCGGCTCTGAGTAGCTATAATCAGGGCACCTTTTCCACCATCAAGTAAAGCTCTAGCGTTTGTAGATTCGCTTACAAGTTTGTCCAGGCAGAATATGCTCCCCTAATTACCTGGAGTCCCTGTTGCACACATCGCTCTCGCCAAATAGAACTGGTGGGCGCAAACACCTCTAGCAATTGACGTTTTGTCCACTCATACTGCTCCCCCGACTTCCCCCACCAGTAAGCACGATTTTCATTCCGCAATGCCTTCACGACTTGAAGAACTGGGTAGGTGCCAAACTCCACGGTAATGAAGTCATAACGGTAATGGGGAAAAACCGCCTGACACCAATCAGCAAAGCTGCCACGAACCCTATACACCATATTTTCAGCAGAAGAATCAATTACTATTTGACTGCCAAATTGCTGGCGTGATCGCTGAAGGAAACCAGGTTCGGGCTTGTTAATCAACAGCTTATAACTCCCTCTCCGACCTAACCCAGTGTGAAAATCAATGTGCAGTACATCCCGAACTCCTCCAAGCCAGCGAGCTAAATCCGCTTCAAGAATTTGCTGAGTTTTGGAAGCAGCAGTCCCTCCAAAAAACAACCCTTTGGGAAAGTCATACTGACCCACGGGCAAGGTATCTTTCAAACTATTGATGCCATAACGGGCAATCAACCCCAAAGCCTTGAGTAAAAAGGGTTCTAATCGAGAGGGTGGGGAAGGTGGATTGAAAAATGAGTCAAGCTTTGAGTATGCCTCCGGACTACCGTGGTAATCTTCTCTAGGTAACAGAAAATTACGATTAAGGTCTACCCCATCTTCATTCCACCGTCGTCGCCAAGCGAATCCATAGGGATTAAGGGCATGGATTAGCACCAACCGTACTCCATTTAACTGTGAAGTCAGACGCAATTGATCCTTTAGTAACGCAAGTTGCACGGCTGAACCCAGAAATCCTTCAACGCCATGCAAGCCACTGGAAACAACTAGCGCACTCTGAGGGTCTTTACCAAACTCCCGAATTGCTACAGCGATCGCCAGATCTTCTCCAACTGGTCCTTGCTGATTAATTGAATGAGATTCATAGTGATACCCCTCCGCTTCTACGACAGAATGAAACTGATCCCGTGCTGTAACGTAGTCTGAAGAAAAAAACTGCAAGTAGTCCATCCCTCCTTACTCCTGCATCCTCGGACTTTTCAACATTGTTTTGAGCGTGACATCCAAACTCACTGAAATGACATCTCAAGCTATGAATTTAACAATTTCAAACGAACAATCTAGCAAATTGCCTCCACTTCCCAAAACTATGGAAGAATAGGGTGTCCTTCCTTGCCCCCTACAGCCCCAATGCCTGATACCCCTTCAAATGACGGCTCCAGCAATCAGGATGAGCAGCTAGCATTGCCAGGGATGGAGAATTCAACTCCATCCCCACAACGTCGCCGCCGTCGCCCTGAACCGACTGGTTTGGACATCGAACGAACGGATACACGTCAGGCGTTGAGCCGCTCCCTGCATCAGAAAGGCGCAAATGAAGAAGGTCAAGCGCTGGCAACCGGGTCGATCTACGTCACGGGATTTGGGAAGAGGACAAAAGATTTCTACGCCCACTTTGGATTGACACCAGGGAACAGAGCGCAGCTTCCGCCAGAAGTGCTCCGCTTCCTAATTTGTTACGAAGTCGCAGCCAAACGTCGCGTCGATCTCCACATCGTTCAGGCTCAAGACCAACGCAGCATCAACCGGGAGTTAGCCAATCAATGCCGCATTGCAACCCTGATCATTAAACGCGCCCTCTACTGGGCGGAATGTTTAGGCAGCCTGGAGGCGGCAGAAGCCCTCCTGCCTGAGCCTCCTGACAACTATCCGCTTAGATGATGCGTTTAAGGCTAGGTGAAGTAAAATGGAAATGCTTCGGGGAGATTTGCATGAAATTGGCAGCACTCAAGGAGAAAACCTATAGTATCTGGCTCATCGATCGCATTTTGGATGACCCAGACTACCCCGACCTGTCTGAAACAACTGATGAAGCATTTAAGCGATCAATCCGGTCGCGCTATGGAGACTTGCGCCACAAAAAGACCTGGGAAGCTGCGTTCATAGATATTAAAGCCAATTCTCTCTATGAGCATAATGATGATAGCCGTAAGCTAGTGGAGCTAGACTTCATCCAAACTCCCAAACAAGAAGGTTATTTCTCATATGTCCCCAAAATCCTGGAGAAGTTTATCCTGATTAATCGGGGAATGGAGAGTATTGCGATTAGCCTAATTCAGACCCTTGAACAAGGGCTGCAATATATCGACCGTGCAGAAATTTTAGAATTTTTGCACATTGGAAGAACCGTTGCTCGGCAACTCAATCAGGAGC
>JANRIN010000233.1:0-25336 GCA_033764965.1 Leptolyngbyaceae cyanobacterium bins.302 | reverse complement strand
GATCGGCGTATGTGGGGAGTTGGGTAGATGGGTAGATGGGTAGATGGATAGATGGGTAGATGGGTAGATGGGTAGATGGGTAGATGGGTAGATGGGTAGATGGGTAGATGGGTAGATGGGTAGATGCGGTAAATCACTCATCCACCCATCCCCTCATCCACCCTCTCACTCATTCACTCACCCCTATCTGGCTCCAAATCCAGTTTTCTGGGGCTTGGCTTTCCCCTTGGGTTTCTCTTTCTTGATTTCTAGCAAAGCATCCTGAAATAAGTTGTGCAGATGTAAAGGAACGCTGGCAACTTCAGGTAGTTCGGGTTCAGTCAGTTTTCCATGTTCGCTCAACAAATCGTCGAGGTCGGATTGAAGGCGAAAATTGGGACGTGCCAGTGTCGTTTGCAGCACCGTTTCCAGTTGTGCGGGATATTGAGCGGCGAGTTTTTGCCAGACGAATCGATTGATTTCGGCATTGTCTAAAAAGTGCTTCACCAGCTTTTCGGCATCAGGAGCGATCGTATCTGGTTGCTCCAGCATGGTGGTAAAGCGTTGGTAATTCGGCAAAAAGAGTTGTCCCCAACGAGGATGGGTCAGGGCAGTCACCTGTTCAGCATTTTTCAAATGAGGCGGTAGCTCTACCTGGGCGGGAGCCATTTTCATCGCGCCTTTCTTCTCCAAAAGTTGAGTGGCGGCGCTGGCATCCATTCCCATCGCTTCTGCCGCTTCTGCCAGTTCTTCGTCTGAGGTGCCCGCTTCTGCTGCCAGTTCTTTCAAGGATTTAGACCCATCAATTCCCGCTGCATCTAGTTGTGCTTGCATGGTTTGCTCTTGCAGTTCTGCCAGTTTCTTGCTGAGTTGGTAGCCCGATAACGTCACCTCGTCGCTGCCAAAGAAATCAATAAAGTTCTGGTGATACTGCTCTACAGATGACCAGGCTTCTTCCAGCAAATCGGGAGCATCACTATAAAGATGGCGTTTGTAGTTCTGTTTGAAATTGCCGATCGCCACTGCCAGCTTGGGTTTGCCCAGTTTGCCTAAAGAGGTCCAGGGACTGAAAAACATCCAGGTCGCGTCGTCAGCGGGAGCAATTTGAGTCAGAATAATTTCGCCCACTTTTAACCGTGCCATCGCTGCTAACGCCTTCTCATCAGCAGGTTTGACGGTGTAGTGTTTGGTGGTTGTCCAGTTCATTAACTCGAAGCCATCGGGCAGAATTTGCACGACTTCAAACAAACCGACAAATCCTCGCTGCCAACCTTGAACAAGTTGGCGATCGGCTGTTGATAAATCCGGCTCCTCTGCTAGAAAAAGCTGAATTGGCGTGGAGTCGCCTACGGTGCCTTCAATCAAAAATCGATCCACGACCAAACTGCGTTGGTGCATATCCTGTTGTTGCGATCGCGACAATTGCTCGGCGCTAAATTTTTCCAATGCCACCGCAAGTTCTCCCTCTGCATCCAGCACAAAGTCCGTCAGGGCTTGCTTTAACTCATGGGCACGGTTCAAGCGATCGTTCACGGTTTCAGCCTCATCTCTCTTTAGTCGTACCCTACTGTGCCATACAAAAACTTGCCCACTCTCTTAGGATGGAATTATTGCTTTGGTCAGAAAGCTTAAGCCAAAACCAATCGCTCAAAATCCGATGCTGGGTAGGCTTTCTGACTTGCCTTTGCCATTCGCATCGCAAAGGACTAGAACAAACTCACTACGCACAAAGGTAGAGGCTCTTGCCCATGTCAAACAAAGCGTTTTGTGAATTGGTGTTGCAGCACTTAAATCAGGTGGCTCCTGTTACGGCACGAGCTATGTTTGGCGGCTATGGAATCTACACCGATAGCGTGATTTTTGCCTTGATCGCCGATGCAACGCTGTACTTCAAAGTGGATGACAGCAACCGGAACGACTTTTTGGCAGCAGGCATGAAGCCGTTCACCTACGAAGCAAAGGGCAAGCCGATCGAAATGTCCTACTGCCAGCTACCGGAAGCCGTCTGGCAAGATCTGGCGATGTTGGCAACCTGGGTGGAGAAATCGGTGGCAGTGGCGCGGCGAGCAAAAAGGAAGCAAAAACGCCACAAGGCATCCTGGAAAAATCAGTTGCCGTTAGCGCCGGAATGGTGATGGACTTCGCAGGGGCGTTTCGCGAAACGCCCGTACCGTTCAGGCAAAGCGATCGCAGGCATCCAGCAATGCCGTTTGAATTCCCGGTTCTGTCATGGAATGTCCCGCATCGGGAATGACGATAAATTCTGCTTCCTGCCACACCTGATGCAACTCCCAGGCAGAAATCATGGGACACACCATGTCGTATCGTCCCTGCACAATCACCGCCGGAATGTGCCGAATGCGATCAACTCCCTTCAGCAGTTGATCTTCATCCTCAAAAAAGCCTTTGTTCACAAAATAGTGGCACTCAATTCGGGCAAAGGCTGTAGCAAATTCATCTTCACCAAAAAGACTCATCAAATCTGAATCTTGAAAAAGCTTGCTGGTGCTGGCTTCCCACACCGACCAGGCACGCGCTGCTGCCAGTTGGACGGCTCGATCGGAACTGGTCAAGCGGTTGTAATAGGCAGTGAGTAAATCTGCACGTTCTTCCAGCGGAATCGGTTGCAAATAATACTCCCACATATCGGGAAAAATATTATTCGCACCGGATTGATAGAACCAATCAATCTCTTTTTTACGCAGTAGAAAGATACCTCTGAGAATGAGTCCCAAGCACCGTTCTGGATGAGTTTGACTGTAGGAGAGAGCCAAAGTGCTCCCCCAACTCCCACCAAACACCACCCATTGCTCAATGTGTAAGTGCTGACGCAGGGCTTCAATGTCTGCAACTAAGTGCCAGGTTGTATTCTCGCGTAACTCAGCGTGGGGAATACTCTTGCCGCATCCTCGTTGATCAAATAAAACAATGCGGTATTTTGCCGGTTCAAAAAATTGCCGGTAAAACGGCACACTGCCCCCACCCGGACCACCATGCAACACCACGACGGGCTTGCCTTGAGGATTGCCGGATTGCTCGTAATAAATCTGGTGCAACTCAGAAACCTGAAGCATTCCCGTTTGGTAGGGTGCGATCGCTGGGTATAGCGCTCTCATAGGGACGACTACTGAATCACGCCTTGGGCACCAGCGTTAGCTTTCACTGGGGCGAAACTTGCTTGAGCGATTTCCAGAGAGTTCACCAGTTGCGCCAGGGCGTATTCCAGTTGTTCCCCAGCATCCAACGCCACCCAGCCCTCAGTCGTAAGCTGGCGAAATTCAAAGTGCAGGTGAGGACCCGTTGAGTTACCCGTACTGCCGACGCGCCCGATCACATCCCCCTGCTTCACCACATCCCCCGACTTGACAAACACCTCTGACAAATGGGCGTAGAGCGTTTGTTGAGTGCCTTTAGTATGGTCGATCGCCACTGCCAGTCCATACCCCCCCAGAAAATCCGCCAGGGCAACCTGACCCGCATAGGCAGCCAAAACAGGAGTGCCCAGAGGCGCAGCTAAATCGGTGCCGCTATGGAAGCGCGGGTCGCCTGTGATCGGGTGCAGTCGCCAACCAAACAGGGACGAAATAGGAGCGGGAATTGAGAGGGGAAAAATCAGCCGTACATTGCCGTTGCCCAACCGACCGGGCGGACGCATCGTGCGACGATAAAAATCTCGCAGGGAGGGAGTTGAGCCAATTTTGACACTGGGCGCAACGACGCTCAAAGACCCAATACCGATCGCAGAGACATTGCCCGCAGGTTGTCCATTGGCTCCCTGCCATCCGGGGACATTGATCTGACTCGTCCCTGCACTACCACACACACTCCCAGGAGCCTGACCAGAACGCACCGTTGCCTGACAACCCGTCGATCGCTCCGAGAAAATGATCGTGCTGGGAGCAATGTAAGCATCAGGGGCAGGGGGAGCAGGCGCAACGGGGGCAACCGATTGGGGTGGGGGGGCTGGAGCCGCAGCAGGGGTTGAAAATTCCACCGGGAAGGATTCAGGGGCGATCGGGGGCGGGGGCGCAACCGGGGCAGTTTCTGGAGCCGTGGGAGTGGCAGGTTGAACAGGGACAGGTTCGCTCACGGGCGTTTGGGCGAATCCATCCTGGGCGGTGAATAAGCTGATGCCGCTTAGTAGCCCCAAACTGGGCAGGAAAACTGCCCGCTGTAACCGCGATTGTTGCGGTTGGTTCGATGCCCGATCGGTGAATTGGTGTTGAGCCATGAATCCTCAATTCCTCACACTGCACTTCATTTAGTCGCTTTTGAGAAACGGCGAGTTCCCTAAAGCGGATAACCCAGACTGATTGTACCTGGCTGAATCAAAACTTCGGATAGAGAATTGTACTCAATCGGTTCTGCCTCAGTCATTGCAAGAAATTTGGGTTGAACTCGCAGGTCTCCAGCAGGTGTAATGCTAACGATCGTCCAGGGCTTTCCGTCTACCAAAACTGGGCGATCGCGATGGGCGAGCAGTGCTAGATAATCCTGCAACAGTGGCTCGATCTCGCCAGCCTGCCATCGCTGCACCCCAGCGAAAATGCCTTGTAAGGCGATCGCTGCCAGCATTTCCAGAGATTCGATCAAGGGATCAGGATGATCTGACAAAAAAGTTTGGAGATTAATCCCAGTTTCGGGAACTGGATTCGTCCAATTAATCCCAACCCCAATCACTGCGCTGATGATCTGCTCCTGCTGGATGCGGGTTTCCGTCAAAATGCCGCCCAATTTATACCTATGCAACACCAGATCGTTCAGCCATTTAATTTGGACTGGAATGCCTGCCGTCACGCCGCTTAATCGAGCCGGAATTTGCCGGAGGGCGGTTGCAATGCCCCAAACCGTGCCCAGGGTTAACTGAGCCGCTTGAGTGACGGGCATTCCTAGCTTTAATCCCACCGATAAATATAAGCCTCCCGCTGCGGACTGCCACTGTCGCCCCCATTGCCCCCGTCCGGCGGTTTGGCTGCTGGCAATCACAATGGGTTCCAAAGTTCTATCTTGGGTCATCAATTCCCAGGCAGTTTGATTGGTGGACGGCACGGATTCTAGAAAATGCGATCGCTGCTCCACCCCCACAACCAGCGGATAAGCGCCACTCTGTTGCACAACTTGAAATGCTGCGAAAAATCGTTGTGCATCAAATTTCACCATCACGAGTGCCGCTATTTCCTGCCTTCTCTCTGCCCGCTACGGTAGCATGGACTCGCAGAGCTAAACCGACTCTTTTTTCATGCACACCTGGCACTGGCAAACCTGGAATGACTTGCCCTACCTCACCTGTAGCATTCTGGAATCCTGGCAGCATGGCTTCTTCAGCCTGCACTACGCGCCCCGATCGCCAGAGGAACTCACGTCGATTCTTCATCCTGCTGCCCAGACTTACCGAATCAAGCAGGTACACGGCAACACAGTGTTGACTCCAACCGAGATAGCCCAAGTGACTCAGGCATCTGAGCCAGTTCTTGCCGAGCGTCCTGCGGCGGATGCCCTGGTGACGGAACAGGCTGATCAAGCCGTGTGGGTATGTAGTGCGGACTGTACCCCGGTGTTGATTGCGGACGGGGCAACGGGACAGGTAGCTGCCATTCATGCCGGATGGCGCGGAACTGCCTTGAAAATTGTGCCGCAGACGATTGCTCGGATGCAGACGCAAGGACGTCAGTTGGCAAGTTTGCGCGTCGCGATGGGACCGGCGATCGCGGGCGCAGTGTACCAGGTTTCGGAAGCGGTTGCGGCTGAAGTCGGTGCCACGATCGCCCCAATCAATGCAACCAACATTGCTAACTCAATCGCCATCTTGCAAGATTTACCCCAGTCGCCGATCCTGGATGATCCAGAACCTGGACGAGTGCGGCTCGATGTGCGCCGAGTGAATGCCCTCCAGCTTGAACAGTTGGGCTTGAGCCAGGAACAAATTGCGATCGCGCCCCACTGCACCTATCAAGACCCAGACAATTTCTTTTCCTACCGTCGCACTCAGCAGAAAAATGTCCAATGGTCGGGAATTGTCAGTAGGTGAGTTCCACCTTTCACCAACTTTTCCAAAAAGTCTTGTCAAATGGATCCTCTTGTCGTTAACATAGGATTCGCGATGCGTTCCTCAGTAGCTCAGCGGTAGAGCGATCGACTGTTAATCGATTGGTCACTGGTTCGAATCCAGTCTGGGGAGTTTTAACCAAAGGACAGCGAGTGGGAACTCGAAACGGGCAAAATCATCCAGGATATTCCAAATTTTTGGAACATTGGCTGCTCAATCCTGATATCACCTTTCTCAATCATGGCTCTTTTGGTGCCTGCCCGATTCCGGTTCTGCAAGCTCAGCAACAATGGCGAGAACGGCTAGAGCGCCAACCCTTGCAGTTTTTAGGTGAAGACTTTGAGGCGTTGCTTGATGCGGCAATTTCAGAACTAGCGAGTTTTGTCAAGTGTCCTGCAAAGGATTTAGTGTTTGTAGCAAATGCCACTACTGGAATTAATACTGTTTTAAGATCTCTCAAGTTTGAGCCAGGTAACGAAATCTTAACAACAAACCATGAATACAATGCTTGTCGGAATGCCCTGGACTATATGGCAGAACGCACAGGGGCAACAATCGTTGTGGCAACCATCCCTTTTCCGATCGCCTCACCCGATCAGATCATAGAAGCCGTGATGTCGTGCGTTTCTGAGCGAACCCAGTTAGTTTTGTTGGATCATGTTACGAGCCAAACGGGGTTGATTTTTCCGATCACCGACCTGGTTCAACAACTGACGCAACAAGGCATAGACACTCTGATTGATGGTGCTCATGCGCCTGGAATGCTGGACTTGAACCTGGCAGAACTGGGAGCAACGTACTACACAGGCAATTGTCACAAATGGTTATGTGCTCCTAAAGGATCAGCATTTCTGTATGTCCAGCCCGATCGCCAACCTCTGATCCGTCCCCTCACCATCAGCCACGGGGCAAACTCCACCCGCCGCGATCGTAGCCGCTTCCGTCTGGAATTTGACTGGATGGGGACAACCGATCCAACCAGCCATTTGTCTGTCCCGACTGCGATTCAGTTTATAGGTTCCCTGCTGGGTGGAGGGTGGACGGCATTAATGGCGCAAAATCGTCAATTGGCGCTCAAAGCTAGGGAGGTGCTCTGTGCAGCACTGAATGTTGCGCCTCCCTGTCCCGATGCGATGCTGGGTGCCCTGGCGGTTGTTCCCTTGCCGGATGGAGAATGGCTGTCTCTGCACAATGCTTTGCTGGAACGATACGCCATTGAAGTTCCCATCATTCCCTGGGGACATCCAGGTGGAAGACAAATCCGAATTTCGGCTCAAATCTACAACACATTGGAACAGTACGACTACTTGGCGATCGCCCTGAAAACTCTACTGGCAGAGGGCTATTAGCACAAGCTCATTTAACGTAGTCTCAACCGTGTTAAGAGATTACCCAAAAAGATTCTCCCCACGCCTACCCGCGACAGAAGTGCGGGCTGAGAGTAAAAGTCTGCTTAAACAGATTGAGAAAGGGTTTTAGTCCATTTGAGTGAACTTCGCTTGTTGATCCGCAGCTCACTCGCGGACGGACTTGCGGCAAGAGTACGGGTATTTCCTTTTATAGAAATCCTCTTAATCTTGCAGAAAATGTAAAGAGAGTTTTCGAAATATTACGAGTTGATTAACTAATATAAAACTATAAATATAGTTGCAATTCTTTTACGCAGTGTTTTTTGTACCGTAGAATCAGCGGTTCATCGTCTCCCTGAGGTTTTCGCATCCTTTTTTATACTGCAAATTACACAACTTCTCAGTGCTTTCACTTTTTCTGCATTAATAAGCTAATTGTCAGCTCAATCTCCTTTCTTTATTGTGAGAGTAGATTCCTGTTGTTTAATTTTTCAGTTCATTAAAAATTTCACGCCTGTTCACACAGCTTGTTACGAAATTAGGTTTAAAAATCATGCATAAATGCCCTTGCTGCTCTGAAACTCTCCTGCGCCATATCCGACATGGTTCGGTTTACTGGTTTTGCACCCATTGCTGGCAAGAAATGCCCGACCTAGAAATGGGCGTGAATGCTCGCATCCAACGGTCTCTTTCTTCTCGTCTCACTGAACTTGTGACCCCAGTTGCGGTTTGAAATTAGCGCTTTGAATTAGCTGCTCAATTCATTTAACTTAAAACAGCGATCGCTCCTTTTTTCCAGGAACGATCGCTGTTTTAGTTTAAGTTTTCTTAACAGCAGCCAGGGTTCCTTTCAACCCTGACTAAGATCACGGTTGCTCAGGATAGGGTGCATTCATTTCAGAGGTTCAGGTATGAATTTACCAGTCATATTAGACATCGCGATCGGATTGTTTTTTATCTATCTAATCGCTAGTTTGCTCGCTTCCGAAATCCAAGAACTGATATCAACGGTTCTACAATGGCGGGCGAAACATCTGCGAGAATCAATTCAAAATTTGCTGATAGGTGGGCAGAGCACAGCGAAAGATGATCAGGTTGGAGAGTTTTTAGAAACCATCTATAGTGATCCGCTAATCAGGAATATGAACCAGCGCTCTAGAGGCTTAATTGGCTCGATCGGGCAATGGTTCTATCACAACCTTTTGTACCGCAAACACAGCATTTTCGGTCAAGAAACGTCTGCACCTTCTTACATTCCTCCTGAAACATTTGCAACAGCTTTGTTAGAACGAGTTGGGATGGCAAATTTAATTATTAAACTAACAGAAATACGTCTAGAGAAGTTCATCGAACGAATCATCGGACATTATGACATCCAAGAAGAAGGAGATGGAATTGTTATTCCTGGTGAGGACTTCTTTCAAGACAAAGACTATCGTGAGAAAGGAAGTATTCGAGTTTTAAGTGACAAGGCAAAGAGTTTAGCCCATTCTGGTGAGTCAGGCTTGGCAGCAAAGTTAGTTCTAACACTCGACAATCATAATTCGGATTATGTGGCGTTAGTTGAAGAATACAATGATCTATTGAGAGACTTTAAATCTGGAGAAGCAGACTTAGAAACCTGTGTTGAACGCATGAAAGAAGGGCTGGATGTTTACATCAGTCAAATGAGCGTTCAAATAACAAATCTTGAAACTGCCACTGGTTTGGATCGGGAAGTGGCTGAAGATGAATTTTCTAACTTATCGGCTCAGGTTTCGTTTTCTGATTTAGAAAAACAGCAACTGAACTACTTCAAAAAACGTCTGATTGCTTTAAAGACTGGTACGTTTGGAGAGGAGATTGAGCGGGCGATCGCGTCAGGTAGACTCAAGCCAACCCTACTCGAAATTGCAGAAGTCTTCGATCGCGCCAGCATGACTTATCAGGAAATTGAAGGGGCTTATCAAGACATTGCAGCCGCTTATACAACAGGGATGATTTCGCGCCAAATTAAACACGTTTTGGGTGCAATGAATGACTACATCGCCCAGGCTAAATCCGTCGATCGTCGAAGTGAATCACTGACCTTAGGGACATTACCTGACAAACCTCTCGACGTTGCCGATCTGGCTGATCCAACTTACCAATCTGGATTAAATAAAATCCTCTTAAATCTTTCGGCTGAAGATCGTCAAGTTTATAAGAACTGGCAGTTTCATCAACAGTCTTTTGTCAGGATTATGACTGCGATCGCCACCTCTCTACAGCGTATTGGTCGGCTATTCAATGGGGAAACTGAACTATCTCAACCTGTGACTGAAATCGATCTCGTCACCCTGCACCAGAGCGTAATTCAGTCTTTGAAAACAGTCGAGAGGCGTGATGCAGATAACCTAAATCAGAGTGTTCTAGCTCAATTAGGTGCGGCAGATCAGCAAACCTACAAAGGCTGGCAAATTTATCAACACGTTGTGCTGGAAGTGCTGCGCGATCTTGCCCAGGTTTTGCAAGAGGAAGGACGGTTTTTCACTCACCACTCTCGAATGGTTTGCAATCAACCCTTAACAGAATTTGATGATGTTGATCTGTATCAAGCAGTCAGGTATTCCCTCAATTTGTTGTCGAGTGAGGAACGTCAATTACGTATCAATGCTGCGATGCGTAAACTATCTACAGAGCAGCGCAAAATCTACAGCAATTATCAAACCTACGAGCAAATTCAAGATTTGTTGGCGGGAGTTCCCACATCGGTTAAACAAAGTTTGGCGATTTTGGCGCGGCGTGCTCAAACCAAGGTGGAACAGACCAAAGATCAGCTTGATCAGTTCAATGGAGAAGTCGCACGCTGGTTCGATCGCTCCATGAATCGGGCATCTGGTGTTTATAAGCGCAATGCAAAAGGTGTGGCGATCATGATTGGGTTTGTGATTGCGCTGGTCTCAAATGCCGATACCTTTCATGTGGTGGCTCGATTGTCGGGCGATGACGATTTGCGCCAGGTAATCACCACTCGCGCTAGCAGCATCGCTCAGAACGCCCGCGCTGAAGATCTCTATTCACGGGAGAAATTACGCGAGTTGAAGCAGAATACGGATGCGGCTCTGCAAGAAATTTCTCTGCCCCTGCGATGGACCCCCGAAAACCTGTCTCAACAGTTCAACTGTCGATCGGCAACGGCTCCCAATCCCCCCGTTGACCCTGCCTTACCCCCCTGGCAAGCTTTTTATAAAACCTGCTTGAACGAAGACAATGCTCCAGAGCGGTTTGACCTGTTTCGCATTGGTAGCATTGCTGCCCGTCCGCGCAACTTGATCGATGCAGGGCGGATGCTGCTCGGTTGGCTGGTTACAGGAATCGCGATTGCGATGGGTGCGCCCTTCTGGTTCGACCTCCTCAGCAAAATTATGAACGTTCGCAATACAGGTGCCAAGCCTGCCTCGATCGCAGATAAGGAGACGACGAAGACGGGAGGGTAATAGAGGATACGGGATGGGGGATGGAGAGTGGGCGGGTGGATGAGTGGATGAAGTCTAAGCACCTTATCTACCCATCTACCCCCTAACCTTCCTCCTTCTTCCCTTTTTGCCCTCTAAACATGGCTCCCACAATCAACGCCAATGTTGGTAAGCCTACAGCACAAAGGCTTCGCAGTCCGGCATCTGCATGAAGTAGATACATGGCGCTGCTGGAGACCCCAAACATAAGGGTTGTCAGTCCAAAAAGGCGGGCTTCCGGAATGACAACGGCGATCGCGTACAGGATCGAGACGTACCAGGGCATCAACCAGGCAGTGGCGTATAGCATTAGCACGATCGTCACCCAGCCCATGTCTTCGAGGAGATTGGCAACTGTGTAGGTTCGCCGCAACATCCGTAAACACGTCCAGGCGTAAAACATGAAAAAGATGCCTAAGGTGTAGCGAGACAATGCCAGCAGCCAATATTTGTACTGACTGGGGGGTGGGGCATCGAGCAGGAAGTAAGGCAACGTTTCAAATCCGGCGCGAACCAGGGCGTGTAGAGAGGATTGAAATTGTCCGGTGACTCCAGGATTGAGCAAACTGCGCCAGGAATCGAGGGTGGGCAGGACGGTAATGGTCAGGATGGTGGCGATCGCGCCGCTGGCAAATAGCCCTAACAGCAACTGTTTCCAGCGTTGTTGCCGGATGAGAAACAACGCCAGCAGGGGCATCCAGATCACGGGAATCGTCTTGGCTAAAAAACCGCCCCACAATGCCAGAAATGCCGTGGCGTAACGTCGGCTGAATAGACACAACGCAGTAAGCAGCAAACTCGTGCTCACAAACACATCCACATGGGCGGAAGCAACCTGTTCCACCAGCAGCACCGGACACAGCAGATAGGCGATCGTCAGTTTGCCGCGCTGGAGTTTAGGTGAAATCCGCCACACTAAAAAGCTGTTGAATCCGTGGGCAACCAAACAAGATGCCTTAAAAATATAAACGGCAACGATCGGGTGCAGGAAAACGGCGGTGGCTGCCCCGGTAAATAACAGTTGCGAAACTGGACCGTAAGTAGAAGTTTGTTTCCAGTCGATAAATGGCGTAAGGGGGGAGAGGAAGGAACCCGCCGGAGTGAGAAAGGGGTCTACGCCCTTCAGGTTCATCTGTCCAACGTGCAAATACAGGTAAACATCGTTCCCCAACGGGTAGGCAAGAAACGCCAGGAGCAGAAACACCCAGCCCATCTGCAAAATATCACTAAACCTGCGGAACGAGTAAGCCCGCTCACTGCCAATTAGCCAAATCAGGTGCAACACCACCAGGACAAAATAAGCCACGCTGATGCTCAAAAAGCTGGCAAAACCAGGAAACGTGGCAAATCGCTTGCCCCCTGCCAGAATGTAGTGATACTTATCCAGTCCTAAGATGGTCATGGAGATTGCCAGGTAAATCGCCAGCGGCAATGCCACGCCAATCAGAATTCCGATCGCCAGGGGATGTTTGGAGGAGGACGGCTCTACAGCGGTCAAGGGAACAACCTCAAAGTCAACAGGTTCAAACTACAAGCATGGGGCAAAAACGATTTTCGCAAATAGTGGGCGCAAGCATCGCACTCTCTTTACTGGTGGGGCTGGTGTGGAAGGTGCATAGCAGCATCAAAGCCGCGATCGCCAAACAATCCAACGATACACTCTGCTTTGCCCTCTCCCCGGAAAAATCCCACTGCTATGGGGCTGAAAAAATTCTCTCCACTCAACCTACTACTGCCATTGCAACCGATGGTAAGGGAGAATTGCTCGTCAGCAGTAACAGAGTCGCGATCGATGTCTGGAACCTGACGACTGGGCAACGACTGCGATCGCTTAATGGGCACACCCAATGGGTCAGCACCCTTGCCATTAGCCCCAACGGGAGAACCCTGGCGAGTGGTAGCCTGGATGGCACGATCAACCTGTGGGATCTGGAAACCGGGGAACTACAAGCCACCCTATTTGCCGATCAAGTCACCGTGCTTGCCTTCAGTCCCGATGGAACAACCCTTGCCAGTGGTAGCCGCTTAGTGAAAGTTGCCCATACTAAGGTTTTTCATCCGATCGTGCTGTGGGACATGGCAACGGGACGGCAGCTAACCACGATCGCGGTCAAAGAACCTGTCACCGCGATCGCCTTCAGTCCAGATGGGCAACGACTGGCATTTGGCAGCACTCAGGCGAATGTCTGGGATCTGCCAACTCAACGCCTCAGCTACACGGTCAACTCTGGCGATTTGAATGCCCTGATTTTCAGTGCCGATGGGCGCTTGCTGCTCACAGGGAGCGATGGGGTGCGGGGAGAAGATGGCATCAAGTTTTGGGACGCTGACACAGGAAAATTGGTGCGGGTGCTGGATTCTGTCGCGGCGGATTTTGCTCTCAGTCCTGATGGCGAAAGGCTGATCACCACCTATGGAGGCACCGCAAACCTGTGGCGCATCTCCCCCTTTGGCTATCTGGGGGTTCTGCGTGGCTCGACCTACAGTGGCTTAGTTGCCCGGTTTGGCTTGAACGGAGAGGCGATTGCAACTGGTAGCAGTGACGGCGTAAAAGTTTGGTTGCCGACTAGCGCACAGAGAACGCTTCGTTAAAGCGGCGGGTCACAGGTTCAATCAGGAAGGTCAGAACAGACTTTTGCCGAGTCACAATTTCGCCCGATGCCGCCATGCCTGGAGTCAATTCGACAGGTTGCCCTTTGACATTAATCACGGTTCGGTTCAGCTTAATCCGCGTCGGAAAGACGGGACCCAGAGATTGCCCATTGCTATCTTTCTCCACGATCGCGTTAGGGCTAACCTTAATCACTTCTCCATCCACAATGCCAAACTCCTGGAAGGGGAAAGTGGCAATTTTCACCTTGGCGGGTTGTCCCGGCTTGATAAAGCCAATATCTCGATTCAACACCTTCACTTCTAAGACAACTTCCTCACCCTTGGGCAAAATTGACAGTAACTCTTCTCCTTCTTGCACGGGTCCTCTCGTGGCTTTGATGGAATAGACGGTGCCATCGAAGGGCGCTTCTACCCGCGATCGCTCCCGTTCCCGGCGAGATTGCTCCAACTGCCCTCTTGCCGAAGTTAATTCCTCTTTACGTTTGGTGAGTTGGGTCAAAATTTCGCTCTGCCGTTGAGAACCCAGCCCTTCTGCTTTGCTGCTAGCTGCCTGATAAGCTTGCTCTGACTGGCGAATGCGTTCCCGCTGACCATCGATTTCTTTCTCTAAGGAAATCACTTTATCTTGGGCATTAGTGACATTATCCTTAGCTCGAATATATTCCAGTCGCGGGACGGCACTATCGGTCAGTAGGGTTCTCAGTCCTTGCTCTTGCTCTTTTGCGTTCTTCAAGTTTTCCTGAGCATTGATGAAATTTTCCTCTAGCCGAGCCAGCCTTGCCCGAGCTTCGCTGATTGCAGCAGATTGCTGGTTGGCTTCCGCCACAGCAGCGGCTCGTTCTTCGTCAAATGCCCGTAACCGAGCCGCTAAAAATTCGTCTTGTAGGGCTGTTCCCGCACTGCTCTCCCCAACGCGCTCTGCCTCCAGGCGGGCAATGTCTTCATCAATCAGGCGAGACGATTGTTCCAGTCGGGCAATTTCCGCATCAATCACCTTGGTTTTTTGCGGTTCCACTTCCACCAACGGTTCGCCCTTTTTGACGATCGCCCCTTCTTTCACCAACACCTGCTGAATGGTGCCGCCGCCCAGCGATCTCACTGGGCGCACCTGGGTTGAGGGAATCAGTTCTCCTTGCGCCACCGCCACCTCATCCACGCGACTGAAGTGTGCCCAGGCGATCGTGCCAAAGACCAATAAACTTATGCTTCCAGCCAGCAAGCGTGTATACAGGGGAGGCAACTCCTGCACAGCTTTACCCAACTCATAGGATAAGGAGTCGTCGGGTGAGGCGAGTCTGTGTTTAACTTGGCGCGATTGGGCTGGAGAAGAAGCGTCTGGGGAGGATGAGATAGAAACTTTCATGGAACCTGATCAGGCAAGCGTAAAATGGTGCTGCCACCAGAGTAGCCAAAATTTTATAGAGTGTGCGGCTTGCCACGCAACAGGCAATCATTCGCAAGATTGTAAATTTTCTTTGCTGCCCTCCCCCCTTGACAGAAGCGAGACGGGATAGAGCCCATTACTATGGGTTATTGTCTGGATTTGGAGAGATGATTTGTCGTGTTGCAACTCCTAAAGCCGATCGTCTTGGGAATTCAAACCTTTATTGTGCCCATCTGCTTCGTTTCGGCATGGCTCATCGTGCTGCTCACAATCTGGAGTTTGTGGTCAACGATTCGAGACACCGCCACCCGCACTCGTCAGTTGCATCAAATTCCCTGTGCTAATTGTCAATATTTCACCAGCAGCTACCACCTGAAATGCACGGTTCACCCCGCGATCGCCCTCACCGAAGACGCGATCGACTGTATGGACTATGCCTCGAAAGACACGGACTACGCCTTCACCAGCCCCTCGAATTCTCGTCTTCCTCATTCGTGACCCCCAACCCCCAATCCCCGCAAATGCTCATCCGAAAATTGCACGACTGCGAAGAATTTGTCGCGGGAGATGGCACCCTGTTGAGAGAATTACTCCACCCCGATAAACAGCCCTTGGAACTGAGATACAGCTTGGCGCAGGCGATCGTCCCTGTTGGACACACCTCCCTGCCGCATTCCTTAACCACTTCCGAAGTGTATTACATCTTGAGCGGCACTGGAGAAATGCACATTAACAATGAAGCCCGATCCGTAGAACCGGGCGACGCAGTATATATTCCTCCCAATGCCAAGCAATTTATTCAAAATACGGGCATAGAACCCCTTGTATTTATCTGTATCGTCGATCCAGCTTGGCGCAAAGAAGACGAATCAGTTGAGCCGTGAGGAACGCGGATGTAACGAATTGGGAGTTTGATGCTGGGAAGGGGCATACAGCCGTATGCCCGTACAAGAATCTTCGTGGCTAGTCGGGATTGGATTCAGGGAAACGGTTGTTAGGAATTTGCTCCGCTTCGGGGCAATCCTCGGAGACCGCAGGTTCCACATTCCCTTTAGGCACAGATGCCAACTTTTGGGTCACGGCACCAATACTTTCCAGGCGCACCATTTCTTCCCACGAACAGGTTTCGTCATCTTCTTCTGTCTCATAGCGCAACGTGACCAAATCGCCCTCGATATCCAGGATGCGGGCGCGTTCTATCCACCGCTGTTGATCCCGCAAGAAGATCCAAACTTCACGACCATCAGAGCACAATTGATATATCTTGCGGTGTAGCATGATTGCTTCTCCTGAGCACTCAATTTTCAATAAAACTTCTAGGTTGGCGAACCATTGACTCCAGTACGGTTTTCCCTTGAGATGGAAGCCTGATGGTTCTACGAGCGATCGTCGCCTCAAGTACTGTTCATCAGCCAGCCCTGCTGAAACAGCTTAAGAATCTGGTTGGGTGCCCGTAAAACCATGAGCCAAAGCAGGAACGATGCAGTGTAGGGATGCTGAAAGGGAAGCTTTTGGAAAGCTTGTGAGGCACTGTTCGATGCTTTCGGGAAGAAAGTAAAACCCTTGTCTGAGGAGCGTTGTCGTGTTGCAAGAGACGAACCATCCAAGTGTGTAGGATTCAATGCTGTACCCGATGTCCCAGTTGGTAAACGAATCTTAATGTCGCCAAAATTAACCAGCTCTCTTAAGTATCGGATTGTACCAACTATTCTAACCGTTGTTAAGTGAACTGCGGTTGCGACCGCTAGGATAAAGGGGCAGTACACGAAAATCAACATTCAGGGCAACTATGACCTTGCTGCATTTGAGCACCTGGACGGAGGTAGAGGCTTATTTGGGGCGATCGCAGGGCATTATTCTGCCGATCGGCTCCACCGAGCAACACGGTCCCACGGGGTTGATCGGGACTGATGCCATCTGCGCTGAAGCGATCGCGCGGGGTGTCGGCGAAACGACTCAAGCCCTGGTTGCTCCAACGATTAATGTCGGCATGGCACTGCACCATACGGCGTTTCCTGGCAGCATGAGCCTGCGTCCCAGCACCTTGATCCTGGTGATTCGGGACTACCTCAGCTCCCTGGTCAAAGCTGGATTTACGCGATTCTTCTTTATCAACGGGCATGGTGGAAATGTTGCCACCCTGAAAGCTGCCTTTGCCGAAACCTACGCCATCCTGGCTGACCTGGGGCTACCTAATGCTGATCAGGTGCAATGCCAGGTGAACAACTGGTATATGTGTGGCTCCGTCTATCGGTTGGCAAAAGAACTATACGGTGATCAAGAAGGCTCCCATGCCACTCCTAGCGAAGTTGCCTTGACCCAATTTGTTTACCCAGAAGCGATTAAACACGCTGCCCTGAGTGCCAATGTTTCTAAAGATCATCGGATTTATGGAGCTGACGATTTTCGGCGGCGCTACCCCGACGGGCGCATGGGATCTAACCCCGCCCTAGCCACTCCTGAACACGGCAAGCAGCTTTACGAGTTGGCGGTTAAAGAACTCAGTCATAGTTACTTGGAGTTTTTGACGGCAGAGTAATTTTCATGATTTAACTGCTGGAACAAAATTGTAGCCCTATCGTCCTCAAGGCATAGTACGTCAATGCTTTATGTCACCTGAGGAATAAGCGTAGGAGCAACGCCATGAATACCGCAAAGTCGTTAAGCCTGTTGACAGCGATTTCTATTCTTCACGTCGCGCTGCTGGCAATGCCTGCCACTGCTCAACGACGGGTGTGTGTTGAAACCGATCAGGGAAGGCGGGTGTGTGGTCGTCTAGTTGAAGACTATGGGGATAACTACAACGACTACAACTATGGCTCCAACTCGCGGTGTGGGGTTTCTGGTTTTGACGAAAACTTTTATCTGGAAGCTTATCCAGATGTAGAGGCAGCCGTTCGCCAAAGACGCTTTAGAAGTGGGTGCGACCATTACCAGAAAAATGGTCGCTTTGAAGGGCGGTTTCCTCGCTTTAATGAGGCGAGCTATCTTGCCAATAACCCAGATGTTGCCCAGGCGGTGAGGGAACGGAGATTTAGAAGCGGCTACGCCCACTGGCGGGAGTATGGTCGGTATGAAAGACGCAAGCTGTAGCTGCAAAATCTTGGAGGGTTAAGCAGAGGTCGCATAAACCACTTCAGGAGCCAGGACATAGCCATCATTGCGAAATTGCTGCTGTCCAATGCCAAGGAACTGCCCAGATTCGTGATGAATGCGGAGGGGAGTGGTAGGTGCCCATTCGATATCCAAATCACCCCAGGCGATGCGTTGACCCAGGCACCAGCGCCGCGCGATCGCATCTCGTAACACCAGCATTTCCACATGGGCAAGTGCCATTTCTGGGGAAATAAGCGGCAAATCACCTTGTTGAGTTGCAGTGGCTAACTCTTCCAGGGTCAAACTGTTCGCTACCAGAAAGCCACTACTTGCTGTTCGTAAAAGAGAGGCTAGCGTTCCCCCCGTTTGCAGCGCTGTCCCCAAATCACGGGCGATCGCTCGAATGTAAGTCCCAGATCCACAGGTAATGTCTACCTCTAGTTCAGGAAAATCCCCCGATCGCCAGTCCACCAGTTTGATCTGATGCACTTCCACGGTGCGAGACTTGACTTCAATCGCTTTGCCCTCTCGTGCCAGGTCATATAACCGCTTGCCGTCTACCTGCACTGCGCTGTAGTTGGGTGGTAGCTGTTGAATCGTGCCATGAAACTGTTGGAGCGCCCTCTGCACCATCTCCAGGTCTAAATGGGTGGCAGGCTGCTGGTGCAGAATTTCTCCCTCTAAATCATCTGTGGTCGTGGCGATACCCAGGCGAATCACGGCTCGATAACTTTTCTCGACAGGGAGGAACTGGAGCAACCGAGTCGCTCGTCCTACGGCGATCGGTAACGTCCCCGTCGCCGCCGGATCTAAGGTGCCCGCATGACCCACGCGCTTGGTGTTGAGCAGTCGCCGCACTTTAGCCACACAATCATGGGACGTAAAGCCAGCAGGTTTATTGAGATTGAGGAAGCCGTCCATATCCATGAAATGAATCTGCAAAAATCGCCAAGACGACGACAAGAAGAAATCAGGAAGTGATAATGTCTATTTTGCCAAGGAACAAGGCTCAACCACATCCCCAACCGCAACCCCCTGTACGGGCGTTTGGCGAAACGCCCCTCATCCCCCACCCCCTGTACGGGCGTTTGGCGAAACGCCCCTCACCCCCATTCTCTCATTCCCCCCTCATGACATGAAAATCGCGACCTGGAATGTCAACTCAATTCGAACTCGGCTGAATCATGTGGTGAATTGGTTAGCCATGAATCCTGTGGATGTGCTGTGTTTGCAGGAAACCAAAGTCGTGGATGAGAAATTTCCGCTGGAAGCATTCACAGCAATTGGGTATCAGCCTTATATCTTTGGTCAGCCCAGCTACAACGGGGTGGCAATCCTAAGCCGATCGCCCCTGAGTGATGTCAGCCAGGGATTTACGGGAATTTTGGGAGAAGCAGTTGCTGAAATCGATGCTCAAAAGCGAGTAATCACGGGCATTGCCAACGATGTGCGAATTGTGAACCTGTACGTGCCCAATGGGTCAAGTGTCGGTAGCGACAAATATATCTACAAGCTGAAATGGCTCAGTGTGCTGCACGATTACCTGAAAACCTTGCTGCAAGAGCCAAATCATCTTCTAGTATGTGGAGATTTTAATGTGGCGCTGGAGGACATTGATATTCACGATCCAAAGGGGCGCGAAAAAGAAGTGATGGCAACCGATGCAGAACGGTTTGCCCTGAAAGCCGTGTTGGATTTGGGATTAGCCGATGTGTTTCGCAAATTCACCGCAGAAGGGGGACACTTTAGCTGGTGGGATTATCGATCGGCGGCTTTTCGGCGGAATGCAGGCTGGCGCATCGACCATATTTACGTTACCCCCGTCTTGTACGAACAAGCGATCGCTTGCACGATTGACATCGCCCCCCGCAAACTGGAACAACCCAGCGACCATACGCCGGTGATTGTGGAACTGGGTTAGATTTCTTCAAAGCTTCAAATTCCTTGTGCGGTTTTGTCACGCGTTTTCCAGAACCTACTGATGTAGGGTTTGGGCTGGTTTGATGTCAATCTCGCTCATTTACAAAGTCACAGGCACCACCATCATTGTTTTGGGATTGTTTATTTCCAGCGTGCTACCCGGATTGTCGGGCTTCTGGATTCCGATTCTGGTTCTGGGCATCATCATGCTGGCGATCGCCCGTTGGCTGCCTTAATGGTCAAACTCGCTACCTTCCAAGACAGAGATTGTAGTTGTAGATACTCCAACTCCAGGAAGATAAATATTTCGATCGTAGGATAGAGCGCGATACATCGCCCTGGATCGCATAATGAACTCATACAGCAAACGGATATATAAATCCCTTCCAGCTGATATTCGGAAGGGTTTATAACAAAACGCCCCCCACTCAGCTTTTTTGGGGGGCATCTTTATGTCCAAAAAAATTAATTGAACCAACCTCCGTCATTTTCTGCAATCCTGCCTACACTTAAAGGACAAATTTTGTCCTTCAGGCACTTGACTATTCCAAACCTCGTCAACCTGCCTACTCACCGCGCCCCCGTGGATATCCAAGGAGACTCAACTATGGCATTTAACCGCAACAAGTCAGGCTGGATTGGTCGTCGCTCGAACCCCTGTATTTGCTCCATCTGCTGCATCATTCCGCCTCATATTGCCGAGCAGATCGTGCGAAACGGAGACGAGGAACAGCGAGAGTGGGCAATGCAAACCTTGATTACCTCTGAACAATTCCGAGGGCGGCGAGAAGCCGTGGGCGGAATTGCCACTTTTGCAGCTCCGGCTGGAGAAAAACGTCGCACAGTTTTTGATGCCAAGCAAGGGATGGATCTACCCGGAACTCCAGTGCGTCACGAAGGAGAACCGGCAACGGGAGATATTGCCGTCGATGAGGCTTATGAAGGGGCTGGAGCAACCTTCGATTTATTTGAGCAAATCTTTGAGCGCAACTCGATCGACGATCGCGGAATGAGGCTCGACTCCACGGTGCATTACAGCCAGAACTACGACAACGCCTTCTGGAATGGCACTCAGATGGTCTATGGTGATGGCGACGGACAGCTCTTTAACCGCTTCACGATTGCGATCGATGTGATCGGGCATGAACTGACGCATGGGGTAACTCAATTTGAGGCAGGCTTGATTTACTACGGAGAATCCGGCGCACTCAACGAGTCGATGTCCGATGTGTTCGGCATTATGGTGAAGCAGTGGGTCAATAAACAGAAAGTGGATGAGTCTAACTGGATTATCGGGGAAGGATTGTTAAGCCAACAGGTGAAGGGAGTCGGGATTCGCTCGATGAAAGCTCCAGGCACTGCTTACGATGATCCCGTGTTGGGCAAAGACCCCCAGCCTGCCCACGTCAAAGATATTTACAAAGGCAATGGCGATAATGGGGGAGTTCATATCAACTCTGGCATCCCCAACCATGCCTTTTACCTAGCGGCAATGGAAATGGGCGGCTATGCCTGGGAAAAGGCGGGCAAAATTTGGTATCTTGCTTTGCGCGATCGGCTGCGCCAGCGATCGAACTTCAAGCGGGCAGCGACCGTTCTGGTTGCGATCGCTGGGGAATTGTATGGTGCCGATAGTGCTGAACAAAAAGCTGTTCGCAATGCCTGGGAAAAAGTGGGTGTCCTCACGCCGGAAAAAACAAACTCTGCCGCCAAATCGAGTGAACCTAAGACAGAGAAGAAAAAGAAATAAAGATTAGGGCAGAGGGCAGAAGTCCAGGCTAGAGGGACGATGAAGGAAAAGCGCAACCAGGAGGCTATTTACCATGAAACGAGTTTTTCTTGCTTCTGTCATAGCTTTGGGATTACTCACTGCCCTATCTGCCTGTGCCCCCAGTGCTAATCCGCCCCAAATCACCCCGCCCGAATCGCCCTCTCCCAGCCCTTCCCCCTCTTAAAATGAAACTGCTGCAATTCAGTACCTCCCATTACTGCCGCAAAGCACGGTTAGCACTGGGTTACAAACAGATTCCTTACCAGGTAGAGAATCTCTCGCCTGGAGTACACATTCTCAAGGTCAAACCTTTGACTGGTTTGAGTACGTTACCTGTTTTGCTACCAGAATTGCAGGGTTATCCCCAGGCGATCGGCGATTCAACGGCGATTTTTCACTTTCTTGAGGCTTATCAACCCACACCGAGTTACATCCTGCCCAATCCCACGCATCAGCTAGACGCTCAACTGCTGGAAGATTGGCTGGATGAAAGCATTGGAGTCGCCACTCGCTTTGTCTACTATCATTTTCGAGCCGGAGAGGGAAAGCAGCTGGATCCGTCCTTTTCCAGTCAAGCTGTGATCCAGATTGTGCGATGGCAGTACAGCATTACACCCATAGCGGTTGAGTTGGCTACTAAGCGGTTAGCTCTGGCGTTGGATCTCCTCGCTGATCGCTGGCAAACCTCGTTTCTGGTCGGTAATCAATTCAGCATGGCGGATATTGCCGCCGCCGCCCTGCTCAGTCCCCTGGCTCGCATCCCTTCCTATCGACAAACTTATCCCTGGTTGTTTGAACGCATCGCCGATATCCACGATCGCTGCCATGAACCGTTACCGCCCGGATTGGAGGATTTTCGCAAGCACGGTTAGATTCCAGACACGATCGAGTGAGGAAATCACTCCTTTTGTCATGCTGGATATCTCTCCTGAGATGCGCTAAATCGATCCTCTACACTGGGAATATGGAGATGGCAGGAAAGTTGTTTTCAGGCTGACATTTCCCCACACCATTCCATCACGGGAGAAAGTAACAATGGGTTCTTTGGGCGATCGTCTCAACCGACTCAGTGGCAAAACTCGGTTTGTCGTTGCGCGTTTGTTCATTCATCTGGCAGGAAAAGAGGTCGCGCCCTTGCTGGGCGTGCTGAATCAGGCATCCCGTGACGCGATCGCCAGTGACGGAGACATCCAAACCCTGGGCGAAGGCTTGGTGAACATTTGCCAAACCCTGTTGCAGTACGACACCTACTGGCAGTCTGCCGCCAACGAGGGAGATGTGTTTTGGGATGAAGGCGAAGCAGGCGATTTTGTCGAAGAACTGTTTACCGATTCCGCCCAGCGTTACCACAGCGGCACCACTTTTAATGAAGGCGCGATCGATGAATTTGACACAATTCCCATTACCCAAAATTTGGTGTTGATGATCACCTTTGCCTACGAAGGAGAAGCTCCCGACCTGGAAACCAATCTTGCCAGCGTCAACTCCCTCAAAGCCGGACTCAAAGCCCTGATCAACCTGCACTACCAAGATCGGTTACGCGCCATTCAAGTTCACTTCTCCCCCGCCCAACTTGGCGACGAACTCACCTCCGATCAACTCCTGCTCAACTTTCCAGAACTGGTTCCGATGTAGTGATTCGTCATTAGTGGTTAGTCATTGGTCATTCGTCCTTTGTCTTTCTCAAATGACCAGTGACCAGTGACCAATGACCACCTTTACCCCTAACCCCTAATTCCTTTTCCACTACCCAAAATGAACATGCTACGCCGACTTCTTGTTTACATGATGGTTCTCACCCTGGCAGTGTCTACGGTTTCCTGCGGGGGTGCGCCATCCGGTGCTGGTCCCACCCCAATTGCTGGTGATCAACAAACTGAAGCCCAACCACCGCAAAACCGTCTCTCCGATGGAGACTATCCCATTCAACAAGCCACCTACGATGATGTGTCCGGCGAGTACACCGTTATGGTGTTGAACACCAAGCCTGGGGATTCTTCGATTTACCGCGCAACGAACCTCCAGATGGCTCGCTTAACTGAGGCGGAAATTGCTCAAGGTAAAAAGAGTTCTTTGCGGTTAGAGAAGGGGCAAGCGTCCCTGTATCTGACGGAAGACTTCAAAATTGAATACGTCCACAACGTCACTGAGAATGTGGCAAACCCTCAGACGGGGCAAACTGAAACGGTAGTTGTGCGGCAAGAGTCTAGCTTTTGGACTCCGTTTGCGGGCGCTCTGGCAGGGCAGGCATTGGGCAGTTTGCTGTTCAGACCGCAGTACTACTTTCCGCCGGTTTATCAGCCCGGTGTGCCCTTGAGCGGTTATGGGGGTTACGGCAGAACCTATGATCAGGCTGTAAGTAACTACCGGACTCGGTACAACGCTGCCCCGAACGAAGTCCGTAATCGCCAAAACTTTCGCACGACGGGACGCTTAAGAACTCCCAGCGGACAAACGATCGGCACCAACCGGAATGTCGATCGCTCTACTGGCACAGGTTACGGCTCCAATACGTTACGTCGCTCCAATTCCAATCGTTCTACCAACACCAATCGTTCTCGTGGATTTGGGAGTTCCCGTTCTCGTGGGTTTAGCGGCGGCAGACGACGTTAATCGATCAATAAAAGCTAATTAATCAAAAAGGCTACCCATGAGTAGCCTTTTTTCGTAGGGTGTAATTTTTTGATTAAACCGCGGCTAGCTCAGGGCGTTTGCTATTGCGGATGCCTTCGATCGCGGCTTTGTAATCTGGGGCATTAAACACGGCTGAACCTGCCACGATCGCGTTTGCCCCTGCTTCCAGCACTTGCCAGGTATTGTTCACCTTCAAGCCACCATCCACTTCAATCCAGGGATCTAGCCCCCGCTCATCGCACATTTGGCGCAACTGACGAATCTTGGGCAGCACGGCTGGAATAAAGCTTTGTCCGCCAAATCCGGGGTTGACACTCATAATCAACACCAGATCACAGAGTTCTAATACGTGCTCAATGAACACCAGCGGCGTGGAAGGATTCAGCACCACTCCCGCCAATTTGCCCGACTCCTTAATTTGTCCGAGAGTGCGGTGCAGGTGAGGCGAAGCATTATGTTCAGCGTGAACGTAAATATGATCCGCGCCTGCCTTGGCAAAATCTTCGACATATTTCTCTGGTTCCACAATCATCAAGTGAACATCCAGCGGCTTTTGCGTCACCGGACGAATCGCTTCCACAATCAAGGGACCGATCGTAATGTTAGGGACAAAGCGACCATCCATGACATCAACGTGAATCCAGTCGGCTCCAGCCTCGTCCACGGCTCGAATTTCTTCTCCAAGTCGGCTAAAATCGGCTGACAAAATGGAAGGGGCAACGACAATCGGTTTCTTCGACAAAGGCTGATTCATGGATCGGTGTCTCCTAACTGCTAGTGGTAGTTATTGTAACAATTTAACAAGCGACAACAAAGTCCCCATTTCTGCGAAGTCGCGATTCGCAATTGGTGAGTAACGTCGCGCCAAAAATGTGTAGCTTTGGTCAGAACGTTTAGGACAAGGAAAAGTTGCAAAGCCAATGCCAAGTAGGCGTTCTGATTCACCTTCGCCACATTACACATGGCTACGGCTATATTTTTCAGTCTAGATTGAGTTCCATCTACAAGCAGTCTATTAGACAACGGGTATGAATGTTGCAAAGTTATGGTGGGGATGGGGAAAGGAGA
>JANRIN010000225.1:0-56918 GCA_033764965.1 Leptolyngbyaceae cyanobacterium bins.302 | reverse complement strand
TCAGACTGGGGAGCGGAATTATTCGCTCAGGTGCGTTCGCTAGTCAATACAGCTAAGCGTCAGGGCATTTCTGCTTTTGATGCCATTTCCCGTGCCCTTACCTCACAGCAAACGGATTGGCTACTGGGTTGAGCAATTACGATTTATCGCATCGAAGCGTTGCGCCTATTTTTCCAGAGTCGTCCACGGGTTTATGTTTCTGGTAACTTATTTATTTACTACGAAAAAGGAAAATCAGAGAAAAGCTCTCTCCTGATGTGTTTGTCATATTTGGTGTCAGCAAGCGCGAACGTTGCAGCTATCAAACCTGGTGAGAAGGGGATAGAGCGGTCTAACTCTGGACGGTTGCTTGCCATTGCAAACCTAGTTGATATGGAGCTAGTTTTGAGCGGGTTGGAGTTTTTTAAGCATCTGGCGCAGAACGAGCAAAATCCCGATCGCGGCACCCACACTCGCAGCCATGCCCAGCCAGAAAGTATGAGCAACGAAGGGAGATTGATCCAACGCCCAGCCGCCCAGGGGTGGACCAATGAAATAGCCGATCGCCCAGCATTGCGAATTGACGGCTAAATACACTCCCCGTAAGGAGTCTGGAGCCATATCCACCACGATCGAAGAGGCAACAGGCATATACGTCACCGTTGACAGGGCGAGGATGCCCAAAGCCACCACTGCCCAAAGTAAATGAGCCGTAGAAGCAACTCCCGTTACCCACACAGCAACAAAACCCACGCCCCAAATTAAGGCAGAAAGCATCAATCCATAAACGCGATCGAAGCGGTTGAGAAATCGCGCAACGGGTAACTGAACCAGTACTGTTGCGGTTAAATGCCAGGTGAACAGGGCACTGATGGTGAGGGAATCAAACCCTTTCCCGGCTGAATTGACCGATACAAAATTGGTGAGGTAGAGCGGCAAAGTACTACTAATTTGCACAATGTAGGTGGTAAACAAAATATTCACCGCGCAATAGGTCAGCAGAGTGCGATCGCGCAGCACCCGTCCCCAATCCTTCAAGGCGTTGCGCTCTCCACTCGTGCGAAACACTTCCTCGACAGACCACAGCACCACCGCAAACAACACCAAAAATGAGACACCATCCACAATAAACAGCGATCTATAAGCGCCCGTCGCATTAATCAGCAAGCCCCCCAGCACTACCCCCAACCCTAACCCCAACCCATCGCATAACCGATTCAGGGCAAAGGCTTCATTACGCTGCTCTGGAGTTGATAGATCCGCCACCATTGCCTCAGCGGAGGGCCAGTACAAGCCAATGCCAAAGCCCATAAGCAAATTACCAATCACAAATACTGGAAAGTTGAGGGTGGCAGCTAGAACAAAGGAGGCGATCGCGGCAACCACTGCTGCCATTAACAAAGTGCGTTTGCGTCCAAACTTGCCATCGGAAAGGGAACCGCCCAACAACCGCCCCACCACGCCTGAAATCGACTGGCTTCCCAACCCCAACCCCACCGCTGTTGCCGATAACCCCACTTGATTCACAAAGAAAATAGGCGCGTAAAACAAGGTGAAACCGGAACCCATTTGAGATAACAATCGCCCAAATGCCAAAATCCAGATTTGATAATTCAACTGCGGCAACCAGGCAACCAGGGGCGATCGATTCCAAAATTTCATTATGGGAATGCTTCATTTTCAAAGGGAACGGGCAACCAACAAACCAGGTTATCCATCGAGCTTCCGCATTCTACCAGCCTCCACCCATCCACACTATCTGTCATTAGTTTGCTTCACCCGACCTATTAAGCACTGGCTCTCTAAAGGGTGATTGCTAAAATAAGGGCGTGGAGAGGTTACAACGAGTTTTAGATGTGCAATAGTTGCGATCGTCCCCTTTTCTTTGGGCTATTGGGGCTTGGCTTGTGTTTGCTCCTGGCTGTGAGTTGTGGCTCTACCGGGAGTTCGACGGCTTTGGCTCCCAGCAACGACACACCCATCTGGCAACTGCTCCAGCGTAACCCTGTGGGCTATGTTGTCATGATGCGTCATGCCGAAGCTCCTGGGGTTGGCGATCCTTCCCCGTTTCGGTTGGATGATTGTTCCACTCAGCGCAACCTTTCACCAGAGGGCAGAGCACAAGCGCAGCGGATTGGGCAAGGTTTTCGGCAGCGGAAGATTTCGATCGCCCAAGTTTTTTCAAGCCAGTGGTGCCGCTGCCTGGAAACCGCTCGACTGTTGCAATTGGGACAAGTCCAACCGTTGCCCGCCCTCAACTCGTTTTTTCAAAGCCGTCGCACTGAACCTCAGCAGTCTGCCGCAGTTCGTCAACTGATCATCAAGCATCGACACACGCCTGGAGTTCTTTTGCTGATTACACATCAAGTCAACATCACGGCAATTTCAGGAACTGTGCCCCCATCAGGAGGCTCGGTTGTGTTGAAAGCCAACGATCGAGGGGCGATCGACGTGATAGGGCAATTACCGCCAGAGTAGCGCTTTGTCCCAAATCGCTCCTGGGCTAATCAAGCAACTGGACTTCCGCCATGCAACGGCAACCTCACAAAAAAGTGAACTTGCTTGGAACTACTTTCAACCCAAATGCGACCGTTTAAATACTCGGCAATTTTTTTGATCAAGGATAGCCCTAACCCTGTGCCTCCCTGTTTCCAGGGATCATTACTGGGAATGCGATAGAACGGTTCAAAGATATGAAGAATTTGATCCTCAGAAATTTCAATCCCAGTATTACTAATTTGCAACTGAAAGGTTAATTGATCGGATGTTAAACGAACTGCAATTAATTCCTCTGGAGGGGTATATTTACAGGCGTTATTTAACAGTTCAGTTAAAATGCGATCTAGCATAAACATATCGCATACTACAGAAACTAAGTCATCTGGTCGTTGTAACTCAATGTGTTGGTGCTGATCTCTGGCACGTCGATCGAATTTTTCAATTGTCAGCGGTAGCCAGTCATTCAAGCAAATTCGGCTGAGACTGAGTGGATGATCACCTGCATTTAAGTGTTGTACAGCTAACAAATCATTCACCAACTTGATCTCTCGATCGCACTCTTCCTGCAACACACTAAAATACTGAGCAATCTTGCCAGTCATTTTATTTTCTTCCGCTTTTTGGGTCTGAATATTCTCCTGCTCAAAAGCGATTTTGAGTAAGTTTGCCACCATTTTAATGCTAGATAATGGCGTTCTCAATTCATGCGAAACCGTACTCAGAAAATCATCTTTAAGCTGATTCAACCGCTCCAGTTCTCGCACCTGAGTTTGCGATGCCTCATAGAGTTGAGCTTGTCGTACTGCGATCGCACAGTGATTGGCAACTTGCTGCACAACTCGAAGTTCTGTTTCCTCAAACTGGTGCGTGCGATGGGCAAACAGTGCCAAATATCCTAAGTAAACTTGATCATCAAAAATTGGACATACCAGAATGGTATTTTTACCTCGATTTAAGTACGGTTCAAATTGACAAAATTGACTATGCTCTCCCCGGTATAGTTGAAGATAAAGCTCAGGTAAAACAGACAGTTGTTCATCTTCAGGATGAGCGATTGGAAAGTTAGCAGCCTGGTAACAAGAGTCATAGTCCTGACAAGTTCCATCCCCACATAGGACTGCTTTGCCAGAACAAACTTCCAACACAGTGACTAATTCTTCAACAGCAGTTTTTAAGATTTGCTGTTCATCTAAACTATCGCGAACTCGATTTGTAATTCGCTGTAGCATTTCAGCGTAAGCCAAAGTTTGACTCAAATTTCTAGTATATTCTTTCTCTTTTTCTGTAAGTTGGAGCTTTAGTTGCCCGTTCTGATTTGCTAAAGTTGAATGCACGATCGCATGACTCAAATGTATTGTTAAAGACCTTACGAAATCAATTTCCGATGATTCCCAGGAATGCGATCTAAAGCAGTGATGAATAACTACAAGTCCCCAAAGAGATCCTTTTACCAGAATTGGCACAGCTAACATCGCCCTGACTTCAAAGAATTCGAGCAAATCTGTAATCGTTTGATTAAAATCACTTGATATCGTTGTGGCAAGTTTATTCGAGTCTTGCTTCAAATCAATAACAACACAAGATTTTCCTTGATGATATTGCTGAATCCATTGCGGATCGGAGATTAACCCATCCCGAATCAAAAAACTTTGCAACCGCAAAACTTCTTTATGGGCAACTTCAGCTAAGACAAAACCAGACCAATCAGGTTGATATTGATAAATTAGAAGACGATCTGCCTGGAGCAGTTTTTGTGCATCTAGAAGAATTTGATTTAGAACGTGCTGAATTGGAATAGCCTCTATCTGGTCTATTTTTAGAGCCGTATCGTTGAGAACTTGCTTGCTACGATTTTGCCATTGAAGTTTTTGCTGTAGCTCTTCACATTCAAGTGTTTTTTGCTTAAGCTGGCGCTCAAGGTGCTGCATTGCCACTGTTTTTTGCGCTAAGACATCATAGGTTGTCTGTGTAAGACTGGGCAGAAGCAAACTTTCTTGACCAGGGGTTTTTAGGTTAGGAGGCAGTCTGGTCAAGGCATTCTGCAATTTTTGGGGCGGAATGATTCCCCGGATTGTGCCCTCTTCATTGACGATCGCTAAATAGTGCAGCCAGTATTGCCGAAAGTGGGAAAATGTTTTAAGAAAAAGTTTTAGTTCTGTACCTGAAATCAGCGTTGCCTGATGCCTCATAACATCAGCCACTGTTAACTCCAAGTTTTTGCTAAGTGTTTTTGCTGCCAGTAAGTCTTGAATCGTAATCACTCCCACAATGCTATTTGCTTTTTTAACTAAGGCATAAGTGAAGTGAAATGGTATTTTAGAAGGCTTCGTAAAATCTTCTAACGCATCAAGATAACTCCCATCAAACGGCTTAGTGCGATCGTTTGGTTGACCGATCGTAGCAGTCTTTTGTAGCTCAAAAATCAGTAGCACGAATTGCGAAATCAATAAGTCGGATTGGACAATGATCGGATTTCGCTCAATGATTGCACTGGGTTCTCCCATTAAGATTTTGGTACTATTTTGTACACTATGGGTCATCTAACCGCCTCCCGTACAAACACGTTTTCTACAGCAGACGTGTTCAATTAAGGTCTGGCAATACACTGCCTTACTTTGGCAGAATCAACCATCTGAGAAAACACGGATTTGCTCCTTAAAACAAAATTAAGCCTGCCCAGGGACGAAGTGATTAAACCAGGTTTCGTGATTTTGCAACGTGAAGGAAATTAAGTAATTCTGAGTATGGAAGTTCTCTAAAGTATCTCAATCTATAATCTCTAGCCACAATTGGCTAACAGGAAACGCTTCGGTTCGATAAATACGGTGTTTTAGCCCTTGAGTCGCCAGTTCTCTGGAAAATTACGGAGATCGCTAAAGCACAGCAGTTTTAGAAGTAGAAATTTAGAGGTAGACATTAGGAGAATACCGAACTCGATGGTGTTAACTTACGAAACTATAAATTATCTGACTGGTGAGGTGCGGCATTATGGCAGAAGGGGAGTGTTGCTTGAGTGAAAAATGCTGGCGATCGAGCTGTACTTGCAGCCCAATCAAGGGATCGTGTCCCGATGAAACGATAAACTCCAACTGTTTCAAGTTGGGTGTGGCGGCTATGGTATCCAACATTTGAGCGATCGCTGTCCCGTAGAGATGCTCCGGTTGGTGATACCAGTCCAGTTCTGCTTCGGGCGGTTGTTTGAATCCTAAATGCACAATCAAAGCAGTTGTGCCAAACACGGCTTTTGCAACCGGACGCACCTCTTCCTGCAACAGAAAGCCGTGAATTTGAGCCAGTTGGCGCACCGATTCTAAATGCTTGTACCACTCAGTGACCGTTTGGGGATCTGTTTGCCATTCCAGAGACAGCGTAATCAAAAACGTTTGCAACATCCAGTGACCCAGCTTTTCGGCTTTGGTTGCCAGGTAAGAGGAGTTGTAGTCGGTGGCTTCAATCAGCAATGGAACTCGATCGACAATTTCTAGCCCATACCCCTTGAGTCCGGCAATCTTGCGAGGATTATTAGTGATCAGCCGCATTTGATGCACACCCAAATCGTTCAAAATTTGGGCACCCATGCCGTAGTTTCGTAAATCTGCCGGGAATCCCAGATGTTCGTTCGCTTCCACGGTGTCTAAGCCCATGTCTTGCAAGGAGTAGGCTTTGAGCTTGTTGACTAAACCAATCCCGCGTCCCTCTTGCCGCAAATACACCACAACCCCCTGCCCTGCGCTATCAATCATCTTGAGTGCTGCTTGCAGTTGCATCCGACAGTCACACCGCAAGGAGCCGATCGCGTCCCCTGTCAAGCATTCTGAGTGCATCCTGACCAGTACGGGCTGATCGGCAAAGTGGGCGGGGTTGCCTTTGACGATCGCCACGTGTTCAGAGTTATCCAGGGTGTGACGATAGGCGTAAATGTGGAAGTGTCCAAATTCGGTGGGCAAATCGGCGATCGCCTCCCGCGAGATCAACCGCTCATGCTCCAGTCGGTAGCTAATTAAATCCGCAATGCTAATAATTTTGAGTGCATGGGTTTTGGCGTACTCGATTAACTCTGGCAACCGAGCCATTGAACCATCGGGATTTTGAATTTCACAAATCACCCCCGCTGGATACAGCCCCGCCAAGCGAGACAAGTCTACCGCCGCTTCCGTGTGCCCTGCCCGCTTCAATACGCCCCCTTCCCTGGCTCGCAAAGGAAACACATGACCCGGACGACGTAAATCATCCGGACGAGTTAAGGGGTTAATCGTGACTTGAATGGTACGAGCACGGTCTTCTGCCGAAATCCCCGTTCCTACTCCCAATCCCGGAGACGCATCAATGCTGACGGTGAAGGCAGTTTGATTACTATCAGTATTTTTCGTCACCATCAGGGGCAGATCCAGTTCATCCAGGCGATCGCCCGTCATCGCCAGACAAATCAACCCCCGCGCTTCCACTGCCATGAAGTTAATCATGTCAGGAGTCGCGAACTGGGCTGCACAGACCACGTCCCCCTCGTTTTCACGGTTCTCGTCATCCACCACCACCAGCGCCCGACCCGCCTTCAGGTCTGCCAAAGCGGATTCGATGGAATCAAACTGAAAGGGTGTGGAGTTAGGGGTGTCTGCGGAGAGGTTCAAAGTGCCACCGTGAAGTTTTTTTAAGAAGTGGATCTCATTTAAATTCTAGTTCTTCTTGAGGGGGTTGGGGGTTAGGGGATGGGGAGGAGGCGAGTAAGTGAGTAGGTGAGAGTTGGAGTTGTAAGGGTTTTACTTGTCTCCTGACTATTTACTGCTCACTCCCCATCCATCCACTTACCCTTTCCCCTATTCCCCATCCCCCATCCCCTATTCCCCATTCTCCATATCAAAATCCCGAATCTGTCCCTCCCAAAATTGAATGAGGGATACTACAATGCAGCAAAGTTCTCTGCTTCCTGCAAGAAGGTTAAAAGTCATGGGTGATTCGGGACGTGTTCCGGTTGGGATCATTGGTGCATCGGGTTACGGCGGTGTGCAATTGGTACGGATTTTGATGGATCATCCGCACCTGGAATTGGCGTATCTAGGTGGCGACAGCAGCGCAGGGCAACCTTTTTCTGATCTGTACCCCCATCTAGAGCATCAGGTGAAGCAGGTAGTGGAGCCGATCGACCTGGATAAAATTGGCGATCGCTGCCAGGTGGTGTTTCTCTCCCTCCCCAATGGGCTTGCCTGCAAAATGGCTCCCAAACTGCTAGAGAAGGGTTGCAAAGTTCTAGATCTTTCGGCAGATTATCGATTTTCAGATTTATCGGTCTACTCAAATTGGTATGGAGTGGAGCGTACGGATCACGAAGTGGCAGAAACCGCTGTCTATGGGTTGCCGGAACTGTATCGCGATCGTATTGCTCAGGCACAGCTAATCGGTTGTCCTGGGTGCTATCCAACAGCGAGTTTGTTGGCGCTGTCCCCCCTACTGAAGCAAGGGCTTATTGTCCCGGAAACCGCCATTATTGATGCTAAGTCGGGGACATCGGGTGGGGGACGGCAGGCAAAAGTGAATATGCTGCTGGCAGAAGCGGATAGCTCCCTGGGGGCTTATGGGGTAGCACGGCATCGCCACACACCAGAAATTGAGCAAATTTGCAGTGATTTAGCCGGACACGAAGTGCTGGTGCAGTTCACGCCTCACCTAATTCCTATGCCGCGTGGAATTTTATCGACCGTGTATGCCACTCTGCGAGATCCAGGATTGGTGCGGGAAGATTTGCTAACAATTTACAGCGCCTTCTATCGCAGTTCTCCCTGGGTGAAGATCTTGCCCAGCGGCACCTATCCCCAAACCAAGTGGGCGTGTGGAACGAATTTGTGCTATCTGGGATTGGAAGTTGATCCTCGCACAGCACGGGTGATTGTAATGTCGGCGATCGACAATTTGATGAAAGGGCAGGCAGGGCAAGCCATTCAGTGTCTCAACATCATGATGGGCTGGGATGAAACCCTGGGATTGCCCAAGTTAGCATTCTATCCGTAAGCCCATCGCCCTATGGGAGCATCACAACAACGTCATCCCAGTTTTTTTCTCGATGTAATCTAAAATTGTTTGATAGATGACTGGATCACTTTGCTGATTAATCACGATTGTGATGTTGCCGTCCATGATCGAGAATGAGATACGACCATTAGGCGCGTGACAAAACGCACTCACTCGGTCTAAATCGATGATGTAGGTGTTGCGATCGTAGATCAGTTTGATCCAGTAGGTCACGAGACTGCCTCGCATTACGAGTCTCAGTAGAGTGGCTGGTAGCTTGGTCTAAAACTACACTTCACCCTCCCGGTTGATTGAACCGGAGAACTTAACAAAGTCCCGCACTTTGCATCCCAACTTCAGCCGTTGAAGGTACTGTATCTTGCGATCGCTCCGATCGTGGTTCCTCTGGGTAGCCTGATTTGGGTGAGTGTTGAGTGAGCACAGCATTCACAAATCCCTTGAACAACGGATGGGGATGATTGGGACGGGATTGGAACTCCGGGTGAAACTGAGTTGCGACGAAAAAGGGATGATTCGGAAGTTCAACAATTTCTACTAACCGCCCATCGGGGGACGTGCCGCTAATCACGTATCCCGAATCGGTGAACAAGTTGCGGTAGGCATTGTTGAACTCGTAGCGATGCCGATGCCGCTCATACACCACCTCCTCCTGATACAGACTAAAGGCGAGAGTATGGGGAGTCAATCGACACGGATAGAGACCCAACCGCATTGTACCGCCCAAGTCAACCACATCCTGCTGTTCGGGTAGCAGGTTGATCACTGGATTTTGCGTATTGGGATTGAATTCAGCGCTATTGGCTTCGTGCAGCGCAGAAACATTGCGTGCCCACTCAATCACCGAACACTGCATCCCCAAACACAAGCCCAAAAACGGGATTTTATTTTCGCGAGCATAGCTAATAGCATCAATTTTGCCATCGACTCCCCGGGGACCAAATCCCCCCGGTACAACAATGCCATCAACCCCATGCAGGAGTTTGTCTGCCCCTTTCTCCTCAATTTCTTCTGAGTTAACCCAGCGAATCAGCAGGGCACTATCCAGGGCGATCGCGCCGTGGCGTAAGGCTTCAACCACGGACAGGTAGGCATCTCCCAGTTGCACGTACTTACCCACGATCGCCACTTCAATTTTGTGGGCGGGATGGTAGAGCCGATCAACCAGTTCTGCCCACTGGGTCAAATCTGGCGATCGCTGCTCCAGGTGCAACAGGTCTAATGCCTGATTCGCTAACCCTTCCTGCTCCAAGACGAGAGGCACTTCGTAAATGCTGGCGGCATCCGGGCAAGCGATGACGCAGGAGGCAGGCACGTCACAGAATCCGGAAATCTTCTCTTTTAATCCCGGCGGTAGGGCGCGATCGCTGCGGCACACCAGAATGTCGGGTTGAATCCCGATCGATCGCAGCTCTTTGACGGAATGCTGGGTGGGCTTCGTCTTCATTTCTCCAGCGGCGGGTATCCAGGGAATCAGCGTGACGTGCATATACAGCACATTCTGCCGTCCCACATCTTTACGGAACTGGCGAATCGCTTCCAGGAACGGTAAAGATTCAATATCGCCCACAGTGCCCCCAATCTCTGTGATTACGACATCAGGATTGGTGTTTTGTGCCACTCGCAGCACCCGCTCCTTAATCTCATTAGTGATGTGAGGAATCACCTGCACCGTGCCCCCCTGGTAATCTCCCCGCCGCTCTTTGTTCAGTACAGATTGATAAATGGAACCAGTGGTCACGCTGTTCAGGCGAGACATGGATGTGTCGGTGAAGCGCTCGTAGTGTCCCAAGTCGAGGTCAGTTTCGGCTCCGTCTTCTGTGACAAATACCTCTCCATGCTGAAACGGACTCATCGTACCGGGATCAACGTTGATGTAGGGATCAAGCTTGAGAATTGAAACAGAATAGTCGCGCGATTTCAACAAACGCCCTAAACTCGCTGCCACAATGCCTTTACCGATGCTGGAGACGACTCCACCAGTCACAAACACAAATTTAGTCATAAATCCCTGAAACGCACAGGTTAGATGAGGAGACACGATAACCTGTTCATTTTGCCATAGTCTTTCTGAGAAGTGCGGGTCTGCAATTGGGAAGTGGGTCGATCGCCGAAAACAGTTGCCCTGGATACGACAAGTGAATTTTGAGAAGACTGCCAAATGGGATAAACTCACTCAAGGAAAACAGAACAACCCAGGCAGGGATGTTTTTTCTGGCACCTAAGTTAAACAATCAGCATGAATTTATCTCTAAACAACATTCATAAAATTATTCAAAACAAATGGCTCTACATTGGGCTATTTCTGCTCTCACCTTGGATTGTTTATTTCGAGGTGATTTTTCTGGGTTTTACCATTACGAATAATGAAATTTCTGCTGATTCTGAAAACCGACTTGGCAAGGTGCTCCCCGTGCTAGACCCTGTTGCGGGTAACTTACAAGATCTTCCCTGGCTGGCAAAAATTGGGTACTCACTAAGACAGTTCTCAATTCCATTGATTAACCTGGATAATGGCTTGGGAGCGACTCTGCTAGAGTCTTTGCAGTCGGGAGTTCTGTATCCCTTTAACATTTTGCTACCGTTCATGGATCTGTCTTCTTCGCAGTTTTTTGATCTATTTTCGGTACTGCACGTTCTGATTCTTCTAATTAACACATTTGTTTTATTCAAGCTCTACCTACGCTGGGAATTAGCGTTAGTCCTGGCGCTTACTTTTACTTTTAGCTGGGCAACATTTTTGTCGATCAATATGGTGCATTACCGATCGTTCGCCTGGGCACCTTTGATCGCCTGGGGTGCGGTTAAACTTGCTCGACAGCACTACTCAGTTCGCACTACGTTAATCACCATTTTTGCTATCTTTTGCTCGATTACGGCGGGCAATCCCCAAGAAAGCTTTTTTGATCTGATTGTGGCAGTTGTGTTTTTTGGGGCTGAATTGCTAGTTTCAGGCAGATTTAACTGGAGAAATAGTTTAATTTTTATACTGGTATTCATGGCAGGTGTGTTTCTTGCTTCTCCATCGGTTTTGCCCTACCTGGTAAATCGTAAACAGGATCTACTGCTATCTGTGGAATCTGCCGATCGTTCAGCTATTTTTTTTGTTAGCTTTCCCTGGCTATTAGGATGGATCATTCAATATCTGAATGGCTCTTTTCCCCATTGGTATCGTCAGTCTGCCATGTCTGGAGATGATTATTCAGTATTTGCCGTTCATCCATTGCTTTTATATATATTAATTGCAGGCTTTTTTGTGATTTTGCTCGATCGCAAAGGCAATTCTCGGCAACAAATATTATTTTTAATTTTGTTAGCAGCCGCTTTTGTTAGCCTGATCAATACCAGTATTTTTAATCCGCTCCGAGAGGGACTGACCCAAGTCCCATTTATTAACACAATACGGTATTCAAAATATATTCATCACATTCATTTGCTCCTGGGTGGCAGTGCGGCGATCGCGCTTGCCATGCTAGTAGAGGCTCCACCCAAAATTCGTCGTTTATCTGCCTGTCTAGCACTCGCAGCTTCAGCCGTTCTTGTGTTGGCGATCGTGCATTTTACGTTGACTGACCCATCGTGGCGGTTCAATTATCGCCGCTTTGACCAAATGCTGATGATTTGGATTGGTTCAATTTTGGCAGTCGTAATTGGTGGTGTGATTTTAACGACTCGCAAGCAGGAATTGAACTGGAAAGCTCTTTTCATTGGGATGTTATTGATTTCACTTCTGATTAAACCCTACGGATTTTTCAAAGCGTTTCCTCAGTATTTACCTTTTCCAGTTGCAGGACTTGATTTTTCTCAAGAACGGATGCTTTCCTTTGCCGATTATGCCAACTCTAATCTTCTGAGACAGTACGAGCAAATTGGTGTTTTCGATCCTGTTTTGCGGAAACATTTCACCACATTATTTGCAGAAAACTTTCCCATGATTATTGGGGGACTGCACGCCCAGGTGCCCAAAGACGTTGTGTTGAATGCTCAACAGGTAAATGTTTTGCGATTAATGGGAGTGACTGCGATCGTGGATCACCAGGCGGAGGCTAATCCTAATTTAACTCGCGTTCAACCTAATTTTTTCCGGGTTAATAATCCCCTACCCAAAGTGTTTTTGTTGAATTCATCTGAGTCGATTAACCAATCCTGTGAGCAGGGAAATTATGCTAAAGCATTGGAAGATATTACGGCAGCAACCATCAGCCAGCCTGCTCGATTTCAAAAAGGAATTAATGAGGTCACTTTTGAACTCGATCGCGCCGGAAAAGGAACCCTTGTATCCTTGCAAGCTTTTTCGCCCGGTTGGGAGTTGAATGGTGCGCCTGCTACCCGCTTTTGCCGCGCTTTCAACACCTGGCAGGGAGAGTTTGAGGCAGGAAAAACCTACACCCTCAACTACACTCCAGTGGGATTGCGATCGTCCTACAAAGTCGCGCTTGTCGGTATACTGCTGATGTTGGCGGCGGTGGGGTTGTCCAGGCAAACGGCTACCCCGGTTGAGGAGTCATTGCAGGACGGTTGAGTATGGCAACTGGATTGATTGGTTATACGGGTTTTGTGGGCAGCAATTTGCATCGAGCTACGGCGTTTGATGCACTCTACAACACCCAAAATATTGCCGATATTCGCAGGCGATCGTTCACTCAATTGGTCTGTGCCGCGCCCCAAGCGAAGAAGTGGTGGGCAAATCAAAATCCGGATGCTGACCTGGAGCTAATTCAGCAATTGATGGGGCACTTAGAGCAAACCCAGGCAGACCAGTTTGTTCTGATCTCGTCGATCGATGTTTTTCCGCGCATCACTGAGGTAGACGAAGGGTTTGATTGTGCCAGTCAGCCGAATCATGCCTACGGACGCAATCGCTTGCAGCTAGAGCAGTTCGTGGCTACCCAGTTCCCTCAAGCTTACATCCTGCGACTGCCGGGACTATTCGGTCCAGGGCTGCGGAAGAATGTAATTTTTGACATGATTCATGGCAATGAAATCGAGAAGATCAATCCAACCAGTCAGTTTCAGTGGTATGACGTGACCCGGTTGTGGGGCGATGTGCAGCGAGTGATAGCCCAAGATTTGCGCCTGGTGATGCTGGCAACGGAACCTGTAGCAACGGGCGAGATTCAAGCCCAGTTTTTTCCAGAGTCCGAAATTGGCGCGATCGCTGCTAATCCTGTGTTCTACGACGTGCGAACTTGTTACGCCGAGCAGTTAGGGGGCAAAGGGGGTTATGTGGTCTCGAAGCAGCAGGTGTTGGATGATATTGGTCAATTTGTGGCAGCAGAGCGGGAGCAACTCCAATGAAATTGTCGATTTCCAACATTGCCTGGACGGATGAAACCGATGCAGAGATGCTCTCGCTGTTGGCAGCCAGTGATGTGCCAGCGATCGAAGTTGCGCCAACCCGCATCTGGGCAGACTGGCAATTTGATGACCAGGATGGCGATCGCTACCTCCAGTCGCTTCAGGCGCAAGGCTTATCTTGCTCCTCGTTGCAAGCAATTCTGTTCAAGCAACCGGATTTAAAGGTGTTTGGCACACCAGCACAAAAAGCTGCGTTGATGACGCATCTGAAGCGAGTGGCAGATTTGGCAGCAAGCCTGGGAGCAAAGCCAATGGTATTCGGCGCACCCAAGAATCGCGATCGGGGTGAGTTGGACGAAAAAACTGCCCTGCATCAAGCAGTAAACTTGTTTGCAGAAATTGGCGAGTATTGCCAGCAAAAAGGCGTGTGCTTGTGTCTAGAACCGAATCCCACTGACTACGGCTGCAACTTCATCACCAACAGTCGCCAGGGGGCAGAGCTAGTGCGACTGGTAAACTCTCCTGGTTTTCGGCTACATCTGGATGCGGCAGGAATGTTTTTAGCCGGAGAAGATATTCCCCAGGCGATCGCGGCTGCGGCTGATGTGTTGGCACATTTTCATATCAGTGAACCCAATTTAGGTGATTTTGCTGCGCCCAAGGTTAATCATGCTGCGATCGCGACAGCCTTGCGTGACATTGGCTGGAACCAGTGGGTAACGATCGAAATGCGCTCCACGGATCAACCTGTTGCCAGCGTCAAACAAGCCCTTGATACCGTTCATGCGATTTATCAGGTGGTGTAGGTCGAATGGCTATGAGTGACGTGCCAAGTTCCCCGTTTCCCGTTGCACTTCCCCCTGGCTGGGAAGTGCCAGCCTTTAAAGTAGAAGCCTTCGCGCCTCGCCGCACTCCCTACTGTATCGGCATTCCCATCATCAACGAGGGCGATCGGATCCAGCGTCAACTTCAGCAGATGTATGACCTGGGTATTCACCAACTTGCAGACATCATGATCGCAGATGGCGGCAGTACGGATGGATCAACGAGTCGCGATCGGCTGATTCCCCTGGAAGTCAACACCCTGCTCACCAAAACTGGCAAGGGCAAACTCAGCGCCCAACTGCGGATGTTTTTTGCCTATGCTCTCACCCAGGGTTACGAAGGCATGGTGATTATTGACGGCAACAACAAAGATGGAGTCGATGCCATTCCCCGTTTCCTCGCCGCTCTGGAGCAAGGGTGGGATTATGTTCAGGGTTCTCGCTACATTCGGGGTGGAGTTGAGGAAAATACACCGTTTGCCCGCAAACTCGCCGTTCCCCTGATCCATGCGCCCATCATCAGCCTCGCCGCAGGCTTCCGCTACACCGATACCACAAATGGGTTTCGCGCTATTAGTCGTCAATTTTTGCTTGACCCCAAGTTGCAACCCTTCCGGGATGTGTTCGACACTTATAATCTGCACTATTACCTGTCGGTTATGGCTCCTCGCCTGGGTTACCGCGTCAAAGAACTGCCCGTCACCCGCATCTATCCTCCCAGCGGACCCACTCCCAGCAAAATCAAAGGCTTCAAAGGCGAATGGCATGTTCTGATGCAATTGCTCAAAACCGCCCTCGGCTTTTATCGTCCTTCTTCTCGATGATTTAAGCTTTGATCAGCATTTATGTAGAGTGGGCAATGCCCATCCTACTTCTACTACTTCTACGTCTTTTCAACGGTGATCGGGATCTTTGGGAATATTCTTCAATTGTTCCGACAAATCCCAATCACTGGGTCGAAACTCAGGAAGATACCATTTTGCTCCATTGGACAGCCAATTTTTACGAGCAGATTGAATTGCTTTTGGGGTAGCATCTTCATACCCAAATTCAGTGCCGCAGCACTCGCAAATGTTGAAAGTTGGCGTTTTACCATCGTCACCCCAAGGCGGTTCCTCGTGTAGAAAGCCACAAACTCGACACCGATAAATATGATTATTCCTCGACATTCAATGGTTAAAGTAAGGAAGTTATGACTGACCACATAATAAAGGCTAAGAGCTAAGGCTGTGGAGGTAAGAGGATTTGGTGCAGATTGGTAGCACGATCGCAGTGATTGGTGGCGGATTTTATGGGTGCAGTGTGGCGGTGCATTTGGCGCGACAGGGAGCCAATGTGGTGCTGCTGGAGCGATCGCCCGATTTGTTGACTCGCGCTTCGTATCACAATCAGGCTCGGCTGCATAACGGCTACCACTATCCGCGCAGTTTCACCACGGCGTATCGCAGTCGGTTGAACTTTCAGCGGTTTTTGCACGAATTTCGTCCGGCGATCGTCACGGAATTTATTAAGCTCTACGCGATCGCTCGTTCTGGGTCTAAAGTCAGTCCGCGCCAGTTTGAAGTGTTTTGTCAGAATATCGAAGCTCCCATTCGTCCCCTACGCTCTGGCTTGCAAGACCTGTTTTCGCCACGCACGATCGCCAGCGTTTACGAAACTCAGGAGTATGCCTTTGATGCCGCCGTCATTCGACGGTTGCTGCGAGAACAACTGGCGCAGGCAGGCGTAAGCGTTAAGTTAGGCACAACGGTTGCGGCGATCACAACGAGCCAATCCAGCCCTGCCCTGCAAGTACTGGATCAGCAAGGAAACAGCATCGCCGCCGATTACGTCTTCAACTGCACTTACTCCGGACTGAATACGATCGCTGGGATCACCTCCAGTCGCCTCACCCTCAAACACGAAATTGCTGAAATGGCGCTGGTACAACTGCCTGCTGAGCTACAAGATATCTCCGTAACGGTGATGGATGGGGCGTTTTTCTCCTTCATGCCCTTTCCCGATCGTCAGTTGTCTACCTTTTCCCATGTGCGCTATACCCCTCATGCAGCCTGGTTGGAGTCTGAAACGCATCGCCCCAATCCTTACACCGCGCTGGACACCACCCTCAAAGCCTCTGCTTTCAACTTCATGGTGCGGGATGCCCAGCGGTACATCCCCTGCTTAGGTGAGATGGTCTATCGAGATTCGCTATTTGAAGTGAAAACGGTGCTGGTCAAGAATGAGGGAGATGATGGTCGTCCTATTCTATTTGAGGTTGATCCAGCGCAGCCTCGAATCGTTTCCATGTTAGGTTCCAAAATTGATAATATTTATGATGCCTTAGAGGCAGTTGATCACTACTTTTCTCATCCTGATTAATGCCTCAGCACTGAGAAAGATGAGTGAGTGTTGCAATTCTTATTTGAGTGAGTTTTCTTATCTAATGAATATCTCGCGTCGTTTTGTTGACTGCTGGAGAACCCTGGAAAAAATATCGCTGGAGCGCTTAACCGTTGCGATCGCACTTATTTCAAGTATTATAATCATTGTTTCTTACGCTGATTTTTACAAACTTCATTTAGACTTTTCTGCGATTAATGGCTCTTTCCAAACGTTCAATCCCATTCGACGAATTTTTGATAGTGAGATACCGGGGTTTGACTTTAGCACTTATCTGGGAATTGGTACGACCTATTTTATTGCTGCCTTAGCTTTCTTAACGGGTAAAAACTTTGCAGCAGTTAGCTTTAGCAATCATTTTTTACATCTATTTTGTCATTTCATCGCTTTTTTAGTGCTGCTTTACCTGTTGGGACTATCAATGCGGCGATCGCTATTATTAGCCTCACTGATCATAGAGGTAATTACACTTGTTCTTGGATCAATTTCAATTTTAGGTGACCCTCCCCTTAGAACTTTTTTAGAGGGCTTAATCACTCCACTCACAACCTGGTTGCCACTGCTTTCTGCCTGGGGAGAGTTAACGACTCCTGGACTGAGTAACTTAGGCATCCGTTCAGCCCTTCCCTTTCTAACAAGCCTGGGTCTTCTAGGCGGACTTCACTATTTTCGAGCTTACAGGTTGCGGTTTGCAATTTTTTGGGGAAGCTTAATTGGGATTCAACCGCTCTGGTCAAATGATTATGGAGTCATTTCTGCTCTTATATTGACATTTGTGGCACTGATTTATATTTGCAAACAGCAGTTTGATAGCAAAATACAAACGTTTTTGATTGTAATTAGCTCCGCTACTTGCGCCTTTTTTCTAGTCACTACGATCGTAACTTGGGGTCATCCTTATACCTGGATTCAAGAAAATTTTCTAGGAGTGGCGGGTGATCAGTTTTGGTATTTTGATCTTGCTCGATCAAAAGCTTTCACTCCATCTCAAGTTCTGCAAGAACCTTTCCTGTCTTTCTATCCTGCACTTTTATGCCTGTTGTTAATCTGGGTTCTCATTACTCCCATTAATATTAGAAATATACTGATTCTCTACGTAGCTTTAACAACCTTTGGTGCTGGAATTGTGTCATCGGCAGGTGGCAGCGCTGCTATGCGATACTTTGTTCCCGCTCTCTTGGTCTCGTATTTTGTAATTATCTTTTTGATTTTAATTTTATTTAGGGCTATTGCATTTTTAATCTTTCAAAAATTTCCTTTTGTTCTTGATAGACTCATTAAATTTAAAAATGTTCTATCCTCAAATCTTCTTAAGAAGTCAACGGCTTTTCTCTTAATTACTCTCTATACGATCGGAATTTTAACTGCACTTGATCGTCTTCCTAACCCCCCAAACTCTACGGATTATTTCTACGCAAAAAAGCTGGGTGGATGGTTGTCGAACTCTTTCTTGAGAGGCACAGAAATTGCTGAAGAAATTAGGAAAGAAACTCAAGATTTGCCTCCTCAGCAAAGAATCTTGTCAACCTACTCGTCCATGATAGATACCCTGGCAGAATCAAAAAATGCAACTGGGATTGATTATATTATTCATGCTTTGGGCGAAGATGCTCGCCAACGCTATCGCGATCGCTTTCATGTGGCAAAGCCCAAGTACATTACGACGATTCGAGAAGATTACTCAACCTGGGAAACCTGGATTCGGCGTGTGAATTGGTGGTTTTATCGGGAATTTGTTCAGCAATATCAACCCATAAACGCCACGTTTTATAATATTTTATGGCAACGTGTTGAACAGCCTAAACCATCTCCATCTATCCCCATTCAATGTACTCTTGATCCAATAAAATCTAACTCAACTAATCTGATTCTTTCAAGCCAAACGCAAGAGCAAGGGAGTTCCTCACAATCAACTTATTACGTCGATGTTGAGTTGAATTATGCGCTAGATGTTGCCCGTTCAGGAGTGCCTATCATTGGTCAGCGGGGATTAGTCAATGCGGCTGAAGTAAAAGTAGCTGAATCCAAGCGTTTTCTTGGTGAAAAAGTCGTTAGTTATGGACTTCCTCCCCGGCATCAACATTGGCATATTCCCGTAATTCATCGCCTCGGCGAACCAGCCATATTAAACCTAACAGGCTATCCAGAAAATCGAGCGACACTTCAAGTAGCGGGTTGCAAAGCTGAGATTTTAGCACCCACGAATAGGTTTGAGATCAATCAAATGACGATCGCAAAAAATGTCACTGCAGATGGTTGGATTAATGGAATTGCAGTGAATCACAAACGTCCGATCCAAGCTCCCACCCAAGCTGGTTTTTTGTTTCAAGATCCCCATCCTTTTACTCTCCTAATTCCTAGTATGATGGTTGAGTTTCCGCATGGAGGCGTTCGCCAAATTGTTGAAATTCGAGGGAATGAGGTTTGGGTTACTGGTGAGGCACTAGATCCAAAACTGGATGGATATCCAAACCCTATTAATTTTAAAATACGATGATGAATGGTTTGAATTTGCGATCGGATGTTTTAGTGTCAGTGGTTTCGCCCATTCGGAATGCGGCGAACTGGGTCGAGTCATACCTGCGCTCGGCTTCAGGGCTGCTTGCTAATGAATATAAAGATTATGAAATTGTTCTGGTCGATAACGGCTCGACAGATCACACCGTAGAACTGGTAGAACAATTGCAGCAGGAGTTGAGAAATATTCAACTCTATTCATTGGCACGATCGATTCCCCATGAAAGCGCATTTGTGGTGGGCTTGGAGCAAGCGATCGGGGATGTGGTCGTGACATTAGATGCTGCCTACGACCCGATTGATCCCATTCCAGAAATGGTTGAGTTAAGTTATGGCGGAGTCGATATTGTGTACGGGTTGCGGAGCGATCGCCTGCAACGCTCTGCCAGTCTTTACAATGGGTTGAGCCGCATTTTCTTTCAGTTGTATCGTTTTATAACCAGAGAGAATTTACCCATTGCTGCGTCTACCCTGAGACTTTACACCCGGCGGGCGATCAACTCTTTTTTGGACAACAGCGATCGATACAGTTTGTTTCCTGTGATTGGGGCGTTCTCCGGTTTGCGCTATCGCACGTTCAACTACGAGCGCTTAAACCGCACCAATCAACCTGTGAATCAAAGCTATTCCGCTGCGATTTCCCGTGCATTTCGCTTAGTTTTTCTCTCTTCCCACTATCCCTTAAGACTATTAACCTTCACTGCATTAATGGGTGCCTTTCTGAATGTTCTATATAGTATTTATGTTGTTCTGGTGAATATCTTTAAATCTAGAGTTGCCGAGGGCTGGACAACTCTTTCATTGCAAAACTCGGTGATGTTTTTCATTCTGTTTATGATTCTAGCCGTATTATCAGAATATGTTTCTCGACTGTTTATTACTAACCAAAATCGTCCATTCTATTTAGTAACACGGGAGAGTCGTAGTTTAGTGCTACTGCGTAAAAATGATATTAATGTCACTCGCCCCAAGGATTAACTCTTTTTCAAGTAGCCTTCCACCAATAAATCCACTCCAACGCTACGCCAGCACGCTCGATCGAGCAAATAAGCATCGGTCATTTGCGTCAAGCCTAAATTGCCGATGGGAGAAGGGGCATCAATTCCACCAATGATTTTAGGCGCGATGAAGGCTAAGACTTTTTGCACCGCGCCATCGACGATCGCCCGTGCTGCCAGAGTTCCGCCACATTCCCAGAGCACACTCAAAAAACCGCGATCGCCAAGATTTTGCATGACAACTGCAGGCGTGAGCGGCTTGACCTCAATCACCTCGACTCCCAATTGTCGCAGCTTTGCTTGCAAGGCAGGGTTACTCCCAGGTTGGGTAAAAATCACCGTAGGCGCGATCGCCGTATTCCACAAATTGGCATCATCTGGTAAATCCAGCGATCGGCTCATGACAACCCGCAGTGGAGTGCGATCGGGACGACGACTGGTAAGCAAAGGATTATCCAGACGAAGGGTGTTACCGCCCACAATCACCGCATTGCAACCCGCCCGTAATTGATGCACCTCTGCCCGCGCTGCCTCACTAGAAACCCAGGCGCTGTGCCCCGTGCGGGCGGCAATTTTGCCATCTAGGGTCATGGCATATTTCAAAATTCCAAAGGGGCGTTGATGCAAAATGCGATAGACAAAGGCTTCGTTCAGTTCCTGACAGGCGACTTCCTCCACGCCAACAATAACTTCAATGCCTGCCGATCGCAGTTTCGCTATGCCGCTACCAGCAACTTTAGGATTGGGATCAACCATTCCCACCACGACTCGCTTCACCCTAGCCGCAACAACCGCATCGGCGCAGGGCGGCGTTTTGCCGTAGTGATTACAGGGTTCCAGATTGACGTAAAGGGTTGCCCCCTGGGCACGATCGCCCGCTTGCCGGAGCGCAAACACTTCCGCATGGGGTTCTCCTGCCCTGGGATGAAACCCTTCCCCTACAATTGCGCCATCCTGCACAATCACACACCCCACCATTGGATTGGGAGCCGTTTTTCCCAATGCCTGTTTCGCTAACTCCAGGCATCGTTGCATCATGGTGCGATCGAATTCACTGGTCATGCGCTCCCTGCCTCCATTCCGACTCAGGCAACCGACGATATACCCCGTCTTGTCGCTGCATCATTTGATAACCAATCAATTCTCGCCGCAAAGTGGCACAGTCGGGATGGTGCTGAGTGATCACGGCATTCACCATTTTTTCAGGATAATCTACGTTCTCCTGAAAGCGATTGACTAACCACTTGAGGATGACCAGCCGTTTTTTGCGACTAGCAGGAATTTCCTTGATGCGATCGCCCTCCAAAAAATTGCTCAGCACCTTTTTTTCCCAGGCATCTGTCTGGATCTCGCTTGTTAGAGCGGTCATCTGATTGGGGGTAAACATCACCTTACTAAGCTGCTGCAACGTCTCGCTCTTAAGTTGATACAGGTGAGAATTTCCCTGGGGGCGCATCTGCACCAGATCCAACTCTTTCAGCTTGGTCAAATGGTGGGATACCGTTGGCTCCTTCAAATTCAAAAGACTCGCCAATTCTTCGACGCTCCGCTCCTGTTGAGACAGAATTCCCACCAACTTCAACCGACTCTCGTTGGACAACGCCTTGAAAAATTGCAATAGGGTATCGAGATTGGTCGTTTGCATCGCTGTTCACCAGCCTTCTAATTAGACGCTCATCTAATTAGAAGCATATCTAATTAGAGCCTCGATCGTCCACTCCACTGGTGAACAATCCTTGGCAACACCTCAAAATGGATTACACAGACCCTCGACGGGAGTAAAACCATTGAGTCACGCCATCCGCGATCGCATTTGCCAAACGCTGTTGTTCTTTTGAGTTCGCAATCCACTCGTACTCATCGGGGTTAATCATGAAACCCAATTCCAGCAGCACAGAGGGGGCGACTGTGGGGCGAGTTAACGCTAGATTATTCCAGAAGACACCATAGGAGGGACGCTTGAGGGAATTGACCAGGTAATTGTGCAAGTACACAGCCAGACTATGGGCTTGAGGGTGATACCAGAACATACTGACCCCTTTCGTTTTAAGCGCATCTCCATCATCCGGGAGGGCGTTGTAATGCAGGCTCAGGGCGATGTTGGGTTGAGCCTTGGCGATCGCAGCCATGCGTTCCTTCAAGCCCAAATCCACATCCTGTTCGCGCGTCATCACCACGGTTGCGCCCCGGTTCACCAGTTCCTGGCGTACCAATTTGGAGATGGTCAAGGCAACCTCCTTTTCTGGTCTACCCGTGGGACCGCGAGAACCAAGATCTTCTGGTCCGCCATGCCCTGGATCGAGCACCACTTTCATGCCAGCTAAAGGATTGGCAGGAATGCGTCCTTTAGTTGAAATTGCGGGGGGATGGCGCAGAGACAGGATTAAGCTGGTGCCTTCGTAGCGTAGTTTGTAGCCCCATTGCTGATTCGTTTTCAGGTTAAACACGTATTCCACTTGTCCTGGTTGGGGTTGATACCAGTCCAAACGAGAAATCAACGGATCATCATCCAGGCGAATGGTATCGGTTTGGGCGGTGGTGTTGTGCAGGGTGAGGCTAAAGGTGCGATCGCTCTGGCGTACCGTGACTGGCACCGGAACCTGGAGCGGAAACACAATTTCGGTCCAATCTCCGGCTCGGCGTGCTTTCACACTGCGAATCAAGGATGAGGGTGGCACCGCAGTTTTGCGAATTTGCACCTCGTTGCGGCGAATCCAGGCACCATAATCCAGTCGCACCCAATCGCCTTCAAATCCGGTAATGCTCGCCTGGGTGCCTTTGGGCAAAGGCGTGAGACGAGAATAATCGGTGCCGGGTCCCGTGCGTGCCGTGCCAGAATCCGCCGTCACTTCTGCCACCTCAAGCTGAGATGGCGCAAGAATTTGTACACTACCGGGGGCAGTTTGCTGACGGCGTTGATCGCCAATATTCAATTCAAAAATGGGTTGCCCTAAATTGCCGATTAACACCGTCCGAGTGCATCCCCGGTAAAAGCCAGAGGTGGGCAGAGCCGTGGGCTGATTTTGTTGGGTCAACACGGCAGAATTGGGCGGCAGTTCCACAAATTGAGCTTGGGGAGTCAGGGGAATCGCTTGACTATTGCCCAACCGCACGGTGACGCTGGCTCCAGGAGTTGCAGTGGCTCCAAAACAGAACCATTCGTTGGGTTGCCGACCGATATTCACGGCTGGGGTGAGAGAATCGGCTGCAAAATTGGCTCCGGGCGGAAAGGTCGGCGTGGTTGAAGTGCGGGTGACGGTGAAGCGTAGTTCTTGATTGCCATAGCGGACTGTAAAAGGATTTACGCCTACGGTGAGGGGGAAACTGGGAGCAAAATGTCCGGCGGCGTTGCGATCGATGGTTTGTCCATTTACGGTAACGGTTCCCCCTTTAGGTGCAGTCCCAATCAGAAAAATCTTACTGCTGGTGGTTTCGTGTTGGGGTGGAGGGTAGGCGATGAATAGGCGCTGTTGGGCCGCAACGGGGTTGGAGGCGACCAGCAGCAGAGCACACAAGAACGGCAAAATCAGCCAGTAACCCGAACGGCGATCGCGGCGAATTGCAATCCAAAGAGAAGGAAACCGTTTCATTCAAAGTCGAGAGCGAGAGAGTACAGACTATTGCAAACTTCAAGTCTACAAGGCGAATTCAAAATTCAAGCGATCGCTCAATTGTTTGCAATATCTGCGCGTTGATAGAGTTGCAGGTTTGTGAGGGAGAACTCGGAGCAACTGTCCACTTTGGGTTCAAAGGTAATAGTCTGCAATCCTTTTGCCAAAAGCCAACGAGGAGCCGCGTCCATTGGCGTAATTTGCTTACCATTGTAGGGTGTCAATTGGATGGCATTGTCGCTGCTTGAGTTGGATTGGCTGTCCCAGCGGATTGTGAACGAGCCTTTCGATCGCCCTTTGCAGTTGAAATCAAACAGCAGCAGTCCTGTATCCCATCCATTTAAATTCAAGGATGCAATATCAAAGGTGAGGCGCGGATTGGCTCCTGTCATGCGATACCGATCACCGCCCACCTGTTCCACATCCGTCAACGTTGGCTTCAGGTTGCTGAGATCTTGCACAAACCGCAGAGAGGATTGCAAGGAGTTCAGCGATCGCCCCCAGGAACTAGGAACAGCTTCCACAGTTCTAACTCGGAATGCTCGATCAAGCAGAGATAGTTGCAGGGGTTCGCGATCACCAATTAAGACACCAGAAGCAAATTCTGTAGAGAGTTGGTTGTTAAGACGCTCCAAGCGATCGCGGCGATCAGGATGAATCATGAAAACAAATTCATCAACCTGAAAAGGGATGTAGTGCTCAACGGTATAACGATAGAGCAATGGAGTTCTCAGCGCTAACGGCTCAAAGAAAAATGCTGGATCAGCTAAAACTACAACCAGAGGAATCGATCGTGCTTCAACCTGCTGAATCGTGCGAAGTTGTTGATTCTTATGAACCAGGTTATAAGCATTGGCTGGTATAGGAGGAGGATAATTAAAATAGGCATAGCGAGCATTGCTGTAAGTCAAATCTAAATAGGTTTCTCCTGGTTCTAGCAAGGTTGTAATTAGTGCATTAAGACGTTGCAAACGGCGCAAATGTTCTGGATCTAACACTGCCTGATCTAGATTCAGCAAGCCAGTTTGTGTGCCATTGGTAAAGTTAACTCCACCCACATAAATTGACTGGCTTGGATGCGTTGCTAACCTTTCTAGATTCGGTAAAACTTCTGTTAAGCCGGAACTTAGAAGACTACTTAAAATAGCAACTATAATTAAAATCAAGGGTTTGGCGCGACGCTCAAAAAACGATAATAGAATCACAGGCAGCACTAAACCCATTGCCCAAGCACTAGCGATGCCCAAACGCGACAGAGTGCCCCCATCAATACGCCCTGCGGCACGAGGAATAATTAACAACGTGAGCAAAAAGAAGGGAATTGCAAAGGCTAAAAAGCGTTGTCGTTCAGCAATTTTCTGGTGAGCAATTGTTTGATAGATTAGTAGCCCGATCGCGATCGTAACGATGATCCAGCAAGTTCGAATAAATTCCCAAAGAGGATACGTTTGAAATGGATTTGTTCCCACACTCTTAAACCACTCTGCCCCATAGGCAACTGAGTTCAATGAAGACTGCTCAACCCCATAACGAAGTGCCCCAAATAACATTTGTCCAAGGGGAGTGAAAAATGCAATTACTAGCGTAGTAATACCAGCAAAAATTGTACCTCGTAGTAAATATCGCTGTTGTTCCCGAATCGCTTTATAAAAGACAAATATTGCTAGTGGAAAAGTTGAAATGGTAAACAAACCACCTTGCCCTGGAGCAAATAAAATTAGCCCTACACAGGCAACTAACCATAACCCTAACCAGCTCACTGGCTTACGTTTCAAGAAAAATTCTGCCAGGATACAAACCCCAACTGTAATCATCAAATCAATTTCGTACAAATTGTTGGGGTTAGGAACTAAAACTAAGCAAAGAAAAGCAGGCAAAGCACCTACTGATTGAGCTAGAACGGGAAAAGCGATCGCGAAATACGGTAAGAATTGGGGTGCTGTAGATTTGACAGCAGCATAGGATGCGAACTTGCCATCAAATAATAAACTGGTCAGTAAGCCAGGTACATAGTTTACTAAGCCCCGTGCTGGTTCATAGTCGATGAATGGGATATAACCAAATGTTTTTGTTAGCCACCAGGGCAGCAAAGACTCTCCTCCGTGGTAATCATCAAACAGAATAAAGCCAACTCCAACAACAGGTGATTTTAGATAAATTAGCAGAGCAATTAAGCATAAGGGAGAAATAACCGAAAACAGAGAAAAATTTTCTTCTACTTTTTGCGATCGGACTCTACGAAAAATATCAACATAGGTAACTCCAATCAAAACAACCAGTAGACCAATCAAAATAGGCGAAATTCCATATCCTAAAAAGCGCCTTTCCCCAACAACCCAGGGAGCCGGAATCAGGATCAGAAAACAAAGTGGTAAGAAGCCCTGCGCCAACCCTAACAGGACTCTTAATCGTCGTTGCAATGTTTCTAACGAAAGCTTTTTCCAAGTCCACAAAATTAATAATCCAAGTCCAAATACCAGCACTGTCAACCCTGATCCCAAAATCGACTGAGTTTCTGTCAATTGCCAATTTAGATTCAGGCGCGACATTGCTAGCATCAGCGCATTGCCACTGAGCGCTGCAAATAAAATGATCAAAAGATTGCTACTAACACATGAATTATAGGTATCAGATAAGCTAAATTGATACTTTTTCCTCAAGGTTCCAGCCGCAAATACGATCGCGAGCAAAGTTAGAACTGCTGAGAGAATGACGAATTCTAGAGAGGGTTTACTATTGACAAAAATATTACCAATCCATACTCCTAAAGGCAGTAGGGCATAGATGAGAACATCTCGAAATCCTAACTCGGCTGCTGCTCCATTTACTTGCATGATATTAGAAGCTAACCTCTGTAAACCAAGGTGAATCGCAAAGAAAAAGCCAACAAAACCGAATAAAATGAAATAATCTGGATGTTTTGAACCTGCATCCCAAGTAATATTTCCAACAATAAGTTGAGAGTATTTTTGAGGAATTAGACTATCACAAAGGGCGGCGACTCCTCTTGCCAGGACGATCGCCATTAGAAGCGAACTCAACAGATATTCCCAGGTAAAGATGGGTGGGAATGATGGTGATTGTAACCGCTTCCAGATGTTCACTTTCTTCCCTCACAACAAGCTTGACTTAATATCCTACCCTTGAATGACCTTTGGCTATCCGCCCCACCTCAACCTGCTAACTCAGAATGGGTTGAGTAAGGTTTTTGTTGTTTGGGTTACACCTAAAAAAAGTGACAGAATGATATCAACATCCTTCTGCCACTTTCTACCGATTTTGAACGCTAATTTGAATGCTAATTTTTTGTAGTTCCGCTGCTTTATGCGCCAACCGCTTCTTTGGCAGCGTACAGCACCTCTGCGGTGATCACGTCAATATTGCGATCGCGGGCAAATTTCTCGGTATTGCGCTTAACTTTGCCGCGCACAAAACCGGGAATTCGATTTAACTCTGCCAAGCCGTCTTTGCTCCAGGTCATGTCGGAGTCGGCAGAAATGGTTTTGGTAATCACGTCTTTGGTATCGTGACCGCCAAAGATTTCCAGCAGATGATCCTCCATGCCCAGGGTGAAAGAGTTGTAGATCAAATCCACAATCTGGTTCGTACCCTCATAACCCAGGAAGGGCTTGTAGCCAATGGGGAAATTTTGGATATGAATCGGAGCCGAAATCACACCACAGGGAATGTCTAACCGTTTACCCACATGGCGTTCCATTTGCGTCCCAAAGATGGCAGCAGGTTCGGCTTTGGCGATCGCATCGCCGATCGCGCCGTGGTCATCCTGAATAATGATCTCGTCGCAATACTCACCCACCTGTTGCGTAAACCACTCCGCATCATACTTGCAAAAGGTGCCAGCCCACACGACTTTGATGCCCATCTCCCGCGCCAGAATTTTAGTGATAGCCGCTGCATGAGTGCTATCCCCGTAGACCACCGCTTTTTTGCCGGTCAAGTTTTGGCAGTCGATCGAGCGAGAAAACCAGGCAGCCTGGGAAACGTGGAGGGTTTGCTCATTGATGAAATCTTCGTAATTTACGTCTGCCCCGTTATCGTTCAAGATTTTTTGCATGGCGCGAATGCAGCGTGCTGTTTCCACCACCCCCATCGGGGTAATGTCCACACAGGGCATCCCAAATTCCTGCTGCAAGTACTGGGCGGTCAGGTTGCCTAGTTCGCGGTAAGGCACGAGGTTAAACCAGGCTTGGGGCAAGTTTTTCAGTTCATGCACTGAAGCCCCTTCAGGAATCACAGCATTGACGGTAATGCCTAGATCTGCCATTAAGCGCTTCAACTCAGTGCAATCGTGGTGATTATGGAATCCTAAAGTGGAAATGCCAATGATGTTGACCGAGGGTTGCGCCGTTTTGCCTTGCGGAAGTTCCCCTTTCTTCCGGGCTTTTTCGATGTAGAACTGAACGATTTGATGCAGGGTACGATCGCCCGCTTGCAGTTCATTGACTCGATAGTGGTTGACATCTGCCAGCAACACATCGCCTTTGGCTTCCAGTTGGGCGCGATCGACAAAATTCTGCAAATCTTCCTGCAAAATGCTGGAAGTGCAAGTGGGGGTGAGCACAATTAAATCAGGATGTTCTTCAGCATCTTTGCGGGTGATGTTGTCCACCACTTTTTCCTGTGAACCCCGCGCCAACACATTGCGATCGACAATGCTGGCAGTCACCGGGGTAAAATCTCGCTCTCGTTCCAGCATGGAGCGCATCACATTGAAATAATCATCACCGAGAGGAGCGTGCATAATCGCATGAACGTTCTTAAAAGAACTGGCAATGCGGAGGGTGCCAATGTGCGCGGGACCTGCATACATCCAGTAAGCCAATTTCATAGAGTGCCTCGTCCAGTGATATAGCCTGTTTTCTAGCCTATTGATTGTCTCAAACAAGCAGAGCGATGGGTGGAGTGTTGCCGATCGTTGCGTTGTGCATCCTTCAAATCAAAAGTGAATGCAAGCCCGTCGTCACGCCGCTTTGCGCCTCGAAGCAAGCCTCCTATCCGGGGACATCTTGCAATGATTCTTAATCGTGGTTCTGGGACAACAAAGCTTCTGTATCAAAACCGCAATGGTGGCATAAATTTACTTCTCATTTAGAAAATCTTTCTTTGAGCGTTGAGTCTCTGGTTAGGGAACTATAGCCGTAGCCCTGTTTAACAGGGCGAATATCAGCGAGAGCATTCAGTCGAACGCAGTGAGTCAGAACGCCTACCCAACATTAGCTTTACAGCTTTTCCTTGTCCTGAGCGTTCTGACCAAAGCCATATCTGATTAGAACGAATAGCCCTAGTAAGGAGACGGTGATGCAGGTTAGGCAGCACAGGTGGAACCAACAGACAGGATGGGATGCTTCCTTAACAGAAGCCCTGACAGATGCTCAATTAATCCTTTTGTTTGGTAGCCCAGATGCTTTGCTGAAGGGCGATCGCTCCTCTTTGCAAGCTGCCTATCCCAATGCCCAGGTGCTGGGTTGTTCCACCGCAGGTGAAATTTTTCAAACTCAGGTGATGGATGAAGGACTGGTTGCCACCGCTGTTCAGTTTGACCATACTCAAATCAAAGGTTTTGACATTCATTTATCAGCAGACGAAGACAGCTATGCGATCGGCGAACGGCTGGGACAAAAAATTGATCCCCAGAACTTGATCCATGTCTTCGTTCTATCGGACGGTCTGCAGGTAAATGGTAGCGAACTGGTGCGGGGACTGGCGCAGCATTTACCTGCAGGTGTCACCATTACCGGAGGCTTGGCTGGGGATGGCGATCGTTTTGGGCAAACGTCCGTTGTCTGGAATGGATTGCCAGAATCAAGCAAAATTGTAACCTTGGGTTTGTATGGCGATCGCCTCAAAGTCGGGTTCGGTTCCTATGGCGGCTGGCAACCGTTTGGACCTGAACGGGTGATTACTAAATCTGTGGGCAATGTTCTGTATGAGCTAGATGGAGAACCCGCCCTGGCGCTTTACAAAAAGTATCTGGGGAGTCATGCCGCCGATTTACCTGCCTCTGGGTTGCTGTTTCCCCTGAGTTTGCAACTCGAATCGAGCGATCGCTACCTGGTCAGAACTATTTTGGCAGTCAACGAAGCTGAACAAAGTCTCACCTTTGCGGGAGATGTACCCACGGGTGCTGTAGCTCAATTGATGCAAGCCAGCTTTGATTGTTTGGTCGATGGAGCCATGCAAGCTGCCACGGTTAGCCTGCAAACTTTGGCGGGACAAACACCCGATCTGGCGATTTTAATTAGCTGTGTCGGCAGAAAACTGTTACTCAATCAGCGAATTGAGGAAGAAGTTGAAGGAGTGCAAGAAGTTTTGGGCGATCGGACTGTGCTGACCGGCTTTTATTCCTATGGAGAAATCTCTCCGTTTGCAGCAGGGGTTTCCTGTGAGTTGCATAACCAAACGATGACAATCACTACTCTGCTGGAAATTTGATGGAGTGACCCGTATTGAAGATGTAGTTCTTACCCTGATCCCCCATTCACCCACCCTCTGGTTATGCCTCTCTCTCTGCCCTCCTGCCCCAGTAGCCCCGTTATTCATCGCCTGCTTCAGCGCCAGATCCGCCGACATTTTGGCGAAATGTCCAACATTCCAGAAAACTGGTATCCTTTTCTGGCGGCTGTTGATCAGGCATACCAGCAAGCTGATGAAGACTTGGAGCGCTCGATTCGCACGCTAGAGATCAGCTCTCAAGAATTGTTGGAGTCCAATGCCAAACTGCAAACTGTCCTGGAGTCAGTGGAACAACAGGTACAGGAGCGTACCGAAGAGTTGCGTCGATCGCTCGAAGTTGCCAATTTGCTTCAACAAATCACCGCAGAAATTCGCGGCACTCTCGATTCCAAAGTCATCCTGCAAACCATTGTAAAAAATGTGCGATCGCTGCTAGACACCGATCGAGTTGTCATTTATCAGCTCAACCAAGCCTACCAGGGAAGCATCATTGTTGAGGATGTGGCAGAAGGCATAATTCCTCTGTTGAGAAAAGTTTACGAGGATGAATGCTTTCCGACAGAATCTGCTAGGCAGTATCACTCCAGAAACCGAGTGCAAGTCGTTGATAATGTTGCTGAATCTAGTTTAAGTCCGTGCCATATCCAGTTTTTGCAAAGTATTCAGGTTCAGGCAAATTTAGTTGTTCCAATTAACATTGGTGATCAATTATGGGGCTTGCTGATTGCCCATGAATGCACTGCCCCTCGCAACTGGAAAGAAGCAGAAGTGGTTGTACTCCAGCAACTGGCAGACCAAGCAGCGATCGCCATTCAGCAGGCAGAACTATACGAACAAAGTCGGGTAACGGCGGAAACTGCCATGCTGCGGAAAACGCAATTGGAAGTTGCTTTAGGTGATCTTCAAGAGGCTCAGGCGCAACTGATCCAAACCGAAAAAATGTCTTCTCTCGGACAACTCGTGGCTGGAGTTGCCCACGAAATCAACAATCCAATGAACTTTATTTATGGCAATTTGAACTATGCCAGCCAGTATGCTCAGGATCTCGTCAACTTGATTGAGCTTTATCGGCAGTGTTATCCCGATCCTCATCCCAAACTCAAAGCCACCCTAGATGGAACAGATTTAGATTTTTTGGTGCAAGATTTCAGCAAATTGATGTCCTCCATGCAGATAGGAGTCGATCGCATTCAGCAAATTGTTCTGTCTTTGCGAAATTTTTCCCGCATGGACGAAGCCGATATGAAAGTAGTGGACATCCATGAGGGCATCAACAGCACTTTGTTGATTCTCAAACATCGGCTTCAGGCGAAACAATCCACTGAGTCCATTAAGGTGGTGTGTGAATATGGCAGGTTGCCGCTGGTGGAGTGCTACCCCGGACAACTGAATCAGGTGTTTATGAATATTCTGGCAAATGCGATCGATGCTCTAGAAGAAAGCCCCAAATTTTCTCACGGCGAGGCTTTACCGACGGTAAGGCTAGAAACCAAAATTCAGAAAGCACTGCAACGCGCCACTAATCTTGACAGTTTAGAAGAGCAAACCATTCCCACGATTTGGATTCGGACAGAATGCACAGAAAATAATCAAGTCACCATTCGGCTGATAGACAACGGGGTGGGAATTCCTGAGTCGCTCAAATCTCGCTTGTTCGATCCCTTCTTCACCACAAAACCCGTCGGCAAGGGAACGGGCTTAGGTTTATCTATCAGTTACCAAATCATCTGCGATCGTCACAAAGGCAGTTTGATCTGCCAGTCCGTCCCCGGTATGGGCACCGAATTCATCATCACAATTCCAGTGCTCCAGTCGCAGTAAATATCTTGTTGCTTAAGTTTGAAATATCTTCCTCAATTTGAAATCCAATTTTGCAGTGAGTCCGTACCATTCGAGTCCGTACCATTACGGATTTCTTCACATCTCAAACTCTGCAATTTCTCCACTTGAGGAAAATAGCCATGAATCATCTGTGGACTGTCTCAACGTTGAGCGCTGTGCTGGCGATCGCAACTCCAGCCCCTGCCAATGCCGCAACCTTTCTCTTTAGTGGTGACATCAACGGGGCACAACAAGTTCCCCCCAATAGCAGTCCTGCAACTGGTTTCTTTAATGCCACCCTGGAAGGAACAGCCGACAGTTGGAAGTTTCTTTACGAAGTTACATTCTCTGGGTTATCTGGTCCCCTGGCGCTGGCTCACATTCACTTGGGCGATCGGGGTACAACGGGTCCCGTGGTTCACGACCTTGATGCTCCTCCTCTGGGAAGCACCAGCGGCACCATTACGGGAGACTGGTTATCCTCCGAGTTACCTGCTGGAGTCGCACCAGCGACCGTGTTTAATCGCTTTTTGGCGGAAGGTTATTACTTCAACCTGCATTCCAACACGCCGGATTTCCCTGATTACCTGCCTCAAGGTGAAATTCGTGGGCAAGTTGCGGCGGTTCCAGAACCAATGACAGTAGCAGGTGTGCTAGTCGCGAGCGCGCTGGGAGTGGCTTCTCGACGAAAGAAGAAGCAAAAGAGCACTTAGGATCTTGGACGAAATAATCTGTAAAAGTTAGATCTGCTCTAGGGGGCGCACAGCCGTGCGCCCGTACCGAGAAATTCCAGGTTAATTCCTCGATCCTAACCGCCGATTGCAGTTATTTCTTAACGGCTCCTCAGGGTCGTGAGTAAACAACATCCAGAGTTGGTCATGCTGAACCAGCAGAGCGAAGTGAAGCATCTCTGCGATTCTGTGCTAACCGCTCAGAAGGACAACTTCTCGATGTTAATTAATTGTCATCCTTTAGGGTTTTTGGGCGTGAATAACCTGGATGCTGCCGCCTGCATAGAGCGATCGTTGGGAGGATTCAAACCCGGTTGTTTGCAATACTTCTATCAAATCTGTTTGCAACAATTGCCACGCTGTTTCAGTCTCAAACAGCAGCAAAAATAGGTAAAGCCCTGGTAGGAGGATGGGATTGGCTGGCGTGTGGAAATCGACCAGGGCAAGACAGCCACCGGACTTCAAGACTCGATAGACCTCTTGCAAAATTTGTTGCAACTGACTGGGTGCCATTTCATGCAGTGCTACGCTCGTATGCACCAGGTCAAAGGATTGATCGGGAAACGGCATTGTTTCGGCAAACGCTTCCACATAATTAGCCTGAGGGACATTGCGCTGTGCCCGTCCGATCGACAAAGGTGAGGCATCCAGTCCGGTAACATGGTGCGATCGCGCGACTAGAAAGCGGGTCGCCTGACCACTCCCACAGCACACATCCAATACTTTTGTTTCGGGTTGAATGCTCAGGTTGCGTAACGCCAACTGCCGAAACTGCCGCTCTCCGCCAACGGTCAACGCGGCTAATCGGGAAACCCCATCATAAATCCACTGGTGACGGTAACTGAGATCTCGCAGGATAGTTGCCATAAATTTGCAGGAAGCAATTCAGTATTCTTTAACAATTTCTTTCCTAGCTTACGCTTCAACCGTAGGAGTACTGTTACAATCAATTGCAAAGCTGAGAATCTGTATATCATCTGTAATTATGGGTCGAGTTGGAGTATTGCTACTAAACCTGGGTGGACCAGAGCGTCTGGAAGACGTTCGTCCCTTTCTGTTCAATCTTTTCTCTGACCCGGAAATTATTCGGTTGCCAATACCCTGGCTTCAGCGCCCCCTTGCCTGGATGATTTCTACTTCCAGAGCCAAAACTTCCCAGGAAAACTATAAGAAGATTGGCGGCGGCTCTCCCCTGCGGCGGATTACGGAAGAACAAGCTCAGGCATTGCAAGCCCAACTCCAGCAGCAAGGTCACGATGCCACGGTTTACATCGGAATGCGCTATTGGCATCCCTTCACGGAGGAAGCGATCACCCGGATCAAGCGCGATCAAGTCGAACAGTTGGTGATTCTGCCGCTCTACCCGCAATACTCAATTAGCACTAGCGGTTCCAGCTTCCGTTTGTTGCAACAAATTTGGGATAAGGACGCTGCCCTGCAAGCGATCGATTACACCGTGATCCCCTCCTGGTACGATCGCCCAGGATACCTACAGGCAATGGCACAACTGATCGCCCAAGAACTCGATCGATTCCCCCATCCTGATCAAGCTCATGTTTTCTTTAGCGCCCACGGAGTACCCGTTAGCTACGTGGAAGAAGCAGGCGATCCCTACCAGCGGGAAATTGAAGCTTGCACAAAGTTGATCATGCAAACCTTAAATCGTCCCAACTCTTACACCCTGGCGTATCAGAGCCGCGTTGGTCCGGTGGAGTGGTTGAAGCCCTACACTGATGACGCATTGCAAGAACTGGCAGAACAGGGTGTGAAAGATTTGGTTGTGGTGCCGATTAGTTTTGTGTCAGAGCATATTGAAACTCTTGAGGAAATTGACATTGAATATCGAGAGTTGGCAGAATCAGCAGGAGTTGAGCACTTCTACCGAGTTCCGGCTTTGAATACCCATCCAACCTTTATTAATGATTTGACAGAGATGGTGGTTTCCGCTCTCAATGCTCCCAGCCGCAAACTGGCAGAGGTGGTAGAACCGGACGATAAGGTTAAGCTTTACCCGCAAGAACGCTGGGAATGGGGATTGACAACTTCTGCTGAGGTCTGGAACGGGCGTTTGGCAATGCTGGGTATTTTAGCCGTGTTAATTGAAATGCTGATTGGGCGCGGACCTCTTCACGCGATCGGGCTAATGTAGCCGCCCTAATCCGGGTCTTGTTTGTGCGCTCTGGGATCCGCGCGACGCCCCGGCTGTGCCTGTCGGCTGTACCAGTGATGCCACTCCTTCGAGCTCCGAATCGCCAGCCAGAGGAGCAACAGCGCAATCAGTCCGCCCTGGCGAGGCGCATCAAAGGCAAGAAATACCAGGGCAATACATAAAAAGTCTTGAAGGAAAATAACCCAAACAGGAATGCGCCGCAAACGGTAAGACCAGCCTGTTTGTACCAACTGCAGCACCAGCGCCAGCAAGCCTCCCGTCACACCCAGTAACCAAACTAGCCATGTCGAAGGAATGGTTGTTTTCGCAACTGCCACTCCCATGATAGTTCCCACGATCGGACTAAAGAAGATGCCAACCGCTTGCAGCAATCGCTGACTCGATCGCCCTTTGGAGGCAAAAATTTCAACCAGCGACCAAGTCACCAAGACACCCAGTACAAGGGGTGGCGGAATCCTGGCAAGGATGGGCACCTGCGACCATAGACTGTCGCCATAAAGCAAACCAATGATTAAAAGGGGGAGTGCAATTCGCATCCCCGCTGCCGCAGATACAGACAGTACCGCCAGAACTTCAAGCATGGCAATTGATCAAGAATTGAGGCGATCGCGTTTAAGAAATTACAGAGCTTACCGATGAATGTCATGCTGAATGCAGTGAAGCACGTCTAAAAGGTTCTCCGCGTTGCTCAGAATGACGAAATTGGTCTTTTGCAGAAGCCGTAAATTATGAAAAGTGACTTTTTTCAGGAAGGCAGACAAAAGTGTTGAGTCGCTTAGTGATCCAGTGTCGCCCTAAATATCCAAAAATTACTACTCGAATCATGACAATTCTTGCTTTCTCACAAAAAAAGGCAGATCAAATCTGCCTGCATGAAACCTCTTTTATTTGTTTTGTTATCTAAAACCAACTGCCGCTTGCCAAACAAAAGCCAGCAACAAGAAAAATACTGGAATGATTGGCAGAACATCCACCAGGGGATCAAAGATCGAGTAAGCCTCAGGCAATTTTGCTAAAAGCAGTGCTGCTTCCATGTAATGAACCTCTCCCACGGACTTCAGAATTGACATTTATCGTAACACGCCAGGTCTCATGGTTTTTGGTTCATTTAACCAATGTCCAAATTCTGCCTGAAACTGCCCTACAAGAATGGTTCGCCGAATGTCCTGCGTGAAACGAATTAACTCGGTAATGTTGTGAATCGATAGCAGGGTGTAGCCCAGTAGCTCCTGGGAACGCAACAAATGGCTGAGGTAGGCACGAGTAAAATGCTGGCAAGTATAGCAGGAACAAGTTTCATCCAGGGGGCGAAAGTCTTCCCGAAAGCGAGCATTTCGCAGATTCCAGCGCTCTCCCTGCACAAGCGCATTGGCGTGCCGCGCTAAACGGGTGGGAATCACACAATCGAACAGATCGACTCCCGCCGCGATCGCCTGCACAATTTCTCGATGCGTGCCCACTCCCATTAAGTAGCGGGGTTTGTGAACTGGAAGTTGCGGAGCCGTTGCTTGCACGATTTGCTCAATTAGTTCAGGAGGTTCTCCCACACTGACCCCACCGATCGCGTAACCAATCAAATCTAGGTCTGCCAGTTGCTTCGCGGCAAACTCCCGTAAGTCACTGTAAGTGCCACCTTGAACAATCCCAAATAAGGCTTGATCTGAACGTTGATGGGCAGCAATACAGCGTTTTAGCCAGCGATAGGTGCGATCGGTTGCCTCCATCACACTCTCACGACTGGCAGGATAGGGTGGACATTCATCAAACGCCATGATCACATCTGCCCCCAAAGCATTTTGAATTGCGATCGAGCGCTCTGGAGAAAGGTGAATCATTTGCCCATCACGGGGCGATCGAAAGGTGACTCCCTCATCAGCGATCGTTCGCATTTCACTTAGGCTAAATACCTGAAATCCACCGGAGTCCGTCAGAATGGGACCCTGCCACGCCATGAATCGGTGTAAGCCACCCGCCTGGGAAACAATATCCTCCCCTGGTTGGAGATGTAGATGATAAGTGTTTGCCAGTACCATTTGAGCGCCTGTCGCCTGGAGTTGGTCTGGCGTGAGGGTTTTAACATTGGCTAATGTCCCGACAGGCATGAAGCGCGGAGTTTCCACCAAACCATGCGGGGTTGAAAAAACTCCAGCCCTAGCATGGGTATGGCAGCAAGTTGCTTGCAGTTGAAAAGAGAATGAAGTATTCAAGTCGCTACAGACCTAGACACAGACCATTCATTGTGCCACTTGAACATCCCCTTTTCCAGGCTGAATTTTTCCAGGCTAACTACAACGAGAATGGCTCTTCGTCATCAATTTGAACATCCCACCCAGCCGCCAGCACCTCTGCCACAACTGCTTCTAACGCTGCTGCATTCAAATCATGGGAATGCTCTTCCATTAGAGGATTCGTCAACGGGATCAACCGCAAAATCCGGCTGTCTTGAATCAAATCAAAATAGGGTTGGTCATCCTCAGTCAATCCAAGTTCAAGATAGTCAAAGCTTTGAACGTTCAAATACATGGCATGGTTTGCCACCAACGTTGCCCGACATGGATCTGAAAAAACCTCAAGGATGCAGCCATCCCCGTGGTTTGTCATCACTCCATCTTGGGTGTGGGTATAACGCACCCGTCCGATGTCGGTGAGCAGTCGATGCATATCATGCTTGTTGATGATGGTGCCAGTATCAACAATGCAGGGAGCTGGCGATCGTTGACTGCTAGAAGATTGGTCGTGACTCATGGAGAGAAAGCCTCTGAACTGAACGAACCTGAAATTCAGATGCGGCAATGACCTGGTGATAACAATTCCAAATTCCTGGGAAATTTCTAGGATAAGGACAAGGATGCACCACGTAAGCCAGTAATTGAAGCAAGTCTTTGAAAAAAGTTTGAAGAAGATGCTTCGGACAGTCACACTACTACGCCAGCACCGACAACTTGATTGACTTTTTCAGCCATCCAAGCTAAACAGATCGGGCAACTAATATATGAGTAGTGGGTCAGTAGCTCCTAAGGCAATTTTATCCCAAGAATTTTGCTTGGCATCCAACAAAATTGACTAAATTCGACAATTCACTTGTAAGCTATTGGGTTACTCCAAATATGAGAGGTGACGGTGAATTTATCCGCTAGATGTAGTAATCGCCTGCTTCAAGCATTGTAAAAATTCAAGTTTTTATGCCCATCATTCACTCTCTGCTGAAGAAAATTGTTGCTCAGGGCAACACCTATGGGCAAACCTGGTTAGGTGCGATCGCTTTCTACACCTGCATCCCAATCCCTCACCACTGGGCATTAAACTTTTCAGGCATCGCTCGTTGGGCACCTGTTGTCGGTTTAGTAATTGGTGGTAGCGTGGGTTTCCTCGACCTGGTTCTTGCCCTGCTTCAGATGCCGATACTTGTCCGAAGTGTGATTATCGTTGCAAGTTGGGTTGCCATCACGGGGGGACTGCATCTAGACGGTGCAATCGATACAGCCGATGGGTTGGCAGTTCTTGATCCCCAACGTCGCTTAGAGGTGATGGCAGATAGCCGTACAGGGGCGTTTGGCGTGATGGTTGCCATCCTGATTTTGCTGCTAAAAAGTACTGCTCTTGATAGTTTGACTGCAAATCGAGGGTGGGCATTGATGCTGGCGGCAGGGTGGGGACGCTGGGGACAGCTAATCGCGATCGCTCGTTATCCTTACCTGAAGCCCCAAGGCAAAGGAGCGTTTCACAAAGATGCCATCCGTTCCCTCTGGGATGTAGTACCTTCTCTGTTTTTGATGGTCTTGATCAGTGGCTTTCCCTTCGTGGCTGATGGCAAGGCGGGGCGGGCGATCGTCCTAATTTTGGGTTGCACCCTGATTGCGTTAGGAACTGGAGCCTGGTTTAACAAAAAACTGGGGGGACACACCGGCGATACCTATGGCGCTGTAGTGGAATGGACAGAAACCCTTATACTATGCGGCTTGACAATTCCCGGTTCGACCCCATTTATGCTTTAGCTTCCCTACTTAGCGCCATGACTATGCCGTTTTTGATGCCAGTTCCAGGCATGAGTGAGGATTTGCTGCAAGTCAGCATATTGAGGATTCCATCCCAAAATAGAACGGGCACGATCACTCCCACCCACCAACGCTGGTGGATCCCCAGAGCGACGCGGACACTCGATCGCTTTAATCTCTTTTCCCGTAACCCGCCGCGCCGTTTCGATCACTTCCTTCACCGAGAAGCCATTGCCGTTGCCTAAATTAAATACGGTCGTCTCGCCCCCCTTCAATAAATACTCCAACCCCAAAACGTGCGCCTGCGCCAAATCGGTTACGTGAATGTAGTCTCGAATGCAGGTTCCGTCTGGTGTCGGATAATCAGTGCCAAAAATTGAGACAGATTCTCGTTGACCCAGAGCAGTTAGCAGCACTAGGGGAATGATGTGAGTTTCAGGATTATGATCTTCTCCTAAGCGCCCTTCGGGATCAGCCCCAGCCGCATTAAAGTAGCGAAAGCGTACCGATCGTAGATTGTAAGCCTTGTCGTAGTCCTGCAAAATCTTCTCTACCATGAGCTTGGTCATGCCGTAGGGATTGATGGGATCTTGCGGGTGATCTTCAGGAATCGGGACTGTGATCGGTACTCCATAAGTCGCGCAGGTAGAAGAGAACACAAACTTATCAATTGAGGCTGCCCGCATAGCATCCAGTAAAGTCAATGTTCCGACCACATTGTTTTGATAATACTTAGCAGGCTCCGAAACAGACTCGCCCACGTAGGCATAGGCAGCCAAGTGCATCACCGCATCAATGGCATGAGTGGCAAAGAGTTGATCGAGCAGAGAGCGATCGTTAGTATCTCCAACAACCAATTCCACTTTCAAGACGTTCTCAACAATATCTCGATGCCCATACACCAAGTTGTCCAGCACGATTACTTCATATCCTGCCTGCTGGAGCGATAACACTGCATGAGAACCAATGTATCCCGCGCCTCCAGTGACTAAAACCCTTACTTGCCGACTCGCCATGCTCTACTCCTTTCATTCAAGTTCTGGTTTTTGTGTCTCTAATCTAGCTTTGAAATTCCAGCGCTACCTTAATATGCACAAACAATCTCAAAGACTCATGCGTTTGGAGCACAGAATTTTCTATGACCAGACTTCCAGAGAATGCGATCGCTGGAAAGCAAGTCACAGCGGCTATCACAAAGTACAAACTAGCGCGACAAACTGCATGAAGTTAATGTGAAGTTTTTCTATTTTGCTGAAGTCTATTCTGAAATCTGCTAAATTCTACTTGTATTGAGGCTCTAAGTGAAATTACTGAGGTTTTCAAAACAATTGAGTTAATAGATCTACAGCGATATCCTCAGAGCTTTTACGTTTCATCCAGGTGAGGCGCTCTGTTCGGTTGGTGTAAGTTGTGCAAAATCTTCGCACTGTATCTACACCGCAATCAGCAGAGCCTTTCTGCTAACAGCAGCATCTTAATGGGATCTCAAGCGAGTTTCTCAGGGTTGAGACCTTCCAAACTCTCACTAAGGGCATCGACTGTTGAATAAAGCGAGTTTACTGATTTAGGTTTGAGGATTATGGTTACGAAGTTAGATGTCGAAGATTCGCAGCTACCTGCTGGTATTAGTACCCGCGATCGCCTTACTGCGGCGGTCTATGAGGATCATCTCAATGTTGTTTTGGATGAGCCTGCGGTGATTGCTGCCATCACTTGGGGTTTCAGCGATCGCTCTACCGGGCTTTCCCAGTCTGAATACTGTCCTGATAGTCTGCCAGTGCCCCCGTTACCATTGGATGCAAATTTGAATCGTAAATTAGCGTGGAATGCGATCGCGCGTGTCTTCGATAACGCTCCTAAACAAGAACCAATAAGGTTATCCTAGATGGTTGATTATTGATCTCTCATAGTAGTGAAAACGGAACAAGACGACATGGCGCAAGCAAAACGGGCACTGATTAGTGGAATTACAGGACAAGATGGGTCGTACCTCAGCGAGTTGTTGTTGGAGAAGGGGTATGAGGTGCATGGCATTATTCGCCGAACTTCGACCTTCAACACCGATCGTATTGACCATATTTACGAAGATCCCCATAGTGAATCGGCTCAGATGTTTCTCCATTATGGGGATCTTACTGATGGGACAACGCTGCGCCGCATCCTAGAGGAAGTTCAACCCACCGAAATCTACAATCTGGGTGCCCAGTCCCATGTGCGGGTTAGTTTTGACTCCCCAGAGTACACGGTAGATTCCGTTGGAATGGGCACCTTGCGATTACTGGAAGCCATTCGGGACTACCAAAATCGCACCGGGATTCAGGTTCGGTTCTACCAGGCAGGTTCTTCGGAAATGTTTGGCAAGGTCCAGGACGTGCCTCAGAAGGAAACAACTCCGTTCTATCCCCGCAGTCCTTACGCTTGTGCTAAAGTTTATGCTCATTGGCAAACCGTGAACTACCGAGAGTCTTACGACTTGTTTGCCTGTAACGGGATTTTGTTTAACCACGAATCGCCGCGCCGGGGGGAAACTTTTGTGACCCGCAAAATTACCCGTGCCGTGGCTCGGATCGTGGCAGGACAGCAGAAAAAGCTGTTTATGGGCAACCTGGACTCCAAGCGAGATTGGGGTTACGCGAAGGATTACGTTCAGGCGATGTGGCTGATGTTGCAGCAAGATGAACCGGATGATTATGTGATCGCGACGGGTGAAACTTATTCCGTGCGTGAGTTTCTGGAACTGGCATTTGGCTATGTCAATTTGAACTGGCAGGATTACGTTTCCTTTGACGAGCGCTATCTGCGACCAGCAGAAGTCGATCTATTGATTGGTGATCCGGCTAAAGCGAAACAGAAGCTAGGCTGGCAACCCAGCATCACTTTCGAGCAATTGGTGCAATTGATGGTAGAAGCGGATTTGAAAGCGCTAGGGCTGATTCCACTGAATGGTCACGTAGCACAACGATCGCTGGATCATGCTACGATCCGCCAAATTGTCGGTGGTTCTGCATCCATGTAAAGCCATTCTGGTATTGTTCTTTCAATTCTGATTACATTCATGATTGCGTCTCAACTAGAACTAGGGAATCAGCGGATTTTGGTGACGGGTGGGGCAGGATTTTTGGGTCGCCAGGTCGTTGATCAACTTTGTCAGGCGGGTGCTGATCCGGAGAAAATTACTGTCCCGCGATCGCGAGAGTATGATCTCCGTCAGCTGGAGAGTTGCCAGCGGGCAGTGGATCAACAGGACATTGTGATTCATCTGGCAGCCCACGTTGGCGGCATCGGTCTAAATCGGGAAAAACCCGCCGAACTCTTCTATGACAACTTGATGATGGGTACGCAGTTGATTCATGCTGCCCATGAAGCGGGAGTCAAGAAGTTTGTCTGTGTGGGCACGATTTGTGCCTATCCCAAATTTACCCCTGTTCCCTTCAAGGAAGATGATCTTTGGAATGGTTACCCCGAAGAAACGAATGCGCCCTATGGTGTGGCGAAAAAAGCTCTTTTGGTGCAGCTTCAAGCTTACCGACAGCAGTATGAGTTTGATGGGATTTATTTGTTGCCAGTAAATCTTTACGGTCCAGAGGATAACTTTGACTCGCGTAGTTCTCATGTCATTCCGGCTTTGATTCGGAAAGTCTATGAAGCGCAGCAACGAGGGGACAAAACCATTCCCGTTTGGGGAGATGGAAGCCCGACTCGCGAGTTTCTTTACTCTACCGATGCAGCACGGGGAATTGTGATGGGGACGCGATTTTACAGTGATGCTGAACCTGTGAATTTAGGCACTGGCTACGAAATCTCGATTAAAGACTTAATTACCTTGATCTGCGAATTGATGCAATTTGAGGGAGAGATCGTTTGGCAACCAGATAAGCCCAACGGACAACCACGCCGCTGTCTGGACACTGAACGAGCCAAGCAAGCCTTCGGTTTTGAGGCTCAGGTTGACTTTCAACAAGGGCTGAAGAATACGATCGCCTGGTACAAAGAACACGCTAAGTAGGGCAATTGCAATGGAGGAAAGGATTTTCTCCCCTTACCTTCATTTCACTTGCGTAACGCGCCAACTGAGTTTGAGGTTGATCCAGAAGTTCCAGAAGGTGACGATCGCGATCGCCAGCAAGTTAGCGACATACACATTGATGTGCAGCACGTCGAAGAAAAAGCTAAGGAGCAGGACTTTGAGGATCAACCCCATGAGGCAGATAATGTTGAACTTGAGGAACCGCTTGAGCATGGGTTGCCAACCCCGTTGCTGCTTGGCGATTGCTCGAAATGTCCAAACGTCGTTCCAGAAAAAGTTATTAATAATGGCAGCTTCAGCCGCGAGAATGGCGCTGCGGGTTAATCCAATGCCAAGTACGGTGTAGAGTAAGTGCAAGATTGTCATATCGATAAACAATCCGCTTAACCCCACCAGCCCAAAGCGCAAAAACGTAGTGATAGGGAAATTCAGCTTACGGCTAAAGCGTCCTAATCGACCAGACGCAATCCGCAACCGCAACAGATGCTGCAAATAATCAGTGTATTGCTTCCAGGTGACTTTACTTTCCCCTTCTTCTCGTTCGTTAAACACATACCCCACTTCAGCGATGGGGTTAATCTCACCGCGACCCAATACTTCAATCAAAATCTTGTAACCAACCGGGCTAAGAGGCACATCTGCGATCGCCCGTCGATTCACCAGAAAATAACCACTCATTGGGTCGGATACGCGGCTTACAACTCGCGGCAAAATCACCAACCCCAATAGTTGGGCACCACGGGACAGAAATCGACGGGATGCACTCCAGGTACTCACCCCTCCTCCAACCACATGGCGACTCGCCACTGCCAGATCGGCACCCTCCTCCATCGCAGTCAGAAGTTTGAGCAAGGTGTCGGGGGGATGCTGCAAGTCTCCATCAATGACCCCCAAGATTTCTCCCTGGGCAACTTGCCAACCGCGAATTACCGCCGTCGAAAGTCCCCGCTCCTGCTGCCGTTGCATGACTTTCAAACAAGGGTAGGCTGGAATCAGGGCTTGTGCAATCTGCCAGGTGCCATCAGGACTATTATCGTCCACCACGATTAGCTCGTAGTCGTTGGGCAAAACTGGATCCAGCAATTGAGTCAACAGATGCACAATCTTTTCAATGTTGCCCCCTTCGTTATAAGTCGGGACAATCAGCGACAACCGCAGGGAGGACGGGAGTGGAGGTTCCAGCGATCGCGGGTGTTCACCTTGTTCTGTAAAAGGCGATCGTGGAATTTGCAGAGCACCCGTTGGAGCTTGAAGCAAATTGTGTTCTGTAGTAAACATTGCAAACCCCTGAAGCAAGACCTCTATCACACCAAACAACGATGCCTACCACGCCCAAACACCAGGACGGTTATTTGCATATACTAAAAGGAATAACACTTTACCAAACTTAGTACAACACATTTGTTGCAGTCTACACCAAGATTGGGTATTTTGTGGAACGCGATCGCCACTTCAAACTCAAGCAGTTTCCTGCAATTCAGCAAAAAATACCCCCTCTTTGAAGAGTGATTTTAGGAACTATTCATCGTAAATGCTGTTGTCTGGTAGCGTTGCCCCTTGCAGGTTGGCTCCAGTCAAATTCGTACTACTCAGTTCAGCTTTTGCCAGGTTGGCATCTTTAAGAATCGTGTTTCGCAAATCGGCTCTACCCAAATACGCCTCAATAAAGGTGGCTTCTGTAAAATCCACATCCCGCAGATCGGCACGGCTTAAATCTGCCCGATTAAACCGTGCTCGACGCATAACTGATTGAGAGCCTTTGACTTTGGCAAATTTTGCTGCCGTCAAGTTAGCATCACTCAGATCACAAGCGGTTAGATCTGCCTCGGTTAGATCTGCCCGTTCCAGTTTGGCATTGATCAAAATCGCTGCTTTCAAGATGGCTTCGATCGCGATCGCGTCGGTCAAGAATGTGCCGCGTAGTTCTGCCTCAACCAAATTGGCTCCAGTCAGGTTCACCTCCCGCAAACTTGCCTCGCTCAAATTGGCATGGGATAAATCCGCCCGACTCAAATCTGCCCCAGTCATGTTGGCTCCGCGCAGGTCTGCGTTGCGGAGGTCTGCGCCCCGTAGATTGGCACCATCGTAGGCTCGTTTCTCGTAGCGCATATTCACCCCTCGCAAACAGGCTCCCCGCAAATTAGCCCCACTCAAATTCACATTTCGCAAATCAGCACTGATTAAATTGATATCTAATAGATTTGCCAGTGTCATATCAGCTCCGCGCAAATCAGCCGCATAAAGCACCGCTCCATGCAAATCTGCATCCCGAAGATTAACGCAAAGTAAATCCGCCTGACTTAAGTTTGCGCCACTGAGCCTTGCCCCTTGCAGGTTAGAACGACTCAGGTTAGCCCGATTCAGATAGGCTAATACCAGGTTTGCACCTCGCAGGTCACAGCCAGAAAAATCGACTCCAATCAAGTCTGCACCACTTAAATCAACGCCACACAGATTCTCTCCCTGAAAGTCTGTCTCACCTGCATCGTAGCGCTTTAGTAACTCACTCGCATCCATGTTAATCAGCGTTGTATCGGGTGCTGCAAAGGGAAGACGCACAGCAAACTTTTGTTGTTAACCTTATCCACCTCTTACTGGGAACCTTGCCCTTTGGGAAGAAGCAGGCGTGTACTGGAGCTGGAGTCAGAGGTTGAGGCATTCAGTTCACTAAGGTTGGGTGGAGCAGGAGCGAGTCCAAGGGTTTGTTCAACTTCATTTGGGTCAGCAAGCCTCTGAGTGGCGGTTTCAAAATCGTCCAGACTAATCCTAGTCTCATCGGTGGTAGAGAAAGTGGCAAGCAAGGCTGGATTTCCATGAACATAATACGTTCTTAAATACTTGATGACTGTGTCTGCCGTTTGAATTAAATCATCGGGTTGCTTTAAACGTCTGGCGGTGGCGTAGAGCAAGTTTTCAAGATCAGTATAGTGTTGACAGGTTTTCACCAGGTTTTGGAGTAACCCATCTAATTCGTACATTTTCAGGTTAAACCAATCTTGTTCGTTAAAGTGGAAATCAGAGTAAAGGGCAGAAAAAGCGAGAATCTTGGCTTTCAGGGGGTTGGTGTATTTCAAAATTCCTAAGCGAACATCAAACAAGCTAATGGTTGACCGGGCATGATTTCTATTGTTCCCGCGATCGGGGGCAATATCAGAGTGAGCAGGGGAACTTTCGGGGGAAACGGCGATCGCATCAGCCTGAGCCACATTTGCCTGGGCTGCGTCTTTGGGTTGTGCTTGACTTTCCTGAAGCGATTGCTCCTGGCTTGAGGCAACCGCCTGATATAAAGGACGTGTGGATTGCAGCACAGTCTGCGCGATCGCAGTATATTCTGCTTGTTTGCTCAAGCTTCTGACAAAATTTCCCAGGACTTGCCGGAGCTGTTCGCTCGTTGGAGCTAGACGAGATAGTTCTTCCAGCAGGACTGCCGTGTCAAAGCTTGCAAGTTGAGTTGTATCCCTGATCCATTGTGCTCTACACAAATAAACCATCAACTTCTTGATGCGTAAATGCTGAGGATTTTGATCCAGTTGAGCGCCGATCTTGACGTAGAGTTGTTGGTGCTCACCCAGCGGTTGCCGAACCTGTGAATCAGCTTCAGGGGGATTGGAGGTGGCAAGCAAGCTCAAACCAGGCGGAGAACCCGTACTGATTTCTGCGAGGTCTTCGCCATAGAGCACTCCCAAAAGACCCACCAGCGTTGTGGCAACCAAAGCATACTCCACCCGCTTGTTCAACGTCTGGACGAACCGATCCACTAAAACTCTAAGCTGCGGCAGGTCGTTTGCCGATCGCTTGACTTCCTCTAGCAACTGGGACGTACTGGTCATCTGCAATCGGGTTGAATCCCCTTCCCACTGGCGGCGACAGATGTAATACAGCAACTTTTTCAACCGCAGCGCATCAAGGTGCTGGTCTAACTTTTGAGCAACCTGCTGATAGAGCAATTGATCTGAGCCAGCAGCGCTTTCTAAATTCTGAGCTGCCTCGGTTGCGGGTGGGAGTTGTCCTTGCCAAAGTTGTAAGGCTTGCTCAGGTGGGTAAAACTTTGCAACCGCCTTTAAGATTTCATTCGCCACCAACGTATATTCAGTCTGCTTGCTCAAGGTGCCCACTGCCGAATTGAGCAGACCTTTTAATTGTTCATAGCTAGAAGCCAATCCTAAAAATTCATGAATAATTCCTTTGAGGCTTAAATTCACCAACTTGTTCTCATCATTTTCCCAATAATTTTTACAGGTATATAAAATTAATTTACGAATCCGAGAAACATTCTCACTTTGTTCCAGAGACCGAACCGTTTCTGCGTAGGGATCGTGGGGCGAATTATTGACATCTAAAAGAATTCGGTAGGCTGGAACCACTTCTCGAATATTTTTAAGTTCCCGTGGTCCCAGGTACTCTGTTTCCAGTTGCAACCCGTGTTTGGCAACGTCGTAAACGGTTTGAGAAATGCAAATGCCTCCCGGATCTGCCTCAGTCTGAAGGCGAGCAGCAATATTCACCCCGTTGCCCATGACATCTGTTGAGGTGATGTACATATCTGCCAGATGAATCCCGATGCGGTGCATCAAGGTGTCGCTGGGAGGTAAACTCTGGATAGCTTCTGCCATTTGGTTCTGGATGGCGATCGCACACTCCACCGCTTTCACGGCACTGGAGAAACACATCAGCAATCCATCTCCAGTCGATTTCAGCACTCGCCCTTCAAAAGAGGTGCAAATCGTATGCATCAACTTCAAATCACGCCGAATTAAATCAAGGGTATGTTCCTCGTTCACTGACATCCGAGCGCTAAACCCCACGCAGTCTGTAAACAGCACAGTGGCAAGCATTCGACTTCCCTTTAGTTCTGATGTCAGCATCTCGTTTTCCATGGGGATCATCACCGGCAAACAGGGCTTCAGGCGTTTAATGAATGGGTGGACGTGAAAATTTTCACAAGGTGGCTTAAGTAGATGAAAGCAACAAATTGGTAGGTTTGCCTGACGGGAATTTTGAAGGAGATGGGTGCTCTTCGTAAAGATGGCGAGTGAAAGTTTCTGAACCTGCCTGATGAGAACTTAAAGTTAGCTTCCAGAGCGGAGTTGAAAAATCCAGATTGCTACCCATTAAGATGTGTAATTTTATACATGAGACCAGCTAAATGAATAACAATTCACCAACTGGGAGCAGGTTTAGGCTAACTCAGATTGATGGTTTATTCAAATAGGGCGATACCATGTGGGAGAACCCAGCCACCTGTTTATAAGGTGCCCCGATTCTTGAGGTTTTGCACGAGGTCGAAAAAATTCATACTTTCGATCGCATCCGGCTTGTCTGCCAAGCTTTCCATCAGGCTATTCATGGTATATGATGATACATTCACTGCCTGTTATCGATGCTGCCGCCGGTTGCCATTAGCATCAGGCAAGTTATTCAGGCTGCTTAAATAACGTGAATTACGACAGATTTTATGCTTGTATCCCGATGAGGGGTCGTCTACGCTAGATGGTCATCCCGTAGTAGAATAGCGTTTTTGCTGATATGCCAATACCTTGTCACAAAAGTAGCTATAGCTGCCTCACGATTTGTCTCACGGTGACTGCTTCTCCCCTGAGGGAAGGTTAAGAGTGCTAAAAAACGAAGCCATAACAATCCTCTCTCAGGTATAAAAGTGAATTGCCAGGTTGCTCTATCCTTGTTGAACGCTTGTTTAGACTTTGGAAAACCTGCTGTCTTCGCGTGTAGCTGCTGATTGACGGGATAATTCACCTGACAGGAGAAGTCATTCTTGAGCGGGGTTACACGGAACTACTGTTCCCACCGATTTAGATTTCTTTTTTAGAAATGAAATCGTCTTCTGTATTGAAGTGATGATCCGAGTGTTTGGATTAGGTTGATACATGTCCACCAATGCTTCAATTTTACTGGTCGGAGGTGATGACTTTCTTTCAACACTTCTAGATCGAATCCTGCGTTTAGTAGCTTGCACGGTTGACGTTGCCCCTAACTCCAGTGAGGCGGTTCCCTTGATTCAAGCGCAGCAGCCCGATTTGATCATTTTGCAGGGAAATCAGCCTGGTGCGTTGGAGCTTTGCTATGAGTTGAAAGAACAGGCAAAGCTGGCATGGATTTACTGCATTTTGCTAGACGTTCCAAACCACAGCTTCGATGAGGTAGGGCGAGATCGCGACTGGGAGTTAGAGATGCGGGCAGAGGCACTGGAAGGGGGGGCAGATGCCTATCTCTGGTTGCCGCGTCACGATTTTTACGGCAAACCACTGGATGCCGAAACGTTGGTGAAGCAGGATCGCTTGCTACGATCGCAAATTCTAGCTGGGTTGCGAAATGTTAAGAATCATCGCGAGTTGATGCGAACCAATGACATTCTCTCGGCGATCGCCCTGTCAGATCCCTTGACAGAACTCAACAATCGACGAGCACTGGATTGGGAGTTGCCGCGTCAACTGCAAAATGCTCGGCATCGCTCCGAAGCCCTGAGTTTAGTCATGCTGGATGTGGATTATTTCAAGCGCATCAACGACACCTATGGGCATCCGGTGGGTGATCGTGCCTTGCAATTGGTGTCCAGTCGGCTGCGCCACAACTTGCGCTTTCGAGACACCCTATTTCGCTATGGGGGCGAAGAGTTTGTGATTATCTTGAGCAATACGGATCAAACGGAAGCGTTACTGGTTGCCCATCGGCTTTGTCGTCTGATCAGTGAGCAAGCATTCAACATCAGTGATGGGCTGGATTTGAACATTACGATTAGCGCGGGAACGGCGACTTTAACCACAACAGATGATGCGAAGGGTATGAGTTTGCTTAAGCGGGCTGATCAGAACTTGCTGCAAGCAAAATCTTCTGGACGCAATCGGGTTGTGGGTTAAACAGGAATTAACCGGGCATCAATTGTGCCTGAATTTCCATGCCGCGCTGGTTCAGCGTTTGCTCAAACAAGGGAGTGGGCAGGGCTTGTTCGACTACCCACACGCCGGGTTTGCTGAGTTGGTTGGAGAGTAGAAGCTGGGCAAGGCTACCCGTACCTGCGGCGGCAGCGATCGCCGTGTTGGCATGAACCAGGGTAGAACACGCCTGCATCGGTTGCCCATCTTTATGTCCCGTCACCTCGGAGCGAATCGCGACCCCAATGCCGCTGAAGCGATCGGTTACATCGGTCATGAAGTGGCTGACATGGGACAAGAACTCAATCACGGGCTTTTGCTTGAGGATCCAGGGATGCCACCCACGGGCAACGCTCCAGGTAAGGTAATTGTAAAAATCGGGAACGGTGCCAAATTTGGTGATGACGGTTTTAACCGGGAAGGTTTCTGGCAGGGTGAAGGTTTCCGGCATATCAAACCAGTACACGCCTGTTTTGCCGTAGGGATGCGGAAACTCAATGGTTTCGCGATCGCTGTAAGGTTTCTGGGTTGTCCACGCGCCATTAGTCCATGCCTGGAAGGGTTTTTGCAAGCCGAGAAAGGTGGTTCGCATCACCGTAATGCCAGCCCCACCGGAACCCGATACGACGTAGCTGAGGTGAATACGATCGGCACTGTCCAACTGCTCCACATCTCGCCGCACCATGCTGTTGGAGATGCCAGGAAAAATGCCTGTATTCACGATCGCTGTGACTCCAGCCTGTTCTGCGGCGGCAGCAAACTCGATCGCTTTGCGGGTGAAGGAGGGATGATCGCTTACATCGAGGTAATTCACCCCATTTTCGATACAGGTTTTCAGGACGATCGCGTCTCGATAGTGGAAGGGTCCCGCGCAGTGGATGACGAGATTTGCCTTTGCGATCGCTGTCTTCAACGTGTCCTGCTCTGCCAGGTCGAGCGCAAGAAATTGTGCCTGCTGCCCCAGTTGAGCGCACACCCGCTGACCAGCAACTTCGTTCCGTCCTGTGATCACCACATCGGCTTCTGTATAGGCAAGAATGTCCGCCGCGACCTGACTGCCAATTCGCCCACTGCCGCCTACGATGAGTACCTGTTTTGCCATCGGAAATCCTAAAAAGGGTTTTAAATTAGATTTGAATCGGCACGAAAGCTTGTATCAGGTAATTTTCAAGAAAAAGTATCCCTTTAGGGTTGGGGCAGGTTTTGCTAAAGTCCTGGCTATCAACCGATCATCTTCTGCTAAACCTGCCCGTACAGGTATTTGTTTTCTTGCAATCTCCTAAGCTTTGCCTGTGGATCATTGTTAACCAGATTTGTATTTCATCCATCGTGCTAACTTCATAATTTTCTGACGCATTGCTATGCCCCACGATGGATGATGTCCAATTTAATTGCCTCGACGCAGCCATTGCTCCAGGCGGTGGGCGAAAGGTCGTTGAGATTGGAGAAACACTTGGGCACAGTTACGTCCCGGCATTCCAGAAATAGAGCCGCCGGGATGGGTGCCTGCCCCTGTCAGGAACAATCCTTGGATGGGAGTTTTGTAGTTGGCAATTTCGGGTAGGGGACGGAAGAAGACCATTTGCTCCAGGGTCATGTCGATGTGGTAATAGTTGCCTTTCAAGGTGCCCAGACGATCGCCCAACTCTGCCGGACTTTCAACACGACGGGCAATGGTTGCCGTTTTCACATTGGGCGCGTATTCTGCTAGCTTGTCCACGATGCGATCGGCGACTTTGTGCTTTCGCTCGTCTGTCCAGCCAGTGCCAAACTGCCCGGTGCCTTCCAGTCCATGAATTTGGTAAGGCGCGAAAAATTCAATCCAGACCGTGTGCATTCCTGCGGGAGCCATCGACGGATCGAGCATGGTGGGCTGCACAACGTAAAGGGATGGGTCCGCGTCGGGGATCCTTCCCAGCATGGGATCCGCGTGGGCAATTTCCACATGGCGCACCGAGTCAGCGATCAGCACCGAGCCAATCAAGAACTCATCCTGGTGTTGATGATGGACGAACTTGAGTGGTTCCGACATTGCCAGATCGACTTTCAGAATCGTTTCGTTATTGTTGATAATGCGCCGTTCTAACCGCTCTCGCAGATTGGGGTCGGAGGCATCAATCTCTCCTGAGTCAATTAAATGTAGAAACAAGCGTTGAGCATCGATATTGGAAATGACTCCTTTGGTGGCGCGATACTCAGTGCCGTTGGCAACCTGCACTCCCACCGCCCGATCGCCGTCAATCAACACTCGTTTTGCCGGTTGATCGGTGTAAATTTTGCCGCCTAAGGTCGTGACCAATTTGACGAGTGCCTGGGTCAGCGCTCCGGTGCCGCCCTTGGGTCTTGCCATGCCGGGTTCGTGGCGCAGTGCCATCATGATCGTGCCAATGCCGAGATTTTTCTGCGAGGGGGGTACGCCCATTTCAGCGGCGAGTCGGGCGAGGGGAGCTTTGAGGATCTCGGAGTCGAACCACTCGTTGAGCAGATCCTCGGCACTGGAGAGCATAGTACGGACAAAATCCATTGCTTTGTTGGTGGAGCCGACGACAGAAACCAGATCTTTCACGCGAGAAAAATCGAAATTTCCGGCAATGTCCAGCAGCGATCGCGGCGGCGCGTTGAACATGGGGGTCATTGCTCGAATGGTTCGTAGCCAGTAATTCGTGAATTCGGCGTACTTCTTGGCATCGCGTGGGCTGAATTGCTCAATCTCGGCGCAGGTTTTTTCTAGCGATTGGTGCCCTAAAAAATACCTGCCATCGGGATGGGGACAAAACACCACCGGATCACACCACAAATATTCCAATCCGTACTTCTCCAGTTCCAATTCCTGCACGACGGGAGCGAGATGGATAAACTCATGGTCGATAGCGCACAGGTTGAACTTAAACCCAGGAGCCTCTGGGATAACTTCCTCGGTTGTCGCGGCTCCTCCAGGAACGGGACGTTTTTCTAGCAACGCCACACTGTAGCCTGCTTTTAGCAAGTAAGCTGCACACACTAAGCCGTTGTGCCCTGCCCCAATGATCACCACGTCATAGATTTCCATGTCCCTCTCCGTTGAACGATTCCCCAGCTATCACCATAAGCATAAGGAATGGACGATCGCTAAACCGAGAAATTACGGTTTGTCCGGATTAAAACGCTGCCCCTGCGAAAACAGACTGAGTTAGACAGGTTCTCTCAGACAAGCCGGAAGCAGAGTCTAGAGATACTGTGTAGTCCTCTCTACCTTGCGGGAAAAGTTTCAGTGCTTTCCCGCAGTTTTTTAAGCAGAGTAGAGGACAAAGTGGACAAAATCCGGCATAATTCCCGTAATTCTACGTAACGTACCTTCATGCTTCTTTTCCACAAATCAGGCTGGTTCGCTTCGAGTTTCATTGGTTGGTTGCTGCTTGCCGGTCTACCTACCGCGATCGCGAAAGATGTTGCATCACCACTGTTTTCAGTAAAAACACCTGCGCTGACTGCAACTTCTATTGCCAAATCAGGTATTGCCAGATCAGGAATGATCCCAGTGGGGCAGCATTTGGATGTCCTGCAACGCAGTCTGACGAGTTTACAACGCTCTCGTTACGCGGGATTAGAAGCGGGCATTGCGATCGTGGATCTGGACACGGGAAATTACTTGTCGATGAACGGCGATCGAGTGTATCCCACCGCCAGCATCATCAAGTTGCCTATTTTGATCGCGCTGTTTCAAGACGTGGATGCGGGCAAGATACGGCTGACCGAAACCTTAACGATGAGCCGCGACCTGATGGTGGGTGGTTCTGGGGATATGCAGTATCAGCGTGCGGGAAGCCAGTTCAGTCTGCTGGAAACGGCAACCAAGATGATCACCATCAGCGACAATACGGCGACTAACATGATCATCAAGCGCATGGGTGGCATCAAAGCTTTGAACGATCGCTTTCGGCAGTGGGGCTTGCAAAAAACGCAGATGCAAAATCCCTTGCCCGATCGCTTTGGCACCAATGTCACAACTGCCGCCGAGTTAGTGCAACTGCTGGCAATGCTTGATCGTCAACAACTTCTCTCTGCCCAAAGCCAAGCTCAAGTGATGGCGATTATGAGCCAGGTTCGGAATCGCACGTTATTGCCTGCGGGGTTAGGACGAGGAGCCGCGATCGCTCACAAAACTGGGGACATCGGCTTTTTGCAAGGAGACACCGGAATTATTCGAATGCCTTCTGGCAAACGCTATTTAGCGGCAATTCTGGTTAAGAGCGATCGTAATGCTCCTGACCCCAAAGATTTTATCCAGGAAGCCTCCCGCCTGGTTTACAGCTACCTCAGCCAACCGATGACGACAGCACAGGTTAAGTAAGCGTGGATGGGTCGATGAGTGGATGACGAGTGGCGAATTCACTCAACCAATCCTGTCATCCTGGCTTGATGCCTTCTATAGTAAATAGATAACCTGCTCAATCGGGAAGTAGACGAGAAACTATGCTGGCTTTACCTCTTCTTCGGTCTAAAGAATTGCCCACACTGCAATACACCTTCACGGGCGATCGTTTCGATGACACCTGGGAATCGCCCCTGTCTACCTTGCTGGGGCTGGGGAGAGCCGCCGGAGCCAATTTCATTGAATTTTTCCTGGAACGAGTTAACTACGTCAGTTGTCTGGCAGAAGAAGACTCCATCACTAGCATCTCGCCTCGCCTCGCCACAGGTGCTGGGGTGCGCGTCTTTCGCGGTCATGCCGATTGCTACGTCAGCACCAATGACCTTTCCTTCAATGGCTTGAAAGCCGCGCTGGAAAAAGGCTTGTCGATTCTGGGCTTACAACTGCCTGCCCCCGGTGCCTTCATTCCTGAAATTAATCTGGAACCCCTGCGAGACTATGCCACCCTGCGCGAGAAGGAAAGTTGGTTAAGCCAATGCACTTCCATGCGGGAAATGGGAGATGTGTTGCTGTCTGCTAACGGGCAACTGCAACGAGTGGCTGACCATATCCAATCTCGCCGGACTACCTATTTCCGGGACTGGCAAGAAGTGTTGATTGCCTCCAGCGATGGCACCTTTGCGCGCGACATTCGCCTGACCCAAACCGTTGCTTCCATGCTGTTGTGTGCGGATGGTGCCAATCGCACGTCGATCGCCCGCCGGATTGGAGACACCAGCGATCCAAGCTTTTTGCGGAACTGGAACTACACCCAAACCGCAGCAGACATTGCTGAATCCGCTGGCAAGATGCTGTACGCCGATTATGTGGAGTCGGGTGCTTACCCGATCGTCATGGCGAACGAATTTGGCGGGGTAATCTTCCATGAAGCTTGCGGTCACTTACTGGAAACCACTCAAATCGAAAAGCGCACCACGCCCTTTGCCGATAAGAAAGGCGAAAAAATTGCCCACGAAAGCCTGACTGCCTGGGATGAAGGTTTGTCTCCCAACGCTTTTGGCACGATCGACATGGATGATGAGGGAATGCCTGCCCAACGCACCCTGTTGATCGAAAAAGGCGTGTTGAAGAACTTCATTGCCGATCGTGCGGGCTCCATTCGCACTGGACATCCCCGGACGGGTAGTGGTCGTCGCCAGGATTACACTTTCCCGGCTGCGTCCCGGATGCGAAACACCTACATCGCCACAGGGGACTACTCCATTGATGACCTGTTCGCCTCCATTGACAAAGGCATCTACTGCAAGAAGATGGGCGGCGGCAGCGTTGGCGCAACTGGTCAATTCAATTTCGGCGTAGACGAAGCCTACTTGATTGAAAACGGTAAAGTTACCAAACCCCTCAAGGGCGCAACCCTGATCGGCGAAGCTAAGGAAATCATGAACAAAATTTCCATGTGTTCGCAAGATCTGTCCCTGGCTCCTGGCTTCTGTGGTTCTGTCAGTGGCAGCATTTACACCACTGTGGGACAGCCCCACCTGAAAGTCGATTCCATCACCGTTGGCGGACGTTAAGCCTTCAAGTCGATGACGCTTTCCCTGAACATTCTCCCGCTCGAAAATGGCGATCGCTTGACTCGTAAAGAGTTTGAGCGGCGTTATACGGCGATGCCAAATGTCAAAAAAGCGGAGCTGATCGAAGGAAAAGTCTACATAGCATCCCCAGTCCGAATTGTAAATCACGGTAGACCCCATGCCCAGATTATGACCTGGCTGGGCACCTACCATGCTGCTACACCAGGCGTTGATCTGGGCGACAATGCCACAATTCGGTTGGATTTGGACAATGAGCCACAGCCGGATGGATTGTTGAGACTGGAACCGGAAGCAGGCGGTCGATCTCGGATTGATGCCGATGGTTATGTTCAGGGAGCGCCAGAACTCATTGTAGAAGTTGCTGCCAGCAGTGCTTCTTATGATTTAAACGAAAAACTGCGAGTGTATCGACGCAACGAAGTTCAAGAATATCTCGTTTGGCAAGTGAACGATCGCCGCGTGGATTGGTTCAGCCTGCAAGATGGCGATTATCAGAACTTGTCGCCTGATGGGAACGGTACAATCAAAAGCTTAATTTTTCCAGGCTTATGGTTAGCAGTGCCCGCCTTACTGCAAGGCGATTTGGCGATCGTCTTGACAGAACTGCAAAAGGGATTGGGTAGTGGGCTAAACCTGTGGAAATGAAGGAAACTGAAAGAGTGATTTACCTGAGAATTTGACATGGTACTTGAACCGGTTGTTTGTCCAGGTTGTGGAAGTAGTGATGGGGTTAAA
>JANRIN010000218.1:0-3381 GCA_033764965.1 Leptolyngbyaceae cyanobacterium bins.302 | reverse complement strand
ATCGCTGTGCGCTTACACAGTTCAACCAGCATCAACATGTCAGGCACTTCAATCAAGACTCCAACCACCGTTGCCAAAGCCGCACCTGAGTTCAGCCCAAATAACACAACGGCAGTGGCGATCGCCACCTCAAAATGATTACTGGCTCCGATCAAAGCAGCGGGAGCCGCATCTTCGTAGGCAAGCTTGAGCTTGTGGGCTGCAACGTAGGAAATAAGGAAAATAAAATTGGTCTGGAGGAACAAGGGCACTGCAATTAGCAGAATGTGCAGTGGGTTATTGACGATGAGTTCTCCCTTGAAGGCAAAAAGCAGGATCAGCGTAATCAGCAGTGCAGCGATCGCCACTGGACTGAGGTATTTCAGAAACCGCTGTTCAAACCACTCCCGCCCCTTGTGCTTGAAAATCCAGTAGCGAGAGTACATTCCTGCTATCAGCGGTAGCCCGACATAAATCACCACTGAAAGGGCGATCGTCTGCCAAGGAACACTCAGATCATTGGCTGCTAGCAGCCAGCGACCCAGCGGTGCATAGAGAAATAACATTGCTAACGAATTGACCGCAACCATCACGAGTGTATGTCCCTGGTTGCCGTAGCAGAGGTAACCCCACATCAGCACCATTGCTGTACAGGGTGCAATCCCCAGCAAAATGGCTCCAGCAATGTAGGAATTGGCGAGAGGGACTGCTGCTCCTCGGATTATCTCAGTCCCCGCAATCAACGGACGAAACAGCCAGTCGAGGAAGAACTGAGCAAAAACGACCATCGTAAAGGGCTTGATCAGCCAGTTCACCACCAAGGTCAGAACTACAGGTTTTGGGGTGCGGATTGCCTGTGCTGCTTGAGAAAAGTCAATTTTGACCATGATGGGATACATCATGAAAAACAGGCAGATGGCGATTGGAATCGAAACCTGATAGAGGCTCATGGCATCAAGAGCCACCGCCACCCCTGGAAACAAACGACCTAACGCGATTCCTGCCAAAATACACAGAAAGACCCAGAGGGTGAGGTAGCGTTCAAAGAAACTGAGGGAACCGCCTGCCTGCACCACTTTGGAATTAATTGAAGGATGGTTAGCCATAGAACACGAAACTAAAAAAGGAAATTAGTCGCCGTCGCCTGCTTTCCAGGCGATCGCCTTCTTGGGCTGAGGATCAGGTAGTTTGAGAGAGATCGCCCAGGCTGCTAATACAAAAAATGCTGAAGTCCACAAACAACCGACCAGCCCATAGAGTTGATAAACCAATCCGGATAGCACTGTGCCAATCAGCCGTCCGCCGGAATTTGCCATGTAGTAGAAGCCCACATTGAGAGCAACTTTATCATCGTCGGTAAATGCCAGCACCAGGTAAGAATGAACCGCAGAATTGAACGCAAATACAATTCCGAAGATCATTAACCCCACAACGATCGTCACGTTAGGAGGTGCGTTGAATTGCAGTGCCAGGGCAATGCTAAGAGGGACTGCGGTTAGAATGCCAGTCCAGAATTGAATAGTTTGTGACTTCGGTGGTTCACCACTGCCAAAGCGTCTCAGCAGTGCAGGCGCAAGGAACTGAATCATCCCGTAACCAATCACCCAACAGGCTAAAAAACCTCCAGCCTGATAGAAAGACCAACCGAGCACACTTCGCAGGAAAACGGGTAGCCCCACGACAAACCAAACATCCCTAGAACCAAACAAAAAGAACCGGGCTGCTGACAGAATGTTGATCTCGCGACTCTTAGAAAACAGTTGCGTAAACTTGACCTTCGCCTTAATCTTGCCCATCCCTTTCGGCAGCATAGCTCCGGTAAACATGATCAGAAGCAGCCCTACTGACATGATCCAAAGCGAAGCCACAAAGCCAAAGGTGCCTAACAGCGCTGCTCCCAGAAAGAATCCCACCCCTTTCAACGCATTTTTCGATCCCGTCAACACGGCCACCCACTTGAAAAGAGATGATTGTGCGTCTTGAGGCACGACGAGCCGAATGGCACTTTTAGAACTCATCTTGGTCAGGTCTTTGGCAATCCCGGAAAAGGCTTGCGAAGTCATCACGTACAACACTGCAAACCACTGCGCCCAATCCCGGTTGAGAAAGGACAGCATGATCAGGGCAAACACCTGCAACCCAATGCCGCTGTAGAGTGTGACTTTCAACCCCAACTGCGAACCAATCCACCCGCCGAGAAAGTTGGTGACGATGCCAAACACTTCATAGAAAAGAAACAAGGAGGCAATTTGGATCGGGGTGTAGCCAATTTCATTAAAATAGAGCAACACCAACATGCGGAGGGCACCATCCGTCAGGGTAAAGCCCCAGTAGGCGAGAGTGACGAGGACATAGTTTTTCAGATTGGCGTTAGAAGCGGTTGTTGAAGTCATACTAAGTTCCCTCTCAACTGAGGCTCAATGCCACTTTGCGAGCCAGTTCCACCATGCGATTGGCATAGCCCCACTCGTTGTCGTACCAGGCATAAATCTTTACCTGAGTGTTATCCACAACCATTGTTGACAGCGCATCCACGATCGAAGAACGCGGATCATTCAGATAATCGATCGACACCAGGGGACGTTCCTCATAGCCCAAAATTCCTTTGAGGGGTTCCTGCTCAGACGCTTGTTTGAGTAACTGGTTGACCTCGGCCACAGTGGTTGGACGAGCCACTTCAAACACACAATCGGTGAGAGACGCATTGAGCAAGGGCACTCGCACCGCTAATCCATTGAGTTTGCCGTTGAGTTCTGGATAAATTAGTCCGATCGCGGTTGCAGAACCCGTACTGGTAGGAATCAGTGACAGCGCCGAAGCCCGCGCCCGTCGCAAATCCTTGTGAGGGGCATCCACTAAGGTTTGAGTATTCGTATTGTCATGAATCGTAGTGATAACGCCATGCTTAATTCCAATACCTTCATGGATCACTTTCACCACAGGCGCAAGGCAGTTGGTGGTACACGAAGCGGCGGTTAGCAGGTGGTGTTGAGTGGGGGCGTACAAATCATCATTCACACCCATCACCACATTTAAGGCTCCCTCTTTCACCGGAGCCGCGACAATCACTTTGCGCACCCCCCGTTTGAAATAGGGATCTAGGGTCTCTGGGGTGCGGAATTTGCCGGAGCATTCCAGCACCAGATCAACGCCTAAATCATCCCAGGGAACATCACCAGGTTTAGCGTGTTCAGAAAAGGCAATGGGCTGTCCGTCAATGTAAATGCGATCGCTCCCTGCGGTAACATCGGGTGCCCAGCGTCCATGCAGAGAATCAAACTTCAACAGGTGAGCCGCTGCTTCAGGTCCACCTTTGACCTCATTAATGTGGACAAACTCCAAGTCTGACCAGCCCCAAGCAGCTCTCAAATCTAGCCGTCCAATCCGACCGAATCCGTTAAT
>JANRIN010000188.1:0-2564 GCA_033764965.1 Leptolyngbyaceae cyanobacterium bins.302 | reverse complement strand
GTTGTTGAAGCTCATCTTCAGGGCAGACAAACTGTTTCAGTGCGGTTATTGCAACCAGGCACTAACACTGCCAAAGCGGGTTGTATTGATTTTGATGCTCCCAAAGATGGTTCTGACACTGAAGCACTTCAGGCAGTTTTCGCTCAGGCACAAAAAGTACGGCAGACTGCTACCGATCGCGGTTTATCAACATACCTAGAATTTAGCGGTCGTCGTGGCTTTCATCTTTGGTTATTCGCTGATACCTCTCTACCTGGCGCAACATGGATTAAGGCATTACAGAATCTTTGCTACTTATCAGGTTACAAACCCAAAGATATTTATCCAGCAACCGCAACGATCGCAAACGACGGTAAGGCTTCGGGACGACCGATCCGTTTACCTTGTGGGATTCATCAAATGAGCGGCAGGCGCAACGGATTCCTGCCTGAAGTAGTGGAATGGGCAGATGGGTTTCCTGTTGTGCCAGAGAATCAGTTGGTGCTAATGACAGAGTTTCAGCAGGTGAATGCAAGTACGATTGCTCGATTGGCAGAGGAAAAGTTACAGGATACAGACAAGAGAAAGGTAGCTCCAGACTTCCATGCAAAACCCAGAACCCAGAATCTAAAAACAGACTTTTCTATCCTATCGCCTAGTGAGCATCCTGTCTGTATTCACTATCTGATAACCAATGGTGCTCCAACCGACCAAGACTACAATGCTGTCAACCTCACTCTCTCTCGCTATGCCATCACTAGAGGATTCGATCGCACCCAAATAGAATCCTTAGCGGAAAGAATGGCTCAGGCATCGGATCACCACCCTACTAGCAAACTTACCGTTGATGCCAAGCTACGAAACTTTCAGGGTGCCTACGCTTCAGCTCGACGTAATCCCCAAGATTACCAATGGAGTTGTAGCTATGTTCGAGCCAGTCAGGAGCTTGTACGTTGTGGGGGCTGCACGGGCTATGCTTGTCCCTTCTGGCAGTGGGAAAAACCTGATGGTGACAATGAAGCAGCAAGACGCACAGAACGAGAATTATTAGCATACATCCTCTGTCATCCAGAAGCGGGGATGCAGGAAGCGTTGGGGATTGACCTGCCTGCTGAGGGATTCATTGCAACCTGCCCATCTGTAGCAGATGAAAAAACCCCTTTATACTTGCATCAATTGATCTGGGAAGCTCTCGTAACGCTTGAAACCGCCGGGAGAGCACTGATTCCTAGCTTGATTCTGGCTCAATTGGAACAGGTTTTGGATGGGAAATCAGCTTCGTCGACCAGTGTTATCAACCAGGCAGCCACATATTTGGATGAATTGCTGCAAATGTTGCCTTGTAGTTGGGACACGTTTGTTGAGCATTTGACAAAGGTAAGGGATACGGGGCTGCGTTTACTGGCAAAAGAAAAGGCAACTACGGCGACTGAGTTATTGGGCGATCGCCTGCAATCGGTTACCGAAACACTGGAAACTCTGATTAACGAGTCTCAGAATCTCCAGCGTCGTAGCGCCTCTCAAACGCTGCCAATGGTGGCATACAGTCAGGATTTGATCCATGACCTGTTTGGGCAACCGCAGACTGCAATTCCGACACCTGCTCACTGGCTCAATCATGCTCTCAATGGTGGGCTGCATCCTGGCAGACTCTATGTGATTGGTGCGCCCCCTGGCTCAGGCAAGACGACTTGGTGTGCTTGGTGTGCGGATGAGGCAGCCAAAGCCCGAACGCCGGTGCTGTATGTCTCCTTTGAAATGGGCAAACAGCAGCTCTGGGTCAGTGCTTTATCCAGGCTTGCCGGATTGAATTCAGGATTGATCGAGTCTAAACAGTGGGATGACCCAGACTATTCCAATGCTCAGTGGTTGAAGCAGCAGGTTGCTCAGGCGATTCGTGCTTATGACCAGCAGATTGCAGAACATCTAACCATTCTTGAAGCGGGACCAGAAGTTACAACGGCTCACCTTAAAGGTGTGATTGCTCAGGTTAGACGCACGGCTAATTTGAACAAGAATGCGCCGGTGCTGGTGGTCGTTGATTACCTGCAACTGATGTGCTGTGGCGATGAAAAGTTGGATTCCGGTGCCAATGAGGTTTTGCGAGTTTCTAGAGTGGCAACCGGGCTGAAACAATTAGCGCGGGATACGAATACGGCGGTCGTTGCGATTAGTGACATTAATAAAGCGGCTTATCAAGAGGCACTCCGCACTGGAATGCTGGACATGGGTGCGTTGAGAGATTCGTTCAAAATTGCTCATGCGGCGGATTGCATCATGCTATTGCAAACAGGTAAAGCACAGCGTGGCAATGACCAGCCTAGAGATCAAGTTGATTTATTGGAGGAACGCTATGCAGGTAATCATTTGAAGCTTCGGCAACTTCAGGATGTCCGGACTCGCTTTCCTTTGAATGAAAGAGCAAAAGCCACTTATGCACGTCTTAGTCTGCTCAAGAATCGAGGCGGTATGACCGCAGAACCCATGTTTGTTTATGAGAAGGCATACCACCGCTTTATTCCGGTTGATCTTGATTTAGGAGGGGACAATGAATTTGAAGATCTCTAGCTCCTCCACGTCAGCAT
>JANRIN010000186.1:0-4090 GCA_033764965.1 Leptolyngbyaceae cyanobacterium bins.302 | reverse complement strand
GAGCTACAAAGCGTTAATTGTCTGAGTCTGCAAATTGTTGCGGTAGTCAAAAGTTATCCAATACAATCAACTCTGTTTGCAATTTAATCTCTCACCTCTTTCAAATGCTCTGAGACTTCTTGGTAAAGGCTGATGATATGGCGATCGCCACACTACTCTACGTCAATGTGAGTGCTGAAAGGATGCAATCACAGCACACGATGGCAATGTCTCAACCTACTGAAGTGCCACCACCTATACCTTACCCCAGCCAACAGCAAGGGGATGGATTGAGTGTGCGGCTATCGGGCGATCGAGATGCTGTAGTCGGAAGGTTGGCAAATCTTCAGGTGAGCGTCGCTGATGCTAAAACTCAGCAACCGATTACTGATGTGATAGTCAAGGTCAAAGCAACTCAGCTGGAAAATGGCTGGGTTTCGTTTGCCTACGATGGTACAACCGACTCGACTGGACAATTGCAGTGGCAGGAACAGTTTTTTGATGGAGCACCGCATCAGATAGATGTAGAAGTAGCACCTCAACCTGGTTCAAGCCGGCAATTCCGCCCCCTACACGTAGCTCAGACGCTGGAGGTCGAAGGCGTAGATCCCCCGTTGCGCGTCCGGTTGATCAGTCTGGGTTATATGACTGGAATTGTAGCGATCGGTCTTTGGTTGGGACTACGGCTGCAACCAAAGCGTCCCTATCAGGCAAGTAATTCAATATGATTAACTTCCATTTGGGCGATCGAGTTCCTGATCTTCCAAGGAAGATGGATCTTCCAAGGGTTCTAGATGCGTGAAAACGTAAGTGCCAGGGAGCGATCGCGAGATTATCAGTTCCATCTCCTCGCACACATCATGTCCGCGTTTCACCGTCCAGCTTCCGGGCACTAACACATGAAAATAGACAAATCGCCGTGATCCTGCGACTCGCGTTCTCAACGCATGAAATTGAATCCCTTGAGCATCGTAATTAGCCAAAGCATCTGTCACAATGCGTCGTTCAGAGGCAGGCATTGCTGTATCAAGCAAGCCTAGCCCTGTTTCGCGCAATAATTTTATACCAGCCCAGATAATATTGGCAGCAACGACAAAAGCGATGATGGGATCAAGAATGATCCATCCAGTTAATGGCACAAAAATCAACCCTAGCACTACGCCCACAGATGTCCAAACATCCGTAAAAAGATGGTGAGCGTCTGCTCGTAAGGTGATCGATCTTAGTCGCTTACTGGCTCGCAGCATTGCCCAGGCTAATGCCCCATTTACGGCTGTTGCGATGAGTGATAGCCCCAGCCCAATGCTTACCTGTTCTAAAGGCTGTGGATGTAGCAACCGATTCCAGGCAGCGATCGCAATACTACTTGCCGCCACTAGAATTAATGCGCCTTCAACTCCACTAGAGAAATATTCTGCTTTGTAGTGACCAAACTCATGCTCTTCATCGGGTGGCTTGACTGCGAACGTGACTGCCCAAGTTGCGACGATCGCTGCCACTAAATTCACACAAGATTCTGCTGCATCGGATAATAAGCCAACCGACCCTGTGAGGAAATAAGCTCCAGCTTTAAGGGCGATCGTCAGGATCGCGGCAGCAATTGAAAGAAGTGTATAGAACCGAGCCGATAAGTTCTGCATTTAGGACTACACTCATTAAGATGAACAGCCACTGGAACTTGTTGGCGATTTTGAACAAGTTTCACCAAAGCCAAACATCTCCAACAGAAGTTGGAAAGTATTGTCTGGTCCAGACACCTCCAGCCAAAGCGGTCCTGCACCTGGCTCTGCAATCAATTGAAACCGAAGGAAGCGGCAGCATAACCGTTCCTTAGCAATCACATGGGCGATCGCCATTAAATTCTCTGTTGAACTGTCAAACCGCAAGGCAAACCCATCTAATGTTTGGCGAACCTCACACACTGCCTGTTGCAAGGCATTGAGTTCCTTCTGACGGTTACTCAGATCTGTTTGGCTGAGGGTACAAGCGGCTGGAATTTCCATCTTGTCTATTTCCTTAATTGAAATTTCCTACAGGTGAATGTAGGATGTTTACTTTGACTTTTACCTGTGATGCAAACGCTTATCTTCTTTCTGATTGCAGCTGTAGGGGAAATTGCTGGCTGCTATACCTTCTGGGCATGGCTGCGGTTAGGAAAGAGCATCTGGTGGATTGTCCCTGGTCTCCTGGCTCTCATCATTTTCGCTATCGCCCTTACTAAAATAGATGCTTCAAATGCTGGAAGAGCCTACGCTGCCTATGGTGGTATCTATATCCTTTCATCTTTAGTTTTGCTATGGCTGGTTGAAGGGGTTAGACCAGATAGATGGGACTTCATTGGTGTTGTGCTTTCCCTGCTTGGCACAGTTGTAATTTTATTCAGTCCTCATCGCTAACATTCCTGTTTGCATCCCAACCTTCGTTGTATCTAGTTACCTTCTAATGAGATTCGTTCAGATGCTCTGCCACTTCCCTGTATAAATTCATCACATGGCTATCTGCGAGGCTGTAGTAAACATTGCGTCCCTCCTTGCGGTACTTCACTAGCCGCATCGCTCGCAGAATCCGCAGTTGATGCGATACCGCAGATTCCCCCATCTTCAGCCCAGCCGCTAAATCGCACACGCACAATTCCTGATTCGCCAACGCTGAGAGCAGCCGTAAACGATTTGGGTCTGCCAGCACGCCAAAAAACTCTGCCATCTGTTGTGCTTCCGGCATTGCCAAAATTTCTGGCTGAACTTGGCGCACAGTACCCAAATTCACCAGACGGGTTTCACAAAGAGGGGCATCAGATTCCTGAATTGGCTGCGGTTCCGAGCGGTTTCGCTTGTTCATGGGGAGGAAGGAATAAGTTGAGGCTAATAGATTATAGGATTCTGCTCTATCCAGTATAGAAACAAAGAATGGTTATCGTTCTAAGTATGAATAGATATTCGGATATTTGGGGATTTGCTCTATAATGGCAAACAACCATATTGCGTTGGCAACCTCTTATGACTCAAACCCCTTCCTTAAAGACTCAACAGATGCAAGTCAATGGTATGGACTGCACGGGCTGCAAAATGAAGATCGAGGGCAGTTTGGAGAGATTGAAGGGGGTCACTGAGGCATCTGTAACGGTGTCAACTGGACGCTTGATCGTGACTTACAATCCAGAGCAAGTGAGCGAGGCAACCATCCAAGAGCGCGTAAAGGCACTGGGCTACACGATCGGAGTAGAGAAATCGCCAGTAACTCGACCTGCTGCCAAAGCTCATGACCATGATCATGAGCACGGGAAAGGACACAGCCATGATGATGGTCATCCTCATGATGACCACGACGAAGATGATGCACACGATCATGGACATAGCCACGGCTCTGGCGAATTTAACTTAAAGAGAGAACTGCCTCCGGTGCTGCTAGCAGTGACGCTGTTTGCCATCGCTATTCTGTTTGAACACCCCTTACACAACACGCCTTACAGCATTGCTGAGTTTGCGGTCATCATTCCTGCTTACCTCCTGAGCGGCTGGACAGTTCTAAAAACTGCGGGACGCAATATTTTGAGAGGGCAAATCTTTGATGAAAACTTTCTGATGACCGTTGCGACCTTGGGTGCCCTTGCGATTCACCAGTTGCCTGAAGCCGTTGCGGTGATGTTGTTCTTTCGGGTGGGAGAGTTATTTCAAGAGTATTCAGTGGGGCGATCGCGTCGTTCCATCAAGTCACTACTTGAAGTTCGTCCCGATACCGCTAACTTGAGAACGAATGGCACAGTCAAGCAGGTTTCTCCTGAAACCGTTAACGTAGGCGATCAAGTTTTGGTTAAGCCAGGAGAGAAGGTGCCGTTAGATGGTGAAGTCTTAGAAGGCAACTCTCAAATGGACACCTCTGCCCTAACGGGTGAATCGGTTCCTCGTACTGTAAAGGTTGGCGACACCGTCTTAGCAGGCATGATCAACCAGTCAGGTGCTCTCACAGTTCGGGTCACAAAGCTGTTTGGCGAATCCTCGATTGCTAAGGTGCTTGATTTAGTTGAAAATGCCTCCAGCAAAAAAGCATCAACTGAGAAATTTATCACTCAGTTTGCCCGCTATTACACTCCTGTCGTCGTCTTTCTCTCGCT
>JANRIN010000131.1:0-41801 GCA_033764965.1 Leptolyngbyaceae cyanobacterium bins.302 | reverse complement strand
TGTTTCGATCCCCCTAAATCCCCCTTCAAAAGGGGGACTTCAGACTCAGGGCTTGGTTCCCTCCTTATTAAGGAGGGTTAGGGAGGATCTCTTCAGAGCTTGCTTTTGAGCCACATTTACACCTATTTACAAACAGCTTCTAAGCCATTTCCTGAATTTAGGGATTTGCAATTTAATCACATACCTACCGCCGAGTTTCGACTTCGCTCAAATCTCGATCGTTGCGGGTTGAGCGAAGCGGCACTCCTGTCCATTTTTCTGGTTCGCGTCCGATGCCTGCCTCAAACGTAACCCTGACTTATCGTGGAATTCGCTACACCCGTTAATCTTTATACAACCATTTCCTGAGCAATCGGGTGACTCTTGGCATCACTACATAGGTTAGAAGAATTACCATGATGCCTGAGAAAATTAGAGTTCTCACCCAGGCTGGAAAGCTTGTTAGGACGGGCAATACCAGCCAATTCAGAAGGTTAATTAGAACAAAAACAACTGCCCAAGTCAGCAGTGCTGTTTTATAGCGGGGAGGAGTTTTTAGGGGTTGACCAGGAAGTGAGAACCAGGCTTCTAAACCACTAATTTGTTGAATTTCTGGATCGGTCGTGATGAATGGCTTGGCTTGGGCTAACCAATGTTCCCGATCGCGAGAACTCATCCAAAGTTTCAAGTTCTCGTAGCCATCAAAACGAAAGATAATCACATATTCAGGGCGAATCCCCGGTTGAGGATGAATCACATTCGTTCCCAGGTGTCCTGGGTAGGTGCTGGCAACAGCAATAATTTCCCGCATCCAGGTTTCAAATGGAAGTTCTTGACCTGGCTTGACTCGTTGGGCAATGACAACAGTAACCGGTTCACTGGCGATCGACTCATTCATGGTAGCCAATGCTGCCAACCTCCAAACGCACAACATTTGCCGGCACGACACCAGACGCGGGTGGCAGAAACATCCCGCCATTGGTTGTGACATAGATGGCACTGCGATCGCCGTTTTGCTGCCCAAAGGCAACGGCTGTGCTCCCCGTAACGCCTTGCTCTGCCTGAGCAATAATCGTCGTTTGTCCAGTGGGACTAATTTTCACCACACTGTTGTAAATGTGAGTTGCCCCGTAAAGGTTGCCCTCGACATCGAAAGCGAAGTCGTCAATATTTGTCTGCTCAATAAAAATGGTTGGCTCTCCAGGCTGACCTGCGGCATCGATCGGAATCTTCAGCAACAACATTTTTTCAGTGTTGGAGGCATACAGAAAATCACTCACTCGTTTGATGCCGTTCACTGCTGGAATTGGGCTATCTGGGCTACTACGAGCCAGTAAGGGATGCTCCAGCCAAATTGTTGCCTGTCTTTGGGCGAGGTCAAACAGCCAAATGGCTCCTCGGTAGCAATCTGCCAGGAGAAAACGATGGTCTGATAGCAGTGTGATCCCATTCAGAAATTGAGCTTCTGGGAGTGTTAATAAAGTTTCAACCTCACCATCTTGATCAATCAAGAACACGGCTGAAATCGAGTCTACATTCCATCCTGTAGCAATGAGTTCATCAGTCGTTGTGAATGCAAGTCCAGCGACTTTACCAGGTACATTAGCATGAATATTGACTTTCCCATCCGGTGAAATTCGGACTACTTGACCCAGTTCGTGATTCGTGACAAACAAAGTTCCATCAGGCGCGATCGCTAAATTTTCCAGAAATGTATTGACTGGAAAAGATGCAACTACCTGGCTGGGTGCTATTGCAATTGCCGTGTTCGCGTAAATCGGCAGTAAGCCTGTTACTTCAGTCATCGTCAGCCCCAAGATGATTTAGTAAACAACTTCAAAATCAGACTCTTCGATCGTGTGAAATGCCCAAAACTGTTCAGCGATCAAATCAGGACTATACTTCGGATCATCGGGATTGACTATACCGCAGATCGTAATTGTGCCAACTCGAATCTTAGTTTCTTTTAATGCCAGTGCTAAGGATTTCGCTAAACTACGAATTCCGGCTTTCCCAATTGCCAGAGATGCGAAATCAGGATGGGGATTCAGGGCAAAGCCGCCACCCGTCAACAGAATTGTGCCTTGATTTTGGGCTTGCATGGCAGGTAAAACCGCCTGCACAGCGACTAATGCCCCTGCGACATTTGTTTTGAAATTATCCACGAGGGTTTCAAAGGACTCTTGCAGAACATTTTGCATTCTAGGTGCAGCAGCGTTATAAACCAGCACCGATGGATCTCCTAGCTGCTTTTGAATCGCGGCAAATGCAACTTCTAACCCTGCGCGATCGCCTGCATCTGCCACAAAGTAATGGGATTCGATGCCTTCAGCTTGCAACATGGCTTGAAATCCCTGCAATTTGGTTTCGTTGCGGGCAATCATCGCTATTACGAATCCTGCCTGAGCAAAGTGACGGGCGATCGCCATGCTGAGTCCTTCACCCATCCCAACAATTACAAATACGGTTGTCATTGCCGTGACTCCAATTTCTATTTGAGAATGAGCGGAGTTAAAACTGGAGCCATTAACATTTCAAATTCAAGATTGGTCGCACTGACGATGTTTTCGACAATCTTGCCGTCTTGTAAACGCATAACGTGAGTTTCGATAAAGGTGATATCTCGACTCGTCGCCGCAACACCAAAAAACTCCTTTGCGTGCTTCTGAACCGACCGAAAGCGCACCACCACACGATCGCCTGCGGCAAACAGATCTTCAATCATCATTTCCATACCAGGAAGAGGTGGAAATGCGTCAAAGAAAGCACTGAAAATTTGCTTGTATTGCTCCCGCCCATTGATTGGACCATCTGGCTTTAAACCGGTTGTTGCCTGCACGTTTTCAGCCAAAACTGTCTCTGCCACACTCATATCACCTTTCCCCAGAAATTGCTTAACAAAGATCTGAGCAACTTCTAGATTCTGCTCCTCGATGTTCGTCATAAACGGATTCCTGCTGTAAAATCAAAACCCTTTACTTTCCACACGCACTCTAACCATAATAGGAAAATATTAATTAATCAAATCAATACTAAAGATAGTAGATATTAATGAAGTCGATAGATCTTGCTGCCATCGATCTCAATTTGTTAGTTGCTTTTGAATCTTTGTTTGAAGAGCGAAGTGTAACAGCAGCGGCTCAACGCTTGAATTTGGGGCAACCTGCCATGAGTGCGGCTTTAGCCAGACTACGATCGCTATTCAATGATGAGTTATTTATCCGAATTGGGCGAGAAATGCGACCCACGACGAAAGCGCTGGAAATTGCTCCCGGAATTGCCCTTGCCCTGCAACAAATTCGGCAAACACTGGAAACCAGCCAAACATTCGATCCGGCAACCTCCCAACGCGCCATGACGATCGCGTGCTCCGACTACACCAGTTTTATTCTTTTACCCAAACTTTTAGAACTCTGTCGTCAAACTGCACCAGGCATTGACTTTCGCCTGGTTAATTTGGATAAAAATCAAATTGAAACCTGGATCGAACACGGAAAAATTGAGGTTGCGATCGGCACGTTTCAAGTTCCAATCCGCCAAACTTTCCAGCAACCTTTAATCCAGGAACATTTTGTTGGAATTTGCCGCAAAGGACATCCGGCTTTAAGCAGTGGCAAAATTTCCCTGGAAACCTTTGTTAACCTCTCCCATGCCCTGTTTACTCTCCGCCAGGATGCCACAGGTGAAATTGACAAAGTGCTGGCACAGTTGAATTTACGGCGACGAATTATTGTGACAACCCCTAACTTGCTGATCATTCCGATGCTGGTTGCCAGCAGTGATCTTGTTGCTGCAATTCCGTTTCACATTGCAGAACAATCTGTGAATCAGATGAATGTTGAAATATTTGAGTTGCCCGTGAAAACGGAACCCTGGATAATCTCGATGATTTGGAGCAAACTGAGCGATCGCGATCCCGCGAATCTCTGGCTGCGCCAAACGATCGCCCAGGCACTCACCCAAGTCGTGCAATAACAGACTGCTGGATTAGACTTCGCTAAAAATGTTTCCAAAGAAATCGAGAGTTTCCTTCAGTGCCGCGATGAAAATATCAACCTCTTCGCGGGTGTTGTAAAAATACAGACTGGCGCGGGCAGTGGAGGCAAGTTGCAAATAACGGTGTAGGGGTTGGGTGCAGTGATGTCCAGAGCGAATCGCGACTCCTGCTTGATCCAGTAACGTCGAAAGATCGTGAGGATGGATATCGCCAGCGGTGAAGGCTGCAAGGGCGGCGCGTCCGCTACCGTCGGCGTTGGGCTTGGGTCCATAGGTGCGGATGCTGGGAACTTGTTCTAGCTGCTGGAATAGGTAAGCAGTGAGTTCTTCTTCGTAGGTGTGGATCGTGTCCATGCCCAAACTCGTGAGGTAATCCACGGCTGCACCCAGGGCGATCGCTTCTCCGATCGCGGGTGTTCCCGCCTCAAACTTGTGGGGCAAGTCAGCATAGGTGGAGTGATCCAGGAAAACATCAGCAATCATTTCGCCACCACCAAAGAAGGGAGGCATCGATCGCAGCAGGTCTAGCTTGCCGTAGAGAAACCCGATTCCTGTCGGGGCACACATTTTATGCCCAGAAGCCACTAGCCAATCACAATTGATTTCCTGCACATCAATTTTCATGTGGGGCACACTCTGGCAGGCATCAATCAGCACTCTGGCACCGTGTTTGTGAGCTTCCGTACAAATCTGCTTCACCGGATTAATGCAGCCCAGCGTATTGGAAACATGAACCACAGAAACGAGTTTGGTTTTGTCCGACAACAGTGACTTAAACTGTTCAAAGTCAAACTCTTGAGCCTCCGTCAGTTCCACAAATTTGAGCACTGCTCCGGTTCGCTGTGCCACAAGTTGCCAGGGCACCAGGTTGCTGTGGTGCTCCATCACCGACAGAATAATTTCATCTCCCGCCTGCAAAGTGTTCATCGCCCAGGAATAAGCCACCAGGTTAATCGCTTCGCTGGCGTTACGGGTGTAAACAATTTCCTGCCGAGAAGCTGCATTCACAAACGCAGCCACCTTATCTCGTGCCCCTTCGTAGGCATCGGTTGCCCGATTACTCAGAGTGTGCGCCCCACGATGCACGTTGGCGTTGTCATTCTCGTAGTAGTGTCGCAACGCATCCAGTACCGCGATCGGCTTTTGGGACGTAGCGGCGTTGTCCAGGTAAACCAGGGGTTTGCCATGAATGTCTTGATGCAGGATGGGAAAATCCTGACGGGTGAGAACAGCGAGGGGTTTGGCTTGAGTAAAGGTCATGGGGGAGGGGAAAGGGTGAGTGGGTAGGTGGGGGAGGGGTGGATGAGTGAGTGAGGTGGATTAGGTGGTGTGTTTGAGGAGTTCTTCGCGCAGGGAGGCGATCGGGATCTGTTCAATGACCTCATACGCAAAGGCGTAGGTCAGGAGTTTGACGGCTTGAGTTTGGCTAATGCCGCGACTCTGTAAGTAAAACACTTCGTCATTTTCCAACTGGCTCACCGTAGCTCCGTGGGCGCATTTCACATTGTCGGCAGTGATCTCTAGCTGAGGTTTGGTATCCACTCGCGCTTTGTCCGACAGCAACAGGTTCTGACTTAACTGTCGCGCATCGGTGAGTTGTGCCGCTTGGGGTACAAAGATCTTGCCATTAAAGACCGCGTGAGCCTTGTCATCTACGATGCATTTGTGAATTTGATTACTCGTACTGTGAGGTTTGGTGAAAGAAATGAGGCTATGGGTATCCGCAACCTGTCGCCCTGCAATCAATGCCAGTCCATTCAGCTTGGTATCCGTTTGCTCTCCTGTTTGATACACCTCTAAGTTGTGGCGAGACAGGGCAGCACCAAAGCTAATGGCATTGCAGGTATAGCGAGAATCACGCGCCTGGGAAACAGCCGTTTTGCCAATGTGAAAGGCAGTTTTGCTCTCTCTTTGAACTCTAGTGTGATTCACCTGAGCATTATCTTGAATGAAAATTTCTGTAACCGCATTGGTGAAATACACACCTTCATCAAGAGAAATGTATTCTTCAACTAGGGTAAGGCTACTACCAGGTTCGGCAATGACAAGACAACGAGGATGTCCAATTTGAGCCTTATCTCTAACAGTTGAAACGAACAACACCTGAATAGGAGTTTCGACAAGTTCATCCGTGGGAACGTTGACGATTGCAATATTTCGTAAATTAGCTGTATTCAAAGCCGTGAAAACTTCTTCTGCACCTTGTTGTTTAGCTAAATATCTTTTCAGCTTCAATAGCTGAGAATCATCAGTTTCAGTCTCTAATCCTGCAAATCCACCACTGAAGCATACATTTGATGGTAAGGGAATTCGGGTTGACAAATCAGGACTGAAAACACCGTTAATAAATACAAGACAAATTGCTTCTGGTAGGATAAAAGGCTGAAGATGAATCGGTTGAATTGGCGAATCTGCTAGCTGAATTGTTGGTTCCCAATCTGCTAGCTGAAAATCAAGTTGTAGCAGTGGAGCTAAATCTGTGAACCGCCATTCTTCATCCTTACTTGATGGGATAGTAAGCTCTCGAACCCTAGAAGCAGCACTATCTCTCAACTCTTGTAACCAAGCTTTAGTCTCTGGTAAAAACGATGGATGATTAATCGTAGGACACAAGTTTAACAATCTTGCAAGATAAGCAGACCGATCGCTTCCTCTATTGTCTACTAACTCAATGGGAGAAACTTTAATCATCGGGCTGCCACCTCCGCTTCTTCTTCCCGAATCCAGTCATAACCACGGGCTTCCAATTCCAGTGCCAACTCTTTGCCACCCGTCGTCACAATCCGTCCACCTTCCATCACATGCACATAATCCGGCACGATGTAATCCAGTAAGCGCTGGTAGTGGGTAATCAGAACGATCGCGTTATCGGGTGTCGTGAGTTGATTCACGCCATTAGCAACAATCTTGAGCGCGTCAATATCCAGTCCGGAATCGGTTTCATCCAAGATCGCCAACCGGGGTTCCAGCAATGCCATTTGCAGAATTTCGTTGCGCTTTTTCTCACCCCCGGAAAAGCCCTCGTTCACACTGCGATTCAGGAATGCCGGATTCATTTTTACGACTTCTAGCTTTTCCTGCACCAAATCGTCAAAATCAAAGGCATCGAGTTCTTCTAAACCTGCGTGTTTGCGTTTGGAATTGTAGGCAATCCGCAGAAAATCCGTGTTGCTAACACCAGGAATTTCGATCGGATATTGGAAGGCGAGAAAAATGCCCGATCGTGCTCGATCTTCCGCTTCTAATTCCAACAAATCCTGTCCTAAATAGGTAATCTCGCCACCGGTCACGGTGTAATCGGGATGCCCAGCCAAAATTTTGGAAAAGGTGCTTTTACCTGATCCATTTGGTCCCATAATCGCGTGAATTTCTCCTGCTTTGACCTCTAGATTTAACCCCTTTAAAATTTGGGTGTCATCCACCTCAGCAGTTAAATTCTGTACTGATAAAATCACTTCACTACCTTCACAGATCACAGATTACACCTCTCTTATAATCCAGTAAAAAATGACCAAAACAATTCATTAAAACTGTGCTAAACGTTTCAAAATTCGTAGCACTTCGTATAATTCATTTTCACGTCGATTACGCAGTTTAAATTCATCTGACGTAGCGTATTGAGGGACGGGAAATTGCACTAGCTTCGTAAACAAAAAACTTCCACCAGCGATAACTAAACCAAACACGGGTTTTTCAGCGTTAGGGTTGCTCATCATATAAGCAAGAAGTTGAGATAAACCTGCTTCTACAGAAAATTCAGCCTGCTTTGATTCAATTACAACAACCCAAAGATCCTTTTTGAGCAAGACAAAATCAAGTTGACCACGGATGATTACACCATCATCATCTTTAGAAATTTCGACCGACTTCTCAGCCTGGATGTGAAACGGCGGTAAGAAGAAGCCACCTAGAAATAGTAGAGGGGATAACAAAATTACTTGAACGACTTTCTCAAGTAAGGGAGGGTACTTTAAATGATTAAAAAATGCAGCCTTTGCTTGATCTAAATACCACTTGTCTGTTTCTGATAAGTCAGGAAGCTGCGATCGCCATTCCCAGAAAAAATCGTCATCTTGAACTTCTTGCAGACCAAATTGGTCAATTAAATCTCGAAGTGTTACGTTTGTAGCCTGTAAAGTTTGTACCATCACTAAACACCCTGACTACTAAGCAATTCTGTGGTTGTTGCTGGATTCTTCTTTAATGCGGTCAAAGAAACATACCGCTGACCCTGAACGAAAGCAGTGGGTCTACCAGAAGAACTCTTTAAGTCATTTCTAATATCATGTGAAAGTCGAACGGTCTCCAATGAATTCGGAGGAGATAAAAAGAAGACTTTAAATTTTGCTCCATATCTAAAACTATTATGGTTTTTCAACTGATCGACCAACTGTTGCAGTTTCGGCTTAACTACCGGATCTAGTTCAGTTGCCTCTGCGATCGCTTCCTCCGTCAAATCAATCTCTTCTATTGGTTTATGCAGAATTTTTGCGATATGCCTATCAATCAAACCATCATGATAGAAACCAACGTACTCAATCTGCTGAAATGAACGGTTAGGTTGGCAAAGATAGACAGAGAAGTTTTTATAATCGTAGATCGCTGATCTAGCTGGAACAATCAAAACAGAATCAGGCTTACCATTATTCACTAATCCCTCAGCTAGTAACATTTGAACTAATTCTCGTAGTAAGAACCGTTCTTGCTCACTAGGAGGAGAGAAGTTTGAAGCTAACCAGGATTCATCAGTTGCAGTAATTTCAGCGATCGCCGAGTATAAGTCGTTAAAACTCGCCCAGACCACTAAATCAGAACTCATGTTTCTGATCGCTTTAGGCTCTTCATAGTCTGGAGTTAAGACCAGCAATTTTTTCTTGCCAGTGTTTTGCAATTTTTCCAAACTATCAAAGTGGCTGTTTATTTGTCGATTTACCTTGCTTCCATCAGGTAATTGATGATCTAATTCGATTGCATTTTGAACAACCTTTGTTTCAATCCAATAAGCAAACGATGCTTGTATTGCACCATCCGGTACTCCACTTGCCCCTTTCAGCTTGATTTGGTTTCTGATTTCTAAGAGAGGAATATTGGGTTCCTCGGATAGAATCTGGAGAATTCGCTCTACTAATGCGAAAGAAATGCGCTCAAATACTGCAAGAATGCTTGCTGTAACGCGGTTTTCTCCCTGGCTGTAGCGTGCAAATAGTGGATTGGGCATACCAAATTTGAAGAATAAACTCTACATCCACACCATTCGAGCGATATTTCGGCGTTCAGGACTTTAATCAAGCCAATACTCAAATTGCACAGTGGAAGCTTGGCTGAAACTATCGACCTTTGGTTTCAGCCCGATACTCATGATTAACCCACGCTGCCTTCGAGTTTGAGGCTCAGGAGTTTGTCGGCTTCCACGGCAAATTCCATTGGCAATTGGTTGAACACATCCTTACAGAAGCCGCTGATCATCATCGAGATTGCGTCTTCCATTGAGATACCCCGTTGCTGGAAGTAGAACAACTGGTCTTCTCCAATTTTGGAGGTAGACGCTTCGTGCTCCACCTTGCCAGAGTTGTTTTGCACCTGGATGTAGGGGAAGGTATTTGCCTGCGCTGTATCCCCAATCAGCATAGAGTCGCACTGGGAATAGTTACGGGCACCTGTAGCTTTAGGATTAATTTTCACTAAACCGCGATAGCTATTCTTGGACTTGCCAGCAGAAATGCCTTTGGAGATGATCGTGCTGCGGGTATTCTTGCCAATGTGAACCATTTTGGTGCCCGTATCGGCTTGCTGATGATGATTCGTCAGCGCCACTGAGTAAAACTCGCCCACGGAATTGTCACCCACCAGCACACAACTGGGGTATTTCCAGGTGATGGCAGAACCCGTTTCCACTTGAGTCCAGGAGATTTTGGAGTTTTTGCCCTGGCATAAGCCGCGCTTGGTGACGAAGTTATAAATCCCGCCTTTGCCTTCTTTATCTCCGGCGTACCAGTTCTGCACAGTGGAGTATTTAATTTCGGCATCATCCAACGCCACCAGTTCCACCACTGCGGCGTGAAGTTGGTTGGTGTCGTACATGGGTGCGGTACAACCTTCGAGATAGCTGACGTAGCTGCCTTCCTCGGCGACGATCAACGTCCGCTCAAACTGACCCGAATCGCCATTGTTGATCCGGAAGTAGGTAGACAGCTCCATTGGGCAATGCACACCTTTAGGGATGTAGACAAAAGACCCATCGCTGAAGACGGCAGAGTTGAGAGCCGCAAAGTAGTTATCCGCGATCGGCACCACGCTACCGAGATACTTCTTCACCAGTTCGGGGTATTCCTGCAACGCCTCTGAAATAGAGCAGAAGATCACACCGTCTTTTGCCAGTTTCTCTTTAAAGGTCGTGGCAACGGAAACGCTATCAAAAATCGCATCCACCGCCACATTAGCAAGGCGTTTCTGCTCAGACAGAGGAATGCCTAGCTTCTCAAACGTGTCCAGCAATTCCGGATCAACCTCTTCCAGACTCTTTTTCTTCTCGCTGACTTTGGGCGCGGAATAGTAAATGATATCTTGATAGTCGATCGCTGGATAAGTCGCATTCTGCCAGCTAGGTTCCGTCATCTTGAGCCACTGACGATACGCCCGCAACCGGAACTCCAGCATGAACTCTGGTTCGCCCTTCTTCTCAGAAATCAGGCGCACAATGTCCTCATTCAAGCCACGGGGAATGGTATCGGACTCAATGTTCGTGATGAAGCCGTACTTATAAGGCTGGTTGACCAGATTTTGAACGGATGCAGTCATAGGATTCTCTCTGAAAGAATGTTGAGTCTTAAGTTTTGAATTTTGAGGTAAAAAACTGAGAACTCAAAACTCCGAACTCACTACTAAACCTGATTGGTCAGGGTGCGAATTTGCTCAAATGTAATCTCCTGACTATCCCCTGCGAAAGGATTGTCGTCCGTCAGAAACAACATACAGTGGCACTCTTTCCGCTCCCGCATAGGCACACAGGGACAATTCCAGTAGGCTGCTTCTGCCTCAGCAGCCTTATCTTCATAATGGCGACAGGGGCACAGAGGGGAGCCAAGGTCATCTTTATGCTTGGCTAGTCCTTCGATGACGACAGCAGTGACTCCGGGATCAGAGCAGAAGTAAGTTCCAGTGTTCTTGGCATACTTCTCAGAGAAGTGCCGCATTGCTTCCAGACTTTTCTCGGTCGCTTGGGTCGGTGGGGTGGGTGTACTCATGAGGCAGGCAACGGGTAATTAACGTAAAAATCCAACAGTTTGGATTCTATAATTAAAACAACACACTTGTTTCTTAACTTATTGTACGACACTTTAACAACATTTTTGTTGCTAAAGTGGGGTTACTAGAATTTCTGTCCTTTTGGCTAATCCGCTGGACTCGCATGACCGCTACTCAGCAGCCCTCGACCAAACAAGACATCCTGCAACACCTTCTCAAGCAGGGACAGTCCACAGCACAGGACTTAGCAGAAATCCTGCAAATTAGTCCTCAGGCAGTGCGGCGACACCTAAAAGATTTGGAAGAAGAGGGCTTGATTCTGCATCAAACTGCTCACGCAGGGATGGGGCGACCCAATCATCTTTACACCTTGAGTCAGGCGGGACGCAACCAATTTCCCGATCGCTACGATGAATTTGCCGTCTCCCTACTCGACACCCTGGCAGAAACGATGGGCAAAGAGCAAATGGGCACCATCCTGCGTAAACAGTGGGAACGGAAAGCATTGGAATACCGCGATCGCCTGGGTTCCGGCTCCCTCAAAGAGCGTGTCGATAAATTAGTGGAACTGCGGCGGGAAGAGGGCTACATGGCAGAATATTTGGTGCATGATGAAACTCCGCATCGCTTCATCTTGACCGAGTACAACTGCGCCATTTCCCATATTGCCGAAACCTTTCCTAGCGTATGCGGACATGAACTCGAAATGTTTGGCTTTGCCCTGCCCGACTGCACGGTAGAACGTACCCACTGGCAGGTAGACGGTGAACATCGTTGTGGCTATTTGATCCAATCAAGAAAATAATGACTCTGGAACGTCTTGATGCGATCGCGACGGGTGTCGTGGGAATTACCGCCGCTGGTGTGATTGTGGCGGTTTGTGGTGGAATGTTTTGGGAAACGCTAGATCAGGCATGGCGGCAGCAAGAAGTTTTGGGAACGGTAGTTGCCCAGGAATCTACGAAAATTTGCCAGAAACGCCCTCGTGGTAGACCGCTTCAGTGCGATCGCTGGGGAAAGAAGGACTGCCCGATCGTGCAATACCAACCGGAAACGGGAGAACCCATCAAGATGAAGGATTGTTCCCTCCAGTTGAGTGTGGGAGCACAGGTGAATGTCGTGTACGACGGCAAAGCTCCCGCCGATGCCAGAATTTCCTTAGAACAAGACTTACCTTATCAGTGGTTTCCAGTGTTCATCGCCAGTGTGCCGATCGCAGTTGCCGGATTACTCTTTCTGATTGGGGTTGTCCGTTTACGAGACGGGATTCAGAACCGAAATTAGTTGAGTGGTAATTTTCTGCCACGTTCGATCGCGCATAAAATCAGCCGCGATCGCCCCTTTGTTTCTAGCCGCTTGGGGATGGGCGTAAATGTATTCCAGCACTTCCACCAGTTCTTCCACCTCCGACTCCCCCCAACCCTCAACGCCAGGATAAGCGGCATTTGCTTGCATCGATCGCTGACTACTTAAAGAGAAACCCAGATTCAGCCGAACTAAATCCTGATTTGCCGTGTTGTTGGACAAAATGGTTGGAATCCCACAGGCAAGGCTTGCGGCGATCGTCGGGTTTATCCCCACCTCACACCGACTGGGAAACACCGCCACATCCACTTCCCGCAACACCTGTCCCAACACCGAATAGGCGATCGGCTCAAGTGCAATCACCGCATCAGACCGCCCATCGTCCGCCATTCCTTCAACTGGCTCACCAGCCAGCAACAATAAGGTATCCGCATGGCGCGAGTGAAACGCTTTGAAGGCAGCAAGTAAAATATCCTGCCCTTTGACATAATTGCAGCTATTAGAGAAAATCACAAAGCGATCGCCTAATAGATTCGTTTTCGCACCAGGATAGAACAAGGCTGGATCAATTCCTTGCAACTGAACTTGAACCGAATGCAAGCCATAGTTCTTCAAACAATTGGCACTCCAGGCAGACCCGACGATGATCGTTTGTAATTGCTTGATGTGCTGAATCAGCGCTTGATCCAACTGCGTGTTTTCAAAGGCAGCAATTCCAATTGATCGGGCAGGATTCATCGATGCGAGATCGGCGAATGATACGCGATCGTCCAACAGCACGAACTCCAATCCATCTCTTACCTGTTGAAGCTGTAAAGCCTGCAATCGCGATCGCTGCACTGGATTGACATGACTATTTTTATTCAGGGATTGGGTCAGAACTGGCTCAAATTGTCCCTGCTGTAATAGGTTTAGTGCCAGGTAGGTTCCCAGGATGCCGCGATCGTTGTAGTCATCTAGTCGCCAGGTAAAGATTAGGGGACAGGCGGAAGTCGGGGTTGGGGGTTGGGGGCGAGGAGAGAGGCGGAGGGTGGGGGACTGGGAGATGAGGCAGTTGGGGCATTTCCCGAAATGACACTATAGGACTTTTCTCCCTTCTTCTTTCTTCCTTCTTCCTTTCTCCTTTCCTTCTCTCTTTCCAGCTCTTCCTTCACCCGTTCAAATACGCCTGCCCAGTCTCCGGGACTGGTTTGACGAAACAGGCGCATGGTCGGATACCAGGGCGTATCGTCGCGATCGATAATCCAGCGCCAATCCGCCGCAAACATGAGCACCACCCACACCGGCTTACCCATTGCCCCAGCTAGATGCGCCACTGCCGTATCCACGGTAATCACTAAATCCAGGTGCGCGATCGCTTGAGCCGTGTCCACAAAGGTTTGCAGGCGATCGCTCAAATCCGTCACCGGTAAATTCAAATTTGCCTGTAATTCCTTCGCTGCCTCACCTTTCTGCAAACTGAAAAATTCCACATTGGACAGATCCAGCAAGGGACGAAATTGCTCCAATTTGCAGGAACGCAAGCGATCGTTGCGATGCCCCGGATTACCTGCCCAGACGATGCCGACTTTGAGGGGGTTGGGGGTTGGGGGTTGGGGGCTAGTAGAAGCAAGGGGGAGAGAGAGCAAGGGAGCAGAGGGGAAAGAAGTAGTCTCCCATCTCCCCATCTCCCCATCTCCCCATCTCCCCATCGCCTCTTGCTTTCTGCCCTTTGTCCCTAAGTAGGGCACTTGAGCGGGAATGGTTTCGATAGTTGTGCCAAAAACGTGGGGAAGGCTCATCAACGGAGCATGAACATCAAAGGCTGGCAAGGACGAGTCTTGGGGAATCAGGCGATCGATATCCAGACTTTGGGATAACAGCGGGATCAACTCTGCCTGACATTCCACTAAAACCTGTCCACCTTTTGCCTTGACCAAAGGGACATAGCGGATAAATTGCAACGTGTCGCCCATGCCTTGCTCGGCGTAGAGCAGAATCGTCTTTCCAGTTAAATCAGATCCATCCCACTCAGGCTGGGAGAAGGGGCGGCGTGTCCATCCAGGTTGCTGCCAGCGCCATTCAATCTCTTGAAACCCGTTGAGAAAGTCGCCGATTAACAGTAAGGCATGTCCCAGGTTCTTGTGAGCCACTGCCATTTGGGGATTGAGGGCGATCGCTTGCTGATATTGGACGATCGCATCCCTGACCCGTCCTGCCCGTCGTAGGGTGTAACCCAGGTTGTAGTAAGCATCTGCCAGATTCGGTTTGAGGGCAACCAGGCGCTCGGCATGGGAAATGGCGGCAAATGGTTGGTTTAGTTCTAGCAATGCCGTACTCAAATTTTGATGCACATCGGCATTGTTGGGATCAAGTTTCAACGCCTGTTGATAACTGGCGATCGCCTGCTCAAACTCATCCTGCTCCTGCAAGGCACCTCCCAAGTTGCGCCATCCTTCGGCAAATTCCGGCTGCAAATCAACCAACTGCCGAATCAGGGCGATCGCTTCTGCAAATCGTTTCGTTTGGCAAAGAATCACGCTCAAAACGTGCAGGGCATCGGGCTGATCGGGTTGCTGCTGAAGGACTAAACGCAGCGATCGCTCGGCTTCGACTAAATCACCCGTTTGATAGTGCTGAAGTGCAGTCGTTAGGAGTTGAGTGGGGTTGGGGGTGGGCTGCGCCACGCTTCGCAAGGGGGATTGGGGGTTAGGAGGGAGAATGGGGGCGTGGGTGGACGATTCTAATCCCTCCTGCACCTGCTGCAAGACACTCGCCCAATCTCCGGCAATGGGTTGACGAAAGATTCGCAGCGAGGGATACCAGGGACTATCCTCACGATGCACCATCCAGCGCCAATCGGGAGCGAAGGGGAGTAATAGCCAGGTTGGTTTCCCTAATGCCCCTGCCAGGTGGGTGACGGCAGAATCGATGCTGATCACGAGATCAAGCTGCTGGATCAAAGCTGCCGTATCGACAAAATCCTGCATCAAGTCTCGCAAGTCGTGAATGGCTGGATTTGCCTGGAGTAAGGTTTGATCTCCCGGTTGAAGGTCCTTTTGCAGGCTGTAAAGTTCAACATGAGGTAATTCTCCTAGAGGTAATAAAAGTTCTAGGGGAACGGCACGAGTGCGGTTGTAGGGGTTTTCAGGGTTGCCTGACCAGACGATGCCGAGTTTGAGGGGTTGGGGGATGGGGGTTGGGGGTTGGGAACGGGGAGGTGGAAGTTGGGCAGAAGAGGTGGGGGGATGCAGGTAGGGAACCGTTGCAGGGACGGTTGCGGCGGCGGTGCGGAAAATGTAAGGCAGGCTGAGGAGTGGAGCCTGAATGTGGTAACCAGAGGGAGCACCCCCGTAGGGCACCAGTTGTTCTACGCCTGGAATTCCGCTTAATAAATTCATCAAGGGAGGGTGGCACTCTAAAATAACTCGTCCGCCTTGCTGTACAACTAAGGGCACGTAGCGCACAAATTGAATAATGTCGCCCATGCCCTGTTCCGCATGAAGATAAATCAGTTGACCGTTGAGCGGTGAGCCATCCCAGCGGGGACCGGGAAAGTCCCGCAGTGACTTGAAACTGGGCAGGTTGACGTAGCGTCGCCACTCGTATTCCTCAAAGCCGCGTTGCAGGTCGCCTCCTAGCAGAAAAGTCAGGGCTTTGTTCCAGTGGGCTTCGGCAAAGTCAGGGTCGATCGCGGTTGCCTGGTCGTAATACTGAATTGCCGTTTGGAGATCGCCTTCATCGCGAAAGATATTGCCCCAGTTGTTGTATGCCTTAGCATAGTTGGGTTTGAGGGCGATCGCTTGCTGGTAGTATTTCGCGGCTTCGGCAAAGTTGCCCAATTCCTTATAAGCATTGCCTAAATGGTTCAACGCTTGAGGAAATTCTGGTCGGCGTTGGATCGCTTGGTGGTAGGCAGCGGCAGCATTTGCAAAATCTCCTTTGGCGTAGTAAGCCAGCCCTAGATTGTTGTAGGCATCGGCATATTCAGGTTTGGCGGCGATCGCTTGCTGATAGTGATGAATTGCCTCATCCAATTGTCCGCGTTCCCGCAGGGCATTGGCATAGTTGTTGTGAGCATCAGGATTGCTTGGCTTCAGTGCCAGCGCCTTTTGATAGTGGGGAATCGCCTCCTCCAGTTTGCCCTGCTCATGGAACGCGACTGCCAGATTGTTGTAACTATCAAGATGGTTGGCATCGGATTGAAGGGCTTTTTGATAATGGGCGATCGCTTCATCCAATTGACGCTCCTGGTGTGCCATCAATCCCAGCAAATGCCAGCCATCGGCGGAATTGGGAGAAGATTGCAAAAATGCCTGACATTCTTGCCGAGCATCTGCAACTTTTCCGGCTTGATGTAGTTTCACGACGGCTCGAAGTTCGGCAGGAAGCAGGGGTTGGGGGTTGGGGGTTGGGGGTTGGGCTTCGACGTGAGCGCTCAACCGAACGGGGTTGGGGGTTGGGGGAGATGAGTTAGTTGGGGCGTTTCGCGAAACGCCCTTACGGGGATTGGCTTCTCGCTGCTTGTGCTTTCCTTTTCCTTCTTTTTTCTTTCCTTTTATTTCTTTCAACGCTACTTGCTGGATGCCCAATTTCTGTTCTAATGCGGCTCTCACCTCAGTCAACACGCTTTGCCAGTCGCCGTGGCTAGGTTGGCGAAACAGGCGCAGGGTGGGATACCAGGGGCTATCAGGACGATCGCACATCCAGCGCCAATCGGGAGCCAGGGGCAAAAGTAACCAGGTGGGTTTGCCCAACGCGCCCGCTAAATGGGTGACGGCAGTGTCAATGCTGATGATCAAATCCAGTTGGTTGATCCAGGCGGCGGTATCGGTGAAGTCGTTCAGGTGCGATCGCAAGTCCTGGACTTCGGGATGTGCCTGTAAAAGCTCCACATCATCGGGTTTCGGTTCTTTTTGCAAACTGTAGAGGCTGACTCCGGGAATAGTCGCCAGAGTTAATAGCTCTGTTAACGGAATCGATCGCGATCGATTGTAGGGATTTTGCGGGTTGCCATCCCAGACCATGCCGATTTTTAGGAGGTTGGGGGATAGGGTTTGGGGGTTGGGGAGGGGAGGCTGCCCGTCATCCTTTGCTTTCAAGTAAGGCACTTGGGCGGGAACCGTTTCTAGGGTTGTGCCCAAAATGTAGGGCAAGCTCATCAAAGGGGCATGAACATCAAAGGGGGGAACGGCTCCGCCCAGGGGAATCAGTTGATCGATGTCGGGTAGGGTTTGAAGCAGGTTGAGCAAGGGGGGATGACATTCGACGATGATGCGTCCGCCGTGAGCTTTGACCAGCGGCACATAGCGAATGAACTGAATGGTGTCGCCCATGCCTTGTTCGGCGTAGAGCAGGATGGTTTTGCCCTCCAACTTAGAGCCATCCCAGCGGGGTTGAGTGTAGTGCCGCGAGGGATTTTGTTCGAGAAAGCGGCTCCACTGAAAACGCCATTCATACCCTGCAAAGCCTGGTTCAAATTCGCCCAGCAACAAGTGATTGAGTGCTTTATTCCAATGGGCTTCCACAAAGTCGGGCTTGAGTTCCAGGGCACGATCGTAAGCGGCAAAAGCTTGTTGTACCTGTCCGGCGTTGCGATAGGCGATGCCCAGGTTATTGTAGACTCCGGCAAAATCGGGCTGAAGCTCGATCGCTGTTTCAAAATGCTCGAAGGCTGGCTCAAATTCGCCCACGTATTGCAGCATATTGCCCAGATTACTGTGAACTTCTGCCATGTCTGGTTTGAGTTCAACGGCTTTCTGATAGCAAGCGATCGCGGCTTCAACTCGTTTTTGCTCCTGATAGGCATTGCCCAGGTTGTTGTGGATCTCAGCGATCGTGGGGCTGAGGGCAAGCGCCTGCTCCAAACAGGATACCGATTCTTCTAACTTGTTCTGATCCTTGAGCACCGAACCCAAATTGCTCAACGCCTCCACAAAATTGGGTCGTAGTTCTAAAGCTTTGCGATACTGGGCAACTGCCCCTTCTAAATCCCCCTTTTGTTGCAGGGCGTTGCCCAGGTTGTTCATCGCTTCTGGGTAGTTGGGACGCTGCTCGATCGCCTGCTCATAACTGGCAATCGCCTCCTCCAGTCGATTGGTTTCTAGCAGCAAATTGCCCAGATTATTCAAAACACCGGGAAAAAGGGGACGTAGCTCCAGCGCTTTCTGAAATGCTGCGATCGCGTCGTCTACCTGGTGTTGTTGCTGAAATGCCAGTGCCAGATTGTTGAATCCATCGGCACTGTCGGGCTGCAATTCCAACAAGCGCTTGTATTGCGCGATCGCTGCATCGAATTTGTTTTGTTGTTGCAGGGTCGAACCCAGGCTCGTGTAGGCATCGGCAAAGGTCGGCTTAAAGGCGATCGCTTGCTGAAAATAGGAGATTGCCTCGTCTAGTTTGTTTTGAATTCGCAGCACAATCCCCAGGTTATGGTGCGCTTCTGCATAGTTGGGTTTTAGCCGAATGGCTTCAATGTAGCAAGCGATCGCCGCTTCTAGATCGTTCTGCTCTTTATAGGCAATGCCCAAATTGTTGTGGGCTTCAGCGTACTCAGGCTTGAGCGCAATAGCTTTTTGGTAAGCAGCGATCGCCGCGTCCAATTTGCCCGTTTCCTTCAGCACATTGCCAAAATTACTCAGCACCTCCGGTTGGTTAGGCTTGAGTGCGAGTGCCTGTTCATAATGCTCGACCGCTTCTGCATACTTACCCTGCGCTTTCAGCACGATCCCCATGCTGTTGTGCGACTCCGCCCCCGGCTGCAAGGTCAACACTTGCTCAAAACAGTCCTGTGCTTCCTCAAACCGTTTGTCGTCGTAAACCAGCGCCCCCAGCAAATTCAACGCATCAATGGAGTGAGGTTGCTCCTTAAGTAGCAACTTATAGACTTGCTCGGCTTCGGCAACTCGTCCGGCTCGTTGATGCTGAAGGGCAGTAGAAATGGAATTGGGCGTATTCATCAGTACGGGAGTTGTCAGGAGTGCTGATTATTTTAGCCACAGCATTCCCGGATGTCTGCTTGCCGCTCTACTTGCAACAAAACTCAATTTAATGGGGGATGGGAAAGGGGGGTTGGGGGTTAGGGGTTGGGGAATGGGGAAAGAAGGAGACGCGATCGTGCCTGGGCGATCGGTCTCCTTCAAGCCTGTTCTCCGCTCTTCAGGACGGGAGTGACGATTTCATTACCAATTTGACTTCAATACGCTCCAGATTGAGATCCCCCTGCCTGCGGCTTCCCCTTTATCAAGGGGGATTAAGGGGGAGCGGCGCAAAGTATGTGCTGCCATCACTGTTTAGATCGGTATCATTACCAACTGCTGCTAACACGCGAGCCGCAGATATAGTTCAACATGGATCTGGCGGCTGAAGAGGTGGCAGGCACAAAACTACGCCCGACTCGCCAACCGTCTTCACGACAGGTGGCAACACCATAATCGGGGTTGCCATTGAGGTAATAGGTGAAAGCGATGCCGCCAGAAGTCCTCTGAAGAGAATTGGTATCTAAGTCCAAGTGATTTCCTCTAGCGGTAATGCCGAAGTACCTGAGACTGGGAACATAGCTAATAGAGGGCATTGATGCAGGCGGACAATAGTACCGAACCTGGGCGATCGCGGCAGTTTCAGTCAGCAAACAGGCAAGTAAGGTTCCTGCCAACACGGTAGTCAAGTGACGCATAGAGAAATACTCCAAAAATTTGCATGAACAACATCGGCACAGGATCAACAATCCTGCCCAAGGGGGCTACTGTTACGTATTACCTACGAACTCTTAGGAATGAGAATCAAATAATTCCGGTATTTGGTAGGGGCGGGTTCTGCCGCTAAATTTATTGCGGTGTGTAGATTTGTCTGCTAAACCCGCCCGTACAGTTTGCGGATTTATTCAAGCCATGATCTTTAGGAGATTTTCGATTAATAAACTTCGTGTTCGTATTGATAAGGGGAATACACGCGGCGGAAATTGCGCTGGGGATAAACGGGAGAACTCTGCTCTGGATAGAACACAGGTTGGGGCGTGTACTGTCGCAAGCGACGCTGTTCAGATTCATTCAGCAATCCAACGAAGACCATCATGACGATCGCCAGTGCCAGAACCCCAACAAACGCACTCGCAAACCCACTATTGTCTTCCACACCGTTGCGAGTTCCAAAAAACACCATCAACATCTGATCATCATCTCTAGAAGCTCTAAACATGGGGGCTAATCTCCAAATGCAGGACGGTTGAAATGTGTGCTGCTATCACTATCGTCCTTAGTCCAGAAGCCTACAATTCAGAGAACTCAAGCGTTATTCATCAAATGAAGAAAACTGAACCTTCCGTTAAGTACAGCAAACTACAGCATTGTTCAGCATTGTTCAGCGTAAACTGATCATGAGCATCTACACTCACTCAGCCTAAGCACCCCTATATGAACGCTGATGAGGCTTTACGATTTATTGAAGAACTGATTCATTCCAGTGGCGAAAAACCATTGAGTGACCTCCAGCGCTCTATTTTTCGGGGAGCCTGGACTGGCAAGGATTACAAGGAAATTCATCGCGACTGTGGGCAGGTGGGACTAGACCACATCATGCGAAACGTCGGTCCTCGCCTGTGGAAGCGGTTGAGCCGTTTGGTGAGCGATCGCCTGGGAGAACCGATCGAAGTCCGCAAAGAAGTTTTGCAAGGACCGATTGAGCGCTTGTACAATCTCTTGCTGCCACAAAATTCTGTTCCGTTTGAGCCGGAAGTTTTGCCAGAACCATTTCTTGAACCACCGCCAGCCGCAGACAACTTTGATGATTTTTGGAACAGCAGAAGCTTGAACCGGAAACAGGATTGGGGGCAGGCTCCAGACACGTCTCTCTTCCAGGGCAGATTGCAGGAATTACACACCCTTTACCAATGGGTTGAGGAGGACGGTTGTCGCTTAATTGCCCTAGTGGGGACGGCGGGCAGCGGCAAAACGGATCTCTCAGTCAAGCTGACTGAACGGTTGCGCGATCGCTTTGAGTTAGTCCTGTGGCGTTCCTTAGATTCTGCTCTCACCGGATATGCGCCGCCGCTCCTGCCCACCTTACTGGCAGAACTTACCCAATTCTTAACCGACACTGCGACCACTCCTGATCTGGCGGGTTTTATAGATTGTATTCGCAGGCAACGCTGCTTGATTGTATTGGATGGATTTGAAGCGGTGTTGCAAAGCAAAGTTTTGAGTGGAGAATATCAACCGGGCTACGAAAACTACAGCGATTTGCTGAAGCGCGTGAGTGATACCTCCCATTTGAGCTGCGTACTACTCACCAGCCGAGAGAAGCCCCGCGAAATTGAAGCACGAGACGGAGAGAAAGCTCCCGTTCGCTCTCACCAAGTGCCAGGGTTGGAGCCAGACGATGTGCAAAACCTGTTTTTTGCTAAAGGAACCTTTCTTTCGACCGAGCAAGATTGGCGATCGCTGACCCATCAATACGAAGGCAATCCCCGCTTTCTGCAACAGGTGGCGACAACTATCAGCAGTGCTTTTGGGCGAGATGTTTCCCGCTTTCTAACCTACCAGCAAGACAAAGCCATTTTTGTGGGAGACATTCGCCGCTCCCTTGACCAGCAATTAGGACGGCTATCCTACGCCGAAGTCACCCTGATTCGCGAACTCGCCCGCCATCGCGAACCCGCCACTCTGGAGGAAATTCAACAGTTGGTCAAAGCTTCCATGTCCTCCGATCATCTCCTGGAAGTGCTGCTGTCGTTGGTGCGGCGATCGCTGCTCAAAAGTAGCTCTATTTCCTATGCTTTAGCGCCCCTCATCACCGAATTTATGGCTGAGAACTGAGAAGATTTGTAGAAAAAATATCTGTACGGGCAGGTTTAGCCATGAATGACTGATAGTAAGGAGTTTAATAAAATCTGCCCCAACTATGAAGGCATTCTTTTACTTGGAAATCGTCTTAGGAGATTTCTGGTAAATAATCTACCCGCTGACTTCGGCTCCGCTCAACCAGCTTGCACCTTGAGCGAAGTCGAAAGGTAAATTCTTTTCTGAAAATCGTCTTAACCTTCCCTCAACTCGCTTCGTTTTTCTCTTCCAACGAAATTGAAGTAGCAGGAGAAATATCGCTGGAACCGTCAACCTGAGTTGCTTTGCGAGACTCCAGCCAGAACGGGATCACAATCCATCCTGCGACGATCAGCAGCGTCACCAACGCAAAGCGACTTGCCCACTCCACAACTTTTTCCAATGGTAAAAACTGTCCTGCAACGTAGGAAAGCGTCACCATCACCAACGCCCACGCCGCCGCGCCTAAGGTGTTGTAAAACATAAATTTGGGGTAGGGCATTTCAGCGATCCCAGCTAAGGGACTGGCAAAAACTCGCAGTAACGCAATGAATCGTCCGCCTAAAACTGCCTTGGCTGCATTCTCACTAAATTGATTCCGCAGAGACAGGAGTTGGGCTTCTTGCACGCGAAACAATCGTCCTACATTCAGCAACAATGCCCAACCGCCATAGCGCCCAACCCAGTAGCCAATATTTCCGCCTAGAGTTGCTCCCAACGTGGCATCAGCCAGCACCAGCCAATAATTTAACTGGTGGTTGCCTGCTAAGAAGCCCCCTGCCAAAGTGACTGTTTCACCTGGAATGGGAATCCCAATGTTCTCTAACAAAATGCCGAGAAAAACCGCCCAGTAGCCATATTGTTGAGCAAAATCTTGAACTGTTTCGATCGACAAGAATTCCAACGACATTCACTCAACCTTTACAAAACGTCACCATTGCCCTGATCTTGACGTGAAAAAGCCTGCTCTGTCAAATGCCGATCGCGTGATTTTATAAATCACCCACAGTCTGCAAACCTCTAAAACCACGAGTCATCTCTACGCTTTGTCTACTCGCCGCTTGAAATAGCATTCCTAAATGCCCGCATCGCTTCCAGCCAGTCTGTTTCACCAATTAGAACACAGCGAGAAAGTAACTCAACATCTAACTTCTCTAATTCAGAAATCTGACTTTTGTAGATTCTGGTGTATCCGTTCTCTCCCAAGCGATGTAAAGTGAAAAGCCCATCTTCCCAAAGCCACACTTCAGGCACTCCTAACGCTTGATAGCGCCGAAGTTTAATGATAGATCCACTCGTAAAAATTACTTCAATTGACAAGTCTGGAATCGGTTTAATTTCTCCAAAGCAGAATGAATCGTCTGCCTGCACAGAAGCTACCCCTTCTTGCTCTTGAGTGACTGATCCAGTCGGAGTCACGTTAATATCAAAATGCAAAAAGAAAAAATCTAATAGAGAGCTAATCACTCTCTTAAAAATCTCATGGGGTTGTCCTGGCATGAATACTTCAACAACTCCAGCATAAAAAAATAGCCGTACACCCGGAGAGCCTTCTAAGCCTTTCTGGATGTGCTTGAACTGCTCCCATGTGCGATCGTAGTAGACGGCTATCTTGTCTTCTGACAATCTTGATTTTTCAAGTGCCTGTGTCATAGGGTTCGCTTCGCTCCACGCAGTTCTAGATCCAAATGTTTTCTGTGATCCATCTGCTCGTTGCATCCATTTTAAGCTCAGATTTGACTCCAAATTTCACAGGAAAAGAATAATCGTCAACAAGGGTTAGGTACGATCCGACAATCTAGCCCAAAGCTGACTGCAAAATTTCACGAATAAACCGTACTACACAGCCACTTCATGAAGATTGTGTAAAGCGCTCGCAACAATGAGTAATTTCACTGAAGAAATTTCTATATTTTGAAGCATCCCTGGTTCGGCTTCTATCCATAGGCTTCTTACGCATGGAGCTTAGAGACGAGTTCGTTAGTTACTCGTCTCTCGTGCAAGCTCAAATGGTTGCAGTAACTTGAGCTTGAGTTCAGATTCCTCTCATCCAACTCGCTTATGATGACCCGTTATAGAAAAGAGTGTGCCGTTGTTCGCCCCCAGGGACAACTTGATTTGCAGGGTGGTATTGCATTGACCCAAGCCCTGAAGGAAATTTGCTCGAGAAAACATTCAGACTGGGTTGTGGACTTGACCGATGTGGATCTGATTAACAGTGCTGGTCTGACTGCTTTGATTAATGCGTTCAGTTTAGCGATCGAAAATCAATGCCGTTTAACGCTCTACAATCCCTCTCCTGCGGTCAGGTTAGTGTTTGAAATTACTCGTTTGGACGAATTGTTTGAGTTTGTCGAAGCGATTGAAGTTGACGAAAAATTTGCGCCTGATCTTGACCGAGATGGAGAGACATTTGGGATGAGTGCGGCTTAAGCGCTAATCTGTAGGTCTCTAATCGGTTGGTGAGTTAAACAAAGCCAGTGACATTGGAACAAATCTGGCGTTTGAACTCCAACGCTGGCGATCGCGGGTAAATCTGGAAACGGGATTAAGCGATCAAACCAGACGCGATTCTCCTGCAAACCAAACTGCATCAAATACACCCCAGGGGAAGCTGAGAGCGATCGCACCAGTTGCTGTCCTAACTGGTAGAGCGGTTGTCGCTGGGCATCCACTAAGTGCAACGGTTGACGATAAGACAGCGTTTCCTGAGCAGCCTGAGTAATCACTTCCCCAAATAAAGCACCCTTCGCAGTGAGAACGATCGGCAACCAATGAGTGCCGTCACCTATGGGAAACTGCCACTCAGCTACCCTTGCCCGCATTGCCTGGATATTGGCACAGGCTGAAAAAGTTTCTTTGCCTGGAAACGCTAACCACTCCGGCAAGTTCAACGTCAACGGACACAGAATGAGATCGTCCATCTCATAGATTTCTTGCGATCGTAGTTCAAGCTCTGAAGCCAGACAGATGTCCACCCGATCAGCTAGAGCAGGATCGGAACTGGACGCTTCAGAACGGCTCAAAATCGCCCGCTTCATCTCCAGTAGCAAAGATGAGGCAAGGGGCGATCGCGAGGGTATTTCTGGGACAGGCGCAATGATGAGAACGTCAGGCATTACCAAAACTGGGCAGGGCGATATCCGAGCCAGAACGAGGGAAACTGGGCAGATCGAGATGAGTTTGGCGACGAGTCCGCACCGCTAACCGATAGCTCACGCTTTGCAATTCAGCATGAAGTTGGCGATTTTCTCGCTGGATTTGCGTCACTTTCTCTTTAATGGGAGCAAGCCGTTCCGCAAACTTTTGGCGATAGATCTTGGGCAACTCCTGCACAACTTGCTCCAACATCCGAGAGCGATCGGTCAGTTCTTGAACAGATTGCCGCAGTTGATAGATCTCCCCATCGCGATCGGCAATCTGCCCCTGGTAAAAGGTCACTTGCTGTTCAACCCCTTTGAGTTGATCCCGCAGGGCACGCACTTCTGCCAGATGCCGCTCAGAGACCTCGGGGCTGGGCATGAAACTGGAGTTGCCTTTTACCAGGCGAAATAGCTCCTGAGAGAGCTGTTGCACTAGGCTGTCCCGCATTTGGAGTTCTTCACGCAGGCGGGCAACTTCAGCTTGTGCGTCTGAAAAATTGTTATGGCTAGATTCGGTCACAGTTTTGAACTCCGTTTTGATAGCTTCAAGCGAGGGATGGCTCAACTCTTGAAAAGTTCGAACCGACCAGACTCAAGAGTTGATTGCAGCTAATGTACCACCTGAAAACGAAATTGATACTGGATAAATCTCAATTTTTCAATTCGCCGTCACAAATGTAAACAGTTTTACTCTGGTTTACTCTTCGGTTGGCTCTGGTTCTGCTTTGGGTTCTTCCTGACGAATCGTGAGATAGCGAATCACATCATCCCCTAACCGCATCGCTCGTTCTAAAACCGCCACACTAGCTCCAGGAGCGCGGTAGTTCATTTGCACATAAACTCCTTCTCGCTGTTTATTGATTTCGTAGGCGAGGCGACGTTTGCCCCGATGCTGCGTCTCCAGAATTTCTGCCCCTGCATCGCGCAGAATAGTCTGATATTTCTCGATCGACTGGGTTTCTTCAGCCAAATCGGGACGCAAGATGTACATCGTTTCGTAAAGCTGGGACATGATAACCAAAATCTCCTTATGGACAAAATGGCTTCTTCTCAACCGATTCAGGCAAGAACAGTAAGGAATCGAGGAGTATGCTCAGTTCGGTTCCGTCCGCCCATACCAAGGGTGCAAAGAAGCAAGGATTTCTCATTCTACACTGTTTTTTGCGTGATTCAGTCAACTTCAAAGCTCAGTCTCAGCACCATAGACAAAGAGGAAATTTCTGGATAGATCTCTAGTAGGTTATTGCAGAGTTCAATCAAATCAAGAGTTCAAAAACTATGGCTCAACGCTACGTGCGGGTTCAGTCAACAGATGGGCAGGTCTATTATGGATTGCTCCAGGTCGATCGCCAAGTTCGGGTGCTCGATGCTCCCCCCTGGCTCAAGGGACAACCCATTGATCTGGAACTGCTCCTGGGAGACTACCAACTGCTGGCTCCCTGCGCTCCGTCTAAAATCGTAGCAGTAGGAAAAAATTATGCGAATCACGCAGCCGAAATGGGAACTCCTGTGCCCCAAGAGCCCTTGCTGTTTATCAAACCTTCAACTACTGTGATTCCAACGGATGCACCCATCCAGTATCCATCCCAATCTGAACGAGTGGATTACGAGGGAGAGTTGGCTCTGGTGATTGGCGAGTTGTGTGTGGACTGCACTCCAGAACAAGCTCACACCAAGATTTGGGGATACACGATCGCTAATGATGTCACCGCTCGCGATCTGCAAAGAAAAGACGGGCAGTGGACTCGTGCCAAAGGATTTGATACCTTTTGTCCGCTGGGTCCGTGGATTGTGCGAGAACTCAGCCCTGGAGCACGGGTACAAACTTTTGTAAATGACGCACCCGAGCCGGTTCAGTCCGCCTCAATTCATGACATGGTGTTTTCACCCGATATCCTCGTGTCTTACATCAGTCAGGTGATGACGTTGCTACCTGGAGATGTGGTGCTCACCGGAACCCCAGAGGGAGTCGGCGCGATGCAAGTGGGCGATCGGGTACGGGTGGCGATCGAGGGCATTGGTCACTTGGATAACTTTATTGTTGCCCGTGAACCCCAAACGTTTGAGAGTGAACCGTCCTAATAACGAACCTGAGCGTATGCTGCATCCGACACAACCGGAATTTCTCCATACTTGCCTTGAGCCGCAAATACGATGGAGTAAATCGAAGAAGCCATCACCCCGATAAAAATAGTACTGAACAGAACAGTAATTAGCAGGAGTAGAGAAGAGTTTGAAGCAATACTCGCTAGTCCGTAGTTGATGCCAGAACCAGGCAAGATTCCAACCAGTTGCAACACCAATATCACCAGAGATACGACGATACCAATGAGTAGCGCCTGCATAGTGTTGAATCGAATAAAGTGATGAATGCGATCGTTCCTCACCACGAGCACGTAGAGTGCAAAGAAGATAACGAATCCAGTCCAAGACCCTAAAACGCTACCCAACAATCCATAAACATAAGCGAATGGAGCAAGCGGCAACAGCAACCAGGCTAGAACTGGAAACTGGGCAATCAGAAACGCACCAAACATGGATGCCTCCAGCATAGGGAAAGCATAAGGGAGGGAAGCAAATACTCGATCCTTCACTGTTGTTGAGCCGCGCCAGGTCATTTTTCCTTCTCCGAGGTAAGTTTTCCAAGTAATTGCTCGACTATAGCCCAGAATAGCGCAGGCATTTTGTAGATGGGAACTTTACTCATCCTCATCGAATACAGGTGCCCAGATACTGGAAATTTCTAGTGTCCATCCGGGTAGCAGTTCGGGCACAGTGAGAATGTCTGGATCACCAAGCATGATCGTCTCCTGGTTTTGCCGCATTACTTCCACCGAGTGAATCCGAGGATCAACCAGCACCCCAACCGCTGTTCCCAAACTCAAAAATTCCTGAATTTTTTGTCGTAGTGCGTCTAAAGAATCGGTTGCAGAGGCAACTTCAAACATCAGATCGGGCACCAGTTGAGCAAACTTTTGGGTTGTCCGTTTCAACCGCTCTCCCCGAATAAAGGAACAATCTGGGGCACGCACATCTGCATTGGTGTTTGGCAACACAAACCCAGCACTTGATCCAGCGACTCGTCCTAATCTTCGCGGTCGTACCCAATTTCCCAACTGGCGACTAATTTCTACTGCCACTTCATCAGATTCCAGCCCCGATGGACTCATGACAATAATTTCTCCTCTCACTAACTCCATCTGGTACTCAGGGATTTGAGCTTGCAGCCGTTCCAGGTCTTCAACGGTAAGGAGCATAGGGATACCTGATGTTTGTAGGGAAAAGACGAGGGGCGCGGTGATTGGTGCCAGTTAAATTATGACCGATCGCCTGATTCTAAACGCATCGAGCCTAAATATTTTTGCAGGTAAGGAGAAAATACTTCGTAAATTAGGGTGAAGGGCTGTCCGTGGTGCCAGAACAGGTAGTGGCGACCCCAAAACGGACCCTCTTGCCCAAACGCCTGCTCCAATTCCGGAGAGTTGCCATAGTAAAGCCCCTGAACGTCTCGGTAAAGTTCCGTTCGTAGACGAGTCAGGCTCAACCAGATGGGGAGCGATTTGTTTTGCAGATAATCATCCACATGGCTGGCTTCCCACCAGGAGGTAGCGTAGGCGAGGCGTTGACCTGAAGCGGTGCGGAGCCAAACTTGGCGGCGCAAACGCGGTCCAGGCACTACTTGAATTTGAGGGGGAGCGTTGTCTAAATCCATGCCGATCGCAGACATATCAATCACGTCCACTTCGGTTGGTTCGCCCGTTAATAGTTGCAGGTGGCGAGTGGGCGATCCATCTCCCAGTAGCAAAATTTGCCATGCGGGAGCAAGTTGGCTGTGGGGTAAGCCTTGCTGCACGGCTTTTTCGTCTCCCTGCCAGAGCGGGTCAAGGGCGTACCAGGCATTTGACAAAAGAGTGTTTTCGGATGGCTTGAAGATAGCGGTCAATTTTCTTTACAGAACTTAACTTCTATCAATCATAACGCTATCCAGCGTCATGCATTGTTGCGTTTGTTAAGCGGATGCAGGCAAAACCAAATTGGGAAGGATAAGATGCGATCGACCTTCCATAGCTTTTGATTTTTTATCATCCTCCCGAATGCAGATTGTTAAATCCTGGATCAAACCGCTGCAATACCTGGCGATCGCTGGATTGTGCCTGTTGGGTATTTTTCTGGCAACTATTCCCGCCATTTCTCAACAACCCGTCACCCTCAAACTACTCATGACTGCGCCAGATGTACCTCCCTGGACAAAGTTCATGGTGAAGGCATTTGAGGCAGAGCACCCCAACATTCGCTTGCAAATTGTCGAAGGACCGAATCAGGTGAATTTGCTGGAGGATATGTACACCACTGCTTTTCTACTGGGGGATTCGCCCTACGACCTGGTAAACATGGATGTGATCTGGATTTCCAAGTTTGCCGCAGCAGGCTGGTTGATGGATTTAACCGATGACGTAACCGCCGCAGAATTAGCCGAGTTCTCCCCTGCCGATGTGGAAGGTAGCAAGTATGAAGGACGCTTGTATCGCTTACCCGTCCGCTCCGATGCGGGAATGCTCTACTACCGCAAAGACTTGCTGGATGCAGCCGGATTAAAACCACCCCAAACTTTTGAAGACATCGAACGCATCTCGAAAACCTTGCAAGCTCAAAAAGCAGTGCGCTGGGGATATTTATGGCAAGGCAAGCAGTACGAAGGGTCGGCTGCCATGTTTGTGGAAGTGTTGCAAGGGTTTGGCGGCTTCTGGGTCAATCCTGACACATTGGAAGTGGGACTCGATCGCCCAGAGGGTCTGAGCGCGATCGCATTTCTGAAACGCACGATTAACGAAGGGATTTCGCCTCCTGGTGTCACAACCTACGTGGAGGAAGACACCCGCCGCATTTTTCAAAATGGCGAGTCGGCTTTCATGCGAAATTGGCCCTATGCCTGGTCACTGATGAACGCTGACACCTCTCCGGTGAAGGGGAAGATCGAAATCATGCCAATGGTGCGATCGCAATCTGGGCAAGATAGCGGCTCTTGCCTGGGAGGATGGGGCTTGGGCATTGCCAAAACTTCTAAACACAAACAAGCAGCGCTGGAAGCCATTCGCTTTATTACCAGTGAAGCAATCCAAAAGCAATTCATTATGGATGCGGGGTATGTTCCCAGTCGGCGCGAACTGTTCAACGATGCAGACGTGATTGCCCGCTATGACCACTATCCCGATTTGCTGAAGGTGGTGAACAACGCCGTGTTGCGTCCCCCGATCGCCCAATACGCCCAAGCCTCCGACATCCTGCAACGTTACCTCAGCGCCGCCCTCACCAATCAACAATCTCCTGAAGCCGCAATGCAAGCTGCCGCCGGAGAAACCCGCCGTTTATTAGAAGCCGGACGAGCCAAACGAACATAGACCCAAAACACCCGTAGGGGCGTATGGTGATATGCCCAACCCCAGCCAAAAAGAAGGCAAAAAAACCGTAGGGGCGTATGGTGATACGCCCAATGCAAAAGACCGATGACCAATCAAAAAATCATGATGAAATCCATTCAGGCACAAGAACAACGCACAGGGTGGTTGTTGCTGACACCCGCGATCGCGGTGTTGCTGCTGGTGTTTGCCTATCCCATTGGGCGATCGTTGTGGTTGGGATTTTTCGCCCAAAATTTGGGGACAGAACTACAACCCGTATTCATTGGGCTGAATAACTATGTCCGCATTTTGGGCGATCAACACTTCTGGCAAACCTTCTGGATCACCCTCCGCTTCACTGTGTTGTCAGTGGCGCTGGAATTAATTTTAGGCTTAGGCATTGCGCTTGTTTTGAATCGATCCTTTCAAGGACGAGGAGTTGTAAGGACGATCGCGATTCTGCCCTGGGCGCTACCAACGGCGCTGATTGCTCTGGGTTGGACATGGATTTTCAATGATCAGTACGGGATTGCGAATGATATTTTGCTGCGGTTGGGACTGATTAACGCTGGAATTAACTGGCTCGGAGAACCGTTCACCGCAACGGTGGCGATCATTGTGGCAGATGTGTGGAAAACAACTCCATTCATCAGCATTCTACTGTTGGCTGGCTTGCAATCCATTCCCCAGGATTTGTATGAAGCCTATGAGATTGAAGGCGCATCGCCCTGGCAGAGCTTCTGGCAGATTACCTTACCCCTGTTGATGCCGCAAATTGTGATTGCTGTTTTGTTTCGCTTTGCTCAAGCCTTTGGCATTTTCGATCTGATGCAAGTGATGACGGGAGGTGGACCAGGAGGCGCAACTGAAGTAGTTTCGCTTTACATCTATTCCAATGCTATGCGCTATCTCGATTTTGGCTATGCGTCTGCGTTGATTGTGGTGACATTTCTATTGTTGGTATTTGTGATTGCGTTGTGTAGTTTCATTATTGCGCGATCGCGTAGTAAATCGGGTCTGGTGTGATTGGTTGCACTGGGCGTATGGCGATACGCCCCTACGAGTAATTTTCCTTTTGATTCCTAATATCTTGCTATGGCTACGTCTCTGAACACTGATTCAATTGCAACAAATACGGTTGAAACCCCTTCTCGTCGATCGCCGTCCATGGGCAACATTCTCTTTTGGTTGGCGGTGATTGCCATTGTCGTCTTTTGTTTAGCACCCATTTTGTGGCAAGTGCTAACGTCCTTCAAAGTGAATGAAGACATTGCCGCGATTCCAAATGTTTACTTCCCCACTCGGATTACGTTCCAGCATTACACAGAGTTGTTTACTCGTCGTCCCTTTGGGCAATACATCCTCAATAGTACGTTTGTGTCCCTGACCTCAACGCTGGCTTGTTTAGCCATCGGCACTCCCGCTGCTTATGCCCTGGTGCGATCGCGTCCTCAAGGGAACAACTTGATTCGCCTGGGAATTTTGTTTATTACTCTGTTTCCCAGTATTTTGCTGTTGCAGGGGTTGTTAGAAATTGTGCAATTTTTCAATCTAGGAAACAACTATCTAGCGTTGATCATTCCCTATACAGCAATGAATTTGCCGCTGACGATTCTGGTCATGGGCAGTTTCTTCTCCCAACTGCCTCAGGATCTGGAGGATGCCGCCCGCGTAGATGGTTATAGCACCTGGCAAATGCTGGTGCAAATTCTGACACCGCTCACTCTACCCGCCCTGGTAACAACTGGAATTCTCACCTTTATCGCTGCCTGGAATGAGTTCATTTTCGCCCTCACCTTCATCACGGAAGAAACCATGAAAACCATTCCTGTGGCATCAGCGCAAATTGGCGGTAGTTCCGTGTTTGAAATTCCCTACGGGGCGATCGCCGCGGCAACCGTGGTTGGCACCATTCCCCTCGTCATCCTGGTGCTGCTATTTCAGAAGCAAATTGTTCAAGGATTAACCTCTGGAGCCGTGAAAGGATAAGACCTGAACGTAGGGGTGTATGGTATACGCTCAACCGCATGGCATACGCCCAACGCAGCGACGAATCATCACAACGTGGTCATGACTTTGATGAATTCCTCCGACACATCGATCGCGGTTCGGTGTTGCTTCTTGAATAACACACCCGCCAGAAAGTAAATATTGTCTGAGCAAAAGGCACGCCGATCACGTTTGAGTTGGTGAATGGTATGCTTCACTTTCGGTTCAGAACTGTAATAACCGAATTGCAAAGGAGCCACCATAAAGTCAGAGACATAGTATCCATTGGCGATTGCGTGATCAACTGTGTCTACTGGATTCGAGTAGCTAGAAATCATCAACAGCACCGAGGGAATATCCAGCGTAAGCAATTCACAGGTAATGCCAGAACCATCACAGCCGCCGCGTAAAGCAGGCATACAAATATCATCATCCGGGGCGGGAAGGTAAGGCGGATTGGCAATCAAGTACTGGGCTTTGGGTTTTGCCGCATCAAAGAAAGACTGATTGTGAATAACATACCGACCTGACAGGCAATATTTTTCAATCCGAGATTTAGCCACTGAACAAGCCGCTGGATTCAGTTCATATCCATGAATTACACCTAAAAAGGAGTTACGAGTCAGCGAGTGAATCACTGGAGTTCCATCACCACAGCCAAACTCAATCACTTTATCTTGACTGGAACACCCACTCAAAACAAATCGCTCTAAGCAGTAGGAGTAGAAATAGGATTCCTCAGGACAGAAAAATACTTCATTCTCAGTAAAAGACTCAACGGTTTCCTGTTTTGGAAAAAACTCTAAAACTTCTTCGGCGGGCTGAATTAAAGAGAGCGTTTCTTCTTTTGCAAAAAGTGAAATCACTTTATCCTGGTCAACCACTGACTTAGCAGACGTTTCGCGACTCAACATTATTATCTCCCTTCCAAAGCACGAATCGATCGAACCACGGCGACCCCAGCCCGATCGCCCAGCATTTTTTCCTGGTCATATCCCAGCACCAGTTCCCAAGCATGGTCGGGATACTGTTCTGCTAAAGGCAATGCCACGTTATCGAGCATCCAGCGTCCGTGGCGTTCATCTTCCCGGATGTGCAACTCCCAATAGCCAGCAGCCGTATCCGACAAGCCCAGCCGTTGAGCCGCCGTCAGATAGGTGCGGTAAATTGAGGGTCCGGCAATTTCAAAATAAGTGAGTCCGCCGTTGTACCGCAGGAAATGGCGTTTGCGCTGAGTTAATAAAAAGTTGTGATTGGCACACGCAATGACTTCCCAGGGCACCAAGTTAAGATAACCTTCGGGTTGTGTATCCAAACCCACTTCTGCCATCATTTTGGCGAAAAAGGTGGAGTGTTTGCGAGACAGCTTACCGTTGCCATACTCTTCCAAAAACACCCGCACCAGTGTACACTGCACTTCATTGGCGGCTCCACCTAAAACGCTGGTCATGCGACTGGCTTCTACCAACCCATCAAAAGAGGCGATCGCTAATAGGTGCTGATACCCTTCATAACTCATCTCTTCCCGCATAAACCGTGCTTCAGCCGACAGCGGCGGATCTAAATCAACCTCTGCCCGTTCAATCAACGCCTGCTTCACATCCACTTGCCGTAAAGCATCCACATCTACCTGAGCCAATTCCCACGCCTGCCAGTCCGCTTCAATGCGATCGCGCACTGTTGCAATGTAAAGCGAGCGATCGTTGGTGTAATTTTGCAAATCGTCATACCAGAACAAGCTCAGACGATTAATTCGGTATAAAACTCGTTGTAAAAATAATCGAGCCGCTTCGTCACCCTGATCGGTGTAAGCCATAGCTAGAGCGATCCGCAATGCCGCCTGAAATTCATCGATTAAATCGGGTTGGTTTGCAATTTGCCGATCTAAATCTTCTGTATGAAGTAGCTGGATAAAGAGCTTCTCCGCCAAGTTGTAATCGGGTGCAGCGATAGTCTCGCGCATGACGGTTTGCCCTGAGCCACCGCTCAAGGGACGCATCACGGTATTCTGCATGTAGCCTTCCTTACATTAAATACAACAGCACGCTGTAAAGTCTGAACTGCTGCGAAGTCGATCGCGAACAGCTTGCTCAACTGAATGAGAGTTTTTAACGGTCTGTAATCTCTTTAACAGTAACGAAGTAACTCCTGTGCTCCTTCTATCTTCAGGGAGACTCCCAGCATCGCACTTCTCTGTCCGATTCAGGAATAGCAGTGGCAACCGACGAACACATCAAACCTCACAAAACTTAAAGCCACAATCCATAGATGTAAATCTATAAGCATCCAAGCAATTGATAATGTTTAATAATTCCTTATGGTTACGATATAAGAATTCTTTAATAATTGATGATTTGACCCCTAGACTTTCTCTATGAAAACCAGTAGATTCATAGTCATAAACCAATGGAACAGCGTAACGGTTGTTCACCACCTAGTTAAATAAATAGGAGTTACAGACTTGGTACTGTCTTGCTGAGTGTAACGCAGTGAAAGGAGCATCCTTAAGATACTTGTTTCGCGATCGCTTCATTCAGAACAGCAATTTTTCACGGTTTAATCTGGTTTCTTTCCCGATTGCAACTGCCCAACTTGGGCAACTTCCATAAGCCAAACTTAGGCTTTTGTCTCAAGTTTCTTCTCAACTGATTCATAGTTTTTTTCTAGTCTGATCATCTTATTCAGTTGATGATCCTCAGGCTTGATCCTCAGTTGCAACTGATTTGCGTTTGAGGGTAGAAGCTTGTACTTGAAATTCTTCCAACGTCTCTCGCTTTCGTGAGCGAGGTAGTCTGTCCTGCCTAGTTATTTCCAAGGAGATGTCATGTCACAGTTTTCTCGGCGTAGGTTTCTGGCAACAGCGGGGGCAACGACTGCTTCTGCCCTATTTCTGAAAGGCTGTTTAGGAAATCCGCCCGATACCGTTACCCGATCGTCGCCCATTGCTAGCCCTGTGGCAATGTCCAGCGAGGAAATGCCAGAAGTGAAAACTGTTAGGCTGGGTTACACTCCGATCGTGGAATCGGCTCCCCTGATCATTGCTAAGGAAAAAGGGTTTTTTGCCAAGTATGGGATGCCTGATGTGCAGATTGAAAAGCAGGCAAACTGGGGTTCAGCGCGAGATAACGTCAAGATTGGTTCTGGTGGTGGTGGCATTGATGGCGGACAGTGGCAAATGCCCATGCCTTACTTAATCCATGAAGGCATCATTACCGACGGCAAAAAGATCCCCATGTATATCCTGGCGCAACTGAATACCCAGGGTAATGGGATTGCGATCGCGGGACAGCACAAAGGTAAAGGCATCGGCTTGAAGCTGGAAGACCCAGAGTTTTTCAGCAAGGCAAAGGCTGGTGGCAATCGGTTCAAAGCCGCTTACACATTTCCAAGGGCAAATCAAGAATTTTGGATTCGGTATTGGTTAGCCGGAAATGGCATTAATCCCGATACAGATGTTGAATTGCTAACCGTTCCAGCCTCCCAAACCGTTGCCGATATGAAACGGGGCGCAATGGATGCCTTCAGCACTGGCGACCCCTGGCCCTTCCGCATTGTGGCAGACAAGATTGGATTTATTTCGGCATTGACGGCTGAAATTTGGAAGGCGCACCCGGAAGAATACCTGGCAATCCGTCAGGATTGGGTGGATAAAAATCCAAAAGCCACCAAAGCCTTGCTCAAAGCGGTAATGGAAGCACAGCAATGGTGCGACAACTTCGACAATCGGAAAGAGATGGCATCCATCCTGGCGCAACGGCAATACTTTGGATTGCCCGAAAACATTCTCGTGGAACCGCTCATGGGTAAGTACGACCTGGGCGATGGACGCAAAGTGGATGATAAAACAATGGCAGTGCTGTATTGGAAGGATGAGAAAGGCAGTGTTTCTTATCCCTACAAGAGCCACGACCTCTGGTTTATCACGGAGAGTGTGCGTTGGGGTTTCTTAGAGAAGGAATACCTCACCAATGCCAAGACTTTGATTGACAAAGTGAACCGCGAAGACTTGTGGAAAGAAGCGGCAAAAGAAATGGGAATCGCCGCTGCCGATATTCCCACATCAACCTCTCGTGGTGTTGAAACATTCTTTGATGGAGTCAAGTTTGACCCAGAGAATCCCCAGGCTTATCTAGATAGTTTGAAGTTCAAGAAGGCGTAAGAAAGAGATGACAGATAGTAGACAGGTGAGATTTTTAATCACTGTCTACTCACTATCGATGTTTGTTTTTTGATTTGATAAATGATGCACAGGAGACCAAATCATGACTATTGCTCAGCGCCGATCGACGAATACATTTAGCAATTCCTTCTTAAGCAATCCCAAAGTTCGGGAAAAGCTGGATGATATTTTAACTCCCTTGATAACAATCTTTATTTTGCTGGTACTGTGGCAAATTTTCTCCTCCTTCCCAGGAGCGACGCTACCCGGTCCAATTCAGGTGGTAAAAGATACGTGGATTCTCATTTTGTATCCGTTCTACGATCGCGGTGGCACTGATAAGGGATTGTTTTGGCAGGTACTTGCCAGTTTGCAACGGGTGGCGATCGGCTACTTCTTTGCTGCCGTTGTGGGGATTGGGGTTGGAATTATCGTGGGCTTAAACCAGCGTGTTGCCAAAGGACTTGACCCCGTGTTTCAGGTACTCCGAACGGTGCCGCCGCTGGCATGGGTGCCGATCGCCCTGGCAGCTTTGCAACAGAACCAGCCCGCTGCTTTGTTTGTGATTTTTATTACGGCAGTTTGGCCCATCTTGATTAACACCGCTGTGGGTGTGCGCCAGATTCCGCAGGATTACAACAACGTGGCTCAAGTGCTGCAATTGCCGCGCAAAGAGTACTTCTTCAAGATTTTGTTTCCCGCTGCCTTGCCCTATATCTTCACTGGACTACGGATTGCGATCGGTCTTGCCTGGTTAGCGATTATTGCAGCAGAGATCGTGATGTCGGGGATTGTGGGAATTGGTTTCTTCATCTGGAATGCTTACCAAAACGGCTTTGTGAGCGAGATTATCCTGGCGTTGCTTTACATCGGCTTAGTGGGTTGGGCATTGGATAAGTTGATGGTTTACGTTCAAAACCTGATCTTGCCTCAGAGCCAACGGCAATAGAAGCGCTACGCAACAGCCAAAATCGCTGAGTACATCCCCGATACGTTTCCGACCATCCACCTTCACAATCTATTTGTCCTATGGCATTTGTCACTGTTGATAACCTCGAAAAAACCTTTTCCCTGGCAAATGGGGATACCTACGTTGCCCTGAAAGGCATCAATTTGCAAATTAAGCAAGGCGAGTTCATTTCCCTGATTGGGCACTCCGGCTGCGGTAAATCGACTCTCTTGAACATGGTTGCTGGTTTAGATTTACCGACCGAGGGTGTGGTGATGTTGCAGGGGGAAGAAATCCTCCGACCCGGTCCCGATCGCATGGTGGTGTTCCAAAACTATTCCTTGTTGCCCTGGCTGACGGTTCGCCAAAATATTGCTCTGGCAGTGAACAACGTGCTGGGACACTTGCCTGACAATGAGCGGAAACAAATTGTTGAAGACCATATCAAACTGGTGGGGCTGAGTCATGCGGCGAATAAGCCACCGGATCAGCTTTCTGGTGGGATGAAACAACGGGTGGCGATCGCCCGCGCTCTGGCAATTCGTCCCAAGTTGCTGCTGTTAGATGAACCCTTTGGAGCATTGGATGCTCTGACTCGCGGCAACTTGCAAGAGCAACTGATGCAAATTTGCGAGGAAAATCACGTCACTGCCATCATGGTGACGCACGATGTGGATGAAGCAATTTTGCTCAGCGATCGAGGTGTGATGCTGACGAACGGTCCGGCTTCTCAGATTGGGCAAATTCTAGAAGTGGATATTCCCCGTCCCCGTCGCCGCATGGAAGTGGTGAACCATCCCAACTACTACAGCTACCGCAGCGAAATCATCTACTTCTTGAATCAACAAAAGCAAATCAAAAAGTTGCGTGCCCGGAAAACCGCTGCCATTTCCCGACATGGACTAGAAAAAGTCAACCTGGAAATTGGGTTTGTGCCGCTGACTGCCTGTGCGCCCCTGGCGATCGCCAAAGAGAAAGGCTTTTTTGCCCATCACGGTTTGGATGAAGTCAATTTGGTACGGGAATCAAGCTGGCGCGGCATTCAAGATGGAATTGCCGGAAGCTACCTGGATGCCGCCCAAATGCCTTCGGGGATGCCCGTCTGGCTGACTGTTGGTGGTTTCAACGATAGACCGCTGCCTGTGGTGAGTGCGCTGACCATGACTCGCAACGGCAATGCCATCACCCTAGACAAGCGTTTTGCCGATCAGGGCATCCTCACCCTGAACGATCTCAAGAAAATGCTGCTGGAAACGCCGGACAAACGCCATACCTTTGGGGTTGTGCATCCAGCCTCTATGCACAATCTGCTGTTGCGCTACTGGTTGGCGGCGGGTGGCATCGACCCCAACCACGATGTTTCGGTCACAACCATTCCTCCAGCTCAGATGATCGCTCAACTGGAAGCCGGAAACATTGATGGCTACTGCGTGGGCGAACCCTGGAACGTGCGAGCCTCGATCGAGAATCTGGGCTACACGATCGCCACTGACCTGGAAATTTGGGACGGGCACCCCGGAAAGGTGTTGGGGGTACGGGAAGATTGGGCGCTCGCCTATCCCAATACTCATGTGGCGCTGGTGAAAGCCTTGTTGGAAGCCTGTCGTTACTGTGCCGATGAAGCCAACCAGGAAGAAGTCCGCGAAATCCTTGCCCGTCCCGAATATCTCAGTATGGACAAGGAATATATCTACCTGGGAGATGCCAGCCATCATGTGTGCAGCATTCGCAAAACACCCCAGGAGTACGCTCACCATCAGTTTTTTGGGGCGGGTGTGAATCGTCCCAGCCGCACAGAGCATCTCTGGCTCCTGACTCAGCTTGCTCGGTGGGGGGATGTGCCCTTTCCGCGCAACTGGGTGGAGATTCTGGAGCGAGTTAGCAAGGTCAGCGTGTTTAGTGTGGCGGCGCGGGAACTTGGGTTGCCAGATCTAACCTACAGTCGTGGGGCGATTCAGCTTTTTGATGGCACCACATTTACGGCTGACGATCCGATCGCCTATCTCAACAATCTGCAAATTAAGCACGACATCTATATGGCTGAAATTGCCCTCGGCACTCCAGTTGGACGAGCCGCTTAACTCCCCATCTCCTCACCCCTACTCACTCTCTATGATGCAAACACTCATGACGACTGCAACTCAAATTTCTCCAACCCTTGAGAGACCGGCTTCTGAGCCGTTTTTAATCATTGACAACGTCTCAAAAGTCTATCCCCTGCCCAAAGGCGAAAGTTACACCGTTCTAGAAAATGTCAACCTCACGATTAATCAGGGTGAATTCATTTGCCTGATTGGACACTCTGGTTGCGGCAAAACTACCCTGCTGAACATGGTGAGCGGTTTTGCCAAACCCACTACGGGCGAGGTGCGTTTGAATGGAAAAACGATCGCCGCTCCCGGTCCCGATCGCATGGTGGTATTTCAGGGCTATGCGCTCTTACCGTGGTTGACGGTGTTTGACAATGTTTATCTAGCCGTGAATGCAGTATATCCAGAGAAGCCCAAAGCCGAAAAAAGCCAGATCGTCAAAGAACATCTGGCAATGGTCGGATTGGCAGATGCAATGGATAAAACGCCGCCACAAATTTCTGGAGGGATGAAGCAGCGGGTGGCGATCGCCCGTGCCCTGTCGATTCGTCCCGAAGTGCTCGTGTTAGACGAACCCTTTGGAGCATTAGATGCGATCACGAAAGAAGAACTGCAAGAGGAACTGTTGAAGATCTGGAATAATAGCCGCTGCACCGTGTTGATGATTACTCACGACATTGATGAAGCACTTTTCTTAGCAGATAAATTGGTGATGATGACCAATGGTCCCGCTGCCAACATTGGGGAAGTGATGGATATTCCATTCCAACGTCCTCGCGATCGTAGCCGCATCATGGAAACACCCGAATATTACAAGCTGCGTAACCATGCTCTAGACTTCCTCTACAATCGTTTTGCCCATGATGTAGATTAACTGCTACGCAACAAAGTTCACCAGGTATTGAGACGTAGTTTGCATCGCTACGTCTCATTTCCTTTGTCCTATTTTCTGTTCGCAGAATTACAACTATCGCCCTGTGAAATGTTAATTAAACTGATTTCAGCACCCGACACGGATTTCCAACTGCCACCACATCGGCTGGAATACTTTTGGTGACAACACTGCCTGCCCCAATAGTCACATTGTCGCCGATCGTCACACCGGGACAAATGATCACCCCACCCCCAATCCAGACATTATTTCCGATCGCGATCGGGGCTGCCATTTCAACTCCGGTTTTTCTCACGGTCGGATCAATCGGATGATATGCCGTGTAGAGTTGAACTTTGGGAGCCATCAAAACGTTGTCGCCGATCGAGATAAAATTGCAGTCCAAAAAGACGCAATCATAGTTGACAAACACGTTGTTGCCCATAAAGATGTGGCAACCGTAATCACAAAAAAAGGGTGGCTTTACCTCACACCCTGTACCCATTCTTCCAAATAGGGTTTGGATAATCTCACGACGTTTTTCTGCTTCATCTGGAGATGAGGTATTGAAGCTCTGCAATAGCCTTTGAGCCTTCGTTGTCATCTCTTGCAACTCTCGATCGTAGGCAATGTATGGCTCGTTCGCCAGCATTTTTTCCCGTTGAGATTTATCCATAACCTTAGTGGGCTGATTGTCCCTCCCATTCTAAGCAGGTTGAGAGCCATAAAAATAGAAGTTTAGTCAGTTGAAACTGACTTCAGCTCTTAGAGCCTATCCGAAAACTCGAATAGCCCGTATAGCAATGCAAGCACAAGCTAGGTGAATGAGTGCTAAGTAGTTTTCTGGTTTCTTCTCCCATCGAATCAATAAGCGACGAAATC